>NZ_LRDR01000001.1:0-635096 GCF_001541635.1 Acinetobacter sp. LMB-5 | reverse complement strand
ACCTTGCAAACGGCTTCATTACAGCGACTCTTGCCGCAACAGCAGCAGATCCTGTGACTGGTCAGATTGTGATTCATGCTGAGGCTGTAGATGCACAAGGTAACGTAGATGTTGCTGATGCAGACGTAACGGTAACTCTAGATGTTACTCCACCTGATATCACTACAACTGTGTTAGCAATTGACCCAGTTACTGCTGATAACATCTTGGATGCGACAGAAGCTGGTGGATCAGTGACCTTAACAGGTACATTGACCAACATCCCTACAGATGCAGTAACAACAGGTGTTGTGGTTACCGTAAATGGTGTTGACTATACAGCCACAGTTGATGCCGTAGCAGGTACTTGGACAGTTGATGTAGCTGGTAGTGGTCTTGCAGCAGATTCAGACTTAACTGTTGATGCTACTGCGACATTCACAGACCTCGCAGGAAACGCTAGTACACTTCAAGATACGCAAACTTATACTCTTGCAAGCTCTATCATTGCTTTCGATAACACTGATACAGCAGTACTTGCACCTCAACCATTGCTTGTACAAGATGATGCAGCACTAGGAAGCAACACTTATCTAGCACTTGTATCGCTTGCTGGACTTGATTTGCAGTTAGGGTCAGAGTCAATCGGCTTTACAGTGGGTGCTGGTCAAGAAGGCAATGCGACCTTTACTTACAGCGCTTTAATTGGAGTAGATGCATTATCTGATTACTCTCTAGTAGTTCAGAAACTTGACCCAGTAACAGGCCAATGGACTTCGGTCTATGGTGGTGGCCAAGCAGATATTCTTGATCTTACTTTACTAGGTTCAACTCCTGGTGTGGTTCTTGAAGGTCTAGAAGAAGGACAATACCGTGCATTCATGACTTACAACGGTCTTCTAGGTATCGGTTTACTGGGTACCTTAACAGGCACAATGGATGTTTATGACACAACACAAGTAGGTGGATACTACACCGAAGTTGCTGATGGGAATGTGATTACTGATATCAATACCAGTGGCGAAACAGACGTTGTAACCGCTACGACTGTAGTTACAGCAGTAAATGGTCAGCCTGTTACAGCGCTAGATACTGTGATCAACGGGTTGTACGGTACTTTGGTAATCGATCCAGACGGTACATACACTTATACCCCTACTGCAAGTGCAGCAGGTGTAGGTCAAACAGATGTATTTGTCTACACATTAACTGATCCTGTAACTGGTGATACGGCTCAAGCAAACCTCAATATTCAATTGAGCTCTGTGAAAGCAGTGGATAATGTTGTAACTGCAGAGATCAACCCAGAACCGTTGCTTGTTGCAGATGATGTTGCGTTAGGTAGTGCGAGTTATCTTGTAGCTGTATCGTTAGCTGGTCTGGATTTACAATTGCTTGGTAACGATGCAATTGAGTTTACTGTTGATCCAAACCGTGAAGGCACAGCAACGTTTACTTTCGATGCCATAATCACAGCAGATTTACTCAGTAATTATGCGATTGTTGTTCAGAAATTTGATGAAGCAACAGGCCAATGGGTATCGATTGGTGGTACTAACCCAGAAGCATCACTCATCGATCTATCACTTATCGGTGGAACACCAACAGCTGTACTTGAAGGATTGGATGCTGGTCAGTACCGTGCATTCATTGGATATGAAGGTTTAGTCGGTGTAGGTTTAGGCGGAACATTAACTGGTACGATGGATGTCTACAATCCATACATCGTGGCTAGTTACTCTGTTGAACCTATCTCTGGGAATGTCATCAAAGATGCGAGCCTCACTGGTGAAGTTGATGCAGCAAGCAGCAGTGCTGTGATCTCTCAAGTGAATGGTGTTGCGGTTGATCCAGTTGCTGGTGCAACAATCAATGGTACATACGGTACATTGGTGATCGACCAAGATGGTAACTACACTTATACCCCAACTGTAGACGGAGCAAACCTAGGTCAGGTAGATCAATTTACCTACACCTTGCTTGATCCTGTAACAGGTAACACTTCTGAGGCAACACTTTATGTTCGTCTCGATAGTGACAGTGTAGATATGACTTGGAACGATGCAGATCCATCTCAACCAGCTGTAATTACTAGCCCGCTTCCAGTAGATGCAATGGATAACGTTGCTTCGGCTGAAATAGACATGGTGTATCCAGTAACAACTGAGGTACTTGATAATGCGATCAGCTATAACTGGTTACTCGGTGTAGGTGGAGTTGTTATCGGTTCTAGAGAAGGAACAGCGACATTTACAGTTGATCCAGGTAATCTGACTGATGCGATTATTGCAGTGAACTTTGGTTCGGTTGCTACGGTTGTCGACGGTTTACATGTGGTATTAACACGATTAAATCCAGATGGCACTCGTACTGTAGTTGCAGATAGCTCTGATACTGGCGTGATCGATTTGTTAGGTATCTTTGGTTCTGAAGTTCAATTCAAGATTGATAACTTAAGTGCCGGTACTTATGAGTTGTTCATGGAAAGCAACACATTACTTACAGCTCTAGGTAGTGTTACTGCGGATATCACACTGAATCACGGTGATATCACTCAACCTCCTGTACTGGTTGTTGACCCTGTAACTGGTAATGTACTCGCTGATGATAACTCTGCTGTTTACGGTACAAACTATGTGCCGGACTACATTACAACAACTTCAGTAGTAACTGCTGTTACAGCTGAAAATGGTAATACAACTACAGTTGTAGCGGGTACTCCAGCAACGGTTATTGGGGTATACGGAACTCTGACTATTAATGCAGATGGTACTTATAGTTATCAGGCAACTGCGGATATGGCGAATGTAGGTAAAGTTGATAGCTTTACTTACACAGTGACAGATCCTGTAACTGGTAGAACTGATACCGCTACATTACATGTTCAAGTTGGTTCGCCAGATGTTGATGTCACTTGGAATACAGCAGATCCTTCGGCAGATGCTACGCTTCCAACACCATCTGTAACAGCTGATACAGATGATGCGACAATCAGTATGGAACCAGTGGTAGATCCTGCCGCTTCAGTGGCGAGTGGTGACTTACAATTTGCTCAGATTGGTACTGTTCCAATTGTTGGTACTCCGATCTACGGTACTACGGGTACAGTCACTTCTAGCCAATTTGTAATTGGTGCGAACACTGTTAGTGATGTTCATATACAGTTGAACTACACTGCATCATTAAGCTTATCGGCATTACCAACTGTAGCTTATAAGATTCAGCAGTTTGTAGGCGGTGTATGGGTAGATACGGTTTATTCAGGTTCAGCGACGGCTTTAGCTGGCGTGTTGGGTGCTCCAGCCTACTCGACAGATGTGCCACATCTGTCTGCAGGTACGTACCAAATCGTATTCAACATTAGTGCTCTAGTTGCTATTGGCCAAGTTACTTTAGATACAGTAATTACAACCACAGCGACTCATCTAGACCAATACACACCAGATGGTCAAACCGACTGGATTACTGGTAACGTTCTTACTAATGATGTGGTAGAAGGTACACAGCTCTATGTAATGAACTCAACAACTGGTACTTATGAACTAGCTGCTGGTCAAGGAGTCAATACAGGTGAAGGTACGTTGTATCTATACAATGATGGTTCTTACTTCTACAAACCATTAGACAGCGCGGCAAATGCGACTGTTGATGCGATTGATTACAAGTTGGTTTCAGTGATCGATGGTAGTGAATATGCCTCTACATTGACGATTAACTTGAGTCAAGAGTTGAATAGCCTTGCAGTAAGTACTGCGGCAAATGATACATTTGCTCTTGGAAATGGCTCTGATACCTTGATTTACAACACATTAACAGCTGCAAGCGTAACTAACGCAACTGGTGGTAATACAACAGCTGGTGGTGTAGATGTATGGACTGACTTCCACGTAGGTGACACTGCAACCGATGATCAGGCTGATAAGATTGACTTAAGTAACTTGTTAATTGGTTCTCAAACTAACTTAACAATTGGTCAATATGTGACAGTAAGTTATGATGCTGGTACTCAAACTGCGACAATCAGCGTAGACCGTGATGGTGGATTACTTGTAGAAGGTACTTACACTGAAACACCATTGCTTCAATTGACTAACCTTACTGGTCCAGTCACATTGAATGACTTGATCAACAATGGTCAAATCATTTTCTAATCTGACAATCGACTTATAGAAAAAAGAGCCTTCGGGCTCTTTTTTTATGTTTAAACAATACGTTAAGTTAGCTTTTTATATGTTCATGCTATGATGGATTGAAAACTTTATAGAACAACAAATAACGGATAGGGACTGATTTCGAGTGACAGCATTTTTAAACTTCCAAAGACAACTGAACCTTTGGTTAGAACATATCGCTCCACATGCTTCCGCTTTTCAGGATGAAACAATTTTATTTATATCTTATGGGCCTAAAGACCAAAGATGTAACGTATGGCATAGTGAAAAAACAAACTTTTCTCAAGCAAAAATACAATTATTAGCTTTCATTAATGACCAGTTTGCACATGAGTCACTTGTTGATTATATAAAAATTGATGTTGCATATAATTTAACGAAACAAGTTTGGACAGTAGTAGAGCAGCAGGTCCATCATCAATTTCACAATAACCACTACCGTAAAGGTATTGGATTTGATGAACACTGTTCAGTGGTTTTTCTGGAGCAAGAGATTTATGGAAAGGCAATTATTCGAGGTTTGAGCTATGACAAACCCAACTTTTTTGACGAAACAAATCTGAATTATGCAATTAAGCAAAAATATAACGCGACTAAACCACAGATTAAACTACAAGAGCTACAAGACATTTGGACTTTTGATACCTATGCAGCATTTTATGAAAATGGGCAATTCATTAATTTAGCGAACGGTTATGATGCGAATGGTATTAGAGCGATTTCAAGCAATAAGAAACAGCATTTTCAGTCGTTAATTGAAAAAAATTCGGCATTTTTGCATGATCAAATTCAAGAAAATGGCAAATTTATCTATGGCTATTTTTCTGCTTATGATCGTGACATTCGTAACTATAATACGGTACGCCACTGTACCTCAGTGTATGCCTTACTAGAAACATTTGAAGTGCAGAGCAAACCAGAATATTGGCCCAAGATACATGCTGCTATCCAATATGCACTGAGCAACTTTTATAAAGAAAAAGACTCAGAAACTGCATTTATGATTGATGGTAAAGAAGGGGAATTTGAAATTAAATTAGGTGCCAATGCGGCTGCTATTTTAATGTTAACTAAATATCAAGAAATTACTCAAAAAACTGATTATCAAAAATATGCAGAAAAACTAGCAAATGGTATTTTAAAATTAATAGATTCAAATGGCTCAACAACTCATGTATTAAATTATCCAGATTATGATTTAAAAGAAAAATTCAGAATTATTTATTATGATGGTGAAGCTGCTTTAGCTTTATTAAGGTTATATCAAATTAACCAAGATTCTAGATTATTAGAAACTGTTAAATTAATGTTTGAATGTTTTATTGAGAAAAGATATGAAAAATACCATGATCATTGGTTAAGTTATTGTACAAATGAACTCACTAAAATATGCCCTGAAGATAAATATTTTATTTTTGGTTTAAATAATTATTTAAAACATTTTATTTTTATTAAAAATCGAAAAACAACATATGCAACTTTATTAGAAATGCTAATGGCTGCTTATAAAATGGTGAACCGTTTAAAAGAGCAGGGACGGACAGCACTTTTTGAGCAGGCGTATATGCCTGAGCTTCAAAAGCTAATTGAGTTTAGAGCTGATTTTCAAACTACAGGATTTTTTTATCCGGAAATGGCGATGTATATGGCTCGGCCAGATAAAATTTTACATGCGTTTTATATTCGTCATGATCGTTTTCGAGTACGGATTGATGACCAAGAACACAACTTATCGGGTTACATCGCTTACGTTAAAGATTATAAAGGTGATGAGCCATGAAATATCAACCCGTTGAGATCAAGCTATTAGCACATATCGATACGACAAGTTTTGATGAAGCTTTATGGCAATTCGAATTTGACGATGATATTTCAACGCTACTGCTAATTGACTACGCATTAGAGCAATTTCAGCAAAAAAGTGTACAAGCTCAAGATGACTATGTTGTCCCTGAACATCTATCTGAGCAATTAGGTCAGCAAAATCTAGGCTTAAAACCCTCGGAACATTACAACTTCATTGAACTATTGCAGTTGCTAATTTTCACCCAAGCAGCAGATGTAAAAGATGCTTTAAGTAAGATGCTCTGCGGTACAAATGAGAAAGCATCTTTAATTTTCTCTAAAAGAGCCGCTACCCATAACTTAACCCTAAAAAATGCAGGTACCCAAAATCAGTTAAAGCATTTGTTTTTATTAGCTAAAAATATTTATAGCCATCCAGCTGAAATCAGAAAACTATTCTTTATAAAAGAGCTTATTTTTAAAGGAAAGTCCTATCTTCCTCAGACCTTATTAATGGCACAGAACGTAGTAGAGGTCTTATATCTTACAAACTCATTTAGAAAAATTTATCTCACTTTCTTTGAAGAAAACCAAACTATAGGTTTCTTTTTATTCTTAGATGATATTCATCGTGCTGAGCACCTGGTTCCTTATTATCATTGTTTTCAAGCACAGAACGTACAACCTAAAGTTTGCTCTGCTCCAAGTGGCATTATTAACATTTTAGGTGATACCTACTTTGGGGAAATCTACACTGAAAAACGTAAGGCTAGAGGGCAAATAGATGCTATGCAACAGTATGGATATGACTATTCTTTTAAAAAAATAAAAGCTTTTTTAGGTGAACATGACTTAAATATTGCTAACTTTGAAGCGGTATTTTCTTTAGAAAACCAATCTCCTTTAGATCATAAAAAGCCTTTTATTCTTAAAGCTGATGCTGAAAAAACATTAGCAGCATTCAAAAATATTCACCTTCATCATGTGGTGTTGGCAAATAACCATCTAAAAGACTATGGAGATCGTGGGCTGACCTATACATTACAACAGTTGGATCAAGCTAACATTTCTTATATCGGGGCAGGTATAAACCAAAAAGATGCTCATAACTACTTTCAACTCTCTATTGAAAATAAGCGTTATGCTATTTTTAACGGATACTGGCACAGAGACACTGCCTATCTCGATTATGATTTTTATGCTTTAGGTCATAAGAGTGGGGTCGCGTGTTTAAATGGTGTTTTGCTTGAACAAATAGGTCGCTATAGGCTGATTCATCCTGAACATAAAATTATTGTTATTTGCCATTGGGGTGTCGACTTTAAGCCAATTACAAAAGAACAGAGTAAGCTTGCTACGATTCTTACTCAAGCTGGCGCTGACCTGATCATTGGCCATGGTGCTCATACTATTCAACCTGTCCAGATCATCAACCAAAAGCCAGTCGTATTTGGTATTGGCAATGCTGTGTTTAATAGCAATGGCGAATATGAAAAACACAATGCTTTACCATTTGGCTGTATAGCAAGGTTAGATTTATCAAAAGACTTACTTCGCCTTTATCCAATTTACACCAATAATTTGAAAACATTTTGGCAGCCGTATCCAGTCGATGCTGAAGATTTCTTAAAGGCGAGTACTTACATGACATCTTTACTGACCCCTGAAAATTACATCGCTGCCCAAGATAACTTAGGGGCATATATTGAAATTAAATTTTAGGGATATTGTTTGTATGTCGATAAAATCGTTTGAAGTTGTACTGGCGTAAATCCTAAATTTCTTAAGCCACCACTGCCTAATTTACATTCGGCGCTTGCCATGATGTTGGTTGGAGTACGTTTTGTAGCATTCGGTGCACAAACATGTTTTAGTCCAAATACATGTCCCATTTCATGCACGCTACCAGCCTGAATATTATAATTGAGGCGGTTCCAGTCTAATAAAATAAAGGGTTTGCCATTATTGCGAAAAGCTCTACTTGTTACATCTTCAAATTTCCATTTCGTTGAGTAGGCATCATAAATAAAAACAATCACTTCTTTACTTGCAGTTCGTTTCGGAAAACACGTATTTACACTGGCAGGAATGGTTTCAATAGTAATTGGGTAGGGCTGATTAATCTGTTGTTTTAAATCACAATGTAATTTTGAAAACTCTTCATAAGGAATATAACGATGTAATTTAAATTTAAAAATTTTATTATTTTTATCATCTACATAGTATTTATTTAATATTTTAATTTCCTTACGCATCTGTTGATAATTATCAAACTTTGTAGCTTCTGGAGAGTTGGTTGTAAAAACAAAAGTGACTGGAATAATAGGAAGGCCATCTGTAGAGACTTTAGGTGTTTCTCCTAAAGGAAGAGGAGGGCGTGTAGTACAAGAAACGCATAGTAAAGTGCCAGTAATCACCAGTAATGTTTTTTTCATGCAGATTTCCCTCAAGCCCACCTTGGATTGCATTTAGTTTTGTTCAAAATTTTTTATATGATATGAATGATGTCAATTTTTATGGAGTCCATTTTGACAACTCAGTATGAACTACATCGGCAAATTTTAGAAGTCATTGCTTTGATTCCTTACGGAAAAGTTGCAACCTATGGACAAGTGGCTCGTATGGCAGGATTACCAAAACATGCAAGATTAGTCGGCTATGTTTTGAAACATCTTGAAGCTGATCATCAAGTTCCTTGGTATCGTGTAATTAATTCTCAAGGCAAAATTAGCCTAAGTAAATTTAATGAAAAAGGTGAAAATATTCAGCAATTAAAATTGGAAGCTGAAGGTGTCTATTTGTTAAATGGTAAAGTTGACTTAAAGCAGTTTGCTTGGCAGCCTTAATATTTAAGTTAGAGAGTAAATACACATGCAAAAGAATAATAAATGGTGTAGCGGAGCAGTATTACTTTTAAGTTTGATGGCACAGGTGAGTTATGCTGAAAAGGATATTTCAACTCAACCTTTTGCAAATATAAAGGCTTCTCAGCAAGACATAGATTTGATATGCAAGCAACTGAAACAGAAATGCAGTGGTGAAGCTATCCTGTGGAAGGGAAAAAATACGCAAGATTCGATTTATTACCTAATAGATGAAAGTCCACAAATTGTTCAGGTTAAGAAGCAAAATAATCAATATAAAGTAGTTGATCAATGGGAATTTAAAGATTATCAACATCATAATAAAGAGCCTCACACCGATGATTTGGCACCAGATGGATTACAAATCTTTCCAGCTTTATATCCATTAAATAAAAATGAGTTTGCAATCGCAGTAGTTAATAGATGGTTTACTGGTTACTCAGGAGGAGGGCGTTTTGAGGAAAATGCTGACTTCATTAAGCTCAAACCTCATGGGGAGTATCAAGTTGCACTAAAAGATATTGCTTTTTCTTCACGAGAAATGATTCGAGCATGTTTTTCAGAACAAGATTATAAAAAATCGCCCCATTGTCATGATGAGGCATGGATGATACTAAACATTCAATTTAAAGATGTGGGGCAACCATATTATTTATGGCAATTAAATTATAAAAATTATTCTTGGGAAGCTTTCAAAAGTAAAAAAACGATAACGGTTGAGCAATCGCGTGAAGAGGTTATGCCTTTTAAGAAATAGAAGCCTATCTTGCTCACTTTAGCCAGACAGGCATTCTCACTTTAGCGAACAATTAACACAGGAATATGGCTTTCCCCTAAAACTTTTTGTGCAACACTTCCTAACACAAGTTTTCGGACTCCTGTGCGCCCATGAGAGCCCATTACAATCAAATCTGCATTTAAGTCTTGGGCAGCCTGAATGATTTCCTCATGTACAACAAAACCTTCCAGCAGTTTAGTCTCAACGGTAATGCCTTCGTTGGCAAACTCTTGTTTTGCGTGTTCTAAAATATCGAGTAAATAAGTTCTTGTGCGTTCAATCAAATCATTAGTTTGGCCAGTTTTTACGTAGACATCAGCAATAAATGGGTCAAGTGCCATCACTTGTACAACTGTAATTTTACTATTTAACGCTTTTCCCAGCTTAATGGCCTCTTTCATGGCGACCATAGAAGTTTCAGAACCGTCAATTGGTACCAAAATATGTTGATATAACATGAGTATTTTCCTTATTGTAATGATGCTTATTTATTAATACTTTATACTTATTTTTTGACGATTTAAATTCAAGCACGTAATCATTTGTGATTTTATAACAACAAATTTTTTAGATAAATTTTTATAAATTGCGCAAATTTTCTATATGTGTAGATAAAGCATCAATATCGTCAGTTTGAAGATATTCACGTATTTTCAAAATTTGCTTCTCATCTAAATCATAAAGTTTTAAAGCAAGTAGTTTGTCGATTTGTTCTTGAGGAAAGCGATATTTAATAATTTTCGCAGGCACTCCACCTACAATTGCATAGGGAGGAACATCTTTAGTTACTACGGCTCCAGTGGCGACCACTGCGCCTTCACCTAGTTTGACACCTTGCATAATCATTGCACGGCTACCAATCCAGCAGCCATCAGCAATAATAGTATCACCAGCCGCCAAAAAACTACGAGTATCAAAAGGAAAAGTTGAAATCCAGTCGGGTCTATGAAGCTGATTGCCACCCATCATGATCACGCACTCAGCACCAAAACAAACAAAATTACCAATATAAAGTTGATCAATTGGCTTGTCTGGAGTAGAGAGCTTGTCATGTAAATAACGTACTACACAACGCTCAAAGCCTTGATCCCAATAGGCCGAATAGTAAGAATAATTTCCTTTAATATGGATATTTGGATTTCTCACAGTTTTGGAAATAAACTCAAATTCGCACCAATGACGAACAGGGGAGCCAATTAACTTTTCAGCCATAAGGGAAATATAAAAAGAGAATACGCCATTATACCGAATTGCGATTCAAGCTGAACCCATAATCTCAGCCCAGCCAGTGAATCGAATATTAAAAGAGGGGCTAATTTGAACTAATTATTATGAGGAATACGTGCAATAACTTTAATCTCAAAATCAAAGCCTGCTAACCAAGTTACGCCCACAGCGGTCCAATTAGGATAAGGCTTTTGTGTAAAGATCTGATTTTTAACTTTCATAATGCTTTCAAACTGCCGTTCTGGATCGGTATGAAAGGTGGTGACATCAATAATATCATGGAAAGTACAACCAGCTGCTTTCAGTGTCTCTGCTAAGTTCTTAAAAGCTTGGATCACCTGTTTTTCAAAATCAGGTACAGGTGAGCCATCTTCCAAGCTACCAACCTGTCCTGAAACAAAGAGTAAATCTTTCGATTGAATTGCGGCTGAATAACCATGCTGTTCATATAAGGTATGGCGGTCTTTAGGAAATATTGCAGTTCTCATCAGGTTTGTTCTCCTTCAGTATTTAAATACCAATCAGTAAATGTCGCTCAGGTTTCACATACGCCACGTATGTAAACATACTTGACATACGAGGCGTATGTCAATTAAAATTTTTTGTGATGATTAGCTGGTGAAATACATGTCTGTTCGTGAACAAAAGATGGCGGAAACCCGCAAGAAACTGATTGAAGTAGCACGTCGTGCATTTGCTGAATATGGCTATGCAGATACTTCAATGGATAAACTCACGGCAGAAGCAGGGTTGACCCGTGGGGCGCTGTACCATCATTTTGGTGATAAGCGCGGTTTATTTGCTGCAGTGGTCGATCAAATTGATTCACAAATGGCAGAATATGCCCAGCAGCATTTAGAGCAGCCTGATGATCTTTGGGAAGGATTGCTACTTGAAGGGCAGACCTATATTCAAAATGCTTTAAATCCTGAGTTTCAGCGTATTGTGTTACGTGATGGACCTGCAGTGCTGGGCGATCCAGCGCATTGGCCAAGTCAAAACAGATGTCTGCAGTCTACCCGTAAGTGCGTTGAACAGCTATTGACAGCAGAACAAATTAAAATTGTAGACCCAGAAGCGGCAGCAGTGCTTTTAAATGGGGCTGCCATGAACGCAGCATTATGGGTAGCTTCTAGTGAATATCCTGAACAGGTACTTCCTGAAGCCTTAAATGCTTTTAAAATCTTTGCATCAGGCTTTTTAAAAATGCATAGTGAACTTTTTTAATAATTGTTTGAAATATAAAAAACCCCTCAATTGAGGGGTTTTATAGTTTCAGTATATCTATTTATAAATTAAAGATATTCTACACTTACGATTTCATATTCCACTTCGCCTTGAGGAGTAACGATTTTTACTTCATCACCTTCACTCTTGCTCAAAAGGCCACGTGCGATTGGTGAGTTCACTGAGATTTTATTGATTTTAAAATCAGCTTCATCATCACCAACAATTTTATAAGTCTTGCGTTCTTCAGTATCAAGGTTCTCAATCGTTACCGTAACACCGAATACAACACGACCGTTTTGTTCTAAGTCCTTAACATCGATGACTTGTGAAGCACCCAATTTTCCTTCGATATCTTGGATGCGTCCTTCACAGAAACCTTGCTGTTCACGAGCAGCATGGTATTCTGCATTTTCTTTTAAGTCCCCATGTTCACGTGCCTCAGCAATCGCTTGAGTAATACGTGGACGTTCAACAGATTTCAGATGTTGTAATTCTTTCTCTAAGGCGATTTTACCTTCAGGGGTCATTGGATAACGTTGCATTTCGGTCCCTCTTAAGTTGAGAAAACACAGTTAAAAAAATGAAAAAATCCCGCCACCGATAAGGTGACGGGACTTATCGGTAAAAAAATTAACCTACAGTTAAATCTTGCAAGCGGTATACATCCATTGGCAATTTCACAGCAAAGGCTTGGCAAACAGCTTCTGCGCCATTGATAGTCGTTGTGTAATACACTTTGCCTTGTAGGGCAGCACGACGAATCATTGCAGAGTCATATTGAGCCTGTTTACCTTCAGTGGTATTGACAATAAGGTGTATTTCACCATTTTTCAAGCGGTCAACAATATGTGGACGACCTTCAGTAACTTTATTTACAGATTCGCATTCTAAACCTGCTTCTTTAAGCACTTGGTAAGTACCACCTGTTGCCACAAGCTTGAAGCCATATTCAACTAATTTCTTAGCGATATCAGCGATATATTTCTTGTCAGATTCACGTACTGATAAGAAAGCATGTTTTACTTCGCCTTCAGTTGGTAAACCAGGTAAGCGTTCATTTGAGCCTAAAACAGCTTTATAGAATGCTTCACCAAATGTTTTACCTACGCCCATCACTTCACCTGTAGATTTCATCTCAGGTCCAAGCATAGGGTCTACGCCTTGGAATTTAGCGAATGGGAAAACGGCTTCCTTCACAGCAAAGTGAGTTGGAATGATTTCTTTAGTAAATCCTTGAGACTCAAGAGATTGACCTGCCATACAGCGCGCAGCAACTTTCGCTAAAGAATCACCAATACACTTCGATACGAATGGAACTGTACGTGAAGCACGTGGGTTAACTTCAAGAACGTAAATATCGTCACCTTTTACAGCGAACTGAACGTTCATCAAGCCGACAACACCAAGTTCTTTTGCCATCGCAATCGTTTGACGACGCATTTCATCCTGAATTTCTTTTGATAAAGAATAAGGAGGAATTGAACATGCAGAGTCACCTGAGTGAATACCCGCTTGTTCGATATGCTGCATGATACCGCCGATCACAACGTCTTTACCGTCAGATACACAGTCAACATCAACTTCAGTTGCGTCATCTAGGAAACGGTCAAGAAGAACAGGGGCTTCGTTAGATGCCTGAACTGCTTCACGAAGGTAACGTTTAAGTTCTTCTTCGTTATATACGATTTCCATTGCACGACCACCTAATACATAAGATGGGCGAACAACAAGCGGATAACCTACTTTTGCAGCTTCAGAGATACCTTCTTCAGCAGATTTTACAATGCTGTTGTTTGGTTGACGAAGCTGTAAACGTTGAATCATTTGTTGGAAACGTTCACGGTCTTCAGCACGGTCAATCGCATCTGGTGATGTACCGATAATTGGAGTGCCTGCTTCTTCTAAAGCACGTGCCAATTTAAGCGGAGTTTGACCACCGTACTGTACGATTACGCCTTTAGGCTTCTCTGTACGTACGATTTCAAGTACATCTTCAAGTGTTACAGGCTCGAAGTATAGACGGTCAGATGTGTCATAGTCGGTAGAAACAGTTTCAGGGTTACAGTTCACCATGATTGTTTCGTAACCGTCTTCACGCATAGCTAATGCAGCGTGTACACAGCAGTAGTCAAATTCGATACCTTGACCAATACGGTTTGGACCACCACCAATGACCATGATCTTGTCACGGTTTGATGGATTTGCTTCACATTCTTCATCGTAAGTTGAATACATGTATGCAGTACCAGATTCAAACTCTGCTGCACATGTATCAACGCGTTTGTAAACTGGATAAACACCCAAGTTCCAACGTTGTTTACGGAATTGCTTTTGTGAAATGCCCATGAGGTGAGCAATACGAAGGTCAGATAAACCTTTACGCTTGAACGAACGGATGTTGTCAGCGTTTAAGTCACCAAAACCTAAAGTTTTCACTTGAGCTTCAGTTTTAATGATGTCTTGAATTTGGATAAGGAACCAGCGGTCAATCTTAGTCGCTTCAAAAACTTCATCTAAAGAGAAACCATGACGGAAAGCATCCGCTACGTACCAGATACGCTCAGGACCCGGAACTTTAAGTTCTTTTAGAATAATTTCTTTTGCATTTGTTGCACCGGCTTCGATTTTTTCATCAAAACCGCTTACACCAACTTCAAGACCACGTAATGCCTTTTGCACAGATTCTTGGAAGTTACGGCCAATTGCCATGACTTCACCAACAGATTTCATCTGAGTGGTAAGAACTGGTTCTGCTTGCGGGAATTTCTCGAAGTTAAAACGAGGAATCTTCGTTACAACATAGTCAATTGATGGTTCGAAGCTTGCAGGAGTTACGCCACCAGTGATGTCATTTTTCAATTCATCAAGTGTATAACCAACAGCAAGTTTTGCTGCGATTTTAGCAATCGGGAAACCTGTTGCTTTAGAAGCAAGTGCAGATGAACGAGATACACGAGGGTTCATCTCGATAACAACCATACGGCCGTCTTTCGGGTTAATACCGAACTGAACGTTAGAACCACCTGTCTCAACACCAATTTCACGAAGAACTGCAACCGAAGCGTTACGCATCAATTGGTATTCTTTGTCAGTTAATGTTTGAGCTGGAGCTACAGTGATTGAGTCACCAGTGTGTACGCCCATCGGGTCGAAGTTTTCGATCGCACATACGATAATACAGTTGTCGTTTTTGTCACGAACAACTTCCATTTCGTATTCTTTCCAACCAATTAAAGATTCATCAATCAATAACTGGTGAGTAGGAGAGAGGTCAAAACCACGTTCACAAATCTCAAGGAATTCTTCACGGTTATATGCAATACCGCCACCCGAACCACCCATTGTGAATGATGGACGGATAATTACCGGGAAACCAAAGCGTGACTGGATTTCTAAAGCTTCTTCCATTGTTTCGGCAATGGCAGCTTTTGGACATTCCAAGCCAATTTTACGCATAGCGATATCGAAGAGTTTGCGGTCTTCGGCTTTCTCAATTGCGTCTTTAGTTGCACCAATTAATTCAACATTATATTTTTCAAGAACGCCGTGCTCATCAAGTGCAAGTGCACAGTTCAACGCAGTTTGGCCACCCATAGTTGGCAATACTGCATCTGGACGTTCTTTTTCAATAATCTGTGCAACTGTTTGCCAAGTAATTGGCTCAATATAAGTTGCATCAGCCATTGAAGGGTCTGTCATAATGGTTGCTGGGTTCGAGTTAACCAAAATAACACGGTAGCCTTCTTCACGAAGCGCTTTACACGCTTGAGCACCTGAGTAGTCAAACTCACATGCCTGACCAATCACAATCGGGCCAGCACCAATAATTAAGATGCTTTTAATATCCGTACGTTTAGGCATTATTCGCTCCTTAATTACTGTTTAGATGCTTCGATAAGTTCGATAAAATGATCGAACAATGGGGCACAATCATGTGGACCTGGGCTTGCTTCAGGGTGACCTTGGAAGCTGAAAGCTGGTTTGTCTGTACGGTGAATCCCTTGTAAGGTGCCATCGAACAATGATTTATGCGTTGCTTTTAAGTTAGCCGGTAAAGTTTCAGCATCTACAGCGAAACCATGGTTTTGTGAAGTAATCATCACTGTACCATCTTCAAGATTTTGTACAGGGTGGTTAGCACCGTGGTGACCATGGTTCATTTTTACAGTTTTTGCACCAGAAGCGAGTGCCAAGATTTGGTGGCCTAAGCAAATACCAAATACAGGTAATGTTGTGGTTTCAACAATAGTTTTTACAGCTTCGATTGCATAATCACAAGCAGCTGGATCGCCAGGGCCATTTGAAAGGAATACGCCATCCGGATTAAGTGCCAATACTTTTTCAGCCGGAGTTTCTGCAGGTACAACGGTTAATTTGCAACCGCGGTCTGCAAGCATACGCAAGATGTTGGTTTTGACACCGTAATCGTATGCAACTACATGATATTTTAATTCAGGTTGAGAGAAGCCTTGGCCTAGAGTCCATGAACCTTCAGACCATTCAAAACCAGTTGGATCGCAACATTCTTTTGCAAGGTCTAAACCGTTTAAGCCACCAAAAGCACGAGCTTTGGCAATTGCTTCTTCTTCGGTAATATTTTCGCCAGCAAGGATGCAACCATTTTGTGCACCTTTGTCACGCAAAATACGTGTTAATTTACGTGTATCAATATCCGCGATTGCAACAACATTGTGTTCTTGCAAATATTCACTCAAAGACTGCTCAGCACGGAAGTTACTGTGTAGTAGAGGAAGGTCACGAATAATTAAACCATTCGCCCATACTTTATGGATACGACCAGATTCAACGTCTTCTGCGTTGCAGCCAGTGTTTCCGATATGAGGGTAAGTTAATGTCACAATTTGTTGTGCATAACTTGGGTCAGTCAAAATTTCTTGATAGCCTGTCATGGCTGTGTTAAAAACGACTTCTCCAGTCGTACTTCCCGTTGCGCCGATTGACGTTCCTTTAAAGATCGTTCCATCTGCGAGGGCTAAAATGGCGGGGGTGCTCAAACCAAAGCTCCTGAATTTCGGCTGTAAAAAAGCGAGTAGACCCAAAAAAGATAGGCGATGTTGTGATAAAACATGCCCCTCCCTATCGGTCTGCTCGCTTGTAACTTAACAGCGCATTATACGCATGGAACCTCAAAAAGTCTATTTATTTTCTGCTAAAAAACATAATTCATTGCTTGATTTTTACAAAAAAATTATCCGCTCATCCGAATCAGTTACTTTTGATAAATTGTCTAACAATTTGCTGGCTGAATTTTTAGAACTGGATTTATTGTATTGCTAGTTAAAAAAATAAACAATATGAGGAAATAGCATGAGTAATGATCAAGTTTCAAAAGATGTGAGCGAGAAAGCTCAAGCAGTCGTTGATTCAGTAAAAGCTGAGGTGAATGAAGTGAAAGAAACCGTAGCTGCTACTACAACTAAAGCGAAAAGAACAGTAACTGCTAAAACTGCGCAAGTAAAAGAAAGTGTTGCCGAGAAAACTGAGCAGATTAAAGAAGTTGCTACAGAAGCGAAAACTCAGGTGAAAGAAGCTATTACTGAAACTCAAGAGCAGGTCAAAGAAGTTTTAAGCGAAACTCAAGAAAAAATTGAAGCTGAAACTCATGAGTTAAACAAGAATATTCAAAATCAATTTGTTCAAATTAAACAAGATATTCTACAACGTCTTGATGTGATTAAAGCTCAGTTTAGCACCTCACAAGAAGGATTATCTGAACTTAAAAATGCTTTGAAAGCAGAAATTAACGCGCTTATCGAAGATTTGACTAAAGTCAGTAAAGAACTTAAAGGGGATATTAGCCAGATTTCTTTGAAGCACAAAGATTCTTTAAGTGAAAGTATTAAGCGTACTAAAAATAATGCAGTTGAAGCTTGGAATAAAGCAAGAGATAACTAATGATCTTAGCTTTTAGCTAGCTATAAAAAAGCGAGAATTAATTTCTCGCTTTTTTACTTTTAAAACTGATGTAACCAGTCACGCTTATTATGGAAATCTGCACTTTTTCCACTATGCTGCATTGCATAGTACTGCATACCTTCTTTGGTTTTTAAAACTGCAGTTAAACCTAAATAAAGGTTTGCCCATTTCAAGCGATGCTGTTGCATAAATTGTCCCAAATCAAGACTAACATTTAAGCCATAATGAGTACGCTTGAGATGGTTCAGTTCAATATCGTAAGCAGCAAGGGGAGGCATACTTTCTGGATAGCGATATTCTTCAAACTGATAAGACTGCCATGCTTGAGAAGGGGAAAGGTTAATTTCCCGATAATAATCTTCATCATGCACGCCAACAAAAATTTCGAAACAAGTTTCTTCCCACAAAAAATCCTGACGAGGATGAGCCGCGACTTCTTGGGGCCAGACAATGAGTTGATTTGGATCACGAATCCAAAAACCGACATTTAAGGTGTGCGGTGCTTGCTGTTCAATTGCGCCAACAACAGAAACAGCATGAAAACGATCAAAAGCTGAAAGTTCGTAACTTGCCATAGTTTGTCAAATCAACTTAGTTTGCTAAATGAGCGTGGCGAACAAGATTAGACAAATGCTGGTTTTGCTTAGCTGCTTTTTTGTAAAGTAAAACAATTTTACCAATCTTTTGCACAGCTTCTGCGCCAGTCGCTTCTACAATTGCATCAATTACAGCAGTACGTGCTTCACGGTCTTCACCAGCAACTTTAACTTTGATAAGTTCGTGGTCGTTTAAAGCACGAAGAGTTTCTTCGATAACAGCATCTGTTAAGCCTTGTCCACCAATCATGACAACCGGATTAAGCACATGACCAATTTGACGTAAACGTTTACGTTCATGGATAGATAAAGCGGCCATTAAAAATACCTGATTTTAAAAACGACTTAGTATAGCAAAAAACTTAAATTCAGATGTACGAAAAACTGTATAAATAATCGATCAACATTATTGGAAAAAAACTGTAAAACTTGGTGAGATTACGCTACATCCGTACTGTAATGAGAGTAATTTTCACGTACAATGAACGATCAGAAGTTTTTTTGATATTTAGTGAGTTATGGCAACACGCATTACAAACCAGAAATTGTCGAAAAGTAGTCGTGCGTGGATGAGGGAACATCTAGACGATCCTTTTGTAAAAAAAGCACAAAAGGAAGGGTATCGTGCGCGAGCAGCATATAAACTTCTTGAAATCCAAGAAAAATATAAGTTGATCAAGCCCGGCATGACGGTAGTCGATTTGGGTGCAGCTCCTGGTAGCTGGTCTCAAATTGCTGGAAAACTTGTGGGTAGCAAAGGTTTAGTGATTGCTTCCGATATTTTGCCGATGGATGCTTTGCCTGATGTCACTTTCTTACAAGGCGACTTTAGAGAAGAAGCTGTATTTGAAAAATTGTTAAATATTTTAAATGGGCGACAAGTAGACATTGTAATTTCTGATATGGCCCCCAATACATCAGGTAATAGGGCTGTTGATCAACCTAGACAGATTTACTTATGTGAACTGGCTTTAGATTTTGCTCAAAAGGTTCTTGGTCCTAATGGACAGTTTGTGGTTAAAGTGTTCCAAGGCGCAGGATTTGATGAGTTTCGTAAACAAGTGGTTGATAGTTTTGATGTGTTAAAGACAGCAAAACCAGCAGCTTCTCGGGCGCGCTCTAAAGAAGTTTTTTTGGTTGGACAAGGGCGTAAGAAAGCATTGCAATAAAGTTTACTTGCCAAGCTCCTAAAAATTGTGCATTTTGTACTTTTAGGTTATCCGCAAGCAATACAGTTGCTGTTTTTATGACGATCAGCCAAGATTGGGCATGATCAAATTAGATCGATATGGGAATAAAGCTTTGAGCGATTACTTCAAGAATGCCGTATTGTGGCTAATAATACTTGGTGTTCTGATTTTAATTTTCAGTAATATCAGTGACCGCAATAAGCCTACTGCGATGAAATACTCAGATTTCGTTGCAGCGGTGAATGCTGGCCAAATTAAGCAAGTCACAATTGACGGTTTAAATATTAATGGTGAAAAAACTAACGGATCACAGTTTGAAACTGTTCGTCCGCAAGTTGAAGACACTGAGCTTATGCCGAGCTTAAATAAGCAAAATGTTGTTGTAGAGGGAACAGCTCCTCAACGTCAAGGCATTTTGATGCAACTTCTCATTGCTAGTTTCCCTGTACTGTTAATCATTCTGTTATTCATGTTCTTTATGCGTAACATGGGTGGTGGTGCAGGCGGAAAAAATGGACCGATGAGTTTTGGTAAGTCGAAAGCAAAAATGCTTTCTGAAGACCAAATCAAAGTTAATTTTTCTGATGTTGCCGGCTGTGATGAAGCAAAACAAGAAGTTGTTGAAATTGTAGATTTCTTAAAAGACCCTGCAAAATTCAAACGTTTGGGCGCTACTATTCCTCGTGGCGTACTTATGGTTGGTCCTCCGGGTACTGGTAAAACGTTATTAGCCAAAGCAATTGCTGGTGAAGCTAAAGTTCCTTTCTTCAGCATTTCAGGTTCTGACTTTGTCGAAATGTTCGTGGGTGTGGGTGCGTCCCGTGTCCGTGATATGTTCGAGCAAGCGAAGCGTCATGCGCCTTGTATTATCTTTATTGACGAGATTGATGCAGTAGGTCGTCACCGTGGTTCAGGTACAGGTGGTGGTCATGATGAACGTGAGCAAACCTTAAACCAAATGCTCGTAGAAATGGATGGTTTTGAAGGTAACGAAGGTGTAATCGTAATTGCTGCGACGAACCGTGTTGATGTCTTGGATAAAGCATTATTGCGTCCAGGTCGTTTTGACCGTCAAGTAATGGTAGGTTTGCCTGACATTCGTGGTCGTGAGCAGATTCTGAATGTACATTTGAAAAAATTACCTTCAGTTACGGGTGTGGATGTTAAAGTTCTATCTCGTGGTACTCCAGGTTTCTCTGGTGCACAGTTAGCAAACCTTGTTAACGAAGCTGCATTATTTGCTGCACGCCGTAATAAGAACACGGTCGACATGCATGACTTTGAAGATGCAAAAGACAAAATCTACATGGGACCAGAGCGTAAATCGATGGTTTTACGTGAAGAAGAACGTCGTGCAACTGCTTATCATGAAGCTGGTCATGCGATTGTTGCCGAGATTTTACCGGGTACAGATCCTGTTCATAAAGTAACGATTATGCCGCGTGGTTGGGCTTTAGGTGTAACTTGGCAGTTACCTGAACAAGACCAAATTAGCCACTATAAAGACAAGATGCTAAACGAAATTGCAATTTTGTTTGGTGGTCGTATTGCTGAAGAAGTATTTATCCAACAGCAATCTACTGGTGCTTCAAATGACTTTGAGCGAGCTACTAAAATGGCGCGTGCAATGGTTACGAAGTATGGTATGTCTGACAAAATGGGTGTAATGGTTTACGAAGATGAAAACCAAAATGGTTTCTTTGGTAATGTAGGAAGCCGTACGATTTCTGAAGCAACTCAACAGTTAGTAGATGAAGAAGTACGCCGTATTCTTGATGAGCAATATAAAGTTGCACGTAATATCTTAGAAGGTAATAAAGATATTGCACATGCGATGGTAAAAGCTTTGATGGAATGGGAAACTATTGATCGTGATCAAATCCGTGACATTATGGAAGGCCGTGAGCCACAACCGCCTAAAGTATATGTTGCTGAAAATCCAGTGGCTGCATTTGAACCACCAAAAGATGGTCCATCTACACCACCACCATTGCCAGCAATGAACTAATAATTAGTTAATTAAAAAAGCCACAGTCATGTGGCTTTTTTTATGGGTTTGAGTTTGTTAAAAGCTAAAAACAAATCAACACCATATATAGATGATAATTGCTAAAATACAGCCTGATTTTAAACTGGAGCTTTTTATGCAACTAATGCCTTTGCCTCAACAGATTTTACAGTGTGGACAGCTTCAGTTAGATCTATCACAGCCTCACGTTATGGGCATATTAAATGTCACACCAGATTCTTTTAGTGATGGTGGAAAGCATAATCAAGTAGATCAAGCGATTGCTTATGCGCTAGCCATGGTAGAGCAAGGCGCTACCATTATTGATATTGGTGGTGAGTCTACCCGTCCAGGAGCCTCTGAAGTAAGCGTAGAAGAAGAAATACGAAGAGTTGTGCCCGTAGTTGAAGCTTTAGCTAAACATAATATTGTTCTATCAATTGATACAAGTCAGCCTGATGTTATTCGTGCAGCGAAAGAAGCAGGAGCACATATTTGGAATGATGTACGTGCGCTTACTCGTCCCAATGCTTTAAAAACGGCAGCAGATCTGGATATACCCGTAGTGATCATGCATATGCGTGGTGAACCGACTACAATGAATCAGTTAGACCAATATGCGGACGTAACCTTAGATGTTATAGCGGAGCTCCAGCAGCGCGTGAATGAAGCTTTAAATGCGGGGGTGAAAAAACATAATATTATTATTGATCCTGGGTTTGGTTTTGCAAAAAATGCGCAGCAAAACTTAAGACTACTCAAAGAATTTTGGAAGCTTGGTGAAATGGGTTATCCGATTTTATCTGGCCTTTCTCGTAAACGTTTTATTGGTGAAGCATTAAAGGGTGCAACTGCAGACCAGCGTGCGGTAGGAAGCGTTACGGGGCATTTACTTAGTATTCAGCAAGGAGCATCCATTGTTAGAGCGCATGATGTCAAAGCAATGACTGATGCAATTCTAGTTTGGAAGGCGATGATACAAGCTTAATAAAGTAGGCTTTATAAAAATCAGGTAGTAGCTCATTAATTTAATGAGCTAGATGATTGAGTCAGGGAAAAATATCGTTATTCTTTTGAAAATATGTTATAAGCGGCAAGTTTTTGCTGTTGTGTAAACTTTTGTATGTTCGAAGACTTACTTCTCCCGATGTTTGATGATGAATATTATCCAGATATTTTGGTCGCTGAACTAAAGCAGCTCATTGAACAATTTGCTAAAAAAGTTCAGAAGCCTGCCTTAGCTGAGCAGGATATCTATCGATATGCTCATCAAACTGTGATTGAAATTAATGAGATGAAACCTCAGTTCGAAGATCTAGATTCTTCGTTAGATGATAGTGCTGCTGACTATATTGCTGAAGCAATGATGATGGTAGCACAGGAAGCTGGATATTTAGATCTAGAAATGGAAGAGCTGGTTATGAATCGAGAGTGGTGATTACTCTCGATTTTCAATATCTTCAAATGCATCTAATAAGTGGCAAGATGCCTTTAAATGTATTTCGTCTATTTCTTTAACTTTTAAAATTAAAACACCATTCTCTTGATAATCTGCGTCCGCTAACAAACTGACCCAATAAGTTTCTCGTTTTTGTTCCAGCGTTTTAAATTTATCTATTATCTGTTCGGGTGCTTTAACTAAATAATCATCTTTGGTAATAGAGCAACGTGAAAAATACCAATGGTTGTCTTTGAAAGAAAGGGTCCCAGAGAAAAGATCAGTGGCATAAACCTTTGTTATAAAAAGGGTAGTGTAAACGAGTAATAATATTCTTATCATAAAATTCATTTTGTTTAGGCATAAAAAAACCAGCATACGCTGGATTCTTTGTAGCACCAAATTCAATATTTGAAAATGGTGCCCGGGGCCGGACTCGAACCGGCACGCTTTGTGGGCGGGGGATTTTAAATCCCCTGTGTCTACCTATTTCACCACCCGGGCATGTGCGCAATAATAGAGGACAAGTGCGCGATTGGCAAGAGAAAATCAGAGAGTTTGCTTTATTTTCAATCAGTTCTTGTGGTATTTATATAAATTAACCAATTTATGTCATGATTTGTTCATTAAACTGAGATCAGTTGTTCATCTTATCTTCCTAAATTTAAGACACTCATTGCTTAAAACTTAGGTAATTTTATGTCAGAAAAAATTTCACGCCGAGAATTAATTCAAAAAAGTCTGTTCGGTTTTGGCGCGCTATCTTTGCCTGTAGCTTTTACGGGGTGTAATGATGGTTCCGATGAGGAGGGTTCAGAAACACAAGCAGATTTTTTACATGGAGTTGCGAGCGGCGACCCATTGCAAGATAAAATAATTTTATGGACACGATTAACACCATTAGACCTTAATGCGCGTCTTAGAGTTACTTGGGAAATTGCTACCGATGATCACTTCAAGCAGAATTTAAAGACTGGTACGGTTCAAACGACTAAAACTGACGATTTTACCGTGAAGGTGGATGCAACAGGTCTACAAGCGGGTACGACTTATTATTATCGCTTTCGATTTGGTAGCAAAGTCTCGCCAGTAGGGCAAACAAAAACATTACCTGTAACTACCAATAAGGTCAGCTTCGCAGTATGTTCTTGTTCTAATTATCCTGCGGGTTATTTTTACGTTTATCGTGAAATGGCAAAACAGAATGTGGATGTAGTCATTCATTTGGGCGATTATATTTATGAATATGGGGCTGATGGATATGCGACAGAAGATGCTGCAAAGCTGGGCCGTACTTTACCGTCCGATAATAATAAAGAAATTATTAAATTAGATGATTATCGCAAACGTTATGCGCTCTATCGTCAAGATAAAGACTTGCAGGCGGTTCATCAGCGTCATCCTTTTATTGTAATTTGGGATGACCATGAGTTAGCGAATGATACTTGGCGAGAAGGTGCAGAGAATCATCAAAGTAATGAGGGTCCTTTCTTGGAGCGTAAATTAGCTGCTCTACAAGCTTATTTTGAATGGATGCCGATTCGCCCAATCTCTAGTACCGATCATTTAAATATTTATCGTCAGTTTAACTTTGGTTCGCTGGTTCAATTAACCATGTTAGATACACGTATTATTGCGCGAGATAAACAGCTCGAATATAAAGACTATATGATAGCTTCTGGTTTAGATGCTCAAAAGTTTCAGGCTGATTTAACAGATCCAAAGCGTACTTTAATGGGATATACGCAAAGGGATTGGCTGGTCGATAAATTAAAGCAATCTACAGCAACATGGAATGTGATTGGTCAGCAAGTCTTAATGAGTAAAATGTGGATTCCAGCTGAGTTATTGGTATCGCTGGGGCAAATTACTTCAGGCGGAACTTCGCCTGATACGTTAGCTAAAATGACTGCTCAAATTACAGAATTAGTCACATTAAAATTACGATTAGAGCAGGGTGATCCAACTTTAACTGTTCAAGAAAAAGCGCGAGTCACAACTTTAGTTCCATATAACCTTGATGCTTGGGATGGCTATTATGCTGAGCGAGAGTTTTTGTACGGCAAATTGGCTGAGTTTAATAAGAAAATTATTGTTTTGGCGGGCGATACCCATAATGCGTGGACATCTTACTTATATAGCCAAAAGGGTGAATATGTCGGTGTTGAACTGGCGACAAGTTCGGTTTCTTCACCAGGTCTTGAAAAATATTTAAGTATTCCGCTAGCTCAGTTGCAGCAATTTGAATTTGCCTTTACGACGCTTATCGATGAATTGGCATATTGTAATTTAAATCAGCGTGGTTATTTGATGGTTACACTAGATGATAAGCAGGTGCTGTCGGATTGGATTTTTGTAGATTCAATTAAAAATGCAGAATATAAAGTAGATTCTAGTCGAGGTTATCAATTGGTGTTGGATGCGAATTTAACACCTGAAAAAGATAAGCAAAAAACTGCTTAAATATATGGGGCGAGAAAGGGATGCTAATAAGTATCCTTTTTTTAGACATAAAAAAACCAGCTTTCGCTGGATTCTTTACGACACCAATTTCTGTACTAGAAAATGGTGCCCGGGGCCGGACTCGAACCGGCACGCTTTGTGGGCGGGGGATTTTAAATCCCCTGTGTCTACCTATTTCACCACCCGGGCTTTACCAAATTTGGAGGCGGAGGTCGGAATCGAACCGGCGTCCACGGAGTTGCAGTCCGCTGCATGACCACTCTGCCACCCCGCCTACATTTGGTGATGCACATATTAGCAACCTTTACAAAAAAAACAATACTGTTTTGAGATAAGATGAACATAAAAGCAACATCTAGAATAAATTTGTCCAAATAATCATGTATTATTGGCACATTAAATTCATGTCTACCTTGGAGATGTGCTGTGGCATTGGTTTTAGACGGTCGCGCATTAGCAAAGCAAATTGAAGAAAATTTGTCAGTACGTGTTGAAGCTTTAAAAGCTAAAACAGGTCGTACCCCAATTTTGGCGACTATTTTAGTTGGGGATGATGGTGCATCTGCAACTTATGTACGCATGAAAGGAAATGCTTGCCGTCGAGTAGGCATGGACTCTTTAAAAATTGAATTGCCACAAGAAACGACAACAGAACAATTATTAGCTGAAATTGAAAAACTTAATGCTAACCCAGATGTACACGGCATTCTTTTACAACATCCAGTTCCAGAGCAAATTGATGAGCGTGCATGTTTCGATGCAATCTCATTAGCTAAAGATGTTGATGGTGTAACTTGTCTTGGTTTTGGCCGTATGGCTATGGGTGAAGCTGCATATGGTTCAGCGACTCCTGCAGGCATCATGACCATTTTAAAAGAAAACAATATCGAAATTGCTGGTAAACATGCGGTTGTAGTCGGTCGTTCAGCAATTTTAGGTAAACCAATGGCAATGATGCTTTTGCAAGCGAATGCAACAGTAACGATTTGCCATTCACGCACACAAAACTTACCTGAGCTTGTGAAACAAGCCGATATTATTGTCGGTGCAGTTGGTAAAGCTGAACTTATCCAAAAAGATTGGATTAAACAAGGTGCAGTGGTTGTAGATGCTGGTTTCCATCCTCGTGATGGCGGTGGTGTAGGTGATATTCAACTACAAGGTATTGAAGAAATTGCTTCTGCTTACACACCAGTACCGGGTGGTGTTGGTCCAATGACTATTACAACTTTGATTCGTCAAACTGTAGAAGCTGCTGAAAAAGCTTTAGGTTAATTTAATTAACGCTAGGCTGTTATTTGATACGCGTAACCGTCATCCGCAATTGTTTGAGGCAGAAATACGTTAAAAATTTAATGTTTCTGCGATGCTTTCGATTCTAGAGAGTATCTGCCGAGTTTTGCGGATGACAATGGTTTTGCCTACTTTTCCCGAAAGAAAAGTAGGTCCAACCGAAGGTTATTCTAAAAATTCAAATCATAATGGAATGACTCTGTTATGCTTGTTATAAAAATGAATTAAAAGAAATCTGATGAGCTGCACCTTTCAACTGTCCAAAGCCCCTGAACATTTACTTCAAGCCTTACATGAAGTTATTCCCAATTGTGAATTGATGGCACAACAGTTGCCTGAAACGCCTATTTCTTTATGGTTGATTCCACCAGTTTTTCCAACTGATCGCTTAGATGATGAAGTTATTCGCCGTATTTGGAATGACACGCCGTATTGGATTTTTTGTTGGGCATCTGGTTTAGCGATGGCACAGTGGTTACTTGCAGAGCCGCAACATGTTAAAGATAAAGTTGTTCTCGATTTTGGTGCAGGTTCTGGTGTAGTTGCAATTGCTGCAAAAATGGCAGGAGCGAAACGAGTCATCTGCTGTGATATCGATCAAGTTAGTTTGAATGCTTGCCGTGAAAACGCTTTACTTAATAATGTTGAGCTAGAATATTTAGATGATTTATATAAGGCTGAGCAAGTTGATGTTTTATTGGCAGCTGATGTTTTATACGATCAATGTAACCGCTTTTTCTTAGATGAATTTTTAAAGTTTGCGCCAGAAGTCTGGGTGGCTGATAGTCGTGTTAAGAATTTTAGTCACCCCAAATATCAAAAGATTGGTGAAAGAAGTGCTTCTACATGGCCTGATCTAGATGAAGCTAAAGAGTTTAGAAATGTAAGTTTTTATAAGACGCTGTAAAAGAACAGCGTCTTTTTTTATTTTATGAACAAGTATAACGAACAACTTTTAGTGTGCTTGGACGTGCTTCAAGCGCTTGGCGAGTCGCATAGTCTTCACCATTATTTAAACTAGGTGTATTGGATAAGCCAAAAGAAGCACGAGTTTCGCCGAGTTGAATTCCATAATGCTCATCTTTCGCTGGATTAGGAATTTCGTTGATACTCAAAATTGACAATTTATAAACTTTCTGAGCGCCTAGCACATTTTGACAAGCGCGTTGTAATTTACGTTCATCGAGTTGCTGGTTATTACGACCAGCTAAAGTATAAGCTAAAGTCGCCGAAGTTTTTGTTTGGTTTTCAATCTGGTATCCAGTTGAACCATTATATTGTCGAGGGGTAGTCTGACAAGCAGTTAAAACAAACATACTACTTAATGCCAAGCATAAAATACTTCTATTCATCAGTATCGTCCTTATTTTCTTATAGCTAGTATCTCATAAAATACAAAGGTTGTTGGGGCTTAATCTCATGATTTGAGCTAACATCGGCGAACGATATTAGCCCTTATTAGTAAAGTATTAATGTTCTTTGATTTTTGAATGATGCTTGGTATCTTTCATAAAAATATAAATAATGAGAGAAATGAAGATCATAATACTTACATAAATAAAGTACCAAGATTCATGCCCAGCTTCTTTAAAACTTAAAGCAAAGAACTCTGCTGTTCCGCCAAATAACGTATTAGCAATTGCGTAAGGTAATGCAACACCTAAAGCGCGAATGTGTGCAGGGAAAAGCTCGGCCTTCACTACAGCATTAATTGAAGTGTAGCCAGTCACCATCACTAGACCTCCAAAACATAACCAGAAAGCTGTCCAGTAGTTATGTGTATTTGCGAGTGCATCAAATAAAACGTAAGTGAATAAAACACCTGTTATTCCGAAGAAAATCATAAGGGGTTTTCGACCAATGCGATCCGATAAAGCACCCGCTACAGGCTGTAGACACATAAAAATAAATAGCGCTAAAGTTGTAATTTGAGTAGCTTCAGGTTTGGTGAATCCAGAGGTGTTGACCAAATATTTTTGCAGATAAGTCGTGTAAGTATAGAAAGCTAAAGTCCCGCCAGCTGTTAAAAACAATACTGTGAAAGCTTCTTTCGGATAATGTTTAAATAAAGCAAACATGCCTGATTTTGGCTGGTCTGTTTCTGCCTGAGCATTTTTAAAAGATTGAGTTTCTAAGAGGCCACGTCGAATACGGAAAACTACAATAGCAAGTAAAGCTCCGATAAAGAATGGGATACGCCATCCCCAATCATGTAATTGTTCTTCAGTTAATACCATTTGTAATATTAATAGAACACATAGGGCTGTGAGCTGACCAGCAATCAATGTTACATATTGGAAGCTAGAGAAAAAACCACGTCGATTTCTTTCAGCCATTTCACTTAAATAGGTAGCACTAGCTCCATATTCTCCTCCTACACTTAAGCCTTGAATTAAACGAGCGACAACTAAAAGAAGAGGGGCAAATACACCAATACTTTCATAACTTGGTGTCACGGCAATAAGAAGAGAACCTATACACATTAAAGTGACGGAAAGGGTAAGACCTGCTTTACGTCCTTTACGGTCGGAATAGATTCCCATAATCCATGCACCGATCGGGCGCATTAAAAAGCCTACAGCAAAAATTGCGGCCGCTTGAAGGAGTTGAGCCGTCTGGCTACCTTTTGGGAAAAAAGCATGAGCAAAATAGAGCGTAAATGCGGCATATACATACCAGTCGTACCATTCGACAAGGTTACCGGCAGAACCGCCTAAAATTGATTTTAGACGAGTTTTTGTATCTAAATTAGAATGTGGAGTTGTTGCGGTAGAAGGTTGATCAACCATGAGTCGCTCCATGTTTCGCTTGGGTTGAATGCTAAAAAAGAGAAGATTTATTCCGTTTTTACATATTTTCTAGAGGAGTATTTCACTTTATTTTTTTTATGTCTGTAAAACAATGTTTATTATTTAAGCAAAGGAATAAGTTGAATATTTATGTGATTTCAAATTAGCCGATCAGCTCACGTTTATAATATTGTTGGGATCTTTGGCATATTATTTTTTCCAAGTAGTAAAAATTGATAAAGAATGAGTAGAGTTTGGGCGAAGAAAACCTATACCCCTTAAAAATAATGATATATTCCAAAGAAAATTTTAAGTAAATATAGTTAGGCATGATGTCTTGGCATTGTGGACTAGATGTGTGTGAATAATGAAAGGGACATTCAGATGTCAAATTGCCCGAAAAAATATATTGTTGCTTTTGATCAGGGAACAACAAGCTCAAGAGCAATTGTTTTAGACCATGATGCTAATGTTGTCAGTATTGCTCAAAAAGAATTTACTCAGATTTATCCTCAGCCTGGCTGGGTTGAGCATGATCCTATGGAAATTTGGGCTACGCAAAGTGCTGTTTGGGTAGAAGCTTTAGCTCAAGCAGGCATTAAGAGTGAACAAGTTGCAGCAATTGGGATTACCAATCAGCGGGAAACCACAGTTGTTTGGGATAAAAAAACGGGCAAGCCGATTTACAATGCGATTGTTTGGCAAAGTCGACAAACGACTGAGATATGCAATCAACTACATAAAGCAGGATTGCAAGAATACATACGTAAAACAACGGGTTTGGTGATTGATCCGTATTTTTCGGCCACAAAAATTAAATGGATTTTAGACCATGTTGAAGGAAGCCGTGAGCGTGCTGAGCGAGGAGAGTTGTTGTTCGGTACGGTGGACACTTGGTTAATCTGGAAACTAACCAATGGTGTTGTTCATGTGACTGATTTTACCAACGCATCACGAACCATGCTGTTTGATATCGAAAAGCTAGAATGGGATGAAAAACTTTTACAAGTTTTAGAGATTCCTCGAGAAATGTTACCCGAAGTACGTAGCTCATCTGAGGTTTATGGATATACACATACCATAAGTGGGCAAGAAGTTGGTATCCCCATTGCAGGAATCGCAGGTGATCAACAAGCCGCACTGTTTGGTCAAATGTGTGTTGAGTCTGGTCAGGCAAAAAATACCTACGGCACAGGCTGTTTTCTATTAATGAACACAGGTAAGAAGATTGTCCGGTCAGAACATGGATTACTAACTACTATTGCATGTGGTGCGAGTGGTGAGGTGAACTATGCCTTAGAGGGCGCCGTGTTTAATGGTGGTTCTTGCGTGCAGTGGTTACGCGATGAATTAAAAGTCATTAAGAATGCTAAAGACTCTGAGCTTTATGCAACACGTGTGAAAGATAGTAACGGTGTATATGTTGTACCTGCTTTTACAGGGTTGGGCGCACCGTATTGGGACCCAACTGCGCGAGGATCAATTTTCGGACTTACTCGCGGGGCTAGTATTGAACATATTATTCGTGCAACTTTAGAGTCTATTGCTTTTCAAACCCGAGATGTTTTAGATGCAATGCAGCAAGATGCAGAAGAAGAGCTCCGTACACTCCGTGTTGATGGGGGAGTAACGGAAAATAATTTCTTAATGCAATTTCAGGCTGATATTTTAGCGACACCAGTAGAACGTCCAATAATGAAAGAAACTACTGCTTTGGGTGCAGCTTTCCTTGCTGGGCTGGCGACGGGTTTCTGGCAAGATCTACATGAGTTAAGAAATAAATCTGCCATAGAAAAGGTATTTGAGCCAAAAATGTCTTCTGAGCAATCTGAGATGATTTATAAGGGTTGGCTCAAGGCAGTTAAACGTAGTCAAAGTTGGGCTGAGGATTAGTTCGTTCTTTAACTGGTTGAATTCACTAGTAGGGTAATCAATTAACGGTTAAACACTTAGTTATTTAAAATTGATTATTCTACTTTTTTGATTGTTGTTTCCTCAATTTGATGTTTTAATTTTTATAAGATCAACAATAAAAAGAAAATGAAAAATGACAGTACAGCCTAATGATTATTCAAAAATATATGACATTGCCGTGATCGGTGGCGGTATTAATGGTGTTGGTATTGCTAATGATGCTGCAGGTCGTGGACTATCGGTATTTTTATGTGAAAAAGATGATTTGGCTAGTCACACTTCATCTGCTAGCAGTAAATTAATTCATGGTGGTCTACGCTATTTAGAGCATAAAGAATTTAGATTGGTTGGAGAAGCTCTAGCAGAGCGTGAAGTGCTGTTGGCTAAAGCTCCACATATTATTAAACCCATGCGCTTTATTATGCCTCATCGACCACATTTACGCCCTGCATGGTTAATTCGTGCTGGACTGTTTTTTTATGATCATTTGGGAAAACGAGAAAAACTATTAGGATCAAATCTGATTTACTTTAAAGAAGATAGTCCTTTAAAACCAGCTATCACACGTGGCTTTGAATATTCTGACTGTACTGTAGATGATGCACGTCTTGTGGTGTTAAATGCATTACAGGCCAAAGAGAAAGGTGCCAAAGTCGTAACGCGTACGCGTTGTATTAAAGCTTATAGGGAACAAGAGCTGTGGCATCTGGAGTTACAAAGTGGAGCAGAGTTTTACCAGATACGTGCAAGAGCTTTAGTGAATGCAGCAGGCCCTTGGGTTGAAGAAATTATTAGTGAAAATCTGAATCTAAAATCGCCATATCGAATTAGGCTGATCCAAGGAAGTCATATTGTTGTGCCAAAATTATATGACTGTCATAAAGCCTTCATTATGCAAAACGAAGATCGACGCATTGTGTTTGCAATTCCATATTTAGAAAAATATACACTAATTGGCACGACCGATCAGGAATATACAGGTGATCCACAAAAGGTAGAGATTACCGATGTAGAAATAGATTACCTCTTAACAGTGACCAATTCACATTTTAAAAAGCAGTTAACTCGGGCTGATATTGTAAGCCAATATTCGGGTGTACGTGCTTTATGTGATGATGAGTCTGATAATCCTTCAGCGATTACACGTGACTATACTTTGGCGCTACAAGCAGAAGAGAGAAGGCCACCATTGTTATCTGTGTTTGGTGGCAAGATCACAACTTACCGAAAATTAGCCGAAGCTGCTTTAGAGCATTTGTCTGCGTTTTTTAATGACATGGCAGAAGAGTGGACTGCAGATGAGCCATTACCTGGTGCTGAAAACTGGACAACACTAGATGATTTAACACATCAGATTCAGTCACGTGTAAGTGGAGTGCCTGAATCACTTGTTAACCGTTGGGCGCATGCATACGGCACAAGAGTCTGTAATATGCTCCGAGAGAAAAATGCAATAGAGCAATTAGGCCAGAATTTTGGAAATGATTTATTTGAGTGCGAAGTCAAATATTTATGTGAATATGAATGGGCGACTACTGCTGAGGATATATTGTGGCGTAGAACAAAACTAGGTCTAGCATTTGATGAAAAACAGGTAAAAATATTAGAAGCTTATTTATCTGAGCGTCGACAAAAAGACGATGCCGCATAATAAAAAAGGTCGCACATGGCGACCTTTTTTATATATAGCAATTAGAAGCCAGTTTTTACAGCTTCAAGTAAAGCTGCTTGACGTTCTTTTAATGCTTTCGGTAAGCGATCACCGAGTTTATTAAATAAATCAGTGTGGCTTTCAATTTCAGTAATCCACTGATCTTTATCTTGAGCTGTGATTAGGTCAAATTCTTCTTTAGAGAATTCAGTACCTTCCCAGTTCAAGTCGTCATAAGTTGGAACAAGACCAATTGGTGTTTCAACAGCGTTTGCACGACCTTCACAACGATCAATGATCCACTCAAGAACACGCATGTTTTGACCGAAACCAGGCCATACGAAGTTGCCTTCAGCATCACGACGGAACCAGTTTACATTGAAGATTTTTGGTAATTTATTACCAGCTGCTTCAGCTTTTGTGCTTACTTGTTGACCAAGGCTTAACCAGTGATCAAAGTAGTCAGCCATGTTATAGCCAGCAAATGGAAGCATCGCGAATGGGTCACGACGAACGATACCTTGTTGACCAACAGCAGCAGCAGTAGTTTCAGAACCCATAGTTGCCGCTTTATATACACCGTCAACCCAGTCGAAAGCTTCAGAAACTAAAGGAACTGTATCTGCGCGGCGACCGCCGAAGATAAATGCAGAAATTGGAACGCCTGCTGGATTTTCCCAGTCAGCATCGATAGAAGGGCATTGACCAGCTGCAACAGTGAAGCGAGCATTTGGATGCGCTGCTTTTTCACCATTTACGTGAGGTTGACCTTTCCAGTTAGTTAAGTTTGTTGGAACTTCTTTAGAAAGACCTTCCCACCATACTTGACCATCTTCAGTTACCGCTACGTTTGTATAGATAACATCTTTATGAAGAGTTGCCATACAGTTCGGGTTAGTCTTGGTGTTTGTACCAGGAGCTACACCGAAGAAACCAGCTTCAGGGTTAATCGCATATAAACGACCATCTTCACCTGGTTTGATCCAAGCAATATCGTCACCTACAGTTTCGATTTTCCAACCTTCATAACCTGCTGGTGGAATTAACATTGCAAAGTTTGTTTTACCACATGCAGACGGGAATGCTGCAGCGATGTAGTGTTTTTCACCTTGAGGGTTAGTCACACCAAGAATAAGCATGTGTTCAGCTAACCAACCTTGTTCGCGTCCCATGACAGAAGCGATACGAAGAGCTAAACATTTTTTGCCAAGTAATGCGTTACCGCCGTAACCAGAACCGAAAGACCAGATTTCACGAGTTTCTGGGTAATGAACGATATATTTTTCAGGGTTACATGGCCAAGCAACATCTTGTTGACCTTCAGCAAGTGGAGCACCTACTGTATGTACACAAGGAACAAACTCGCCGTCTGTACCTAATACGTCATAAACTGCTTTACCCATACGTGCCATTTTACGCATGCTAACAGCAACGTAAGGAGAGTCAGTTAACTCAATACCGATATGAGCAATATGGCTACCTAAAGGACCCATTGAGAAAGGAACAACGTACATTGTACGGCCTTCCATTGAGCCTTCAAATAAACCATTTAATTTTTCACGCATAACAGCTGGGTTTTCCCAGTTGTTTGTCGCACCAGCATCTTCTTTATTTTGAGAGCAGATGTAAGTACGGTCTTCAACACGTGCAACGTCAGATGGGTCAGAATTTGCAAGATAAGAACCAGGATGTTTTTCTTGGTTTAATTTCTGCATGGTGCCGTTAGCGATCATCAAGTCGATTAGACGTTGATACTCTTCTTCGCTTCCGTCACACCATTCGATTTTTGCTGGTTTGGTTAAGTTTGCAATTTCTTCAACCCATGCGATAAGCTTAGGATGACGAACGAATTCTGGTGCGTTCACTGTGGTCATGGTGAGGCCTATTCAAAATATGTACAACGTACAAGTCATTCATTGAGAGGTACAATGAAAGATCAAATAAAAAAGTGGCTGTATTAAAGCACAAAATCATAAAAAAAATAAGACTAAAGACTAAGAAATAGATATTTTACTTTTTTATATTTTTCTCATTTAAATCATTAACTTGTAGTTTTTTACAATATCTTATTCTCAATATTTTTATGTTGTATGTATGTTATTTATATTATTTATTTCCTTAAAAATCAATATCTTGATTCTTATTTTTTTCTTGAGAATTATTATTGATTAAACAAATGATCTTCATTCAAAATTTACATAAAGAGACTTTTATTAGGCGTTTTTATATACAATATTCAGGATGAATCCCTCTAAGATAATAAAAATGCGGACTTTAAAACCTCTCTCTATCATTTATAACCAAAAGTCGGGTTTTCATGCGTCAAAACATGAAGATATGTATGAACAGTTAATGACTGTGTTCACCGAATTTGGTTTTGAAATACAAGTTTTTGAATTAGCGGAAGATGTTTCTTTTGATGATTTGATGAGTCAAGTGATACATCGGCATAGCCAAAATGCAAATTTAGGTGTTGTTGTTGCAGCGGGTGGGGATGGAACGTTAAATGCGGTAGCATCAAAACTTAGACATACTCATATTCCAATGGGAATATTACCTTTGGGAACTTTTAATTATGTCGCTAAAGTTTTAGATATTCCTTTGGATTTGTTAGAAGCTGCTGAAGTCATCGCTACAGGTACACCACGCTCTGTACATATTGCGACAATTAATGACCATGTTTATTTAAATAATGCAAGTTTAGGACTTTATCCATTATTTATAAAAAAACGTGAGCTTTATAATAAATACTTAGGACGCTTACCTTTGCATGCCTATACCTCAGCTCTGGATGTTTTATTAAGAGAAAATAAATCCATGAAACTTTCCGTCACAGTTGATGGCAAGAAATATCCAGTCAAAACCCCTCTAATTTTCTTTGGTAATAATCAGTTGCAGTTGTGCGATATGAAACTAAGAATTGCCGAATGTGCAGCACAAGGTCGGGTCGCTGGAGTAGTCATTACGAAAAGTGATAGGCTTAGTTTATTAAACATGTTGTGGCAGTGGATTCAAGGCAAAGTAGAAGAGACCCAAGATGTTTATAGTTTTTGTGCAGATCATGTGGTGGTAGATTGTGCAAAAAAATCAAAACTTACTGTAGCTTTAGATGGTGAAATATTAGAGATGAAAGCACCTTTAAATTTCTCTGTAGAAAAGAATGCTTTAAATATTATGGTGCCAAATGTTGTTACATCTGTCTGATCTGCATTTTGGAACAGAAGTTGAGGCATGTTTAGATGCAATCCGACTTTTTTGCACTCAACATAAACCTGAAGTCATTGTGGTGAGTGGTGATATTACTCAACGTGCCCGATATCAACAGTTTTATAAATGCCGTCAGTTTTTAGATAGCCTTAATATTCCTTATATTGTTGTTCCTGGTAATCACGATATTCCGTTGTACCATGTCTGGAACCGTTTTTTTTCACCATTTACTCGCTACCAATATTTTTTTGGCCAGCTTGAACCAACTTTAGAAACTGAACATTTTTATATTGTTGGGGTGAATAGTATTCGCCGTCGTTATCATACTCGTGGACATATTTCGATTGAGCAAATTCAAACTACATATGAGCGATTACAGCAAGGGCCACCGAATAAAATCAAATTAGTTGTTTTCCATCAACCTTTTTATACTCCACCTGATGATGAGCATGGTATTAAAGATTGTCCTGTATTAGGAAAAATGGCACTCGAAAAATGGAGTACAACGGGACTATTTGGAATGTTACACGGGCATTTACATAAAACTGCTGTATATGATTTAACGCAAATTTATCAATTAAAGATAGATCATCCTATTTATGATATTCATGCAGGAACCGCAACTTCTAGCCGTTTGCATTATCATGTTCCAAATAGTTTTAATGTCATTTCAAATGAAGGAAAAATTAATCATTATTGGTTTAATTACGATTTAAAAATTTTTCAATTAATTTAATTTATAAAAACTATATAAGACATTTAACTTAAGAGTAGATTGATAAAATTTTATCCATTACAATGCCTAAGCTTTAAATTCTATATATGGGGAATAGGAAAACATTCTAAATGTTTTATCATTTTAAAAATAATATTAATGGATACATAAAAAATTTTTAACTATATAAAAAGCCACGATTTTAAGTAGCTACAATAAGGGTTTAGTATTTTATGATAGTTAATAATATTTGATTAAATGAGTATCTATTTATCTTAATATTTTAGAATAACTTAATAATATTTAAAATTTCATGGTGGAAAAATGGTACAAGTATCATTAATGGCAAATAATGCTTCAAAAAATAATACAGTTGATATTAATGTAGGCCAGACAAAAAATATTGTAGTAAATTCTAAAGAAGTCGCAAAAATCGATATAAATCCAGAAAAAATTTCTTCAATAACAAGAGAAGGAAACAGTGCAATTGTTCATCTAAAAGATGGAACTGAAATTGTTTTAGAAAACTATTTTATTAGCGAAAACCCGCAAATTCTTTTAAATGAAGGGCAGAGTTATTGGGCTGCTAATCTGGGAGAAGATGCTAGCGGACAGACCACTGTTAATTATTTAGAATTAAAAGATACGCCAAAGCTTATTGATAGTTCATCTTCTGTACCCCTCTGGTCGTGGGTAGTCAGCGCTTTAGCAGGAGCAGGAACAATTGCTTTATTGTCTCGGAACGATTCTAAAGATACGACTCCTCCTGAGCCAGGTACTTTGAATCTCAAAAATCTTTTGGATTCAGGGGCTTCTACAATCGACCAGATCACTCAAGATAAAAACTTTAATTTAAAGCTTGAAGGACAGGAAAGTGGAAGCCGAGTAACATATTTGGTCTCTACCGATGAAGGAAAAACTTGGCAGGAAACAACGGTCGCTCAAAAAGATTTAACTGATGGTGTATATCTCTATAAAGCCGTAGTAACGGACCGAGCTGGAAATGCATCGGAAACTGCTATACAAAAAGTTGTTGTGGATACCACAGCGCCGCAAGCAGGTGAACTGACTTTATCTGATTTAAGTGATACAGGTGTTTCGGCAACTGATCAGATTACGCAAGATAAAAACTTCAATTTAAAGCTTGAAGGACAAGAAAGTGGCAGCCAAGTAACTTATTTAGTTTCTACCGATGATGGTAAGACTTGGCAGGAAACAACAGTAGCTCAAAAAGATTTGGCTGATGGTGTTTACCAATATAAAGCAATAGTAACCGACGTTGCAGGCAATACATCAGAAACCGCTATACAAAAAGTCGTTGTGGATACAACAGCACCGCAAGCAGGTGAACTGACTATATCTGATTTAAGTGATACCGGTGTTTCGGCAACTGATCAAATTACACAAGATAAAACTTTTGATTTAAAGATTAGTGGACAAGAAGTAAATAGCCAAATCACTTACTGGATATCGAAAGATGAAGGAAAAACATGGCAGGAAACGACAGTAAATCAAAAAGATTTAGCTGATGGAAGTTACCTCTATAAAGCTGTAGTGACAGACGTTGCAGGCAATACATCAGAAACCGCTATACAAAAAGTTGTTGTGGATACAACAGCGCCGCAAGCAGGTGAACTGAGTTTATCTGATTTAAGTGATACAGGTGTTTCGGCAACCGATCAGATTACGCAAGATAAAATTTTTGATTTAAAGATTAGCGGACAAGAAGTAAATAGCCAAATCACTTACTGGATATCGAAAGATGAAGGAAAGACTTGGCAGGAAACCACAGTAGCTCAAAAAGATTTAACCGATGGTGTTTACCAATATAAAGCTGTAGTAACCGACGTTGCAGGCAATACATCAGAAGCCGCCATACAAAAAGTCGTTGTCGATACAACAGCGCCGCAAGCAGGTGAATTAACTTTATCTGATTTAAGCGATACGGGTGTTTCAGCAACAGATCAAATTACGCAAGATAATAATTTTACTTTGAAGCTAGCTCAACCGATTGTAATCGGAGAGCAAGCTGCTTTATTAGACCACTATGAAGTCTCTACCGATGAAGGAAAAACTTGGCAGGAGACAACAGCTGATCAAAAAGATTTAGCTGATGGAAGTTACCTCTATAAAGCTGTAGTGACAGACCTCGCAGGCAACACATCAGAAACTGGTGTGGAAAAGGTAATTATAGATAATTCTTTAAATATTGAATCAACTACAGTAACTGTAAAGTCAATTACTGAAGACAATACAATAAGCCTAGTTGAAAAAGATCAAGTTATTTCTATAAGACTGGAAGTAGATAATCTACCAACAGATTTAAATAGCTCACTGACCTCAGTAAATACGACTTTAAACGATGTTGTTTATAACTTTCATTTTGATGAAGTCACCCAAGAATGGGTTAGCGAAATTCCAGCAGTGTTTCTGTGGTCAGAAGAATCGCAAACCAATATATCAATTGATATTAGTCTTACTGATCAAGCTGGCAATACAGCCATTATTAAACAGACCCAAAATTATAATGTAGATCATACTCCAAATTCGCCAACTCTAGATTCACTAACTTTCAATAATATAGATGGAGCTATCATTTCAGGTAGCGCATATAAAGGAAGTAAAGTTGATATTTACAATAAAAGTGGTGATTGGCTTGCAAGTACCATAACTAATGACGAAGGTAAATTTACTTTACAAGACCTTTCAATTAACTCAAATCAAGAAGTTTATGCTGTCGCTACTTATAATGGATACAGCAGTGAAAATTCGTCAATTGGCCAAGTTACTGAAGTTCCTGCAATTAGTATTACAAGAATTAGTCCAGAAGGTGTGATCACTGGTTATGCGACCGAAGGCAGTCATTTTATTGTAAAAGATCAGAATGGAAATATTCTGCAAGAGTTTAACTCCATTGCATTTGAGGGTTCAGGTATTACGCCTTTTAATGCAATGGCATTAGGTGAAGTCAGACCATTTACTTTGTCTCTCGACCAACCTTTGGAGGAAGGTACTCAAATTATTATTTCTACAGATAAAGATAATATTTCAGGCCATCCACAATATATTACTGCAGACTATACGCCCGCAGTATTTTTAGAAACTCCACAGTTTGATATCAGTGGTGAAACTTTATCAGTACATGTTAATGAGCCGAACAGCTTTATTCGTGCATTTTCTGGAGAGGGCAATTTAATTGCTACAGGTTTTACCGATGAACAAGGCTTTGCAAGTTTACAGGTGTTCCAATTTTTAAAAGAAGGTGAGTCGGTTACCGTACAAGTAGTAGATAAAAATCAAAATACGAGTGAAGCCCTAATCGAAGTTCCAAACTTTGCTTATATTCCATATGTTGAACGTATTACACAAGCAGGCTTAATTTCTGGGTTTGCTGAAGATAATAGTACAGTAATCGTGCGTGATGCTGACGGTAATGAATTAGGAAAGGTTACATTAGGTGATGACAATAGTTGGAATGAATTTAGTCATTTTAGCTTGAGTGTAAACCGACCTTTAATTGATGGAGAGCAAATTTCCGTTCAAATTATTGATAATAAAGGGTTGATGAGTCCTGAGCAGAATATCATTGTAGATCTGACTCCTCCACCTGTTCCAACAGATTTAAATTTCAATGATGCTGGTGATTTAGTTTATGGCCATGCAGAACCTTTCTCTGAAATTTTAGTTAAAGATGGGCAAGGAAACATTCTTAATAAATGGTTCTGGAATAACTGGACCGATGAGAGTGGAAGTTTCTCGATAGAACTAGGTGTGTTTTTAACTAATGCTGAGGCGGTTTATGTCACGGCTACCGATGTAAATGGAAATGTAAGTTTAGCAGCTCAGATACAGGCGCCTAATTATGCTTTTTCCCCCTATGTAGATAGCTTTACTTCGGACGGAGTGATAAGTGGGCAAGCTGAAAATAATAGTACTCTCATTGTTAAAGATGCCAAAGGTGAAGTCGTAGCTGAAATTAAAGTTGGTGAAGATAACGGTTGGAATGGATCAAGTTATTTTAAACTCCAGCTTGACCGCCCTCTTGTTGATGGCGAGCAGTTTTTCTTATCAATTAAGGATGCTCGTGGGCAAGTAAGCACCGATACTGTAATTACCGCTGATACGGTTGCTCCTACATCAGCCAGCAATTTGGTTTTCTCAGAAGATGGTTCATATCTTACGGGTGTAGCAGAACTGAATACTACGATTCAGGTTTTTGATCATAATGGTCAGCTAGTGAATATATGGAATAACACCATTAACTCTGACGGTACATTTACTATTTTCTTAGGTAGCAATAATTTACATGGAGAGGCATTCACGGTCACAGTTAAAGACCAAGCTGGAAATGTGAGTGAAGCTGTTTCAATAAATGCTCCACTTGATGATATTGCACCGGATCCAATTAAAAATATTTTACTTGATGCAAACGGTCAAAACTTTACAGCACAAGCAGAAGCAAATAGTCAGATTGAAGTTTTTGATTCATTAGGTAATCAGACGGGTTGGGGCTCTACAGATAGTGCTGGTAATGTCTCAGGCTTTTTCAATCAAATCTATTTACATGGTGAAGAGCTTACTTTTGTTGTCATAGATCGAGTTGGTAACCGTAGTATCGAATTTAAGCAAAATGCTTTAATTGATACCATTGCACCAAATCCGATTGAAAATATCATCTTCAACGAAGATGGCCAAAGCTTTACAGCTCAGGCAGAAGCTGGAAGCTCTATTGAAATATTAGATCAGGCTGGAAATAAGATTGGTTTTGGCTATACCGATAGCTTAGGTAATGTATCTGGTTATTTTCAGCAAGTTTATTTACATGGTGAGGAACTTACTTTTGTCGTGATTGATCGAGCTGGTAACCGTAGTGCAGAGGTCAAGCAGAGTGCTTTGAATGATGATGTCGCACCAAATCCGATTGAAAATATTGTATTAGATATCAATGGACAGAGCTTTACAGCTCAGGCTGAAGCAAATAGCCAGATTGAAATTAAAAATACCAATGGTGACATTATTGGTTATGGATCAGCAGATAGCACAGGCAATGTTTCAGGATATTTGTATCAGGTCTATTTACATGGCGAAGAGCTTACTTTTGTTGTCGTTGACCGAGCGGGTAACCGTAGTACAGAAGTTAAGCAAAATGCTTTAACTGATGATGTAGCACCAAATCCAATTGAAAATATTGTATTAGATCTCAATGGTCAAAACTTTACAGCACAAGCCGAAGCAAATACTCAAGTTGAAGTTAAAAATGCTGCAGGTGAGATCATCGGTTCAGGTTATGTAGATGGCGCTGGTAATGTGTCAGGTTATTTATATCAAGTCTATTTACATGGAGAAGAACTCACTTTTGTTGTCGTTGACCGAGCTGGTAACCGTAGTACAGAAGTTAAGCAAAACGCTTTAACTGATGATATTGCACCAAATTCAATTGAAAATATTTTACTTGATGCGAACGGACAGAACTTTACAGCTCAGGCAGAAGCAAACACTCAAATTGAAGTCAAAAATGCTGCTGGTGAAGTCATAGGTTCTGGTTCAACCGATAGCATGGGTAATGCTTCTGGTTACTTATATCAGGTTCATTTACATGGAGAAGAACTCACTTTTGTTGTAGTTGACAAAGCGGGGAACCGCAGTGCAGAGGTCAAACAGAATGCTTTAATTGATGATATTGCTCCGAATGCGATTGAAAACATCATTTTCAATGAAAATGGTCAAAACTTTACAGCGCAAGCAGAAGTAAATACTCAAGTTGAAGTTAAAAATGCTGTGGGTGAGCTTGTAGGTTCAGGTTATGTAGATAGTGCTGGTAATGTCTCAGGTTACTTGAATCAAATTTACTTAAAAGGTGAGGAACTTACTTTTGTTGTGATTGATCAAGCTGGTAATCGCAGCGTTGAAGTAAAACAAACAGCTTTTCTTGATAATACTGCACCGGAAAATGCTACTAATTTAGTATTTAGCGAAGATGGTTCATATCTAACTGGTATGGCTGAGCCAAATGCTACGATTCAGATATTTGATCAGAATGGTCAATTGGTAAATCAGTGGAATAATAATGTTAATTGGGATGGAACATTTAACATCTCTTTATACAGTAACTACTTGCATGGCGAAGAGTTAAAGGTAGTTGTAGTAGATCGGGCTGGTAATTTGAGTGGTGGGGTTACTGTAAAAGCACCGCTTGATGATATTGCTCCTGTGGCTGCAAGTAATCTCACGTTTAGTGAAGATGGTTCATCCCTTTCTGGTGTAGCTGAGCCAAATACCTTCATCCAGATTTTTGATCAGAATGGTCAACAGGTGAATACGTGGAGTCAGAGTGTAAATGCTGATGGTACATTCACTATTTTCTTGGGTAGCTCTAATTTACATGGTGAAGAATTCACAGTTATTGTTAAAGATCGAGCTGGAAATGTGAGTGATGTTGTTTCAGTTAAGGCTCCACTTGATGATGTTGCACCAAATCCGATTAAAAATATTGTACTTGATCCGAACGGTCAAAACTTTATAGCGCAGGCAGAAGCAAATAGTAATATAGAAGTCAGAAATGCTGAGGGTGTGTTAATAGGGCTTGGTTCTACAGATAACGAAGGTAATGTGACAGGTTACTTCTATCAAGTCTATTTACATGGAGAAGAATTAACTTTCGTTGTCATAGATCGAATGGGCAATCAAAGTGTCGAACTTAAGTTAAATGCTTTGGTGGATACCATTACGCCAGATCCAATTGAAAACATCATTTTCAATGAAAATGGGCAAAATTTTACGGCACAAGCAGAAGCCAATAGTTTTATTGGTGTCAAAAATGCTGCGGGTGAGTTTGTCGGTTATGGTTATGTCGATAGCACTGGTAATGTGACAGGCTATTTCAATCAGGTTTATTTAAAAGGTGAGGAACTCACTTTTATCGTTGTAGATAAAGCAGGTAATCAAAGTGTTGAATTAAAGCAAAATGCTTTGATTGATGATATTGCACCAAATCCGATTGAAAACATCATCTTAAATGAAAATGGTCAAAACTTTACAGCGCAAGCGGAAGCTGGTAGTCGAATCGAAGTTAAAAATGCTGTTGGTGAGGTTGTAGGATCTGGTTCAACCGATATCATGGGTAATGTTTCTGGTTACTTATATCAGGTCTATTTACATGGTGAAGAGCTCACTTTTGTTGTCGTTGATCGAGCGGGTAACCGCAGTACAGAGATCAAGCAGAATGCTTTGATTGATGTTATCGCACCAAATCCGATTGAGAATATTGTGCTTCACTCACACGGTCAAAACTTTACGGCGCAAGCAGAATTAAATACTCGGATTGAAGTCAAAAATGCTGCGGGTGAGGTGATAGGTTCTGGTTATGTAGATGGTGCTGGTAATGTGTCAGGTTATTTTAATCAAGTCTACTTACATGGAGAGGAATTAACTTTCATCGTTGTAGATATAGCAGGTAACCGAAGTATTGAGGTTAAACAAAATGCTTTAATTGATGATGTCGCACCGCCAGCTGCTGCAAATATTACATTAGCCTCAGACGGATTGCTTTTTGGTGAGGCTGAACCAAATACAACTGTTGAAATTATTGATCAATATGGTGCAGTTATCACAACAATGTATGTTGGATATGATGGAAAATTTTATCAATGGATCAATCTGAGTCAATATCAGACACAAAATTTGAGTATTGTTGTCAAAGATATTGCTGGCAACCGAAGTGAAGTTGCTCATCAGTTAGTACCTGTATTTACGAACTCACCAATTGCTGCAACAGAGCTAAAATTGGATGTTGATGGCCATATTCTTACAGGTAAAGCGACAGTAGGAATGACGATTGTTGTTACATCCGCGGATGGTCAAAGCATTAATTGGGGGTGGAACAGTGTCGTGAACGAAGATGGTAGTTTTGCTATTGAGTTAAATGACTATTATCTAAAGGGACAGATATTACAAGTTCGAGTTTATGACCAAAATACAAATCAATATAGCCCAATCTCTGAAATTATTGCCCCCTTAGACAATATTGCTCCAGTGATTGACGAGGTGGTGATTAACAATGATGGTCAGGGAATTTCAGGCCACACTGATTCAAAAGCAATCATTCAGGTAATGGATGCGGATGGGTATTTACGAGCAGAATCTCAATCGGATGAATTAGGATATTTCAATGCTAATATTTATCCACCACTATTACGTGGAGATCAATTATTTATCACGGTAATAGATTTAGCCAAAAATATAAGTACACCATTGAATATTACTTTTAATGCAGATACTAATGCACCCCCATCAGCAGAGCATATTGTTGTTTCTGAAAATGGTTTTTTTATTGAGGGGACTGCCTTAGCAAGTAGTTATGTATATATTTTTGATGTGTATACTAATCATATTGGTGGTGGTTCTGTAGATGAAACAGGACACTTTAATATCCAGTTGTACTCACCTCAGGTGAGTGGACAGACCTTACGCATTGTTGTGGAACAAAATGGCTATCTAAGCACTTACACCGAAATTAAGGCACCCATAGACATCGTCGCGCCAAATGCAGCAACTCAGCTTGTCTTAGAAGATGGAAATGTACTTTCAGGACAAGCGGAAGCATATTCAACTGTTAATATTTTTGATGATAATAATTTAGTTGGTCAAACTACTGTCAAAAATGATGGAAGTTTCACAACATACTTATGGTCACAATATTGGCATGGTGAAACATTGACGGTAAAAGTAGTTGATACCAATCAAAATGTGAGTGTGGGTACAACGGTTGTTGCTATAAATGATACAACAGCACCGAATGTAGCCACACAGCTTGCCATAAATGAATGGGGTAGGCTGCTGGTAGGTCATGCCGAAAGCAATGCTACTGTTGAAGTCACTTATTATTTTGCTGATCAAGAACCTTCTGTAACGAGTACTATCGTCTTGGCAGATGGAACTTTCTCTATTGATGCCTATGTAAATACAACATCATTTGACCTTACTGTTATTGATCGTGCGGGAAATCGTAGCGAAATTATTAATCAAGTAATTAATGATTTACCGAACATAACCATTGATCAGTTTAAAGGTGATGCTACTGATAATACCTATGTAGTTGATCATGCGAGTGATTTTATTCAAGAGTATACGGTTGATATTATTGAGATACTTGAGGAAGTCTGGGTAGATACCAGTTATTACGAAGAGCAATGGGTAATTTCTGGATATACTGATTATATATGGGTAGATACAAGCCATTTTGAAAATGTTTGGATAGATACAAGTTACTCCCAAGATATTTGGATTGATACTAGCTATTATCAAGATACGTGGATCGTTGATGGCACAAGAGATGTTTATACTGATCAAAATGGCGTAAACTACTATTTAGATGATAATTCGTATAATGAATATATGAATAATTATTATGATTATAATTTAAATCAGTGGCTGTCAGGATATGGACTAACGGGTCCTTATACTGAAGAAATTGGACATTTTGAACAACAGCTCGTTCAAGATGGGCATTATGAATCTCAATGGATTGAGCAAGGCTATTATGAGCAACAATATGTGTTTGATGGTCATAATGAAGAGACTTGGATAGATACGAGTCATTACGAAAATGTGTGGGTTCAAAGTGGTTATTTGGGAACACAACCAGTTGGGTCTGAACCTAAAGATCTAGATTTAGGAGGACATGATAAAATTATCAGTTCTGTTAATTACAGTTTGGTTGGTTTATATCAAACAGTAAATGATCCCACAACTGTAGATTCCTTTTTGGAAAGCGGTCGTTATGTAGAAGACTTGGAGCTGGTTGGTTCTGCTCATCTAAATGCAACAGGCAATGCTTTAGATAATCTTTTGACAGGTAACTCTGGTAATAACGTTTTGAATGGGCGTGAAGGTAACGATACCTATATGACTCATGACGGTGCTGATACCATTTTGTTCCACTTGCTAAATAGCCAAGATGCGACTGGCGGAAATGGACATGACACGGTGTTAGATTTTACTTTAGGTGATGTAAGAACCGATGCTCAAGCAGATAAAATTGATTTAAGTGAATTATTAATTGACTATTCTAAAGATGTGAGCACATTAGCGAAATTTATTACTGTAGAGCAAGATGCTGGAAACACGACTATTAGTATTGACCGAGATGGCGAAGGTACAATGTTTAGTAGTGTGTCTTTGATAACTTTAAATCAGGTAAATACAACATTAGATGAATTGTTAAATAACCAGCAACTCTTTGTTTAACATTAAAATTTATCTTTATAAAAGAGGCTATGAAAATAGCTTCTTTTATTTTGTGCTTTAAATTTAATAAAAACTCTTCACAACCTGTTAAAAAATGACCAAAAAAGATAAGTTTTTTTTCATTTTCCCCTTGAAGCCTTTTTTTTCATCCCCACAAAAGTGACATCTAAATATTTTGTTATTGCTCTGGATTAAAGCAATAACGATTAATCAAAAAGACTTAGTCTGATGGAGTTAATTATGAGCAACATTCGTCCATTACATGATCGCGTTGTAATTCGTCGCGTAGAAGAAGAAACCAAAACTGCTGGTGGTATTTTACTTCCAGGTTCTGCTGCTGAAAAACCATCTCAAGGTGAAGTAATTGCAGTAGGTAATGGTCAAATCACTGAGAATGGCGTACGTGCTTTGGATGTTAAAGTTGGTGACAAAGTATTGTTTGGTACTTATGCAGGTACAACAGTGAAAGTAAGTGGTGAAGAACTCTTAATCATGAAAGAGTCAGACATTTTAGCTGTGTTGGAAGGCTAATCAATCCATAACTCAATTCATTATCAGATTCAGTATTTAAAAAGATTCGGAGTTTAATATGTCAGCTAAAGACGTAAAATTTGGTGATTCAGCTCGCTCAAAAATGATTGCAGGCGTAAACGTACTTGCAGATGCGGTTAAAGTGACTTTAGGCCCTAAAGGTCGTAACGTAGTTATTGACCGTTCTTTCGGTGCTCCGCACATCACTAAAGACGGCGTAACTGTTGCTAAAGAAATTTCATTAAAAGACAAGTTTGAAAACATGGGTGCTCAACTTGTTCGTGAAGTTTCTAGCAAAACTAACGATATCGCTGGTGACGGTACTACAACTGCAACTGTACTTGCTCAAGCAATTTTAAATGAAGGGATCAAATCTGTAACTGCAGGCATGAACCCAATGGATTTAAAACGTGGTATCGATATCGCAGTAAAAACTGTAGTTGAAAATATCCGTTCAAATGCAAAACCAGCTGATGATTTTAAAGCGATCGAACAAGTAGGTTCTATCTCTGCTAACTCTGATACTACTGTTGGTAAACTTATCGCCCAAGCGATGGAAAAAGTAGGTAAAGAAGGCGTAATTACTGTAGAAGAAGGTTCTGGCTTCGAAGACGCGTTAGACGTTGTAGAAGGTATGCAGTTTGACCGTGGTTATATCTCTCCATACTTCGCAAACAAACAAGATACTTTAACTGCTGAACTTGAAAACCCGTTCATTCTTCTTGTAGACAAGAAAATCAGCAACATCCGTGAATTGATTTCTGTTTTAGAAGCAGTTGCAAAAACTGGTAAACCACTTCTTATCATCGCTGAAGATGTTGAAGGTGAAGCGCTTGCTACACTTGTTGTAAACAACATGCGCGGTATTATCAAAGTATGTGCTGTTAAAGCTCCTGGTTTCGGTGACCGTCGTAAAGCAATGCTTCAAGACATCGCAATCTTGACTGGTGCAACTGTTATTTCTGAAGAAGTTGGTATGTCTTTAGAGCAAGCAACTCTTCAAGATTTAGGTACTGCGCACAAAATCACTGTTTCTAAAGAAAACACTGTTATTGTTGATGGTGCTGGTGATGCTGCTGGTATTGCTGAGCGTGTTCAACAAATCCGTGCTCAAATTGAAGAATCTACTTCAGAATATGACCGTGAAAAATTACAAGAACGCGTTGCTAAATTAGCAGGCGGTGTTGCTGTAATTAAAATCGGTGCAGCAACTGAAGTTGAAATGAAAGAGAAGAAAGACCGTGTAGACGATGCGCTTCATGCAACTCGTGCAGCAGTTGAAGAAGGTGTTGTTGCTGGTGGTGGTGTTGCTCTAGTACGTGCGGTTAATGCATTAGATGGCTTAAAAGGCGCTAATGAAGACCAAACAGCAGGTATCAACATTTTACGTCGTGCGATCGAAGCTCCACTTCGTCAAATCGTTGCAAACGCTGGTGATGAGCCATCTGTAGTGATCAATGCAGTTAAAGGTGGTGAAGGTAACTTTGGTTACAACGCTGCAACTGGTGAATATGGCGATATGTTAGAAATGGGTATCCTTGACCCAGCTAAAGTAACTCGCTCTGCACTTGAGCATGCAGCTTCTGTTGCTGGCTTAATGTTAACTACAGAATGTATGATTACTGACATTCCTGAAGATAAACCAGCTGTTCCAGATATGGGCGGTATGGGTGGTATGGGCGGCATGATGTAATAACGCATCAACGCTTTAACCAAAAAAATCCCTGCTTATGCAGGGATTTTTTTTATTTTTCACGTAATTTTAAGAAATAATTAAGTTCCATTATTTATATTAAAAACAGGAACAGCAGCTAGAAGTTCCTCTTTTGTTACAACCATGCTTATTTACTTGTAGGCATGGTTTTTTTTAGCCTAATAAAATAATTAACCATGTAATTGCAATGATAGAGAGTGCAACAAATTGGGCAGCACTTCCCATATCTTTTGCATTTTTAGAAAGCTGATGTTTTTCAAGTGAGACTCGGTCAACCACAGCCTCAATAGCAGAGTTGAATAGCTCAACGATCATTGCAAAAAGACATACAATAATCAGTAACACATGCTCACTACGGCTCACATCAAGAAAAAAACTAACCGGAATCAAAATAATATTAATCAAAACAATTTGGCGAAAAGCTGCCTCATTTTTATAAGCTGCTTTAAATCCTGAAATAGAGTAGCCCGTTGCATTTAATATGCGCTTAAGACCGCTTTTACCCTTATAGGGAGAATAGCTATTCATATACTTATATTTCTGACACTTTTCATGCATTATATAATTTGGGTCTTAAAAAATTATTAAATCTTTTTTAAAGATTTCGACTTTATAACTCAATAGAGAAGAAAAGATGAAAAAATTATGTGTAGCGTTGGGCCTTGCAATTGGAAGCATCCATGGAAGTTATGCTGAGCCAACAGTAACCCCGCAAGTACCAGGATATTATCACCATCAATTTGGAAACTACCGTGTAACTTCTTTGCTTGATGGTACGATTTATTTAAATCCTGATTTATTCAAAAATCTAAATCAGGCCCAGAAAACTAAAATCTTAACGAAATATGCTGCTGTTAATGAGAAAGGGATTCAAACCTCGGTAAATGCATTTTTAGTTGATGATGGAAAAAGTTTAACGCTTGTAGACAGTGGGGCAGCAAGTTGTTTTGGCCCGCAACTTGGCTCGATTGCAAAAAATATTGAATTAGCAGGTTATAAGCTTGCTGATGTAAAAACTGTTTTACTTACTCATCTACACCCAGACCATGTGTGTGGTATTGCTCAAAATGGAAAAGCTGTATTTCCAAATGCAACTGTATATGCACATGAGCGTGAAGCTGATTACTGGTTAAATCCAGCTTCTGAAAAAACAGTGCCAGCAGACAAAAAAGAAAATTATTTAGGTACTGTTAAAAACGTAAAAACTGCTCTTGCTCCATACCAAGTAAAAAAAGCATTCAAGACATTTAAAGACGGCGATGTCATTCAAGGTTTTGAGGTAATCGATACTCGTGGTCATACACCAGGTCATCATAGCTTCCGCTTAAAAAGTAATGATCAGCAAATCATTTTTGTTGGAGACATTGTCCACTCACATTCATTGCAATTTGATGCTCCAAAAACTGGGGTAGATTTTGATGTGAATTCTGAGCAGGCAATTAATACCCGTCTAAAAATGTTTGCTGAAATTTCAAATAAGCAACAATGGGTTGCCGCACCACATTTACCATTTCCGGGCATTGGCCATGTTTATAAAGTAAATGCTGAGCAATATCAGTGGATCCCACTTTATTTTGATAATGTTGTAGAGAAATAAAAAAACAGGGCATTTATTGCCCTGTTTTTTTATTAAAAACTTTATTTATTTTGTGGCTTTTTCATAATTAATAAAGGCTTCACGGCCAAGTGCCGGGTCATCTGTAAAGACACCATCAACACCAGCTTTAAAATAGGCTTCAAACTCTTTTAAAGCACCAGATGGACAGCGCTCTGCTGGTTTATCTTGACTGCACTTTAAAGGCGTTGGTAAATAATTATTTTCTGGGCGGAAAGTATAAGGATGTACTTTCAAGCCAGCTGTATGTGCATCAGTAATAAACGAAGTCGTTTGAACCGAGCCACTGTCATTAAAGTTAAGAATATAGCCTTTACTTGGACCTACACCGTTTGCATATTTAGCCACGTCTTTTAAGCCTTGTGCGGTGGCTAAATCGGCATAAGTTTTAGTTTCACCAGATTCAACGAAGTCGGCTGGTTGCGAAGTTTTAGCGTCATATAATTGAATAATTTGTGCATGTTTAATCGTTTTATGAAGGCCGAGCTGATCTTTTAAATATTTTAGATTACTCACTTCAAAAGACTGTAAATAGACAGGTGCAATATCACGTGTATATTCGTATTTGGCTAAGGTTTTAAGAAGGGTATCTTCCATTGCCAGTTTCTGATTTTTAAAGTAAGTCGGATGTTTGGTTTCAATATATAAACCAATAATTTTTCCCGTTTTCTTATAATTTGCTTCAGCCAGTTCAATCACTTGCTCTAGAGTCGGGACAGGGTAGAGGTCATTATAGGCTGTGTTTGCTGGTCGGAACTCTGGAATGCGTTCACGCGCTTTAAGCTGCTGTAATTCACTTAAAGTGAAGTCTTCTGTAAACCAGCCTGTTAAGTCTTTACCATCAATATTTTTTGTAGTTTTACGGTCTGCAAACTGGCTTAAAGTGCTTACATTGGTTGTTCCACCAATCTCATTTTCATGGCGAGTAACCAATACGCCATCTTTTGTAGAGACTAGATCAGGTTCAATGAAATCTGCGCCATCATCAATCGCTTTTTGATATGAAGCTAATGTGTGTTCAGGACGTAAAGCGCTCGCACCGCGGTGTCCTACCACTAAAATTTTAGGAAGTTGATATTCTGGTGTGGTTGGTGAGTTTTCCGTTTTATCGTCATCATTACAACCAACCAAACTAATTAAACTTAAGCATAAAAGTGCTCTTTTAAACATAATTCTACTCATATTGTTTTAGTCGAAGCGCATTTAGTCTGATGATTGAACTTGACGTGATCATGAAGAATTCATGAATTTTCAGTGACACTTGTTAAAACCTTGTTTATGGGTTTGTAGGAAATGCCAGTTCTTGCTTTGTTTTTGTTCTAATTGCATTTATTGTGTTAATTCTACTTGTCTTTTTTATATCACTCGTTGATGATCAAGAGGGCAAATTTGGTATTGCCATCTGTTAATTGACGACCTAATTCTGAGCAGCCATGCTATCTAAATTTTTTATTCAGCGTCCCATTTTTGCCAGTGTACTCGCAATTATTGTTATGGCATTTGGTATTTTCTCGGTGCTGAATTTACCCGTAGAGCGCTATCCTGATATTGCCCCTCCTAAAATTACAGTCTCGGCAAGTTATAGTGGTGCGGATGCACAAACGGTTGAGCAAAGTGTTACTCAGATTTTAGAACAACAAATACAAGGTATTGATAATTTACTTTATTTCAGCTCTACCAGTGATTCATCAGGACGTAGCCGAATTACCATTAGTTTTGATAATGGAACAAATCCAGATACAGCACAGGTCCAAGTACAAAATAGTATTAGTGGTGTCATAAGACGTTTACCCGATGAAGTACAACGCCAAGGGGTGACCGTGAGTAAGTCACTCGGCGATACTTTTATGGTGGTAGGCTTATATGACTCAACTGGTAAATCGGGCAATATTGAGCTATCGGACTATCTAACTACGCATGTGGTAGATGACCTGAACCGTATTGAAGGGGTGGGTGAGTCAGATGTTTTCGGTTCGCAATATGCAATGCGAATCTGGCTAAATCCAGAAAAATTAAAACAATACAATTTAATGCCAAGTGATGTTGCCAGTGCAATCACTGCTCAAAATACACAAGTTGCTGCAGGTGCAATCGGTGATTTACCTGTCATTGATGGACAATATTTAAATACTAAAGTCACCGCAGGGTCTCGACTAAAAACAGTCGAAGATTTTAAAAATATTGTAGTGAAAGCAAATCAAACAGCGAGCTATGTCTACTTAAAAGATATTGCTAGAGTCGAGTTAGGTGCAGAAAATTATCAGTCTTTTAACACTATTAATGGTTATCCGGCTGCTGGTTTAGGCATTTCACTATCTTCTGGTGCAAACGCGATTCAGACCTCGAAACTCATCCATCAAACTCTAGATCAGCTTACAACTAAGCTACCTGCTGGCTATAAAATTGTTTATCCACGAGATAATACGCCGTTTGTTCAAGAGTCTATTAAAGAAGTTGTAAAGACGCTTATTGAAGCCATTATTTTAGTTATTTTGGTGATGTTCCTGTTCTTGCAAAGCTGGCGCGCTACACTCATTCCGAGTATTACCGTTCCTATTGTTATTTTAGGAACTTTTGCTGTTTTATATGTACTCGGTTTTAGTATTAACACCTTAACGCTGTTTGCATTGGTGCTCGCCATTGGTTTGCTAGTCGATGATGCGATTGTGGTGGTTGAGAATGTTGAACGGCTCATGCATGAACAGCATTTAACGCCGAAAGAAGCAGCGATTGAGTCGATGGGAGAAATTAGTGGTGCCTTAGTGGGAATTACATTGGTTTTAACTGCTGTTTTTATTCCAATGTCGTTTTTAGGTGGTTCAATTGGCGTGATTTACCGTCAGTTTTCTATTACTTTGGTTGCCGCTATGGCGTTATCACTCGTTGTGGCATTAGTCTTAACACCCGCTTTATGTGCCTTAATTTTAAAACCGAATCCAGAGCCTATGCGCTGGGCAGTTTGGTTTAACAAAAAAATTGATCAACTTAAAAATCAATATATCAAGATCGTCCAGACAAGCATTCGGTATAGTAAATCGGTTATCGTGATTTTTGTGGCTTTGATTGCTGTTTTTGCACTGTTCTATAGTGGTTTAAAAAGTGGATTTATTCCTAAAGAAGATCAAGGCATTTTAAGTGTTCAAATTAAACTTGTTGATAGTGCGCCAATCTCGCAAAGTCAGAAAATTGGAGAACAAGTCCGTCAATATTTCTTAACTCAAGAAGATAAGAATGTGGATCTGGTTTTGATTCGCTATGGCCGAAATTATTCTGGTACAGGCCAGAACTTGGCTCAGGGATTTATTGCCTTAAAACCTTGGGATGTACGTACAGGTAAGGAAAATTCGGCTGACGCTATACAAAAGCGTGCGATGAAATATTTCAGTCAATTTAGTAATGCACAAATTAATGTGACATTACCTGCTTCAGTCAATGGTTTGGGCCAAACAGATGGTCTGGATTTATGGATTCAAGATTTGAATGGGCAAGGGCAAGATTTTCTAGATAACACCTTCCGTCAGTTGCAAACGCAGAGTAAAAGCTATTCAAGTTTTGAAAACTTTGATAAGCAATCTACTAATAGTAAAGCAAACCTCAATATCAAAATTGACCAGAAACAAGCATTAGCAAATGGATTAGAGCTTCCTGCGATTAACAACACTTTATCGAGTGCGTGGGGTGGAACGTATGTGAATGACTTTATTGACCGTGGTCGTATCAAGCGCGTTATGATTCAAGGTGATGCCCAGTTCAGATCAAAACCAGAAGATTTATATAACTGGTCTGTGCGTAACAACCAAAATGAAATGGTGCCTTTTAGTTCATTTGCTAACTTTAGCTGGGGCGGCGCTCCTGAAATCGTAAAGCGCTATATGGGTTATAGTGCCTTGCAGTTACAGGCAGATGTTGCGAGTGGCAGCAGTTCAGGTCAGGCAATGAAAGATGTTGAACAACTTGTAAATCAGCAAAAGGATGTTGGCTTGGCGTGGACAGGTCTATCTTTTGAAGAGCAGAAGTCGACAAATCAGGCCGTCTGGTTATATTTAATTTCGGCAGGCTTTATTTTCTTATGTTTAGCTGCTCTATATGAAAGCTTGAGTATTCCAGCCGCTGTAATGACCTCTATTCCGTTAGGTGTTGGAGGAAGTGTCATTTTCTCTTATATTTTCGGACTACCCAATGATGTGTATTTCCAGATCGCACTGTTAACCACGATTGGCTTGTCATGTAAAAATGCAATTTTAATTGTTGAGTTTGCTGCTTTGGCTCAGGAAAAAGGTAAGAGTGCAATTGAAGCAGCTTTAGAAGGGGCGAGCTTACGTTTAAGACCGATTTTAATGACATCTTTGGCTTTTGGTGCAGGAGTGATTCCTCTTGTATTTGCACAAGGTGCAGGAGCTGTAAGCCGTCAAGAAATCGGTATTAGTATTTTAGGTGGGGTTATGTTTGGTACAGTACTGGTTCTTTTCTTTATTCCCGTCATGTACGTGTTGCTGCGTTCCTTGTTCAGATCGAAAGCTACTAGTTAAAAGTAAACAATTTAAAAAGAGGTATTAAATCAAGTATATTAAGATTAACTTTCTCTTTATATATTTGATTTAAATGCCTCAAGAAAAAAAATTAACAGAGCAACAGGTGATCGCACTAGAACGAGATCTGGCCAAGTTTGCAACCATGATGGATAGCGCAGTTCGTATTCCTTTTACAAAGCAGGGTATTGGTGCCGATGCTGCACTGAGTACTATTCCGATTGCCGGTGATGTCGCTGGTTTTGCATTGACCTGTTATGCCATTTATAAAGCCAAACAAATTGGTGTGCCTCAACATAAGCTAACGCCAGTCATCAAACTGGCTGTTGTAGATGCCGTAGTCGGATTTGTTCCTGTGGCTGGGACTATTTTTGATATTTTTATAAGACCAAGTCGAAAAGCACTAGATGTAGTTCACACGCATATACGCGAAGAATATGCGATTCAGAGCGATATCCATGTTGTTCATCCCTATTTGCATGAAAAGCTTGAAAAGAAGCAGCAGAACTCAGCTTTCTGGCGAAATCCTGTTGTCAGTTGGTTATGGTTGCATATTCCCGATTTAGTAGGTGCATTAGTACTGCTTTTAATTGGCTTAGCTGTTTGGTGGGGCGCAAGTTACCTGTGGGGTCTCTATCAAACAATGTAATAAAAAATAAAGCCTCCATTTGGAGGCTTTATTTTTACATTAAACGTTTTATGGGCAATCTAATTGATGTAAAGCTGCCACACGTTGTTCAATTGTTGGGTGGGTTTGGAACAAAGCAGCTAAGCTGAAACCTTGTTCTTTACCTTCCGCAATTGCGAAGGCTTTCATTTCTTTTGGCATTTGATCTGGCATTTCTGTCTCAGCTTGGAGACGTAGTAATGCAGAAATCATTGCTTGTTTACCTGCTAAACGTGCACCTGCTTCATCAGCACGGTATTCACGATAACGAGAGAACCACATCACAATGGCAGAAGCGAGAATACCAAAGACGATATCCAATACCATGGTAATAATGAAGTAACCCATACCTGGGGCCTCATCATCTTGACGACCAAAAACATTACGGTCGATAAAGTCACCAACGACACGAGCAAAGAACATAACAAAGGCGTTCACAACACCTTGGATGAGCGCTAGGGTAACCATGTCACCATTCGCAACGTGACCGATCTCGTGCGCAAGCACAGCACGTAGCTCATCTTTGTTCATACGCTCAAGTAAGCCGGTGGAAACGGCAACTAGGGCATCATTTTTGTTCCAACCTGTTGCAAAGGCATTGGATTGATATGATGGAAAAATACCAACCTCTGGCATGTTGATACCAGCACGTTGAGAAAGTTCAGCGACTGTTTGCAATAACCAGCTTTCAGCTTGGTTACGAGGAGCATTCGGGTCGATCAGTTCTGTACCGGTCGTTTTCTTAGCCATCCATTTTGACATGAATAACGAGATTAAAGATCCCACCATACCAAACACAAAACAGATCACTAAAAGGTTGCCTAGATTCAAGCCACCCGCGCCATGGTAACTACCGACACCGAAGAGTGACAAAATAATGCCAGCTACAACCAGTACCGCGAGGTTGGTAAGCAAAAACAAACCAATCCGCATCATTGAGAAAATCCTCTTATAAATAAAATGTTATCTGATTTACAAATTCGAAATCATGAAGCTAATATGCGGGGCTTGGGGGAAAAATTCAAGAAAAAAATAAGGAATTGATACATTCTTTCATTTAGCAGAATGTGCCTAAATTTAAAGAATAATTGGCTAAATTCGTCAAAATGGTAAAGATCAGGTAATAGATCATTACAATTTAAAACATCTGAACTTACCTAAATAGAACTGCGAGCCGCCGTTCTTCTTTACTGTTTATTCAATTCGTATATGGGCAATTGCGGTGGCATTATTGGTGACATAAGTGCCCGTTGGTGCATCGGTATATGTACCGTCAGATAAAGTCACGATTTGACGAGAAGATGAATATTTAGGTGATTGAGTCGTGATTTGAGCTGTTGTGTTTTCTGCCAAATTAGAAGGATGTGAAACGGTTTGTACTGAAGTATTTGTAAAAGATGAAAAACCTGAACCTGATGCATATAGGTTTTGGTATCGACTTGTTACACGGCGCACATAATCTTGTGTTTCACGGAAAGGGGGAATACCGCCATATTTGTCGACATTACCTTCACCGGCATTGTAAGCCGCAAGTGCCATTTGCGTGTTTCCATTAAAACGCTTGAGTAACCAGCTTAAATATTTAGCGCCTGCAAAAATATTTTGTTGCGGGTCATAGGCGTTAGAGACATTAAAACGACGGGCAGTCGCAGGCATGAGCTGCATTAACCCTTGAGCACCTACTGGCGAACGAGCTCTTACGTTAAATCCTGACTCGGTATGCATAACGGCTTTAATTAAACCTTCTGAAACACCATGTTGTTGTGCAGCTTGTCTAATAATGTGGTCGAAAGCATTTTTATTCTTATTGTAGCTTGGCAGAACAGAAGCTTCTGATGCTCCCCAGTTTGTATAACTGTGAATATTACTATCAGGGTAATAGGTCACTTTTACTTTTTTAAGAGAGTGGTCATAGCTTTTTCGGTTGGTGAGTAATGTACTACCGTTTTTATCTTGGTAAATATACATTTGACCTGCTGAACTCGAAGTTATGCCGACCGTAAAAGTGGTCATCCCCAGCAAACAAGAAACAAGAAATTGAACCGAATTTTTCATTTTATGTTATTCACAATTTTTAGGTACTCAAAACTTGCAAAAGAGTTTATCAAAAAATATTACTTAAAGAAGATTTGTGTAATTTTTTTTATTTCGACTCTTTCAAAAAATCAAGCTGATTTGTTCGAATGCTCATCAAAAAAAATTAAAATTTTTTTTTAAAATGATTCTATTGACATGGTTAACATGTTGATTATTAATAATAAAAAACATTGGTTAAAAAATGATCAATTTAAAGAAAACCCTTAACAGAAGGCCAAAACAGTTTGTCAAGTACGAAGAAATCCACAATTTTATCCACAGGTTTTGTGGAAAACTGTGGAAAAGTCCAAAAAGTAAGCATTTTGCACAAATTTTGAACGCTTCAGTCAAAATAGAGCATGTGTTTTGCATCATGCACGAGCAATGTGACGACTTCAAGAATTGAAACTATTCTTTTGATGCGATTCTCTTCTGAATCATATAAAATTGCGCGGTATTTTTATTTATGGGTATATCTCGTCTATGTACGCGCCAGTTGAGTCCAATCAGGGATTTAATTTTAAGCCTGAACTTCCAACAAGCTCGGCCTATTACCGTTTGCTCAAGAAGCTTCGCCGTCAAGTTGGGCATGCTATTCGTGACTTCAATATGATTGAAGATGGCGATAAGGTCATGGTGTGTGTGTCTGGTGGTAAAGACAGTTATACCTTGCTCGATATTTTGTTGCAGTTTAAGCGTATTGCACCGATTAATTTTGAGGTGGTTGCGGTTAACCTTGACCAAAAACAACCAGGCTTTCCTGAAGATGTTTTGCCTCGTTATATGGAAGAGAACAACATTCCATATTACATTTTAGAAAAAGACACCTATACCATTACTAAACGCTTAACGCCGGAAGGTAAAACCTACTGTGCAGTATGTTCACGTTTACGCCGTGGTTCTTTATATGGCTTTGCACAAGAGATTGGTGCCACTAAAGTTGCTTTAGGTCACCACCGTGATGACATCATTGCAACGTTCTTCTTGAATTTGTTCCATGGCGGTAGCTTAAAGGCGATGCCTCCAAAGCTTTTATCGTCAGATAAAAAGAACATTTTGATTCGTCCTTTGGCATATGTTGAAGAAAAAGACATTATTAAATATGCCGAGATTCGTCAGTTCCCAATCATTCCATGTAACCTTTGTGGTTCGCAGGAAAACCTACAGCGTGCCATGCTTAATGAAATGCTACGTGAATGGGATAAACAATATCCGAAGCGCTTACACAGCATTTTCGGAGCATTACAAAACGTATCTCCGTCTCAGTTAGCAGACCGCGAATTGTTTGATTTCGAAGCCCTAGATTCTCAGCGCGAGTTGGATATTAAAGATCCGGAAGAGCTTAAGAACCGTTTAGATGTAGTGAACTTAAGCTTCGCTGCTGAATAAACGCTAGTATAAAGAATGTTAAAGGCACTTTATAAACAAGTGCCTTTAATGTATCAAAATACTAAAAAATGAATGTTCCGTACAAAAAGTCATAGCCCAAAATTTAAATTACATGCTATAACAAGCCACAAGCAGAATTGCTTCACATGATGTTGTCTGGATAGACAACCAGAGAAATTGAACAAATAAATTTGAGGAAGAATCATGCCTGCATTTTTAACTGAAGATTGGTTTGCGACTGTCGAAAAATTAACTGCTGAAGCAGGTGATCTTAATTTGCCGCCCGCTCTTGCGAACTTGGCAATTAATTTAGTAGTTACAGATGCTTCTGGAAATACCGAATTAGCTTTAGATGGGGGTAAAATCCAAAAAGGTTTGTCTTCAAATGCCAAAACAACTTTAAATATGGATGCTGAAACTTTACGTAAAGTATTCTTAGAGTTTGATATGGCTGCTGCTATGCAGGCATTCATGACTGGTAAAATTAAAGTTCAAGGCGACATGTCTCAATTAATGGCTTTACAAACAGCTAAGCCAAGCCAAGAACAAAAAGATTTGTTTAAGAAAGTATTAGAGCATACTGCTTAAATCTAAAAGAATTCATATAAAAAGCTTACCCAAAGAGGTAAGCTTTTTATTTGTATAAACAATGAATTTATCAACTTTTAAAAATAAAAATTAGATATTGATTCGTGTCTGCGCCGTTTTGATATGTTCAAGATAAGCACGGATACGAGTGACATATTGAACTGCTTGCTTATATCGACCATTTCGCGTTTTATTACTTTGCAAATAGTCATAGAGATTGACCCATTTGTTCGGATCTTTCCCTTGAGATTGCAAGCGCTTCTGAATCTGACTTACCGCACCTGGTCCCATGTTATAGGCCACAAGCGCATACCAGTTCCGATCAGGGAACGGAATATTATCAAATTCGGTTAGCATCAGATCGTAATACTTCGCGCCGCCCTGAATACTCTGAGCAGGATCGCTACGATTGCTTACACCCATTGCTCGAGCAGTGCTATTGGTTAGCATCATTAAGCCACGCACACCTGTGGGAGAAACAGATTCTGGCTTTAAATATGATTCTTGATAACCAATTGCAGCAAGTAAATGCCAATCTAGATCATACTTCGCTGCGCTTTGCTTAAAGCTCGCTTTGTAAATCGGTAAACGTGTGCTTAAGTCACGTTGAATGGTTGACCATGCTTCTGGTTTCACCACATTGCGGTTATAAAAAGAGGCAAGTTGTTGGGTCACACCATTTTGCTTACTTTGGCAAACAAAGCCGCTGGCGGTCTGTGTGAGTGGGTCATCAGCTTGTTTAAATACCCAACTTAACTCAGGATTTAAGCCATTTTTTTGCAAATTTGCTGTGTCACCACAACTTGCAGAAAACGACATTAAACCTTTGTTTTCGATTGTGCTTAAACCTGCTGTAGTCATCGCAAAGTTTGCTTTACCTTGCTGAACCCATCTAAGTGCAGTGGCATTGTCTGCCACGATTTTAAAGTCCAGCTTTACATTTAGGTTCTGTGCATAGTTACGTGCTAAATCGTAACCAAAACCATGTAAAAACTGATCTTCTTTGAAAACGGTTGTCGGGCTTTCTACCGCAACAACAGTTAAAGTGTTTGTATTAACTACAGTATTGTACTGTAGGGTTTTTCCTGCATTAAGACTATGAAATGGGAGAAGTATAGTACTGAGTGCAAGAGCTTTTAACGGGAGAGAAGAAAATAAAGAGTTAAGGCAAAGCCTCGACCCAGAACTTGAATTACTGTGCATGTTGTCTCCGCTACAGATAATTTATGCCCTAAAAGTCAGACAAAAAGCTGCCATAACTTCTAAAAGTTGATAAATTCAATAAGGGGTGGGCAGTCATGACGTCATTCAAAATGACATGAAATGAAAAAACAAACTGTGTAGAAAATCTACATAGTTTTCGAGTGGGTTAAAAAATGCTCAACATTTAAACTGCGCGCATCATAATATTGAAAAAAAGTAATGTCAAATTTTGTACAATTAAAACTTCGATATATCATCATAAACACATGAATTTCTTAAGGAAGAAAATTTATACACTTCTGATGTGAGAAAATAGGGTATAAAATGCTACATCTTGTAAGCGATATGTTGTTGAACAGTGGTTTTTTATCATGAAATCTAACTTAATCACTCGGTCAGGGCATGACAAATTAGTTGCTGAATTAAAACAACTTTGGCATGAAGAACGACCGGAAATTACCAAAAAAGTAAACTGGGCTGCAAGCTTAGGTGACCGCAGTGAAAACGCGGATTATCAATATAATAAGCAGCTCCTCAGAAAAATTGATCGACGTGTACGTTATTTAGGAAAACGCTTAGAAGAATTAAAAATCGTTGATTACTCACCTGAGCAAGACGGCAAAGTTTACTTTGGTGCTTGGGTCGAGATTGAAAATGAAGAAGGTGAGCAAAAAACTTTACGTATTGTTGGAATTGATGAAATTTATGATCATCACCCTCAACATATCTCGATTGAGTCACCTATGGCTCGCGCATTGCTCGGCAAAGAAGTTGATGATGAGATTGAAGTACACACGCCATCCGGAAAAAAGCTGTGGTATATCAATACAATTCGCTATGAAAAGACAGAAAACTCAGAAATTTAAATAGATTTGTGTTTATTTTGAGCGGTTGAATTAAAAATTAAATAAAAGATTTGCCAACTTCAATTTTTATTTATATTATAGCGCTCGTTGGAAGCGTGGCAGAGCGGTTTAATGCACCGGTCTTGAAAACCGACGAGGGTGTGAGTCCTCCGTGAGTTCGAATCTCACCGCTTCCGCCAGATTCTTAAAAAGCCCTTGTTAATGACAAGGGCTTTTTTTTATATCTAGTGTCTACATTACAGTAAGATTTAGCTTAAATACTGCTAATAAATCCTGAAAATTTCATATGAATCAAATAACTATATATTTTAATTGAAATTAATATATTTATATAATATGTTTTTTATTTTCAATATCTTATCAATTAATCCCCTATATATCAGAATCGAACAAGTTATTTGTAGAATAATCACTTATTGATATATGATGATCCAATATTTAGAGACTGATTCAAAACGTGATTCTATTGTTCAGCGAGCAAGATCAAGGAAGAAATAAGGCTGAATTCAGGTTTCTAAACCCTTATATATCTGGAAACTATTTCCAGCCAAATATTGCATTTTGACCCAATGGTTGGGAATGTCTTTCTTTTGTAGAGTAAGCATTTCCTATTTTAGGATGTATTTATGAAAAAATTATTTAGTGTCCTGTTCGGCGCATCTGTTCTCACACTGTCTGCATGTAGTAAACAACCTGCGCAAACTGAAAATACAGCTGAGAACAAAACTGAGTCAGTTCGAACAATTAAACTGGTTTCAACAGGTTCGGATACTGACGTGTGGAAATATGTTGCGACGCTTCCTGAAACTAAAGAAGCTGGTATTAAACTCGAAGTGACCAATCTGACTGACTATGTTGTGCTTAATACATCAGTCGCAAATGGTGAACAAGATGTAAATGCGTTCCAGTCCTTTAACTATTTGGCAGCTTATAATGCTTCAAATAAGGCCAAAGTTGCTGCTGTTGCGACAACCTATCTAGAGCCAATGGGTATTTATGCAAATAAAGTTAAATCTGTTGAAGAGTTCCCACAAGGTGCGACCATCGCGATTCCAAACGATACTGCTAATGAAGCACGTGCATTAACTTTATTGCAATCTGCAAATCTGATTAAACTTAAGCCGAACTTTGATCCTGTAAAAGGGACGACTAATGATATTGCTGAGAACCCTAAAAATTTGCAATTAAAACCAATTCAAATGACTACAGCAGTCCGTGTTAAAGACGATGTAGATGCAATTGTATTGGGTAATACATTGGCACTTGAGGGTGGCTTAAATGTAATGAAAGATTCTATCTTCCGTGAACCTATTGACCAGTCTACAAAGCTTTATGTGAATTTGTTAGGTGTGGCTGAAGCGAAGAAGAATGATCCGATCTATACCAAACTTGGTGAACTTTACCACTTACCTAAAGTTCAAAAGTTTGTAAGCGAAAAATTCGGTGGAACAAAAGTTGAAGTGAACAAACCTGTTTCTGAATTTGAAGATGTCAAATAAGTAATTTTTTTAATTTAAAATTATGTTTAAAAGCTAAGCCACAGTGATGGGGCTTGGCTTTTTTATTTATTAGTTTAAGAATATTATTCACTAGAAAAATAAATTGCTAACATAAGTATAAGAGTAATTAAAACTTCCATACCTACGCTGATAGTTACTAGTTCTAAATTAAATATCTCTTTCCATAAGCCATGTGCTCCCCAATCACCCTCTATTCCTCGATTATTAGATTTACGGTCATAGGTAGCTGCTAATCCAAAACCTAAAGTGGAAGACAAGAAACAAGCTAAAGTAAGTTTTAGAGGGTTAAACCTTGAAAATAAAGGGGATTAATATTGTCGTAATAATAGTCACAACAAAGGCGATAATTATATGCTTCAAATTATCCATAACTTCTCATTAAATTTTATTGTTTATAGTGTGTAGGCGAAAACACTCTCCTAGATATCGGTATATTTTATCTTGTATCAGTAGTGGAATATATAACTGATAGCTGGATAAAAAATCTAAGGCATAGAAATAGGAGTATATTTTTCTATAGGAAATCTCTATATAACCTTTTTTGAGATATACATAGTAAATTTTCAATAAGTATTTTTATTTTAAAGAAATTTTTTTAATTCAGGTATGAACAAATAATATAATTATATAAAATCAGGCAACAAAAAATTATGTATGAGTTTTAGTAAATGAATAAAACAATTTTTAGCTTAATTTTTGCTACCTGTGCAGCTTTTTCAAATAGTATTCAAGCAGAAGAAGTTTATTATCAACAAGAAGATATCGCTTATGCTTTTGAACTAGATTCAATCGAATTTTATTTACCAAGTAAAAGTAAATTTAAAATTACTGCTACCAGAAAACTAGTTGGCGTACCCGAAACAAAGTTTTATACAGGTGATTTTGATAAAGATAATATTGCACAATACCACATGGCTTTTGACTGTTCACATAAGACGATACAGATTTTAGACTTTATGATTGGTGATAAAAATAATGGTGAACTTAAGTATAAGAGCGATAAAAAGAGTGAAGTAATGAAAGCCACGGGTGATAATGATTTAGCTATGCTTAATTTAGTGTGTGAAAATGCTAAGGCTATAAAATAGTGTCTGTGAATTATAAGGCTTGTTTTAATACACGTATATACAATTTTCTTGGCGGCCCACCTTTGAAAAATATGAAGTTAAAGATTTAAAAATTATGATACCGGTACAGCCATTCTCTTTTTTCGCAATTTTTCTGTTGTTTTTTGTTCCATTAATTGGTGTTGTACTAACACTAGGCTTGTTGGTGAAATTAATATTCTTTTGGCGAAAGAAGGCGCAAAAGCCTGTTAGGTTTTTTTCTCGAAAAACATTATTCATTATGCTGTTGGCATTGATATGTGATCTGTGGGCTGGTTATTTATTTTATATGATTGCATCGGTAGGGTATGATTTTGCGCTTAAAGAGCATTATAAAGAAAGTCGCAGTCATTTCGTTTTATCTCAAGATGCCCAATATGGTGAACTGTTGATTCCCAAAGGGAGCTTAATCAGTCGTTATGATGCTTTTGATAATGGTGAGCCTCAATTACCCTTGAGTTTACGGGGATTACAAGCTGTACGTTTTCCTCATCCTGTACAAGTCGCTGGAATGTGGGTAACTGCGATGGAACCTCCTCGAATGGAATTGGCATGGGATCAGCATGTGGGTCCAGTTATGCGCTTTGATCCTAATGAAGAAAATGGTTATGGTAAATGGGTTTACGATACGAAGCGTCCCACCATCGCTTGTTCTCGTGGGGACATCGTACTGTTTGAAATTCCATCCATTCATTATGATATTGCAAAAGAATTTGGTAAACCTGAACCCGATGGAGCTAATGCACGTTTTCGTCCGAGTGAGTGGGGTGTTCAAGAATGTGAAAAAGGTCAAGGGCCAATTAAAGTTAGTCCAGCATATACGGGAACTAAGCCCAAAAAACCTTGGTTTCGACCTTACTGAAAAGCTCTATTCGACCTCTTCAGAGATTAAGTCGGCAGTCTTATGCATTGTTGGAGTAATTAATAAAGAAAGTTCTAAGTTTAAAAAAACAGTTGGTGTTGTGGTTGCAGCAAAGAGAGGTTTATAAATTATTTAGTGTTGAATTAAATATTTTATACGATGAAAAGCTCTTAATGTATCCTTATAAAATTCTAGTAATTTGAGTAAATTTATGTGGGACACGGTCATTTCTATTTCTATTTTTGATCATTGGCTTTCAGAAGTAGAAGCTGATCAATCGAATATCATTTGCTACGACATCTCATTGAAAAATAATAGCTTGGATGAATATTTAAATGGCGAAGAAAAATTCTTAAACTTTTACTATCAACTTTTTGATGAGTATTCTTTTAAAGATAATAAAAAAATAGATTTTGATGAATATAAAACCACTGTTATACAAAGTCTAAGAGAACATCGATTAATGGATATGTATGTTCAAAATGGAAGAATAAGGCTACAAGGTGGATTTGATAGGACTGATCAGCTCTTTTTAGCTAATAGATCTTTGATCCCAGATATTATGAAAAAACTAGAAATAAGTAAATTACACGTTTTAGAGACAACGAGTTATGAAAACTATTTAAAATTAACCTAATGGAGCTTATACGAAGTCTTTCTAGCTCAAATAAAACAGCCTCTTAAGGCTGTTTTATTTTCCCTTTATAAACCTCACTTAAACAATAACTCACGCATTATTTATCCTTACTTTTTAATGATCTAAATTAAAACAAATGTCATTTTGTGTGCTTGACTGCAAAAGGGCGGAGCACTATTCTTTGCCTGCTGGCCACATTGCCAGCCGGTTTTAGCAGACCGTGCTCAAGAACATTGAAAAAATTCATTTTTTGATGTAGACCCGTTCGTCTCCCTTTTTGTAGCGGTAGGACGGAAGGGGGACACCTTCGGGTGTGCTGGGTCTTGAGCCAGTCTGCTAACCCCCTTTCGTTCTGCCACCATAATTCTATAAATGTCTGGCAGAACTCCCAATAAAAAGGAGTTGGCTTTGCACATTCTTAATTTCTTGGCAGCCTTTGCCAAAGTCTATATCGACACGACTTAAATTTATACTTAGCTTGATAGCGATTAGCGCTTTCAGGCTTTAATTCGTCGCGACCAAAAACTTAATCAACAATAAAACTTGAGATGTGCAAAACACAGTCTTAACGGCTTTGCTATGCCTTTTTTTCTCCCAAAAAAGTATCTCGTTTACATACAACAAGAATTTTCATAACGGTAAAACTATGCCAAATTTAGTGATCTCCCCACGTGCCATCCAAGTCGTAAATAAATCAATTGATCTGTTTCACCATCACGGATTTCATACGGTTGGAATCGACAGAATCGTGAAAGAGTCTCAAATTCCAAAAGCGACTTTTTATCATTATTTTCACTCTAAAGAGCGGTTTATCGAAATCTGCATGATCGTGCAAAAAGAACGTTTAAAAGAAAAAGTAGTTTCAATGGTTGAGTACACTAGTCAAACAAGTGTGGTGGATAAACTTAAAAAACTTTATGTCTTACACACCGATTTGGAGGGGCTTTACTATCTATTATTTAAAGCAATTTTTGAAATCAAACTGACCTATCCAAAAGCTTATATCACCGCAATGAGATATAGAACATGGTTGCTTAATGAAATCTATAGTCAGTTAATAAAACTAAAAAAGATGTTTCCTTTCAGGACGCCAAATTATTTTTATATATGATTGAAGGAACCATTATTCAGCTTTTAAGCTCGGCTCAAGTAGGGGATAGAGAAATGATATTAGAATGTTTTTTGAAGCAGTTTAAATAGGATTCAAAGTCCGCTTTTAAAATGCATGCCAAATTAAAGGCTTCCATCTATTTATAAAAAAAGAACAAATAGTATGAAAGCCTAAAATCTGACTAAAAACTTAGAATGTATTTTGAATAATGACATCGTCGTAAGGAAGTTTGCCCACGCGTGGGTAAGGCTCGGAAGCCGACTTACCAACAGCAATCATTAAACACACCACATGGTCTTCAGGTAAGTTAATGAGCTTTGCCATTGCATCAAAGTCAAAACCATCCATAGGGCAACTGTCTAAACCATGCTCTTGAGCAAGAAGCATCAAGGTTTGAGCAAAAATACCTGCACTACGCATAACTTCGTCACGCTGGGTTTGTGGACGGTCACGGTAATATTGGTCAATTGCGCCAACCATAATATTTTGAACTTCCGGAGTCGCGCCATCCCATACACGCTTAGCATCAACTTCCCATGTATTTACTTTTGCACACAACACAATCAGTAATGATGACTCTGTAACTTGTGGTTGATCCCAAGCAATGGTGCGAATTTTTTGTCTTAACTCAGTATCTTCAATGATGACTGGACGCCAATGTTGTAAGTTAAAAGCGCTTGGCGCATTGGCTAAAACTTCTTGTAATAACTGCTTTTTGTTATCTTCAGAAAGTTGAAAAGCAGGGTCGAAGCGTTTAACTGCGCGGCGGTTACGGATGGCATCAATAACATTCATAAGATTTTCCTACTTAAGATTTGGGTAGCGGTACTCGTTAGTTTTTATAACGTTGGGCTACATCAGCCGAAGAAAAGTTTGGTAGTAATGTGATACGTGATTTTTCAAAATTATTCCATTGATTTTCGTCTTTCAGCACAGGAATTGTAATCGTTTCTTTGCGGTCAAAACCAATCAGAGCCGCATCGACCAAATCATTGACATCCATTAATGGTGGGACTTGGCTTAAGTCGATGCCAGAACGTTCCCAAATTTCGGTTTTAGTAGCAGAAGGCAATACGGCTTGAACATGCACGCCATGATCTTTTAATTCTAAATATAAGCCTTGGCTAAAAAATTGGATGAAAGATTTACTTGCACCATAAATGGTAGAACCTAATTCAGGGGCTAATCCAAGCACAGAACCTAAATTAATAATGGCACCTTTACCTTTATGTATAAGTGATTGCGAAATTGCATGAGACAAACGAACAACTGCAGTCATATTTAAAGTAATGAGTTTTTCAATATCTTTAATATCTTGGGTTAACAAGGTTCCGTTTAGTGCAATGCCTGCATTATTTACCAAAATTTCAATATCAGCATCATTTTTGAGTACATCTTCAATTTTACTGATGTCTTGATCGTTTGATAGATCGGCTTGAATGAACTCGGCTTGTACGCCGTATTTTTCTTGAAGATCTTTTGAGATTTTATCTAGGCGGTTTGTGTCTCGTGCAACCAAGATTAAGTTATGGCCACGTTGAGCAAATCGGTCTGCATAAACAGAACCAATCCCTGACGAAGCTCCTGTAATAAGTACTTTTGATTGAGCTGACATGTGATGTCTCCACGCTTTAATTTTTAGATGATGATCATAATCTAAAATATATAATTTTTGATGTCAATCATAATCAATGTATAATTATGACGAGTAGGGTGAGTAAAAGTGGGTAGTCCAACATGAAAGTCAGTAAAACTCAGGTAAAAGAAAACCGAGAAAAAATTGTTGAAAAGGCGACTCAACTGTTTCGTAACAAAGGCTACGACGGTGTCGGCATTGCTGAATTAATGTCTAGTGCAGGCTTTACTCATGGTGGGTTTTATAAACATTTCAGTTCGAAAACAGACCTTGTCTCAATTACCGTTAAACATGGACTTGAGCAGGTTTTAAAAAGAATAGAAGGTTTAAATTTAGCTCAATTTATTCAGCTTTATGTGTCCCGTACCCATCGAGATAACCGAGATTTGGGATGTACCTTAACAGCCTTGTCTTGTGATGCCGCAAGACAACCAGAAGAAGTAAAAGTCGAATTTGAAGAGGGCATTGAGCAACTTATTCAGTTCATTATGAACGAACGTGCAAAACAAGTTTCTTTGGAAGCGCCAGAGTTGAGAAAGCAAGCTATTAATATTCTTGCTCAATCCGTAGGGGCAATTGCTTTGTCTCGCGCATGTCCAGACCAATCCTTGCTTAGCGATGAAATATTGGAAAGTTGTAAAGAGAGCCTTTTAAAATTAGCCGATTAAACTTTTGAAGCTTTAATACTTGGTTGGCTAAGCTGAATTAACCTCGCAATATCGACTGTTCTTTCATAAATGAGTTCTGCCGCATGTTCGCAGGCTTGTTCTAATGTGATGGGACCATTTGCTAGTGAAAATGCAGCCGTAACGCCGTGCTCATAAAGTGCTTGATAGCCTTGGCCTAAAGTTCCTGCAATCACAATGACCGGAACGTTATGTGCTTTAGCAATTTGGCTTACCCCAAAAACTGTTTTGCCGCTTAAGGTTTGCTGGTCAAATTTACCTTCGCCTGTAATGACCCAATCTGCGTTAGAAATTTTATGCTCAAGCTGATTCAGTTCAGCCACGACTTTAACTCCAGCTTTAAAGTCGGCATTTAAATAACTTTTGGCTGCAAAGCCCAAACCACCAGCAGCACCAGAACCTGCTTCCTCTCGTTTATCGAAACCTAAAAGTTGTGCCGAGACATCGGCAAAATGGGCAAGGGCAGTATCGAGTAACTGTACTTGAGTAGGGGAAGCTCCTTTTTGTGGACCAAAAATATGTGATGCGCCGTTTGGACCGCAAAGTGGATTGGTCACATCGGCAGCTAGTAAAAACCGTGTATGCTGAATACGTGTGTCAAAGTGTGTTAAATCAATTTTTGATAGGTTGCTTAAAGCGAGACCACCTGCGGGTAAAGCCTTTTGGTTGGCATCGAGCAAAACAGCACCCAAAGCACTCAGTAATCCTGTGCCGCCATCGTTGGTCGCACTACCGCCCACAGTTAAAATAATGTCTTTTGCACCTGCGTCTAAAGCATCAAGAATGAGTTGGCCTGTTCCAAACGTTGTGCTGTGGCAGGCATCACGTTCTGACGGTGGGATTAACTGTATGCCGCTCGCTTGAGCCATTTCAATGATGGCGATTTTTTGTTTTTCTAACCAGCCCCATTTTGCTTGAACAGGCTGACCTAATGGCCCAACCACCGTTTTTTCACGCCATTGACCATCGCAGACTTCTAAAACAGCTTCAATGGTTCCTTCACCACCATCTGCCATTGGACATAAAACAGTTTCCGCATGAGGAAAAATTTCTTGCCATCCTTTGGCAATGGCCTGAGCTACGTTTAAAGCAGTTAAGCTGTCTTTAAATGAGTCAGGAGCGATCACAACCTTCATAAGTGCTCTAATGTGGATAGATTTTTAATTGTTTTATACTGCTTAATCCAAAAAAAACATACATAAAGACATGTAAGCATCAATTTTAAAGAGTTTCTCTTCTGTTAAGAATGAAAACTAATAATGTTTTGATCTGTAAAAGGCGGAGTTTCTATCTTTTTAACTCATTGTTTTATATATTTTTCTATAAATAGCGTGGTTGGCTTGAATGATTGTAATTGTAAAAAATATGGCACATATTATAAGAACAGTTGAGCCAGCTTTTTAAAATATGGTGAATAACATACCAAGCGGACTCTACCCCCAAGCTAGACAGCAGCGATTCTTGATATAAGCATAATTAAATTGTGGTTCTATTAGATCTGTTGAATGCCTAAGAAGAATTAAGAGGATGACAAAGTGGATAATTCAGAAGAACAAAAGCACATACAGGAAAATAACGGTTTTGCGCGAATTGAGCCATATACTCATCCTGCTGGCGGGTGGGGCGCACTGCTAAGTGTTGCTCGAAACTTAAAGCGACAAGATATTTTAGGTAAAGGTTCAATTACCTTACTCAACATTAACCAACCTACAGGTTTTGACTGTCCCGGCTGTGCATGGCCAGAAAAGAAAGATGCTCATGCCTTTAACTTCTGTGAAAATGGTGCAAAAGCAGTTGCCTTTGAAGCAACCAGTAAAACAGTGACTCCTGAATATTTCGCAGGGCATACCGTCAGTTGGTTATCAGAACAAAGTGACTTTTTCCTCGAAGACTTAGGCCGCTTAACAGACCCAGTTCGCTATAATGCTGCAACCGATAAATATGTGCCTATTTCATGGGACGATGCATTTAAACTCATTGCTCAACATTTACATGCGCTAGACAACCCAGACCAAGCGGCATTTTATACTTCGGGTCGTGCCAGTAACGAAGCAGCATTTTTATATCAATTGTTTGTGAGAAGCTTTGGTACAAATAACTTTCCAGACTGCTCGAACATGTGTCATGAAACCACAAGTGTTGGCTTACTTGACTCGATTGGTTTAGGAAAAGGCACAGTCACCCTAGAAGACTTTGACGTAGCCGATGCTATTTTTAGTTTTGGTCATAACCCCGGCACCAACCATCCACGTATGTTAGGTACTTTGCGTGAAGTATCTAAACGTGGCGGCAACATTATTGCGATTAACCCAATTAAAGAGCGAGGTCTTGAGCGTTTCCAAGACCCGCAAGCACCTCTTGAAATGATGACCAACGGCAGTACGCCAATTAGTCGTTATTATTTCCAACCTAAAATTGGGGGCGACTATGCACTCATGTTAGGGATGTTAAAGCACTTAAATGAGTGGGATAAAAAAGCACTTGCCTCAGGTAAACCAAGCGTTTTTGACCGAAACTTTATTGCGGTGAATACCGTTGGTTTTGATGAAATGATTGCTGAGGTTGAAAGAACTGAATGGGCAGATATTTATAAACACTCAGGGTTATCGCCTGAACATTTAGAAAAACTCGCCAAACTCTTTTTAGAATCAGAGCGTTCAATTTTCTGTTGGGGAATGGGTATCACGCAACACCGCCACGGCACAGCTAACGTACATATGCTGGCAAATTTATTGTTGGCGCGTGGACAAATTGGCAGACCGGGTGCAGGGCTTTGTCCAGTTCGTGGGCACAGTAACGTGCAAGGCGACCGAACCATGGGTATTAATGAACTGCCTAGCCCTAAATTACTCGATAACATTGACCGCGTATTTGGAATTAAATCACCGAGAAAAAATGGGCATGGTGTTGTTGAGACCATTAAAGCCATGGCTGAAGGCGAGGTCAAAGTCTTTATTGGTTTGGGTGGGAACTTTGCAGTTGCAACGCCAGATACGCCGTATACCCAAGAAGCACTTAGAAAGTGTAATTTAACCGTTCATGTCGCAACCAAGTTAAACCGTAGCCATTTGGTGTGTGGTAAAGATGCACTAATTTTGCCATGTTTAGGTCGTACCGAAATTGATGAGCAGCTTCATGGCCCACAAGCAATTTCAGTTGAAGATTCAATGAGTAATATTCATTTGTCAGCAGGACGTAACGCTCCAATTTCTGACAATATTTTGTCTGAACCAGATATTGTCGCCCGAATGGCTGAAGCAGTGCTTCCAGACAGCCAAATTAAATGGAAATGGTATATCGAAAGCTACGACCGTATTCGTGATTCAATTGCCGATGTGTTTGATGAGTTCCATGACTTTAATTTACGCGTCTATAAACCGGGCGGTTTTCATCTAGAGCATCCAGCCAATCAGCACATCTGGAATACAAAAAGTGGTAAAGCGCAGTTTATGATTACACCGCTGAGTGAGGTGTATGCCGATAAGGAAAATCAGTACGCTGCCGCATATACCGACAGTAAAGTTTATACCTTAATGACCACGCGTTCTCATGATCAATACAACACTACTCTATATGGTCTAGATGACCGCTATCGTGGGGTCTTTGGGCAACGCCGTGTGTTATTTATGAACCAAGCTGATATTGATGAAGCTGGTTTTGAAGCAAACCAATGGGTTGATATCGAAAGTGTTTTCTCGGACGGTGTAAAACGTATCGTGCATAGTTTCCGTATTGTGCCGTACAACATTCCGCGAGGCAGCTTGGCCGCTTACTATCCGGAAACTAATCCTTTGGTGGCGTTAAGCAGTCATGATAAATATGCCAAGATTCCTGCTTCAAAAAGTGTTCCTGTGATTTTGCATCCCGGAAATGCGCCAGAGCATTTTAACTTGGCAACAGCAGTTGCGCCTGAAGACGCTGATAAGAAAGTAAGCAACCTTTAATCAAAGGCAATATTAAAAAATGTCATCCAAACAAATGGCGCTCTAAACAAGCGCCATTTTGAAATAAAGGAAATAATTTTGACACCACATTCCTATGGGGTTGAAACATTACCAGTACAGCGGTTTAACAAAAACGACTCTGAAAATGTTTTAGATCATATTGTGCAAGAGTACCCAATTGCCTTGGTGTATAACGACATTTCGCATGCGGTGATGATGGCGACACCAACAGATGTCGAATTATTTGCCAAAGGTTTTAGTCTCTCAGAAGGCATTTTAACCAGCTTAAAAGAGCTATATGCACTTGATGTACATCAAAATGAATTGGGTATTACGGTGGAAATGACCATTTCATCGAGAGCATTTGCTGCCTTAAAAGAACACCGCCGCATGATGGTAGGCCGTACAGGCTGTGGTTTATGTGGAATTGAAAGCTTAGAGCAGTTTCAGTTAGATGTTCCAAAAATTACAACACATGCATCAAAAATATGGCTTGAGCAAATTCCGAGTGCCATTTCCCACTTAAAAGCCCAGCAAGAAATTACCGCTTTAACGGGTGGCGCACATGCCGCAGCATGGGTGGTTGATGGTCACATCGTCGCTTTATTTGAAGATGTCGGCCGCCATAATGCTTTAGATAAATTAATAGGTTATTTAGCACAAGAAAACTACGACACCAGTTTAGGTTTTGTGGTGATGACCAGTCGTGCAAGTTATGAACTGATACGAAAATGTGCCCAGCTGAATATAAGTCTACTGGCATCAATTTCAGCACCTACCAGCATGGCCATTCAATTAGCCAAGCAATCTGGCCTGACTTTGGCAAGTTTTTGTAGGGGAGATAGATTTGTTTTATATACAGAAATTTAAAATATATTGTTCAAGATGATGAGCCTGAAATAAAGCTCATCTGACATTTCTTTGGCTTTTAAGCTAAGGATAGGTTTTATGGATTATTATAAAACTCTAAAGGTTCAGAGTCTGTCCAAATGTCTTGGTTACAATCAATAAAAGAATGGGCAAAACGTCTAAAGAAACAAATTATTATGCTTTGGTTTGCATCAAAGCATCCTCAAATGCCGTGGTTACCCAAAATTATTGCTGTGGTGGCTGTGGCTTATGCTTTTAGCCCCATCGACTTAATTCCAGATTTTATTCCTATTTTGGGCTTTATTGATGATGCCATCATTTTACCAATGCTCATTTGGCTAGCAGTTCGTTTTACGCCTCAACAAGTCATTTTCGATGCAGAACAACAAGCTGAAGAATGGCTGGATGAACATGAAAAACGACCAAAAAACTATTTGGTTGCCGTACTCATTATTTTAATTTGGCTCACACTCGCTGTCATGGCTTACTTTTATTTTGGTGGTGGGTTGTGACTAAACTGAGTTTTGAGACCCTGTACTAATTTATACCCTTAACATTGTGCTTTGCTACAACTCAAAGGATAATAACGTTTTTATAAGCTATGGGTTGCAGACAATGAAAATCGTCGCAGATGAAAACTTGGCATTTACCGATTACTTTTTTTCTGAGTTTGGCGATATTCAACACAAAGCAGGGCGCACTTTAACCCATGCAGATGTAAAAGATGCTCAAGCTTTATTGGTTCGTTCGGTTACTGCAGTTAACGCAAGTTTAATTGAAAACACAGCATTAAAATATGTGGGCAGTGCCACAATCGGGACCGATCATTTAGATATTGCGGCGTTAGAAAAACAAGGAATTACATGGGCAAATGCGGCTGGTTGTAATGCCCAAGCGGTTGCTGAATATGTCATTACTGCTTTACTTCATTTAGATGCAAACCTTTTAGAACAACAAGAAAAATTTACCCTAGGTATTGTTGGCCTTGGCAACGTCGGTAAGCGCTTGGCTTATATGGCTCAGTTACTTGGCTGGAATGTAATTGGCTTTGACCCATATGTGAAACTAGACACAATTGAAAATGTAAGTTTAGAAACTCTGTTGCAACAAGCCAATGCCATTTCAATTCATGTGCCGCTTACAAAAAACGGTCAACATCCGACATATCATTTGTTTGATGAAAAAGCTTTTGCAGCGCTTCAACCTGACACGATTTTAATTAATAGTGCACGTGGTCCAGTCGTGAAAGAAGCCGCTTTAATGGAAGATATTCAACGTACACAGCGTAAAGTGGTGCTTGATGTATTTGAGCATGAACCAGTCATATCAGAAGAACTCATAGACATGTTGGCTTTAGCAACACCGCATATTGCGGGTTATAGCCTTGAAGGAAAAGCCCGCGGTACCCAAATGATTTATGAAGCGTTTTGCCAAAAATTTGGATACGACATTAATAAGCGTTTTGAAACTCAGCTACCTGCATGCGAAGACTATTTTTCAGGATATGATTTAAAAGCTGTATTAAAGCAAAAACTATCTCAAATTTATGATATTGCTCAAGATGATGCCAACATCCGTGCTTGTATTAAAGACGGCAAAGTAGAGCAAAAAGCATTTGATTTATTACGTAAAAATTATCCGCTGCGCCGTGAATGGGCAGCACATGGGGGACCACAGGCATGAGTTTAAGCTATCAACCTACTTGTTCAATTGATGCCTTAAAAGCACGTGCCAAGCTCTATACCCAAATTCGTCAGTTTTTTGCTGAACGTGATGTCATGGAAGTCGAAACACCAATCGTTTCACAAGCAGGTGTCACCGATGTACATTTAGCTTCGGTTCAGGCTTTGCGTCATATTAATGGCAAATTGCAAACTCAATATTTACAGACTTCACCAGAGTTTGCCATGAAGCGTTTATTGGCGAGCGGTAGTGGGCCGATTTATCAAATCTGTAAGGTGTTCCGAGATGATGAACACGGGCGTAAACACAACAGTGAATTTACCATGCTTGAATGGTACCGTCCGGGTCTGGACTTAAAAGCGTTAATGCATGAAACAGCCGATTTATTGCAAACCTGTTTGCAACATCGTTTTGGTGAAGTTCGCCCGTTTATTTTAAGTTATAAACATGCCTTTCAAGATCGTCTTGATATCAACCCTTTGCAGGCAACTTTGAAACAACTCAAAGATACCGCAAATCGTGTGGGATTAAATCTCGACTTGGGCGATGATCGCCTAGCTTATATGGATTTGTTGTTTTCTCATTTTGTTGAACCAAGTTTGGGTTTTGATGCTCCAGTTTTTTTAACTGACTTTCCACCAGAAATGGCCTCTTTGGCAAAAGTGAAAGTCGATGAAGATGGGGAAGAAGTTGCGGCGCGTTTCGAGGTTTATATTGAAGGCTTAGAGCTAGCCAATGCCTACGATGAATTACTCGATGCAGATGTGTTACGTTCACGCTTTGAAGCAGATAATGCAGAGCGGGCTAAGCAGGGTCTTCATGTTATGCCTTTAGATGAGCATCTGTTAGCTGCATTGCCTCATATGCCGGAATGCTCAGGTATCGCTTTAGGTGTAGACCGTTTACTCATGGTTGCAATGGATCAGGTCAAAATTGAAAAAGTAGTGACTTTTCCAGCAGAAATTGCTTAAAAGCTGACAAATAAAAAAGCCACAATATTGTGGCTTTTTTATTTAGGGTTTATTCAGCTTAAGCTTGTTGAATACCTGCAACAACCCAGTCTTGCTGAGAGCCAGCAGGTTTAACAAAGTGCCAGATTTCGGTAAACGGTTGTGGCAAGCTGTTTAGGTCTTCACTTACTGTACCAGTGAAACGTACGCTTACCACGTATTGACCATTTTCAGTCGCACTGTCTACAACCATCGCATTCAAGTTACTAAATTCAGCAACGTCTTGATCTTGGTTTTCCATAATGTCGTTATACATAGAACTATAAAGTTCTGGTGTTAAGTAACGGCGAATTTCTTCAATGTTACTTGCAGTATTCATCGATTGGATGTGATTAAAACGTTGACGTGCAATACGTAAGAACGCAGCTGGTTCACTACCATCTGGAAGTTGATTGCCATTGCTCGTTGTTACACCACCAAAAGGTGCTTGCGTTGCTGAACCGCCACCCACAGATTGACCAAAGATATTTGTATTATCGCCAGCATTACGTGGAGCTGCTTGTGGTGCAGCAGAACGGCCAAATGGGTTTTGACCGTTACTATTTGGTGCGTAAGGGTTGTTACCCGCTAATTTTTTTTTTGATCCCAATTTACGGAATACAAAGAAAGCAAGAGCTGCGGCAAGCAATACCCAAATCCAACCTGGGATTCCACCTTTTTTCTCTTCTTGAGCTTGAGCCTGAGTGGCTTGCTGTTCAGTTGATGTCGGTTTGTCATCAGCTAAAGCATTTGCTGCAACAGCACCTACGGCAGCACCAGCCACACCAGCTGCAACCATTGAACCAACGCCTGGACCAGATTTCTGAGGCGCTGTAGTGGTTTGTTGAACTGGAGTCACTTGACGAGGTTGTTGATAAGACTGGCTTGAAGTAGTCGAACGTGCCATACCGTGGCTTTTACCACCACCTGCACGTTTAGCTTCAGCAAGAGGAGAAATTGCTAAAGCAGCCATTAAAATACCGGTAATCAAGCCACGCTGGTGTACTTCCATAGGAAATTCCTGTTTAAAGTTAATTTGTAATAGTATTTATGCAGGCTTTTACTCTAAATTTCAACTATAAAAGTATGTTTTTTTATGTCAATTCATCACTGAGTTGCATAGCTTCTGTCAATGCTTCATGTAAGCGCGCAACAGCAATAACTTGTACGCCCGGAATTGCCTTTTGAGGGGCGTTTCCTCTTGGTAAAATGACATATTTAAAGCCATGTTTCGCTGCTTCTTTTAAGCGCTCCTGACCGTTAGGAACAGGGCGAATTTCACCAGAAAGACCAACTTCACCAAAAACTGCAAGCTGTTGGGGCAATGCTTTAGTACGTAAACTTGAAGCACATGCAAGTAAAACAGCCAAATCAGAACCTGTTTCGGTAATTTTTAAGCCACCTACAATGTTGACGTATACATCTTGTCCAGTGGTTTGCACGCCACCATGACGATGCATGACAGCAAGCAGCATGTTCAAACGGTTTTGTTCAAGACCAAGTGCAACACGTCGTGGTTGTCCTTGAGCATCATCAACTAAAGCTTGCACTTCGACCAAAAGAGGGCGAGTTCCTTCACGGCTAATCATGACAATTGAGCCGGGAATCGCTTCATCATAACGACTTAAGAAAATAGCAGAAGGATTGGCCACTTCACGTAAGCCTTTATCAGTCATGCCAAATACGCCAAGCTCATTCACTGCACCAAAACGGTTTTTAACAGCACGAATCATTCGATAACGTGAGTCTGATTGACCTTCAAAGTAAAGTACGCAGTCCACCATATGCTCTAAAACACGCGGACCTGCCAGTGCACCTTCTTTGGTCACGTGACCAACAATGAATAGCGCCGTGCCACTATTTTTTGCATAACGGGTTAATAAAGCAGCAGATTCACGAATTTGTGAAACACCACCCGGAGCAGATTGGAGGGTTTCTGTATAAAGAGTTTGAATCGAATCTAGAATAGCGACTACAGGTTTTTCTTGTTCTAAAACTTCACAAATGCGTTCTACACAGGTTTCAGCCATGACTTTTAATTGGTCGGTTGGCAGATCAAGACGTTGCGCACGAAGAGCTACCTGAGATAAAGATTCCTCACCCGTAATATAAAGCGCAGAGCTTTTTGCGCTTGCCATATGGGTCGCAGTTTGCAAAAGAATGGTTGATTTACCAATACCGGGGTCACCACCAATCAGCACCACAGAACCTGTCACCAAACCGCCGCCAAGCACTCGGTCAAATTCGCTAATGCCTGTAGGTAAGCGGGTTTCATGAGAAACGGAAACTTTATTTAGTGTTGTAATATTAGCAACTTGTCCAGCATAGCCCCCAATTTTAGGACGTGCACGGTGAGCAGTGGTTGGCTCAAGTTTAACTTCAGTCAGAGAATTCCATTCACCACACTCTGAGCATTGACCAGCCCATTTAAGATGATCGGCACCACATTGCTCGCAACGGTAAACAGTTTTGACTTTGCTCATAAAAAATTGAAATTTTGCTCGATATTATATAAATATAGTTCTTAGGAAGTTCTTCATTCTTGTTTCCTAAAATTTTCATAAAAGATAATGAGGAAATTTGAAGGGATCTTCTAAGGAACTAATAAGGGAAAGACATCAAAAATAACACGATATTGGATTTTTACAAGTCAGATAAAGTTTGTTTTCAGTGGATATAAAAAATCTAATCTATTCCCCAAGGACGGTGTTTTTACTGGAGTATGTATCTAGCTGTTTATTATAGATATGGCATGGATATTGCTGAAGTGAAAACGAACAAAATAATATGAGTATTGTATTTTTAGAAATACAAAAGGTTGATATCTATGAGTGCAGCAGAAATTGTTGATTGGGTAAATAGTATTATATGGAGTAAGGCGCTTATCTATTTATGTTTGGGCGTTGGTTTATTCTTTTCTATTTTGACAAGATTTGTTCAGGTCCGCCAAATTAAAGAAATGGCTAGACTTTTAATAAAAGGTACTTCTTCAGAGCAGGGCGTTTCATCTTTTCAGGCATTATCAGTATCTTTAGCAGGTCGTATTGGTGTAGGTAACATTGCGGGTGTTGCAGCAGCAATTGGCTTTGGTGGACCCGGTGCAGTTTTTTGGATGTGGATGGTTGCATTCTTTGGTGCCGGTACAGCTTATGTAGAGTCGACACTCGGTCAGCTTTATAAAGTTGAGTATCAAGGACAATATCGCGGTGGCCCAGCATTTTATTTTGATAGAGGACTAGGTCAGCGTTGGTTAGGAATTGTATTTGCTATTGCAGCAATTGTCGCTTGTGGTTTGTTTTTACCGGGTATTCAAGCAAATGCAGTAGGTAAGGCATTTACCCAGATTACGGGTGAAGGCGCAATTGTTTTTGGTGATGTTGGTGTCTATAAACTCGTTGCTTTGGTTGTCGTGATTGGTTTACTGGCTATCCTCATCTTCGGTGGGATTAAACGAATTGCTCAGTTTGCTGAACTGGTTGTACCTTTCATGGCAATTGGTTATTTCCTCATGGCTGTTATTATTGTTGTGGTTAACATCTCAGATCTTCCAAAAGTATTAAGCCTGATTTTTACAGATGCATTTACGCCAATGGCGGGTCTTGGCGCTGCAATTGGTTGGGGGGTGAAACGTGGTGTTTATGCCAATGAGGCAGGCCAAGGAACAGGGCCACACGCAGCAGCGGCAGCTGAAGTTCAACATCCAGCTCAACAAGGTTTAGTCCAATCTTTTTCAATTCACTTTGATAGTATAATTGTTTGTTCTGCTACTGCATTTATGATTTTAATGACAAGCCAATATAATGTTCAGGGGGCTTTAGAAGCAGGTCAATTCATTGTTCAAAATGTTCCTGCCTCGACTGAAATTGGTTCTCCTGCATTTACACAAATGGCAGTGAGCACTATTTTTGGTAATTTTGGTCAGATCTTTGTTGCTTTAGCGGTATTCTTCTTTGCTTTCACCACTATCGTAGCTTATTACTATATTGCAGAAACAAACCTTGCTTATTTGAGCTACATTACAAAATCACCGTCATTATTGTTCATTGTGAAATGTTCAATCATTCTTGCTGTAGGTTATGGTTTACTAAGTGCCACAGGCTATATCTGGGGTATTGGTGATATTGGTGTCGGCTTAATGGCATGGATTAATATTATTGGTATTGTTGTAACGTACTTTATTTATAAACCAACGATTAAGGCGTTAAAAGATTACGAAGAACAACAAAAAGCGGGAGTAAAAGAGTACACATTTGACCCTATTAAATTAGGAATTAAAAATGCGACATTCTGGGAAGAGCGCTTGAAGAAAAACCAAGAATTGAATGCGCAAGTTAAGAAAACAGGAAGCTAGATTTTAACAACCAAATAGCTAAAAAGGTGGTCATATTGACCACCTTTTTTCATATGAGATTGATCAATAAATGAGAAACTGGATGTTCCAAAAAAGTGCGTTGTATTGCTATGGGCTTGTGCGTATTATCGGATTTAATTGTATGTAGCTTGGAATCATCAGCAATACAGACAAATTGGTTAGCTGAAAAGTTGTCAAAAAATATACATTTAAAAGATACCTGCAAATGGTGCGATATCGTCTTTTTGATTTGAATTTAGCTAACGGACTAAAAAAATTACTGGAGTGTATTTATAAAATGTCGAATCAAAATCTGAGCGAGCCTCATGAACAAGGTGAGCTCCATCGAAGCCTCTCCAATCGGCATTTACAGCTGATCGCGATTGGTGGTGCAATTGGTACCGGATTATTTATGGGATCAGGCAAAACAATTAGCCTTGCTGGTCCATCAATCTTATTCATTTATTTGATTATTGGTGTGATGGTGTTTTTTGTCATGCGTGCGCTTGGCGAATTACTTCTTTCAAATCTTGCCTATAAATCATTTATTGACTTCACAACAGATTTAATCGGTCCATGGGCAGGTTATTTTGTAGGGTGGACATACTGGTTATGTTGGATCACGATTGGTATCGCTGACCTCTCTGCAATTATCTACTACTTACAATTTTTCAATAATGGTCTACCTTTCTCGCCTGTCGAAGGAGCAATGATTAGTGTTGCCGCGATTGTATTTATTATGGGTTTAAACCTGTTAACAGTTCGCTTATTTGGTGAGTTAGAGTTCTGGTTTGCACTCATTAAGATTCTTGCGATTATTATTTTAATTGCTGTGGGTCTATGGATGATCTTTACAGGCTTTACCTCAAGTACAGGTGAAGTTGCTTCATTTACTCATCTTTGGGCTAACGGTGGTTTCTTCCCAACGGGTGTACATGGCTTCTTGGCAGGCTTCCAAATCGCAATCTTTGCCTTCGTTGGTGTAGAACTTGTGGGAACAACAGCTGCGGAAACGAAAGATCCAGCACGTAACTTACCAAAAGCAATTAACTCAATTCCAATCCGTATCATTATTTTCTACGTATTGGCATTGTTGATTGTGATGTCTGTAACACCTTGGAATAAAATTGATCCAGCGATCAGTCCATTTGTGAACTTATTCAGTCAAGCAGGGGTGGCAGCAGCAGCGATCTTAATGAACTTGGTGGTATTGTCATCAGTGATGTCGTCAATGAATAGTGGTGTCTTCTCAACAAGCCGTATGTTATTCGGTTTATCTCGTGAAGATCAGGGACCAAAAGCTTTTGGTAAATTGAACAGACGTGCAGTACCTGCAAATGCATTGTATTTCTCTGCTGCGTGTTTATTGTTAGGTGCCGCATTACAGTATTTTGTACCAAATACAGTTGAGGCATTTACGCTTGCAACAACACTTTCAACGATTCTGTTCATTTGCGTGTGGTTACTCATTATCTGGAGTTATATCCGTTACTACACTACGCGTCCTGAGCTGCATGCAAAATCAACATTTAAATTACCAGGCGGTCTATTTACATGTTGGATCACGATTATTTTCTTTATTGGCATGATTTATGTGCTGTCTTTAGAACCAGATACGTTCAAAGCGCTTAAAGTCAGCCCAATTTGGTTTCTCATCTTGATCATTGGTTATTTCTTCTTCTATAAACCACGTCATAAAAAGTAATTAAATTTATTTGGTTATGATCAAACGCTGGCTGAAAAGCTGGCGTTTTTTATGCATATTGTTTTTCTCTTTAAGTTTACTCTTTAGCCGCCTGCATGATCACGGTATACTGCATCGAATTGTTTAAATCAGGTGCTCAGATGCGTCGTGTCATTTGCCTCATCAGTTTATTGAGCAGCAGTATTTTGCTTAGCGCTTGTGGTCAGTCAGGAGCATTACAGCTACCTTCTGATCCGAATTATGACAAACGTGCGAAATACTTGCTCTATCGTAATAAAGAACAGAAACAAGTTGTGCAACAGGATGAACAGGCTGAACAGTCAGTTGAAGCATCAGCCCCAACCCAAACAACTTCACCTTAAGCTTTGAAATAAGGACACATTCATGAGTTTCACTCGCATTAATGGAGTATTGCACGCAGAGCAATGTTCTATGGAGCAGCTTGCGCAGCAATTTGGCACACCTTTGTATGTTTATTCAAAAGCAGCTTTTGAAAAACATTACTTAGATATGGACCGTGCTTTTGATTTTATTGATCATCAAATCTGTTTTGCGGTGAAGTCTAACTCAAATTTAGCTGTTTTGAATGTATTGGCAAAACTTGGTGCTGGTTTTGATATCGTATCAGGTGGGGAACTAGCACGTGTTTTAAAAGCGGGTGGAGATGCATCTAAAGTTGTTTTTTCTGGCTTGGGTAAAACTGAAGCTGATATTGAAACATCGTTAAATGTAGGCATTGCTTGCTTTAACGTAGAGTCTTATGCCGAACTAGACCGTCTTCAAAAAGTTGCAGCTCGTCTAGGCAAAAAAGCGCCGATTTCTTTACGTGTAAATCCAGACGTAGATGCAAAAACACATCCTTATATTTCAACTGGCCTTAAAGAAAATAAATTTGGTATTCCAAGTGATACCGTTTATGAAACTTATCAATATGCTGCATCTTTGCCAAACCTTGAAATCATTGGAATTGACTGCCACATCGGTTCGCAATTGACCGAGACTAAACCGTTTGTTGATGCTTTAGATCGTGTCATGTTGATGATCGAAGAATTGAAAAAACTTGGTATTACTCTTAAACACATCGATATCGGTGGTGGTTTGGGTGTTTGTTATAAAGATGAAACGCCGCCAAGTGTTGAAGAATATGCCAACTCAATGAAACCTGCTTTAGAAAAGTTAGGTCTCAAGGTTTATATGGAACCGGGTCGTAGCATTAGTGCAAATGCAGGTGTGCTTTTAACCAAAGTTGATTTGCTCAAGCCAACGAGCCACCGTAACTTTGCCATTATTGATGCAGCAATGAATGATTTAATTCGTCCTGCTTTATATGAAGCTTGGATGGATATCCAACCTGTAGTGCCAAGTTCAGATACTGAAGAAAAAACTTGGGATCTCGTTGGAGCAATCTGTGAAACAGGTGACTTCATTGGTAAAGATCGTTCATTGGCTTTAAAAGAAAATGACTTGTTAGCTGTTCTTGGCGCTGGCGCTTATGGTTTTGTAATGAGTTCAAATTACAATACGCGTGGACGTGCCGCAGAAGTGATGGTGTCAGGCGATAAAGCCCATTTGATTCGTGAGCGTGAAACGGTTGAATCTCTGTGGGAAAATGAACGCTTGTTGCCTGAGGAGTAAATGAAATGTTGTTAGAATTTACTAAAATGCATGGCCTAGGCAACGACTTTATGGTGGTTGATCTAATCAGCCAACGTGCCTATTTGGATACAGAAACAATTCAACGCTTAGCCGATCGTCATTTTGGCATCGGTTTTGATCAGCTTTTAATTGTTGAACCACCAGATTTACCGGAAGCAGATTTTAAATATCGTATTTTTAATGCTGATGGTTCTGAAGTTGAACAATGTGGTAATGGTGTACGCTGTTTTGCTCGTTTTGTACATGAGCGCCATTTAACGACCAAAACAAGTATTACTGTCCAAACCAAAGCAGGTATTGTAAAACCTGAATTGGGACAAAATGGTTGGGTTCGCGTCAATATGGGGTACCCGAAGTTCTTGCCGAATGAAATTCCATTCATTGCAGAACAACCAGAAGCTTTATATACACTTGAGTTAGCTAACGACCAGAACATTAATATTGATGTGGTCAATATGGGCAATCCTCACGCCGTAACGATTGTTCCAGATGTATTAACTGCAGATGTTGCTGGCATTGGTCCACAAGTCGAGTCACATAAACGTTTCCCTGAACGTGTTAATGCTGGCTTTATGCAAGTAATTGATGAAAAACATGTGCGTTTACGTGTATTTGAACGTGGTGTTGGTGAAACATTAGCTTGTGGTACAGGAGCTTGTGCGGCTGCGGTAAGTGGTATGCGCCGTGGCTTACTTGCGAACTCAGTTGAAGTTGAACTTGCTGGCGGTAAGTTACAAATTGAATGGCAAGAAGGCGATGTGGTTTGGATGACTGGTCCAACAACTCATGTATATGATGGGCGTTTGGATTTACGTTATTTCCAAGGCTAATCGCATTACCAAAATAGAAGTCTCTTTTATTATCTAAAATGATAAAAGAGACTTTCTTTTATATGTAGAATAATTTTATAACTTTATAAAAATATGAATAATTTAATTTTCTTACCCGGTGCATCAGGCAGTACGACATTTTGGCATCCCTTAATTGAAAAATTACCTCAGCAGTATCGTACAAAAATTATTGGTTACCCCGGTTTTGGCGATACACCAGAATCCCTTGAAGTGAAGAGTTTTGAAGACCTAACAAATTATGTGGTCGATCAAATTCATGATGAGTCTGTAATTATTGCTCAATCAATGGGTGGGATTTTTGCCGTTGCCGCAGCGTTACAAAAACCTCAACTGGTGAAAGGGCTGGTTTTGATTGCAACTTCTGGTGGAATTAACCTTAAGCGATTTAATGTGCAAGACTGGCGTGAAGCATATCGCCAAGCATTTTTAAAATATCCAGATTGGTTTATTACTACGAGTGCAAACTATGAAGAATTGCTGTCAGATATAAATATTGAGACATTATTAATCTGGGGTGATCAAGATCCAGTAAGCCCAGTTGAAGTAGGAACATACTTAAATCAAATATTTAAAAATTCAAGGCTGCATATTGTTAAAGGTGGAGATCATCAGTTGGCAGAAAAACATGCTGATGAAGTGGCCGCACAAATTAAAGATTATTTAAAAAAGATGAGGTAAGTCTTTTAAAAAGCGTGCTATGTGTTAGCACGCTTTTTAAAATTTACTTTTTACTCAAAGCTAATTTCAAAGCAAACAACACAAAAATACTGCCAGTAATTCGGTCCATATATTTCACAAATTTAGGTTGCTTAAGATAACGTGACAGTGGTTGCATAGCCAAAATTAATAAAGTTGACCATAACATTCCAATCACCACATGAATCATTACCAGTCCCATCACCCAAGTAACTGCTGATGCTTGTGGTGGAATAAACTGTGGAAGAAATGAAATATAAAAAATACCAACTTTGGGATTAAGTAAATTACCCAAAAAGCCTTTAATAAACCAATTTTGTGAAGGAGAGGTATTTGAACTATTCTCTTGAATATCTGCAAGTTGGCTACGTGGTTTTAAAATCATATTTAAACCTAACCATGCTAGATAGGCTGCTCCCATCCATTTTAGAATATTAAAAGCGAGATCAGATGCCATGAGCAAAGCACCTAGACCACAGGCAACCATAATTCCCCATACAATACAGCCAAGGCTAATGCCGACCGCTGCTTGAAATGCTTTCGATTTACCTTCAAGTGTTGCTGTACGAATAATTAAAGTCGTATCCAGACCCGGGGTCAGTGTAAGTAATGTAATGGCAATTAAATAAGGGATGAGTATGGTGGTCATGGCGGCATGGTCCAATGAATACTTGGTTTAAATTGTAATATATAAATTAGATCAGCATTAGGTTGTGCGATATCAAATTTTCATGATCACATAGTTTTTGATACACTCAAAAAAATGAGCAAATAAATGGAGAGCAATTTGGATTTTGCATTACAACTGCTCTCAATGTGGTTAAAAGAAAGAAAAATACAGAATCAATCTGAGCACACGATTACTGCTTATGAACGAGATGTTAAAAGCTTTCTTGAGTTCTGCGAGCACAAACAACTAGATTTGAGAAATATTGAAGCTTCAGATTTAAGAGAGTACTTAGCGCAGCGTGTCGAACAGGACCAGTTAAGTTCAAGTAGTATGCAACGCCATCTCACTTCAATTCGCCAGTTTATGAAGTGGGCTGAACAAGGCAAATATCTAGAAATTAATCCTACTGACGATTTTAAGTTAAAACGCCAACCTAGACCTTTACCAGGCATGATCGACATAGAAACAGTTAATCAAATTTTAGATCAACCTATGCCTGAAAAACCAATTGATCAGCAGCTTTGGTTAAGAGACAAAGCGATGCTCGAGTTACTTTACTCAAGTGGTTTACGTCTGGCTGAATTGCAGGGATTAACTGTTAAAGATGTAGATTTTAATCGCCAACTTGTTCGTATTACAGGTAAAGGAAATAAAATACGTATAGTACCATTTGGGAAAAAAGCAAAAGAAAGCCTATTGAACTGGTTGAAAGTTTATAAAATTTGGAAAGGACATTTTGATCAAAATGATTCTGTCTTTATTTCCTTACGAGGAGGGGCGCTCACTCCAAGGCAAATTGAAAAACGTGTGAAGCTTCAAGCACAAAGGGCAGGTGTAAATGTCGATTTACATCCGCATTTACTCAGACATTGTTTTGCTAGCCATATGCTATCGAGTAGCGGTGATTTGCGTTCAGTACAAGAAATGCTAGGCCATAGTAATTTATCTACGACACAAATTTATACGCATATTGATTTTGATCATTTAGCACAAGTATATGATCAAGCTCATCCAAGGGCTAATAAAAACTAAAATTTAAAAATAGACTCAATAAATAGATAATTAAATTGAGAAGTTTTAGGTGAATGTAGAGATCATTTGTATTTTTTTACAAATTTGTTTAAGAGAAATAGTCAAAACAGCCAAATTGACCATTTTGATCTTTGGGTATTTTGTGGACGACTGGGTCTAAAAAACGTCGGATTTAAGGTTTTTAAAAGTAATGTTATGTTTCTAGCTAATATGCTAAATAAGATAAAAAGATAATAAAAATCAATGTATAAAATAGAGTTTAAAAAGAATAAAATAGGCCCTCATAGCAGTATAAAATTTTTTTATGAACTGATGATTTCATTTTTTTTGTGCTGTTCCAGAAAATTGTGACTTGACCGAAATGCCAAACACATTGCAAGATAGGGTACCTAAAAAATTTTAATTGAAGAGTTAATATACTTTTCTCAACATTTACTTTTGCTAGAACAGCCGAGGATTACATGAAGGCTCTTGTTGCTGTAAAACGCGTGGTTGATGCCAACGTTAAAGTTCGTGTTAAGCCGGACAATAGTGGGGTTGACCTTACCAACGTAAAAATGTCAATTAACCCATTTTGTGAAATCGCAGTGGAAGAAGCGGTTCGCTTAAAAGAAAAAGGAACAGTATCAGAAATCGTTGTTGTTTCTGTTGGTCCTAAAGAAGCTCAAGAACAAATCCGTTCTGCAATGGCTCTAGGCGCAGACCGTGGTATTTTGGTTGAAACTACTGATGAAATTGGCGCTTTAGAAGTTGCTAAAATTTTAAAAGGTGTTGTTGAAGCTGAAAAACCAGAACTTATCCTTCTTGGTAAACAAGCAATTGATGATGACTCTAACCAAGTAGGTCAAATGCTTGGTGCATTATTAGGTGCTGGTCAAGGTACATTCGCTTCTGAAGTGAAAGTTGATGGCGGTAAAGTACAGGTGACTCGTGAAGTTGACGGTGGTTTACAAACTGTTGAACTTACACTTCCTGCAATCATCACGACTGACTTGCGTTTGAACGAGCCACGTTATGCAGCATTGCCTAACATCATGAAAGCTCGTAAGAAGCCACTTGATACTAAATCTCCTGCTGATTATGGCGTTACAGCTGGTACTAAGCTTAAAACTGTTAAAGTTGAAGCTCCAGCAGAACGTAAAGCTGGCGTACAAGTGAAATCTGTAGATGAGCTTGTTGAAAAATTGAAAAATGAAGCGAAAGTGATCTAATACGGAAGGATAAAATCATGAGTATTTTAGTTATCGCTGACCACAACAACCAAGTACTTAACGGTGCTACTTTAAACGTTGTTGCTGCAGCACAAAAAATCGGTGGTGATATTACTGTATTAGTTGCTGGTTCTGGTGCTCAAGCAGTTGCTGATGCTGCTGCTAAAGTTGCTGGTGTAAGCAAAGTTTTACTTGCTGACAATGCTGCTTATGCAAACCAATTAGCTGAAAACGTAGCTGGCCTAGTTGCTGACTTGGCTAAAGGTTACAAATACGTTTTAGCTGCTTCTACAACGACTGGTAAGAACATTCTTCCACGTGTTGCTGCTCTTCTTGATGTAAGCATGATCACAGATATCATTTCTGTTGAATCTGCGAACACATTCAAGCGTCCTATCTACGCTGGTAACGCGATTGCAACTGTTCAATCTGACGAAGCAATCATTGTTGGTACTGTTCGTGGTACAGCATTTGATCCAGTTGCTGCGGAAGGTGGTTCAGCTGCTGTTGAAACAGTTGGCGAAGTAAAAGATGCGGGTATTTCTCACTTCGTATCTGAAGAAATCGTTAAGCTTGATCGTCCAGAATTAACTGCGGCTCGCATCGTAGTTTCTGGTGGTCGTGGTGTAGGTTCTGGTGAGAACTACCATAAAGTACTTGATCCATTAGCTGACAAGCTTGGTGCAGCACAAGGTGCTTCACGTGCAGCAGTTGATGCGGGCTTTGTACCTAACGATTTCCAAGTTGGTCAAACTGGTAAAATCGTTGCGCCTGAGCTTTATATTGCTGTAGGTATTTCTGGTGCGATCCAGCATTTAGCTGGTATGAAAGATTCTAAAGTTATTGTTGCAATCAACAAAGACGAAGAAGCGCCAATCAACAGTGTTGCTGACTACTGGTTAGTTGGTGATTTGAACACTGTAGTACCAGAATTGGTATCTAAACTTTAATCTTTACCGATTAAAGCTAAAAAACCCTTAGTTTTTACTAGGGGTTTTTTATTATGGATAGTGTCCTGAAATGTATAACTGAAACTTTTATCTCATTTGAGGTTTGATTTTTATAGAATAAAAATCACATAGTTTTATTAAGAATAGAACGTGCTCGTTATAGCGATATGATAAGAATAATATGCAATTAAATTATACAAATATCACCAGATTGGCGGTGTAGATTCCGCACATTACACAGTGCTTTTATGCTATAGTATACAGCTATATTTTTTTCGATTTTAGTTCAGTTTCCGGAACTAAATTTTTTGCAAGATCAAGACATATAAGCAGATGGAAATTTCTATCTGTAAGAAGGAGTATGCATGAGCGTATCGGAAATCCGACCGATTGCCATTGAGGACGAACTCAAGCATTCATATTTAGATTACGCGATGAGTGTAATCGTATCTCGTGCATTGCCGGATGTGAGAGACGGTCTTAAACCTGTTCACCGTCGTGTGCTTTATGCCATGCACGAATTGGGCAATGACTATAACAAAGCCTACAAGAAATCTGCGCGTGTTGTTGGGGACGTAATCGGTAAATATCACCCTCACGGTGACTCAGCTGTTTATGAAACCATTGTACGTATGGCTCAGGACTTTAGCTTACGTTATTTATTGGTAGATGGTCAGGGTAACTTCGGTTCGATTGATGGTGATAGCGCAGCTGCAATGCGTTATACCGAAGTCCGTATGACCAAGCTTGCACACGAGCTTCTTGCAGATCTAGAAAAAGACACGGTTGACTGGGAAGATAACTACGACGGATCTGAGCGTATTCCTGAAGTACTTCCGACACGTGTTCCTAACTTGTTAATTAATGGCGCTGCTGGTATTGCCGTAGGTATGGCAACCAACATGGCACCGCATAACATGACAGAAGTTGTGAATGCGTGCTTAGCCTATGCTGACAATCCGAATATCTCGATTGAAGGATTGATGGAATACATTACGGGTCCTGACTTCCCTACAGGCGGTATTATTTACGGTAAATCAGGTATTGTTGATGCCTACCGTACAGGTAAAGGCCGCTTACACATTCGTGGTAAGTACCATTTCGAAGAAGATGAAAAGACAGGCCGTACAACCATCGTCTTTACTGAAATTCCATATCAAGTAAACAAAGCAAGAGTTATTGAACGTATTGCCGAGTTAGTGAAAGAGAAAAAACTTGAAGGTATTTCAGAACTTCGTGATGAGTCTGACAAAGAAGGTATGCGTATTGCAATTGACTTAAAGCGTGGTGAAAACGCTGAAGTCGTTGTAAATAACTTATTCTTAAATACTCAACTTGAAAACTCATTCAGCATCAATATGGTTTGTCTTGATAACGGACAACCAAAATTGATGAATCTGAAAGATATTATTGCGGCATTTATCCGTCACCGCCAAGAAGTTGTGACCCGCCGTACCATGTTCGAACTGCGTAAAGCACGTGAACGTGGTCATATCTTAGAAGGCTTAACCGTTGCTTTAGCCAATATCGATGAAATTATCGAGACGATTAAAACTTCTGCTAACCCTGCTGAAGCGCGTGAGCGTTTACTTGCAGGTGAGTGGGCAGGTGGTGGTGTCGTTTCATTGCTTGAAAAAGCTGGCGCAATTTCTGTTCGTCCAGATGAAATCGAAGGTGAAGATCCAAATCGTCCATTCGGTTTAACTGAATCGATTTATCGTTTATCACCAACACAAGTAGGCGCAATTTTAGAATTACGTTTACATCGTTTAACTGGTCTTGAACAAGACAAATTACATGCAGAATATACTGAGATCTTAGGTCAAATCGCTGAACTTACTGCAATTTTGAATGATTTCAATTTATTGATGGCTGTAATTCGCGAAGAGTTGGCACTGGTACTACAACAGTATGGTGATGGACGTCGCACTGAAATTATTGAATCACGTATTGATTTTAGCCGTGAAGATTTAATTCCTGAAGAGCAAGTTGTATTAACGGTTTCACAAACAGGTTATGCAAAGACTCAACCACTTTCAGATTATCAGGCTCAGCGCCGTGGTGGACGTGGTAAGTCTGCAACTTCAATGAAAGATGATGACTTTATTCAACATCTGATTGTAGCTTCAAACCATGCGACTGTGCTGTGCTTTACCAACGTAGGTAAAGTATATCGCCTTCGTGTGTTTGAAGTGCCTCAAGCATCACGTGGTGCCAAAGGCCGTCCGATTGTGAACTTGTTACCTTTAGATGCGAATGAAACAGTAACAGCTATCTTGCCGTTGACTGAGTTCCCAGAAAACCATTACGTATTTATGGCGACAGCATCAGGTACGGTTAAACGTGTTGATTTAGAGCAATTCGCTAATATCCGTTCAAATGGTTTGCGCGCAATTGAACTCAATGAAGAAGATACCTTAATTGGTGTTGCGATTACTGATGGTAATCAGCAAATCATGTTGTTCTCGAACGAAGGTAAGGCAATCCGTTTTGCTGAGACTGACGTACGTGCAATGGGTCGTACTGCGAAAGGTGTGCGTGGTATGCGCGTTAGCTTTGCAAGCAGTACTTTAAGTGAAGAAGATGCAGAAGTTGAAAATGATGAATCAGATGACAATGACGATTCAGCAGATTCAAATTTAGTAAGCCGTATCGTATCGCTTGTAGTTGTACCTGAAACAGGTGAAGTACTATGTGCAAGTGCCAACGGTTATGGTAAGCGTACTCCAGTAAATGACTTCCCGACCAAGAAACGTGGCGGTAAGGGTGTAATTGCGATTAAGACAAGCGAACGTAACGGTGAGCTTGTTGGTGCAGTGTCTATTGATGAAACCAAAGAATTGTTACTTATTTCTGATGGCGGTACATTAGTTCGTACCCGTGCAGCAGAAGTTGCAATGACTGGTCGTAATGCACAAGGTGTACGTCTAATTCGCTTAAGCGAAGAAGAAACTCTAGTGGGCGTTGTGTCTATTGAAGCTGTTGAAGATGAAGAAGAATTTCTCGAAGGCGAAGTAGATACTACTGAAACTGATAGCGAAGAAGTTGTATCAAATAATGAAGATGCTTCTGAAGACTAAGTAAAACTTTAATAAAAAAGGAAGCATAAGCTTCCTTTTTTTATTTTATGAAGAAGATTTTTTAACAAGCCGATAATAAGATAAACTCATCAATATTAATCCAAGGGTCCCAAGAAAAATCAGCTTTGGTACAACCGTGGCTAATGGAACGCCCATCTGGTTAAGTTGCACAAACATTTGTACCGCATGTGTTGAGGGTAAACACCATGCCAACGATTGTAACCATTCAGGCATGGCTTGATGAGGCCAAGCAGCTCCAGTTAGTAAGAATAAAGGTACAGAGCTAAACACAATAATATGTCCTGCACGTTCCGGCATATCTAAAAGTGAACCGATCAGCATGCCTAATCCAATCACACAACTAATAAAAATTGGAACGGCAATGAGTAGACCTATAAAGTTTCCACCGTGTGGATAGTCATTGAACCACAAGGTAAAACCAAAAAGATAAAAACAGCCCAAACAACCAATAGTAAATATACTTGCGAAAACTCCAGCGAAGCGAACAGCTGTAATCTTTTCATGTTGCTCACGATAACTAGCTATTAACATTGCCAAACCTAGCACAATCGTTTGATGAATAATTAAAGATGCAACAGCCGGAAAAATATAACTTCCATAGCCTGAAAGTGGGTTAAATAACGGCACTTGATGAATAGAAAGCGCTGGCTGGAAATGTGTGCGCTGTCCAAATTTTTCAATATATTCTTTTAATATAGCTTCTATCGAGGTTGCTAGACCTAAACCAATTTCTTTAGTTTTTAAAAAGTTGGTTGTGCTTAAGTATAAGCCGATTCCACCTGTTTCTCCTCTGCGTAAGCTTTGGGTTAAGTTATTGGGTAAAAGTAAAATACCGTCGGCTTTTTGCTCACGGACCATTTGTTCAGCTTGTAAAAAATTGCTGGTAACTGTAACGATATGAACATGGGGGCTATTTGCACTTTGGCCAATCAATTGAGAAGTTAAGAGGCTTTGTTCTTCATCAACAATGACAATAGGAATAGATTCTGCCCGCTCAGCTTTATAGGCGGTAGGGTAAAAAAAACTATAAAGAATGACGGATAAAATCAGAGTTGTGAAAACTGAACTGTTTCCTACAATATCTTTAAAAGTTTGCAAATATGCCTTTAAAAATTCTTTCATTGCACTGCTCCCCGAATTAATTTTTTAAGCAGTAGAGAACTTAAAAAGAAGTAAATCAGGCAATAACCGATGAGTATTAAAAAAGGAATCATTGAAATGAAAATTGGACTGCCGATCACCCATTGTTCGGTTTGAAGCTTAGCATAAGGGGTATAAGGAATAATGAGTGACCAAAATTTGGTAAAAATAGGGGCATTATTTAAAGGTAGCGTAACGCCTGCGAAACTTAAAGAAGACCCGCCATATACCGCGATAAAACCAAAAGTTTTACTTAAATTTTTGGTTGCAAGAATGACGGTGCTACTAATCAAAGCGTAGGCAAAATAGAGTAAAAACTGTGCACATAACAATAAACTAAGAGAACCTGCTACGAACCAGCCACGGATTTCGACTAGCCAAAACATCCATATCCATGTCCATGCACAAAATATAAGGCTATAAAGCAAATTTTTAGCCAATAAGCCTTGAATAAAACTTTCTCGGTTTACCCATGCTGTTAATGTGCCACGTTTAAGTTCTTGTCCAATAGCAAAGGCAACACAGCAACACAGCAATAAGTGCAATACAGCAGGAACCATGAAGGGTTCTAAATAAAACTCATAGCTCATGCTTGGATTATAAAGCGTTGAGATTTTTACATGAGCTGTAGGAGCATCTAAATAGGGAATACTATTTGCAAGATAACTTTGACCAGCATAGTCTGCTAAAGCATTAAGGGTACTGACCAGCATTGCTGAAGAAATTGTATTTCCGACACTAAAAAAAGACTGATTAAATGCAATGCTGATTTGAGCATCTTGTGCTTTCACGAAGCGTTTTTCAGCCCCGTCTGGAATAAAAACATAACCCCATATTTTGGTTTCATTGAGTAGTTGTTCAGCCTCAGCAGAGCTTGCCGTAATTGTTTTAATGTCTACTGTATGATTCAACGAAAGATACTTTTCAATATTGCGGCTGAGTTCACTTTGGTCTTGATCAATAATCGCAATTGGTAAGTGTTCAGCTTTACCTGCGTAAAACATGCTGCTAAACATGAAAATGATAAAAGCAGGGATAAGTGTGACCATACACAAATCCCATTTATTGCTTTTTAGATAGTTTAGTTCCCGTAATATACTGGCAAACATGCTTTATTTTTCTTCTTTAATTTTAAATAGAACACTCATACCAACCTTTAAATCTTTGACAGGACTTTCAGGCACCAGATGTAATTTGAAGCTACGAATATCATAGCCTCCAGTTTGGCGAGTCGTTTTAATGGTGGCGAATTCACCTTCAGCATCAATATTCTTGATTTTAAAATTCACATTCTGATTAAGAGCAGGTATGAATCCTTCAAGGGTTTTATTTTTATAAACGGATGCATATTGATTTTCACCGACGTTTAAACTTACCCATAAATCATCATCTTCTAAAATGCTAACAACAGGCACGCCCATAGCGACTAATTCGGAAGGTTTACCATAAGTTTTTGAAACCGTACCTGAAATAGGTGAGAGTAAGCGTGTCTCTTCCTCTAACGCTTTTGCCTCAGCTACCGCAGCTTTTGCAATTTCAACTTGTGCATCTGCTGTAGATTTTTGCTGGCTAGTACTTCCACGTTTTGCACGAGCATATTGTTGATAAGAGGCTTCACTTAATTCTTGAGCAGAGGTCTGTGCAGCAAGCATTTCATCTCGTCTTTGACGTGAAATGACACCTTGTCTATATAAATTTTCACCGCGTTGGTAAGTGGTCTTTGCAAGGTTTGCTTGTGCTTTCGTGCTTTGCCAGTTGGCATAAAGAGTATCGATATTTTCTTGTTGCGAACCGCGGTCTACCGTAGATTGAAATGCTAAAGCCGATTGTAAGGTAGCCAAGGCTTGTTGCTTTTTAGCTTCTATTTCCGGGCTAACCAAACGAACAAGGGGCTGACCTTTGGAAATTTTCTGGCCTTCTTGTACATAAATTTCTTCAATACGACTTGGAACTTTTGTACTTACGTGAATAGTCTCGGCTTCAACTCGGCCTTGAAGTTCAATAGGTTTCGGCTGATAGCTTTTCCACAAACCAAAAATAATTAAACCTAATAGGGTAATGATGATCAGGCCAATAATCAGTTTAATTTTAGAGTTTTTAGGCGATTTAGAGTCACTTTTATTTGTGCTTGATTCTTGATGGTCACTAACTTGATCATCTTTTTGAACTTGGTTGGTTTCTGCCGTATCCGCAACAGGAGAATCTTGTTCTGAATGAGCTGAGTCTTGATTCATTTTATACTCCCATTAACGAATATAGTCGGTATGTGGTTGATTAACATAAGCTTTAAACTGATCAATTGAGCCGTGACTTTGCAGTAAAGTTGCGAGTGACATGACATATTTATAAGCATTTAAAGCCATTTCAGTTTTTAACGCACTTAATGCATTTTGTGCATCAATCACTTGGGTTGCTGTACCCATTCCTTCACGAAAAGAAAGTTCTTGGATACGTAGGTTTTCTTGAGCGGCATTTACGTTTCTTTGTAAGAGCTGATGACTTTGTTGAGCAGAGTTAAGCTCGTTATATGATTTATTCAAAAGTGCTTCAATCTCTTGTTTAGTTCGTTCAGTCATGAGCTCAGAAGCGTAGCGCTTCAATTCGGCAGCATGAATATTCTTATTTTTATCTACCCCAGAGAATAGGTTGTATTTTGCCATTACACCGACAATCCAGTTTTCATTTTCATCAAGCGCATATTCACCAAATGCAAATAGACTTGGTTTTTTTGCTGCTTGTTGAGCTTGAATATTGACATTAGCCAGTTGAGTATCCATCTGCATTTTTTGTACAAGGCTAGATTGTTGTGAATAACTGGTTAAAAGTGATTCTAGGGACTGGCTGGGAGTGTTGTTTACAAATAACGGTGTACTTAAATCGACATTATTTTGTTGATGTAAAAGATTATTAAGACTAAAGCGGCTGGCGTTTAAGTTGGCTTGAGTATTTTGTAAAGTACGTTCCGCATTATTACGCGCGACTTCAAATTGCATGCGTTGCCCTTTACTAATAAATCCTTGTTGTTCCAGCTTTAGGGCATTGCTGTAATGTTTTTGCATCGCATTAAAATTAAATAAGCTACTTGCGACCAGTTGCTGCTGTAATTGCACATTAAAGTAACTTTGTACTACTTCAAATCGCTGTATATCTTGTTGTTGTTGGCTTGAAAGTTCAGAGCGCTGTGCTTGTATATTTGCTATTTTTTTAGCGCTACTGGTTAAGCCGCCTGTATAGAGTGGCATTACGACTGAAATGGAAGGGCGTACGACCTGATCTTCTATGGTCAGATTCGCATAATCTGGAAATCGGTTAATACCATCATGTATGGTTTGGTTTGCGCCTTCTTGAACTTGTCCCAGCACATCTGATGGAATGACATTGTTCCACTGTGAAAGTTTATCGTTTAGTCCTTGGCTTAAATCATTCTCAAGTTTTTGTTTAAAAGCCCCAAGAGGTACATCTGTTTCACTATGAAAAGCATATGCTCTGACATTCAAATCAACTCTAGGTAATCCGAGGCCCTTTACTGCTTCAGCTTCTAATTGAGATGCTTGCTGTAATGCTTGGTTGGCTTGAGTACTGTATGAACTTTTTAAAGCTTGTTGTTCTGCTTCAGCATAACTTAAGCTTCCGGCATATAAATGATTAGTGAAAAAAAAGCCTAAAGCCAAAGCAAGATGTTTTGGTTTAAATGAAAAGGGAAAAATAGACTGTCTATATCGATGTGTTGGCATTTTAAATAACAATTTTTGGCATCCCTTATAGTTTAAATTTCTTGTTATTAAATTCAATTATCATCTTGTTTATTATACATTTGTATAAAAACATAGTGGTTTTTAGCTCCTTTAATTATTGAATTTACTAAGCCAATATTTTTGTAATAGCTATCAAGGTATGTGAAATTATAATCACAAGTCAAGTTGATCTTTTTGCTTAAAAATTTTTTAAATGGGGAAGCTGATTATTAAAACTAAAGAAATAAAGACAACAATAATTGAAAAAATAAACCTAAATACAGTCCAGCATTGAAATATTTACTTGAGAAGCTGCTGCAAGCTTAAGCAATCTGTGGTTAAATGCCATTTTTATTGTGTTTGACTTTATACAAGGGAAAAATCATGCGCGCGTACAATTTCTGTGCTGGTCCTGCTGCATTACCTACTGCCGTTTTAGAAAAAGCTCAACAAGAATTGTTGGATTGGCAAGGTAAAGGTCTATCCATCATGGAAATGAGTCACCGTAGTGCTGACTATGTTGCTGTGGCTGAAAAAGCTGAAGCAGATTTACGCAAGTTAATGAATATTCCAGAAAACTATAAAGTACTGTTTTTACAAGGCGGTGCGTCATTACAATTTTCTGCGATTCCTTTAAACCTTCTAGGTAAGAACAGTAAAGCCGATTATATTCACACCGGAATCTGGTCTGAAAAAGCTTTAAAAGAAGCAAAACGTTATGGCGATATTAATGTTGTAGAAGCTGGCATTAAAGTAGATGGCAAGTTCGCGATTTCTGAACAAAGCGAATGGAATTTATCTGACGATGCAGCATATGTACATTATGCGGATAATGAAACGATTGGCGGCTTACAGTTTGCAGGAATTCCTGATGTAAAAGCTCCACTTGTTTGTGACTATTCATCAAGTATTTTATCTGCTCCATTAGATGTGACTAAGTTCGGTTTAATCTATGCTGGTGCACAAAAAAATATTGGTCCTGCTGGTTTAACAATTGTCATTATTCGTGATGACTTACTTGATCAGGCTAAACCAGAAATTCCAAGTATTTTAAAATATGGTGAGCAAGCGAAAAATGGTTCTATGGTAAATACACCATCGACTTACGCTTGGTACTTGTCTGGTTTGGTATTTGAATGGTTGCTAGAGCAGGGTGGGGTAGAGGCTATTCATAAAGTGAACCTTGAAAAAGCTCAGTTGTTATATGGTTATATCGACTCAAGTGATTTCTACAATAACCCGATCGCAATTCCAAACCGTTCAATTATGAATGTACCGTTTACCTTGGCAGACGAAGCTTTAGAAAAGCAATTCTTAAAAGAAGCGGAAGCTAATCACTTGTTGAATTTAGCTGGCCACCGTTCTGTCGGCGGTATGCGTGCAAGTATTTATAATGCCGTACCATTAGAAGGCGTACAGGCTTTAATCAACTTTATGGATGATTTTGCAAAGCGTAATGGTTAAGCAAATCAAATAAATAAAGCCCTCAAATGAGGGCTTTATTTATTAAATAAGTTATAAATTAAAAAGGCACTAAACCAAACTGGTGCATGAATATGGCAGCTAAGAACATACCCAAGACAAAAAAGCAAAACGCACCAGTATCGACCTTTACGCGCAGGCTACTGGATTGAATGAGGCTGGTAGTTTGTTCGGGTATAATCTTCATTCAATAACCTAATTATTAAAATATTAGTGAAATTCAATTAGTTTCACCCTTTTTAGCACAAATAGTCGCCTGAATCCAGATATTACCGCGAATATATTCGCCAATATTAAAGTTTTTATACAAATCGTTTTTGGTCGCAATGCGCACTAATATGGCAGGAAGATCATCTTCTAAAACCAAAGTGACATCATAAAGGGTATATTCTGCCCCCATAAATGTCATAGAGGTCTTACCAACAATATTACCTTGGAACCATGCTTCATCTTCTTGACCAAGATTTTCGCCATATAAATAAGCGACCATTTTAGAAAAATCAACGGTTACAGGTTCTTGATCTTCTGGAGTTTTTGGTTGCCATTCATTAATGAGTTCCTGTAAGTTTTCAGGAGCAACACCATTATGTTCAGTTAAAATTGCATTTAATGCACGGTGATGTTTAATAGAAGCGGGGTCATCAACAATGATTTTTTCACCTGCTGGAACAGGTTCTAATTCATAAGCCCATGCATTAAATTGGACTTGATAGTTTTGATTTTTGTCATATTGACAGTAGTTAACACTAAATAAATTATCAAATGCATAAACGGTTGTATTTTTATTTAGTCTTAAACTCAACACGGCTTGTGTAGCAGAGTCACAAGTAATGATGCGTTCAATTTTCGCATTATATTGATATGGACTTTCAAAACTTGGGAAGGCTGTTTTAAGCGCGCGAGGTTTTTGGTTTTCAACAGCAATAATTTGATTGATCGTAACTTTTTGGTCTTGTGGACCTTGAATGAGCCAAAAAGATTGGTCCATGTCTTCTTCATGTTCACACAAACCCATTGGCATTACAGGTGCATCAAGTGCCAGTCCTAACCATTTTGGTACATCTGTTTCGGGATGGGACGTCAATAGATTCCAATGTTCTCCATGACTACCAAAATTTTGGTCATTTACTTTAATAACTTCTGGACTGTTTTGATTTTTCATAAGCATGATGCTGTTGGGTTCACATTACTTGTTATATTAAATCGAGGGTGTTTGCTATTTTTCAAGTCACCATATGTAAATTCTCTTGTAAAAGCGCATATTTAGTCATTTAAAGGGAAGCGGCGTTTCTATTTATAAGTTAAAAGTACGTTTAATTTATAAAAAATTTAAATGTTGAAATTAAAAATCAGTTTAATCGTTATTTTTACTCACCTTAGAAAAGCATCTGTTAGACTAATATTTTTAGTGGAAATAGAGAATAACGTGCTGCCATTTAAGCTATGGGTAGACGCAGACGCCTTACCGAAAATTTTACGTGAAGTGATTTTACGTGCATCAGATCGTTATCAATTAGAAGTCATTTTTGTAGCCAATCAGAATGTTGGTATCACCCCTTCAGTACGAATCAAATCAATACAGGTTCTCAGTGGTGCTGATCAGGCAGATAAAGAAATAGTTGATCGTATGGTTGAAAATGACATTGTCATTACGCAGGATATTCCACTGGCAGCTCAGGTGATCGAGAAAGGTGGAGTTGCTATTCATCCCCGTGGTGAAGTCTATACAACGGCCAATGTTAAAGCGCGTTTACATCTACGTGATTTCATGGATACGCTTCGTGGTGCGGGTGTGCAAACTGGTGGACCACCGCCTATTTCCGAGCGAGATAAACGTGAATTTTCAAGTTCATTAGATCAAACGATTTTAAAGCAAAAACGTAAAACAGCTAAGTGAGCATCGCATGCCATCGCAAACCAATTTGGCTCTAACCTATGCCTTGTTAGTGTTTATCTGGGCAACAACTCCGTTGGCAATTGTCTGGAGTGTGTCTGATCTACATCTGATGTGGGCATTGTTATTACGCTTTTTTATTGCATTGCCTTTGGCTGTCATCATATTACTAATTTTGAGAACACCTTTTCCGACGCATCGACAAGCAGTTCATAGCTATATTGCCGGATCTTTTAGCTTAATTGGTTCTCAAATTTTCACTTATGCCGCGACCCAATATTTAAGTTCCGGCATGATTGCACTTATGTTTGGCTTAGCACCGATTATGGCGGGGCTTATTGGGCGGTTTGCTTTTGGCCAGCAACTTTATAAGCTGCAATGGTTGGGTATGGCAATTGCGGTCTGTGGGCTAGCTATTATTTGTCTGAGCGGTGCGAATCAGCATGTACACCCGTTTGGTATTATTCTTATGCTGATCAGTGTGTTTGTTTATTCATTTTCAATTTTCTGGGTTAAGAAAGTTAATGCCCAAATTCAGCCGATGGCTCAGGCAACAGGCTCTATTTTAGTGTCTTCTATTTTTGCTAGTTGTTTTATTCCATTTATTTGGCAATATGCACCGACACATTTGCCAGAAGCCAAATCACTATTTGCCCTAATTTATACGGTACTCATGGCTTCACTCGTTGCCATGTTCTGTTATTTCAAACTTATACAAAATATTCAGGCAACCACTTTATCTTTAACGACAGTTATTACCCCTATGTTAGCGATGATGATTGGGGCTGCTTTAAACCATGAACAACTTTCAATTATGGTTTTTGTAGGCGCTTTCATTATCTTGTCTGGACTCTTTTTATATTTCTATAAAGACATTCAGGCAAACCGGAACTTTGCTCAACATATGAAGTCTAAATAGGAGAAGATTTGGGTAATTTGTTGAGCTTATTCATTAAATTGTTCTAATTCGTAGCGAAATGCATGATCAAATTGATCTCCCAACTCAACTAGTAGAAAATAGCGCAGCAATATAATATTAGGATTATTAAGGATAAGTCAGAACTTACTGATTTTTAAACCTTAATACAGCATCTAACGGTATGGCCAAATAGTAGATGTGGGTGCAATTTGACATCAACATCTTATATTTTCCATCAATGACCTTGGATTTAGAAGGTATGTTTAAACCAATCTCACTGTATATAGGGTTGAGATATACTCGCGCAAGACGCAGTAATCATTTTATTTCTTTTATTGCATTGGTTTCGATGGTCGGTTTGACACTAGGTGTCGCTGTGCTGATTACAGTACTTTCTGTCATGAACGGTTTCGATCGCGAATTGAAAAACCGTGTGTTAGGAATGGTGCCGCAAGCAACAGTTTCATCTACACAAATCCTCACGGATTGGCCTGAACTCGTGAAGCGAGTTGAACATCATCCACATGTAACAGGGGTTGCACCTTTTACGCAATTGCAAGGTATGTTAACTGCGCAAGGGCAAGTCGCTGGTATTATGGTGACGGGTATTGACCCAAAATATGAAAAGAATGTCTCTATTATTCAAAATCATATTGTTGCCGGGAGCTTAGATTCACTTAAAAAAGGTGAATTTGGTATTGTACTTGGTAAAGATATGGCTGATTCATTGGGCTTACGTCTAAATGATAGTGTGACATTGGTTTTACCAGAAGCAACGCCATCTCCAGCAGGTGTTGTACCTCGTTTCAAGCGTTTTAAAGTGGTTGGTATTTTTAGTGTAGGCGCTGAAGTCGACTCTATGGTGGGTTATATCGCCCTATACGATGCTTCAACCTTATTACGCTTACCAGATGGTGCCCAAGGTGTCCGTTTAAAACTAGATGATATTTTTGCAGCGCCGCAAGTTGCTGACGACTTAGTAAAAAGTTTACCAAGCAATTTCTACGCGACGAACTGGACCTATACGCATGGTAATTTATTTAATGCCATTCAAATGGAAAAAACTCTAGTCGGTTTATTGCTTGTCCTTATTATTGTGGTTGCAGCATTTAATATTGTTTCATCATTGGTCATGGTGGTGACTGATAAAAAATCTGATATCGCAATTTTGCGTACATTAGGCGCTTCGCCATCGATGATCACTAAAATATTTATGGTTCAAGGTACCGTGATTGGGGTGATTGGTACAGTTGCAGGTACGGTTTTAGGTGTAATTTTAGCTTTAACCATTAGTGATATCATTTCATGGTTTAACAATGTGTTGGGCTTAAATCTATTTGATGCTTACTTTGTACATTACCTTCCTTCTTATTTAAGATGGCAAGATGTAACGATTATCGTGATTGTTTCTTTACTTTTAAGCTTCTTGGCGACTATTTATCCAGCGCTTCGTGCTGCTAAAGTTCAACCTGCCGAGGCTCTGCGCTATGAGTAAAATTGTTTTAGAAGCGAAAGAAATATATAAACATTTTGATGACGGTAAATCTAAAGTTGAAGTCATTAAAGGTCTTTCTTTACAAGTTGAAGCAGGGCAGTTTGTTTCGATTGTCGGTGCGAGTGGTTCAGGTAAAAGTACTCTGCTTCATGTGCTAGGTGGTTTGGAGCAGCCAACTCAAGGGCAAGTATTTTTAAATGGTCAGCGCTTTGATAATTTAGGTGAAGCTGAACGTGGTTTTCAGCGCAACCAATATCTCGGTTTTGTTTATCAATTTCACCATTTATTACCTGAGTTTTCTGCGCTTGAAAATGTCGCGATGCCTTTAATGCTTCGTGCAGATAGCCAATTTAAATCGGTAAAAGCGCAAGCTGAATATTTACTTGATCGAGTTGGGTTGTCTCATCGTATGGATCATAAGCCAGGGGAGCTTTCGGGTGGTGAGCGCCAACGTGTGGCTTTAGCGCGTGCTTTAGTCACTAAACCTGCGGTTGTTCTGGCTGATGAACCTACAGGTAATTTAGACCGTAAAACAGCTCTAGGTATTTTTGAATTACTGACCGATCTTAAGAAAGAACTCAACATGGCAATGTTAATTGTGACCCATGACGAGCATTTAGCTCAGGCTGCTGATTCTATTTTGCATATGCAAGATGGACTCTGGGTGAGTGGCACTTAAAAAATTGTCATTAAATCACATTGTTAAAGCCCACTGAGTTGGGCTTTAATTTTGCCCCTAAAAAGATAATGATATGACCTTGAATGTTAAAACTTATTTTAATGGGGTGGATTGGGGGTATTGCATTTATGGGGATAGATATCCCTTTAATAATGCAATATGGGTGGTTAGGTAAAGTCTTGCTTGTTATCGGCTTTATTTTTTATATTTTTAAGAGAAATTTATTCTTAAATCGCCCCATATTAAAAACCATTTACTGTTTAGTCTGCGCTATTAGTTTTTTTACTATAGGACATCAATATGCTCAGTATGCCTTAAATGAAAGATTAGAACTGCGACAAATGCAGCCTAAATCTTTAGATATTATTGTGTATGTCGACCGTATAAGTGAAGAAAAAGAAGATAAGACACAGCAACCCGTTCAGGTATTAGGGCAGTCCTTACATCCCGTCAATTGGCTATTGTATTTAAAAAATCAAAAAGTAAACTCAGCCATAGATGAGCCAAAATTAAAATTAGGTCATTATTATCGAATTTCTGGCAAAACCAAACCTGCTCATAGTTACGCAGTGGCTGGTGTTTTTGACCAAGAACAGTGGTTCATTCAACGAAATATAATGTCTGGTTTTAGTGTTCAGCATATTGAGCCTTTAAGCTCTGATGAAATTTATCAGTTGGGTTATCAACATCATTTAAAAGAGCAACAAAAATTCTTTAACAGACAAAAGTTAAATGTAGAAAAGTTGCGCCTAACATTTAGATTAATGTTAAAACAATCTCCTTTGCAAAATAAAGGTCTGTTATTAGCTTTATTAACAGGGGACGAAAGTCTCTTAAATGATGAGATTAAAAATCAATTTAAGGAATTAGGAATCTCTCATTTGTTAGCCATTTCAGGGCCTCATGTACTCATTTTTGCCATCATGTTGTCTTGGGTATTACATCAATTAATAAGACGTTATTATCCGCAGCTTTATTTGCGTCAACCTAAACAAATATGGGCCATGATTCCATTATGTTTCGGTGTTTTAATTTATACGGCATTTGTTGGTTTTGAAATTCCCGCCTTAAGAACTTTACTCTCAGTATTTTTATTTGCTTCTTTGTTATTGATTAAAGTGCCTGTTAAGCCATTTTCACTCTTGGTTTATAGTGCAAGTCTACTTTTACTTTTCGATCCCTTCAGTGTTTTATCAGCAGGCTTTTGGCTGTCTTATGGTTCTTGCTTTATTTTATTACGGATTTATCAAACTATAGAGCAGGCCCCAAATCTTGTTTCAACTAGTCTGTTATTTAGAATCATTCTTTTCAGTAAAATTTTAATTGAATCTCAAGGCAAAATATTTATTGCCTTATGTCCCTTAATGTTGATTTTCTTTCAACAAATTTCATGGGTTGCTCCTTTTACAAATATTATTGCTGTTCCTTTACTTGGAGGAGTAATTGTTCCTTTAAATATTTTTGCAGCTTGTGTATGGCTTATTTTTAAATCATTCGGAAATTTACTTTTTCAAATTAATGACGTCCTGATTAGTATAGTACTGTCATGTTTTAATCTTTTAGAGAAGTTATCTCTACCATTACAAGGCTTTAGCCTGACACCGCTTGCTTTGGTTTGCCTTAGCTTCGTTATTATTATCTTATTTTTACCGCGTGGAGTTTTACCAAAATCTTGGGGACTAATATGCTGTCTACCCTTGATCATTCCAGATGAGTCGTCCCAGCAAATTCAATTAAATATTATAGATGTAGGACAGGGGCAATCTATATTCTTACAGCACCCGCAGCAGACATGGCTCATCGATACGGGTGGGTCTTATGATGAGAAAGCTTTTAGTATTGGTCAAAATGTGGTGATTCCATATTTACGCCAAAAGGGAATTAAACAACTGGATCACGTCGTACTATCTCATCTTGATCAAGATCATAGCGGAGCATTTCCTTCTATTGCTCAGACTTTTCCTATTAAACAAGTCATATCAAATGAATTATGGAAAGAGCAAATTACAGAACCCTTTACTTATTGTCATCAAGGGCAAAAATGGCAATATCCACAATTAAATATTGAAATTCTTTGGCCTAAAGAAAAAGATTTAAACTTAGTTTCTTCAAATCAAAACCAATATTCTTGTGTGGTTTATATTCACTTAAAACAGATAAATGGTTATCAAAATTATTTAATTATGGGTGATGCAGGGTGGGAAGCAGAATATCAACTCATGAAAGAATATCCTGATTTAAAGGTAGATGTTTTGGTATTAGGTCATCATGGAAGTAAACATAGTTCGGCTTATGACTTTTTAGCGACTCTAAAACCAAAGCTTGTTGTTGCTTCTGCTGGCTTTAATAATCGTTATGGTCATCCAAGCAAAGAGGTTTTAGCGAGAGTACAAGCACTTAATCTTCCGTTTAAAAGCACAGTTGAACAAGGAACATTAAGCTTTGTATCTCGCAATCAAGAGATGGTTTTATACACTCGACGTTTCGAGCGTACTTGGCTTCACAGGAATTTGTGAAGCTTCTGCTTTAAGTCTATCTACAATTTGAAGTGCTTCATTTGGATCAATATTGTAAATATTATCTAAAGCTGGATTTGCTTTAAAACGTTTATAACTCCAGTGATAGTGTTCTGGATAATGTTGGATCAGTTGTTCAATGGCTTGATGAATAACAAAGGTTCCATCATCGGCACTACCTTCGTAAATCTTCTCATCCATAGGTTCAATATGCATCGTAAAACCGTCGTGTTCATTACGAATCGCATAAAGAAATAATGCTTTGGCTTTTGTTTTTTGGATGAGCTTGGCGCTTAAATTACTTGAGGCAAGTGGTACACCAAAATAATTGATCATATCCCCACCAACATTAGGTGTATGGTCGGGTAAAATTACAGTGGTTTCGCCTTGTTTGAGTGCTTTAAAAATTTGTCGAACACCCGTCTCATCGGTAGGTACCAAGTTGGCTTGTTCACGACTACGTGCTTCGCGAACAAAACGGTCTGCATCTTCATTTTTTACAGGCTTGTATAAAATAGTCATGGAAGTGAACTGGGCACACCAAGCATTCATGATTTCCCATGTACCAAAATGTGGAACAATCAAAACCACACCTTTTTTTGCTGCCAGTGCTTCATGAAAGTAATGTTCACCCTCGATATGGTGAATTCTTGAAATGTTCTTACTATTTGACGAGCCCCAAATACTTAAGAACTCGAAGTATGAGGTTAACTCGTTACGAATAGCTTGTTGTGTAATATCTATTCGTTGCTGTGGTGTTAAGTGGGGAAGTGCAATTTGTAAGTTAAGTTCTATACTTTTTGATGTTCTAGTAATTTTTAAAGTATTGACTAACCCTGCCAACATACGGGCAATAAAACGTCCAAATTGAATGGGTTGACGGCTAAAAGTTTTGAGTAAGTAATAGTTCATGCTTTTTACATCTAGTTTGGTCATCTATCGCGGTAAAAAGGAGGCAACAAGTAAAAAAAGATAAAAATATTATAAATGAAATCATATAATTTAGACAGTTTTTATCAAATCAACGTATATAATGACATCATTTTAGATTGATTTGGATTGGAATTTTATGTCCGATTGGCCACCAAAACCACAAAATGAACCTATAATCCCTAAACAAAATGGACCGGAATGGCAAATTCTTGAGAAGGCTGTACTTGCTTCAGTAGAAGAGCAACGCCGTAGTCGTCGTTGGGGTATCTTCTTTAAAACATTAACTTTTATTTATCTATTATTCATTATTGTACTCATGGGTAAAGGCTGTTCAACCAGCAAAGAAGGCTCTGCCGTAAGTAGCAGTAGTGCTCATTTGGCAGTGGTGGATATTATTGGAACGATTGATGCTTCGAGTAATCAAGCGGTAAATAGTGAAGATACGAATAAAGCGCTTAAACGTGCTTTTGAAGCCTCAAATAGTAAGGCTGTTGCACTTAACATTAACTCACCTGGCGGTTCTCCAGTTCAGTCTGATGAAATCTGGCAGGAAATTCGTTATTTGAAAAAACAGCACCCAGATAAGAAAGTTTATGCCGTTATTGGTGATATGGGGGCATCGGGTGCGTACTATATCGCTTCTGCTGCTGATGAGATTATTGTCAACCCATCAAGTTTAGTGGGCTCAATTGGTGTGATCATGCCTAACTATGGCATTACTGGTTTAGCTCAGAAGCTCGGTATTGAAGACCGCACTTTAACTGCCGGAACGAATAAAGACATTTTAAGTATGACAAAACCGATTGATCCTGCTCAAAAGCAACATATTCAATCTGTTCTTGATAATGTTCATACTCACTTTATTACCGCAGTGAAAGAAGGCCGTGGTAAGCGTTTGAAATCGAATGATCCAGCTATTTTTTCTGGCTTATTCTGGACGGGTGAACAAGCAATTCAATTAGGTGTTGCTGACCGTTCAGGTAATATTACGAGCTTGATGCGTGAACTAAACCTTGATAATAAAGTTGACTACACAATTGAGCGTAACCCACTACAATCCATTTTGGGTCGTATGGGGGCACAAATCGGGCAAGGAGTAAGTGAATCTATTGCTCAAGAGGTGCAGACTAGTCAAAGCGCAAAATTACAATAAATCTGTATTTTTAGGATAACGGTATGTCAGTAAAACCGGTTATACACTTTGCGCATGCTAATGGTGTGCCATCTATGGTGTATCAAAAATTGTTTGATCAATTAAAAGATGAGTATGACGTAATTTATGTTCCACTCATTGGTCCTGACAAACGTTATCCTGTGACTAACCATTGGCCTGCTTTGGTTGATCAAGTTATTGATAGTATTGTGCGTCAGGCGAAAGGACGTAAAGTCATCGGATTAGGCCATTCTCTTGGTTCGGTTTTAACATTGATGGCATCTTTTCGACGTCCTGAACTGTTTTCTCAAGTCATTATGTTAGATCCGCCTCTTATTTTAGGGCGATATTCGTTTGCTTTTCATATGGCAAAGTTATTTCGCCCTAAATTGGTTGATGCGATGACACCGGCGGGCTTATCTGCACGTCGTCGTGAACATTGGGAATCGAGAGAGCAGGCTGCTGAGTTACTTCGTCCTAAAGGATTTTATAAAGATTTTGATGAAGATTGTTTTCAGGCTTATATTGATTATGCTTTGAAAGAAGATTCGATTCGCGGTGGAGTAACTTTAACGATTTCTCGTGAAGATGAAGTTGCAATTTTCCGTAAAAATCCTTCTTGGTGGTGGCTGCCTATGCCAAAACCTAAGATGCCTGTGCATTTAGTTGTGGGTAAAGGAAGTGATTTCTTAAAAAGAGGCTTTCCTCAAATGGCAAAGCGAAAAATGGGAATCCCATTTACTGTGGTTGAAGGGGGACATATGTTCCCTCTAGAGCATCCTATTGATACAGTAAATTCTATAAAGAAATTGATTCATCATTAATTAAATTAATTTAAAACTTATAAAAAAGGACATGCCAGCATGTCCTTTTTTATTTTTGTTTGTTAGTAAAATACTTTACCAACTTGCAAAACGAATAGGGTCTTTTAGAACTTGATTACGGAAATAGGCTTGCCCATCTTTCCATGTAAGTTGACCGTTACACAGCCACTCGGCAACTTGTGGATAAATAAAGTGCTCAAGTGTATGGACTCGATCTGCTAATGAAGCGACAGTATCATGTTCTTTAACTGATATAGCTGATTGGGCAATAGATTGACCAGAATCCAGTTCAGCAGTTACAAAGTGTACGGTACAACCATGCAAACGATCACCTGTGTTTAAAACACGTTGATGAGTATTCACACCTTTGTAAGCTGGAAGAAGCGAGGGATGTATATTCAGCATTTTCCCTTGCCATTTGTTGACAAAGGTTGGTGTTAAGATACGCATGAAGCCAGCTAAAATAACTACATCTACTTCCCAAGCTAAGAGTTGCTGATGCATTGCCTCATCAAAAACTTCGCGCGTTGGAAAGTCTTTATGGGAGATAACAGCGGTAGCAATATTGGCTTTTTGAGCACGCTCTAGGGCATAAGCATCTGCTTTATTAGACAGTACACCTACAATTTGCCCTGATAGATTTGCATCTATCAAGGCCTGTAAATTACTGCCATTCCCAGAGACTAGAACAGCAATTTTTATCATGCAAAGATCACACGAATTTTTTCGTCTGCACCTTCCACTGACTCAGCATTTTCTTGGATATGTCCGATTTTCCAAGCTTTTTCGCCTTTAGCATTAAGTACTTCAATTGTTTTTTCAGCATCATTTGCATCAACAGCAATAACCATACCTACACCACAGTTAAAAGTACGGTACATTTCAAAGCGTTCTACATTACCTTCGCGTTGTAGAAGTTGGAACAATTCAGGCCATTCCCAAGAAGATTCATCAATAACTGCTTGTGCACCATTTGGCAATACACGAGGTAAGTTACCTGGTAAACCACCACCAGTAATGTGCGCCATAGCATGAACATCAACTTGTTTGCAGAGTTCAAGAACTGGTTTTACATAAATACGAGTTGGTTCCATTGCTACATCAGCAAGAGGACGACCATCAATCGTTTGAGTTAAATCAACGTTTTTAACGTCTAAAATTTTACGTAGTAATGAGTAACCATTCGAGTGAGCACCACTTGATGCAACACCGATAAGTACGTCACCAGACTTTACTTTAGAGCCATCAATAATTTTGCTTTGCTCAACAACACCAACGGCAAAACCAGCAAGATCGTAATCTTCACCTTCGTACATGCCTGGCATTTCCGCGGTTTCACCACCTACAAGTGCGCAACCTGCAAGCTCACAACCTTTACCAATACCAGTAACAACGTTTGCAGCAACGTCAACATTTAAGTGACCAGTCGCGTAATAATCAAGGAAGAATAATGGTTCTGCGCCACAAACTAAAAGGTCATTTACACACATAGCCACAAGGTCTTGGCCGATTGTGTCATGACGATTGAGATTAAGGGCCAAACGTAATTTAGTTCCTACACCATCGGTTCCAGAAACTAAAACAGGCTCTTCATAACCTTTGGGAATTTTGCATAGTGCACCAAAGCCACCAAGCCCGCCCATTACTTCAGGACGACTTGTACGTTTAGCGACTGACTTGATACGATCGACCAGTGCGTCGCCCGCTTCAATGTCGACACCCGCATCTTTGTAGCTTAAACCGGTATTTGGGGTAGAAGTTGAGTTGCTCATAAATGAAGTCTCCGCATTGGCGGCAGATTATAACCTGAATATACGAAACTCTTATGTTATTTATGCTCGAAAATGCTATCTTTAATAAAAATATTTTTTCATTTATAACGATTAAATCAAAAAAGGCTAGATTTTATGCAAGATCGTATACTGCGCCGTATTTTTTTACTCGCAGGTATTGTATTGCTGGTATGGGTGTTGTACTTACTCAAGCCTGTAGTCATTCCTTTTATCGGTGCTTTTTTCCTGGCTTATTTATTCAGTCCACTTGTTGATGTGCTGGTAAAAATGAAATTGCCTCGCTGGTTAGCAATTAGCGTGGTATTTGTTGGAATAGGTGTAACCTTAACTATTGCACTCTGGTATTTAGTTCCACTGATTTGGAAACAATTAGTTTATGCCCGAGATAGTATTCCAGCAGGTATTCACTGGATTAACGCTACCTTTTTACCTTGGGTGTCTTCGACATTTAATGTCCAGCAAATGGAAATTGACACAGAGCAGTTGTCTAAAGCTGTCATGGAATATGTCCAAACAAACTATAGCGCAGACAGCATTCAGGCAGTGTTATTAAAACTGGCTCAATCTGGTTTGAATTTTATTCAGATTGGTGGAACAGTTGTTTTAATTCCAATTATTGCTTTCTATTTCTTGCTTGATTGGGAGCGTATGTTGCAAAACTTACGTCGTCTCATTCCGCGTCCATATGAAGCGACTACTTTACAGATCGTTGGTGAATGCCATAGCGTTTTAGGAGCATTTGTTAAAGGTCAGTTTCTTGTCATGCTATTGCTTGGCGTAGTATATGCAGTTGGTTTACAACTCATCGGTTTGGAAGTTGGCCTGATTATTGGTATGGTGGCTGGGCTTGCTAGTATTATTCCTTATTTAGGTTTTGCTGTAGGTATTATTGCCGCTGTTATTGCTAGCCTGTTCCAGTTTGGCTTGGATTGGATGCATCTATTACTGGTTGGTATTGTCTTCATGATTGGTCAAGCGGTAGAAGGCTATATCCTACAGCCATTCTTACTGGGTGATAAAATTGGCTTATCTCCTGTAGCAGTTGTTTTTGCAGTATTGGCAGGTGCACAACTTGCAGGCTTCTTGGGAATGTTAATTGCATTGCCTGTTGCTGCGGTTATTGTAGTGTTGTTGAAACATTTAAGAGAGAATTACGAAAGAAGCTCACTTTATGCTCCACCATCTACATTAGTGATCCAACATGGCGATATTGAGCAAATTCATGTACAAACCGAAAGCACTAAGCTTGATCTTGAAGTTAAAACACAGCAAGATACAGATGAACTAAAATCTCCTAACCAGAAATAATTTCAAGGTTAATTCAATATATGCGTCAACTCCAACTGGATATAGAACCTCAACTTGATGCCCGAATCAGTGATTTTTCGGGACCGGGTTGGGGGCATGTAGTCGATGCCGTGCGGCAACTACATGCTGGTCTGGTGAGTAGATTCTATATCTACGGTGGAGCAGGAACGGGCAAGAGCCATTTGCTTTCCGCAATTTGTGATTCTTATTTAGAAATAGGTAAGTCTGCTATCAAAGTATCTTTGCTTGAACTGCTTGATGCACCTATTGAGGCAATTACCTCTTTAGAACATTATGATCTTGTTGCTTTGGATGATATTGAATCGATTAGTGGTGTGCCTCATTGGCAGAAAGCTGTTTTTCATTTAATGAATAATCATGAAGGACAACTGGTATTTTCTTCGCGTGTAGCACCGATTGAATTAAAGCTGGAATTACCAGACTTACAATCACGACTTACACAAGCTGTTAGTGTAAAAGTACCAAGTGGAAGTTTATATGCAGATCGCTATGCCTTAGTGACATCTGTAATGGCTAGAAGGGGTATCCACTTTGATCAACAAATTGTTGACTACTTATTATTACATGGTCCTCATCAAGCGTCTCTTTTACTGCAAACTGTTGCTCAGTTAGAAAAACTGCTCAAAGGTGAAAAAACAAAACTTTCTAATGCGACTTTAAGACAAATTTACGCTTTGATTGATGAGTATCAACATTAAGTTTCTTTAACTTAAGTTTGCTGTTTTGCTTAAATTAAACTCATACAATTTAAAAAATGGCTTTCCCTACATAAGTTTTTCTCCTTTCAGAATAGTTATATTTATATCTATTAAATTTTCTTTTAATTTTTTAATACGCCACTTTTTTGTATTTAAAAAACTTTTTTAGATCTACGAGGCTTTTTGTAACCTAGCTCAAAAATGACTCTACAGACCGACCAAAATGTCTTGAGAAATTCTACTTCCTGTGACAAAGTACGCACAAAGGATGCGATTGCAAAAGCGGAAATTTTGCAATATTGACAAAGAAAAATGAAAAAAGATGTAAGGAGATGGGTATGCTCAAACGGAGCATTGCTTTTGCTTTATTGGCTGCTGCTGGACACGCTTATTCTGCCGATATTCAAGTCACAACTACAACTGATGAAGACGTCGATAACACTGCCTGTTCATTACGCGAGGCTGTAAAATTTCTAAATTATCGAGCCTCTTCCAATGCTGCTGATGTTGAAAAATATGCAAATGGTTACAATGGTTGTGGTAATAAAGACGCTTCTTCAAATATTATTTTGCAGCGTGATAAAGAATATTTATTAAATACAAGTATAACGATTGCAGCGCCTCTTACTATCTCAATAACTGAAAATGATTCCCCTTTTGAAGACACTGATCAACCAGGCTCTCATAATGCTACTATTAAAATAGCAAGCACCGACAGGCTATTTCACATAGATGATGGCAGTACAGAAAAGCCATCATTTTCCGTTTATTTCAATGATCTTAACTTACAGGGTGCTGGGGCGAAATCAAATGTTACTATCGGCGGTTTAATTCTAAATCACGAAAGCTTAATTATTCAAAACTCTCGATTAACTGATGGATATGCTAATGAAGGCGGAGCTATTTATAATCAGGGATTATTGACTCAAACAGATCAAACTGCTGGATCAGTTCGTATTATAAATAGCCTTATTCAAAATAATAAAGCAAATCAGGGCGGGGTGATTTATAGTGAACAGCCTTTGTATTTTATTACTCAATCAGTAATACGTGATAATGAAGTTAGTTTAGCAAGCGGATCACTTTTCTTCAGTGCAAATAAATTTAATGACGAAAGTACTGGGCAATATTTAAGTCGTCGAGCTATTGGATTAAGTAATAGTACGTTTTTTCACAATAAAGTCGGTTTTATTGCCAATATTTACGATGGAATGTTTGTTAATAACATCACCATGATAAAAAATGACAAAGGCCTATTTCTTGATGCTCCGCAAGGTAATGCTTCTATTTCAAATAGTGTTTTAGTTGGTAATGTAGTCAATTGTCAAGCTAGTGCAACTGATAAAACAATTATACAAAGTAATTTGGTGACAGCAGAATGTAATCGAAATGCCTCATCAAAACTTCCTAATATTCTTTACCCTAGTAATGAAAGATTAATAGCAGGTAATACTGATGAGGGAGTATGTGATGTGACATCAAAAGACGGATTGTTTTGTCCGTTTAGCACGCCTAAAGATAGTTTCTTAGGTTTTTTTAAGCCTCGATTGCTTGAGAGCTACACCACTTTAGCAGATTCCCTGATTATTAATAAAGGCCGCTTATACAGTGATGCTTCCTCAATTGGTTTAGCAAGTTGTGAAAGATTAGATCAAAGAGGAAAAAGACGTACTGGTTATGATGAGCTGTGTGATCTAGGTGCAATTGAATACATCTTAGATAGTGAAATTGCACCTGTTGGTCAGGATATTAGATATGGTCAAGTTGCAAAATTCAGTATTTTGGGTTCTCTCAGTGAAGCCGATTTAGTGACTCCAGCTACGTGTAAGCGTTTGTTTGGTGAGCGTCCAGATGGAAAAGAGTGGCAACCCGGGTGCTTGAAAATTGTGCAAAATAAAGATACCCCAGTTTCAAAAGGTACTTTAACTCTGGATCAGAATGGTAATGTGATTTACACGCCCAATGGAAATTGGCATGGGTCAGATATTTTTAGTATTCAGGTTGTGACGAGTGTAACTCGTTTTAATGAAGGCGTAGATTTTCAATATATCTCTATTCCAACGACAATTTCCCAAGCTCCTTTATCAGGTATTGAAGATAAATCTGTCAGTGCAGGTGGTGGAGGTAGTGTGGGAGGTGGGATTTTGTTGGGTTTATTAGGATTAATTGCATTACGCCGTTTCAAGTCATAATCAAGGATGACGACTATGAAAAAATATCAAAAAGCATTAGGCATAATTACTATTATTGCTGCGATTCCTTTAATGGCAGCAGAAAACGATACAATTATTAAAGTTAATACATTTGTAGATGAAGACCTAGATAATAATTTGTGTTCATTAAAAGAAGCTATTATTGCCGCTGAAAGAAGTACTTCATATCATGGTTGTATCTTACCTGCAATTAATACGAAATATGTGATTCAGCTTGAAAAGGGGACTTATAATTTAGATGAAGAGTTGGTACCTAAAAATAATCTGACTATTCAAGGGCCTGAGCCGGTTGATTGGAGCAAGAAAGGTTTATTAAGTGGTAGTTATCCAGCACCCACAGCTATACAAACTCGTATAAATGCTGGAGGAAAATCTCGTATTTTTAATACAGCTGTTAGTAAACAGCCTTTGGCATTAAATAATATTATTTTAGAGAATGGTAAAGCTTCTGATGTGGGAGGAGCAATTTACGCTGGTGCAGATGTAACTTTACAAAATACACAGATTTTAAACTCACAAGCAGCTCAGGGCGGTGCAATTTATTTAGGGGGGGGAGTTGCTGGCTTATCAATATTTCACTCATTGATTCAAGGTAATGGAACAAACGCTAGTAGAGGAAGTGTGGTTGCAATGAGCTGTATGTTTAATGGTTCATATGCAATACGTACTATTTCATTTGACTCAAATACTATCATTAAAAATGGATCTACTGCTTCTTTAAGTACCTTTGAGTTTTGTGGTACACCAACAATCAAATTTGGTAATAACACAGTTACTCAAAATATTGCTAGCCCTACTAATGGTACCGTTCTTAAATTTTCTGGCGATGCAGTTCCAACTCAAAATCAAACAACAAACCTCAGTTCGACAAGTAGCCTGTCATTAATAAATAATACAATTGTGGAGAACTCTGCTCATACCATTTTTTTATATGACAAGTTAGGAAAAAAAGATTTAAGTTTTAATGTACTGGCTTTTAATTCAGGTTCTTTTGCATGTCGCTATTTATTAGGTTCTGCTACTGATCAAAAAGATGCTAGAATTTTATTAAAATTTAATGCGTTAAAGTTAAGTGGTAGTAATGAAAAATGTGACATGCCAACTGAAACTTTACCAGCTGGTCATACTAATATAGATGTGTCCTCAAAAATATTAAGCCAGTTATTAGAGCCGTCCAAAGAACCTAGTGATGAAACTACAGATTTCTTACCCATTTATTATCCAAAAAATAATCAGCAATCTGATGATTTAGTTGACGTAGATTTAAAAAATGAAGGAGGCTGTCTTTCATTAGATCAAAGAGGATTAGAAAGACTTACTAGTACAAGTACTGGTGAACAAACGGTTCTTAATTCTGATAATAAATGTGATATTGGTTCTGTTGAGCAAGCTAGATTAGCAGTAAAAACTACAGCAGTTGACACGGGTTATATTAATAGTTCACTTACTGATTTATTAAATACTTATCAATCTGGTGTGGACCAAACAAAAGCAAATTTAGCTAACCCTGCTTTTTCACTTCAAGAACCTGCTTTAAAGATGAATTTAGCAAATTTTGAAAACTTAGTTAATCAGACTAAAGCTAATTTAAAGTACAGAGGAATTTATATAAATCTTAAAAACTATTATTCTACGTTTAAAAATGGTAATCCTAGAGAGATTAATATCATCCCTTATGAAAATAGTAATCATGTATTTGTTCCGTTTAAACCTGATGATTATGATATTGATGTTAAAGTTATCGGTAAGGGCCAAACACCTGAGACAGCGAAAGAAGATAATATTAAAAGCTTAAAATGTGAGTGGAATTCATCTCTTCAGCAAATTCTTTTATATCGTACAGATGATGCTCCTTCCGGAGATGATTTCGAGTTTTGTCAATATACACTCACTCTAAAAGCAAATAGAAGTATTACTGCAACAGGTATAATTAAAGCATCACTCATTAATATAGCCCCTGTTTCAGGGAACGGCACAATAACATTTAAGTATTTGGCGAATGAAATAATTCCTTTAAATTTACTTAAATATGCGAATGATGATGGAGATGGGCCTACTAATACACTTATTACAAAGCCTACTAAACCTCAATTTGCAGACTTACCTATTTATTTACCAAGCAAAGTATCAGAAGATGGTATTTTCACAGTAGTGAAAGCAGATCGTGAAGGTCCATGCCCTGGAAATGATAGTAAGAATACATGCTATGGTGGTAACGTTTATATCCAAGCAAAAAATGTTTTTAATACTTTTAACGATAGATTAACTTACTACGTATATGATGCTGATGGTGAAAAATCAAATGAGGGTACTATTAATTTGGTAAGTACTGCTACTACTATAGATGATACACGTAGCGGAGGTGGTGGTAGCTTCGGAATTTTGTCTTTAGCATCTTTACTGAGTTTAGCAGTTTATAGACGCTACCGTAAATAAACTTAAAGAATAAAAAAGCCTCCAATTGGAGGCTTTTTATAAGAAATAAAATCAAAATAATTAAGTGATTAGATGCCTTATCTTTGATAGCTAAATAAGAACTTAGTGTTCTAAATACTTGTTCATGTATTCTTCACGAATTGCTGTTCTTTCTTCACCATTCGCTTTAAGCATCCGCTCACGTAAGTCTTTTCGCTCTTGCGTACTCATTTTTTGCCATGCTTCACGCATTTTTTGTTTTTCAGCTTCAGGAAGTTGAGTAAACCAGTCCATACGTTGCTGTAAGTTGGTGCTTTGATTCGCTGGTAGCTCTTTTAAACTCTGGTAACGTTTAATGACTGCACGTTGCTCTTCTTCAGAAAGAGCATCCCATGTGTCATCGACTTGTGCATTGGCATCTTTAGAAAAAATCCAAAAGCGTTCAAAACCTGCAAAACTTGTCTGCAAGAAACTTAATGAACACAGGATAAGCGCTAATTTTTTAGCTGCCATGTTGTACTTTATCCTCACCCAACACCATTAACATCTCTAAATCTTCCACCATTTGTGGAGATAATTTAGGGTTTACGATCACTTGATTTTGTGGCTTATCCACAATCTCGACTGAGTTAGGCAGAATCACAAAACCTGTAATTGCTGCGGCAAGTGCGAAACCAGTCATTTTCCAGACACTATAATAAGAGGCTGGTTTTTGTTGAATATGGTCAAGCACATGATTCATGACCACTGTTTTATTTTTATGGTGATCTGCCAAACTATCAAGTTTGGATGTCACCTTTTTAGTGAAATCATCATGATTCATCAGAACCTCCCAAGGGATTTAAATGTGCCAAGTATTCTCTAAGTCCCTGAATTGCTCGGTGATAATGGGTTTTCACACTACCTTCGGTACAGTTCATGATCTGAGCTGTTGTATGGGTGTCAAACCCTTCCCACGCACGTAACATAAATGCCTGTTGTTGACGAACAGGTAGTTTTTCAATTGCTTCCCGAATTTCCTCTATCGTTACCGCTTGATCGAGAAAATCTGCAGGATTAATGGCTTTTTCATCAACTACATCGATAATTTCGTCGTCGTCATTATCTAGACTAACTTTTTTGAAGAATGAAAATGGGTTTGCTCTACGAGCTTCTTTGCGGCGCCAATCCTGAAGTTTGTTATTCAAAATAGTGTAAAACAGGGGATACCATTCTTCAGTACTTTTATCGGCATAAGATTTGTGTAAAGCAATAAATGCCTCTTGCACCAAATCCATTGCAATACCTTGTTGACCTTGGGTAGCACTCTCCATCATCACCAAAGCACGACCAGTAACATCTTGCATAAAAACTTTCAGGCGTTGCTCAGCCGTGCTGGCATGAGCACTAGATGTTTCCGATCGAGACTTTTTCGGTGCTAAATCCATGGAGATGGAAAATCCTGTCATTGGACATACCCACCTTATCTTCAATATATCTCTTATATAACGTTGAAAAGAGGTGGGAGGTTGACAACAATCGGTTATTTTTTACTAGTGTAATTGATTTTTTTCACAAATATGTGCGATGTAAAATAAATTAACGTTTTATTGGCGTTGGCGAACCATCTCAAAAAAACAAATAGATCCTGCAATTGCCACGTTTAATGACTCTTGTCCGCCTGGTTGGGGAATAGTTACTGATTGTGCGTGATCTAATGCATAATCACTAGCACCTTGTCCTTCATTTCCTAAAATCCACACACACGGTTTAGAAAGGTCTTTTGAGTAAAGACTAGTTGAGCGATGAGAGCTAGTAACAAAAACCGGGATTTGAAATTTTGGAAGGATATCTGTCAGCTGGAAGTTTTCAAAACAATGTAAGCTAAAATGAGCGCCCATACCTGCTCTTAAAACTCGCGGTGACCAAAGTGATGCAGAGCCTTGTGTGCAAATGATTTGTTTAATATTTGCTGCTGCTGCTGAACGTAGCAAAGTACCTACATTACCCGGATCTTGAATATTTTCTAGAATTAAGGTGTCTACATTGTAGTCGATAGTTGATGCAGTTTTAGGTAAATCAATAATCGCTAAGCAAGGTAAGCTTGTACCTAATGTGCTTAAATCTCTATATAAAACTTCACTAATAACAAAGATATGGCCTTGATGTAGCTCTGTTATTTTCTTTAAATCTTCATGTTCTAATGCTTGTTCTGTCGTAAATAAAGAAAAAATCTTCTTTTGCTGTTGTAACCAAGCTAAACAAAGATGTGTGCCTTCAAGAACGGTTTGTTGGTGCTTTTTTCGGGCGTTACTGAGTTCGATTAATCCACGCAAATGTTTAATTTTTGCATTGTCTTTTGATTCTAAAAAAATAACCGCCATAAGAAAATATCCAACAAAAGGGCACCATCATACTATGATGCCCTAAGTAATTAAAATTATTAGTGGTAGCTTGTTACGCGTTCAACTTCATTTTTAGAACCAATGATTACAGGTACACGTTGGTGAAGTTCTGTAGGTTCAATCTCTAGAATGCGTACACGGCCAGTAGTTGATGCACCGCCTGCTTGTTCAATGAGCATACTCATTGGATTCGCTTCATACATTAAACGTAAACGACCTGCTTTTTTCGGATCTTTCAAGTCATATGGGTAAAGGAAAATACCACTACGACATAAAATACGGTGAATATCACCCACCATACATGCTACCCAGCGCATATTGAAATCTTTTTCACGAACAGATGTCTTGCCTGCGAGTAATTCATCAATATATTGTTTTACTGGTTGTTCCCAATGACGCTGGTTAGATGCATTAATAGCGAATTCTTGAGTATCTGCTGCAACCTGTACATTCTCATTAGTAAGCAAGAAGGTTTGAGTTTCTGGATCTAAAGTAAAGAATGCTACGCCATTTCCTACAGTTAAAGCCATCATAGTTGATGGGCCATAAAGTACATAACCAGCAGCAACTTGCTGTGTGCCAGCTTGCATGAAATCGTTTGCTTGTGTTACTGCATTTTTTGCAGGCAAAATAGAGAAAATCGTACCTACACACATATTGATATCGATATTGCTTGAGCCATCTAATGGATCAAATAAAACGAGGTATTTACCATTTTCTTGTGCAGGTGTGAACTCATCAAGCTCTTCAGAAGCGAGACCGCCTACGTGCGGGTGTACTTTTAAAGCATCAATTAAATAGTCATTCGAAATCACATCAAGTTTTTTCTGTGTTTCACCCTGAACATTTTCATTGCCAGCACTACCTAAAATACCAGCCAGAGCACCTTTTTGTAATGCTTGGTCGATTGTTTTACAGGTCGTGGCAATAGTATCGATGACTTGAGCCAACTCAGGTGTTAGATTCCCTTTTTGTTGTTGTAAAAATTGGGACAAAGTGAGGTTGGACATAAAAAAACGCTCCTGTGCTTCAAGCATCAAAATGAGTCAGATAAATACGTGGCATATTCTAGATGAGAATGTCACAAAATAAAAATTATCTTACTTTATTTGTGTTGGATTTATGCTTACAAGCCCCAATTAAAATGGTATGTTGATTGCATTACAGCCCCAATTAAAATGGTATGTTGATTGCATTACAAAGGATTGTATATTTTTAGGAGAATCGAAATGACAACAAAGAAGTTTGATGCGACCCCCACGGCAGGTGAACCAATCAATCTAGATGAAATTTCGAAAGAAAATGTTCAGGAAGCTTGGAAAGATTATGAGGCAAAACCTGAATATAAAGATTTTAATAAGCATGATTTGATTGAGTCCATGCAACATCCTGAAGAAGACAAGAAATCTTCTTAAGTAATAAAAAAACGCTCATATTATTATGAGCGTTTTTTTATGCATATCCCTTATTTTAATAAAGGAGGGACTGCTTCGTAATTAATCTCAACGCGGCGATTTTCTTTCCACGCTGATTCATCATGTCCCGCATTAACAGGAGCTTCTTTACCATAACTTACAGCTTCAAGTTGCTGCGGGTTTACACCATTGGTAATTAAATAGCTTTGTACAGCTTTAGCACGACGCTCACCTAAAGCCATGTTGTATTCACGTGTACCACGTTCATCTGTATGGCCTGTTAATGCAACTTTTGAATTTGCATTTGCGATAAGGAACTGAGCATGAGCTTGAAGTGTTTGGTAGTCTTCAGTAGATAAATCGCTGCTGTCATAATCAAAGTGAACAACGCGTTTAGCCAAAGCCGCTTTATTTGCTTCAGTTACACCTTTAGATGAAGCACCTGCCAAATTTTGAGCATTTAATGCAGCATCTTCACTTAAACCAGAAGTGTTTACCGTGCTTGGATTTGTACCAGTCGTGGTAGTCGCTGCAGGTTTACGGCTAGCACAGCCTGTCATTACGAGTGCTACGCTAAGAAAGGGTAGAGCTAAATACTTGATTGATTTCATGATCATCTCCGTCAATGGAATTAAAAGTTATTTTGGTGCCCAGGCTGGTTCACGTACTTCACCTTGTTCGCTTGGTAAATTCATACGGAAACGTCCATCAGTAGACATAATAGACAACAAGCCACGGTTGCCTTCACGAGTTGCGTAGACCACCATTTGCCCATTTGGTGAGAAACTTGGTGATTCATCTAAACTAGTTGGGGTAAGAATATTGGTGATGCCAGTATTAATGTCTTGAATTGCAACTTTATAACTGCTGCCACTTGGGCGATGAACAAGTGCAATCTTTTTGCCATCTGCACTCAGAGTTCCACGTGCATTAAATGACCCTTTAAATGTTAAACGCTTTACTGAACCATCAGCAAAGGTATAACGATAAATTTGGGCAGAGCCACCACGGTCAGAAGTGAAAATAAAGGATTTTCCATCTGGTGTATAACGTGCTTCGGTATCAATTGCCGAGTCATTTGTCATGCGTTTGACTTGGCGAGTTGATAAATCCATTTGATAGATTTCAGGGTTGCCATTCATAGATGCTGTAAACAGCATTGATTGGCCATCTGGTGAGAAACTTGGTGCGCCGTTTAGACCTCGGAAACTGGTAAGAACTTCACGTGTTCCAGTTGATAAATCCTGTAAATAAATTGCTGGACGTTTAGTTTCAAAAGAAACATAAGCAATTTTTTTGGCATCTGGTGTCCATGCCGGAGAAAGAATTGGATCACGAGATGATAAAACGGTCTTTGGTTGTTCACCATCCGTATCTGCAATTTGTAGTGTATAACGCTCGGCAGGTGTTGCAGGGTTTCTTAGTACATATGCAATACGGCCACTAAAGTCACCTGGAATACCAGTAAGCGCTTGATAAATAGCATCACTTACCATATGGCCAGCCTGGCGTATGCGTGCAGCTGGTACATTTAAAAGTTCATTTAAAATGTATTGTTGCTTTTGTACATCATAAAGTTGGTAGTGAACTTCAAAACCTGTCGCTGTTTGTTTAATTTGTCCAGTAACTACATATGGAATACCAGCAGTTTGCCAGTCAGAAGCTTGAATCTGATTGATTGCAGCATTGGCAGGTAAGTTTTTAGATGAGCTTGTAAAGCGCCCAGAACGGTTTAAGTCTGTTTCAACAATAGGATAGAGCCCATTATCGTTGGTAAACGGGACAATAGCAATTTTGGGTGCCTGATCTGGAGCTTTAGCAATTTCCAGATATAACTGGGCAAAAGCAGTGGTAGAAGCAATAGGGCTTAAGGCTGTGATCAGTGCTAAAGATAGCAGGTGTTTGCGGCTCGTATTCATAAGTTTAAAGTCATAGCAGGTATTTTTGTGACTGTTGATTTTGTAGCATAGTTACATGCCTTAAACTATTTAAAGCATGTAACTCTTTCAAAATTATTGCGCTCTAAATGTAGAGCTAACACTTCTTGCTTCACGTCTTGCATCTGGATCTGATGGCATAGGATAGGGCGCTGCGGCTTGAATTGCAGCTTTAATACTTGCGTCTAAGGCATCATCACCACTTGAACGCGTGATCACAATAGAGTTAACGCTTCCCGAATCGGAGAGAGTGAAGCGAACACCAACTGTTTTACCACTACTGCCAGTTGGAACGTCCCAAGAGCGTCGAATTTTTTGTTCAAAATCGCGTCTAGCTGAAGAAGCAACTTTTTTAGCTTCAGCTTTCTTTTGAGCTGCTTCTTCTTGTGCTTTTTGAGCAGATGCAGCTTTGGCTTCGGCCTCTGCTTCAGCTTTACGCTTAGCATCGTCAGCAGCTTTTTGCTTGGCTTTAGCATCAGCTTCAGCTTTACGTTTAGCATCGTCAGCAGCCTTTTGCTGTTTGGCTTTCGCATCGGCCTCTGCTTTACGTTTAGCATCGTCAGTAGCTTTTTGTTGTTTAGCTTTTGCATCTGCTTCAGCTTTGCGTTTAGCATCATCAGCTTTTTGCTGTTTAGCTTTCGCATCGGCTTCCGCTTTACGTTTAGCATCATCAGCAGACTTTTGCTGCTTAGCTTTAGCAGCAGCTTCAGCTTTGCGTTTAGCGTCATCGGCAGCTTTTTGCTGCTTGGCTTTTGCATCAGCTTCAGCTTTACGTTTAGCATCGTCATTAGCTTTTTGCTGTTTAGCTTTAGCATCTGCTTCAGCTTTTCGCTTAGCTTCTTGTTGTGCCTGAAGCTTAGCATTCTCGGCCTTTTGAGCTTCACGTTTTAATTTTGCATCAGCCTCAGCTTTACGTTTAGCGTCTTCAGCAGCTTTACGAGCTTCACTTTGCTCTTGCTTAGCTTTGGCATCTGCTTGAGCTTTTGCCGTTTGTTCGGCCTTACGCTTTTGTTCGGCTTCTGATTTTGTTTTAGCTTCAGCCTGCTGTTTTTGTATTTCCTCTTTACGTTGCTGTTCCGCTGCTTGTTTCATTTTTGCAGCTTCTTCAGCTTTACGTTTTTGCTCAGCTAACTTAGCTTGTTGTGCCTGTTCGGCTTTTTGCTGTTGGGCAGCAAGTTGTTGAGCTGTTGGAGGAGGAGGCGTAGTCGGAAGATTTTGAGGAAGCGTTTCATCCACAATAGGGGCTAATACCTCTTTTGCTTCATTGGTAGCTGTAGTCTCTTGTTCAACTTCTTTTGCTAAAGGAGGAGGCAAATCTTCTGGCTTAACTAAAATAGTTGTTAGCTTTTTTGGCTGTTCAGGTGGTTTACTCAAGCCTAAAAAAAGCAAGCCAACAATGGCAATTGCATGAACTCCGAGTGTAAAGCTCAATGCAATCGCATTTTGTTTAAAGGGTGGCTTTTGATTTTTGTTCATAGCTTATTTTAAAGGCTCTGTCAGAAGGCCAACTTGAGTTAAACCTGCTTCTTGTAAACTCGCCATCAATGATACGACTTCTCCATAAGGACGAGACTTATCACCATTGACTAAAACTGTGAGTTGTTTGTTTTCTTGTTCAGCTTGTTTTTGAGCATCGCTTAAAACTTCTTCAAGCTTTTCACGAGATAATGGTTCATTATCTTTGTAATCTTCATACTGGAGATAAATATTGCCATCTTTGCCAATTGTTACCATGGCTGGCATATCTTTTGATTCGATTGGATGGTTATTTGCTTGAGGTAAATCGACCTTGATACCACTGGTAATCATAGGGGCGGTTACCATAAAAATAACCAAAAGCACGAGCATAACGTCAATATAAGGTACGACGTTCATATCACTTTTTAATGGTTTTTTTATGCGCTCAAAGCGCCCTGAACGCTGAATTGCCATTATGCATCTTCCTGTGATGAACCCACAGATTGACGTTGCAATAAAGCAATCATCTCTTCAGCAAATAAAGCGCGATCAGAATAAACACTTTCACTTTTAGCAGTGAAGTGGTTAAAAGCTAATACAGCAGGAATTGCGGCAAATAAACCAATTGCAGTTGCAATAAGTGCTTCGGCAATACCCGGTGCAACAGTTGCTAGAGTTACCTGATCGACCGCAGCTAAACCGATAAAGGCATTCATAATACCCCAAACAGTACCGAATAGACCGATGTACGGTGCTACAGAACCGATACTTGCTAAAGTACCTAAGCCGTATTCTAAATGGCTCTGATCACGACTCAAACCTACACGCAAAATACGTTCAGTGCCTTCAATTGTTTGTGAAACAGGAGCCTGACGCTTTTTGAGTTTAAAAAATTCGCTCAACCCTTGATAAAAAATATCTTCAAGCCCAGAGCGCTTTGAGTTGAGTTGGGCATTGTTATAAAGTGTATTGAGTTCAGCACCAGACCAGAACATTTTTTGGAAATGTTCATCGTCTTGATGTGCTTTTTTATAACTCATATGTAACTTGGCAATCAGATACCAACTAAAGATTGATGCTAACAATAAAATTAGCATGACCAACTGAACGACTGGACTTGCTTGTAAAATAAGGTCAGAAATATGCAGGGTTGATTCAATGTTTGTTGCCATAGGTTACATATGCCGGTTGTTTTTTTAGTCTTGTTCCAATTCTTTACGAATAAGATCACGTATTTCTTCTGGAAGACGACGAGCTACAAGTTCTTTACTTAAACATGCCAACTCAACCTCGCCAGAAGCAAGCAAGATTTCACCACGATAAATATTTTGTTGCAACACAAATGACGCAGCTTTACATGAAACTACACGTGCTGTAACAGTAATTAAATCATCCATTAAAATAGGACGCATGTATTTTACGTCAATTTTGTGTACGACAAAGTTGTAGTCTTTTTGATGCCAGTAATGATCAACGCCAGAAGCACGGAGCCATTCAGTACGGGTACGTTCCATATAGCGAATATGGTTGGCATGGTAAACAATACCACCTGCGTCCGTATCTTCAATATAAACACGAATGTTGAATTCAAAATGATTCGCCATGAGAGTATTCCGTTTTAGTTCACTATAGAGCTTTATATTTAAAATATGGCTTTGAATAAAACATCAGCTCTATTCAACAGCCATACATCTGCTTTTAAATACGGGGCAGTTTAGCAGATTGCATACTAAGTCCTATGGCACAACCTTTCAATTGCGGTTGCTGTATTTCTAATCTAAAAACGCTATATCTTATGGCTAGCAAGCTTTTTAAGTTAAGAGGGCTTCCATGAAGTTTGAACTTGTTTTGATATATTCGGATAATCTAATACGAATCTTACATGTAGCTCGGTCCCAGTTTTTAAAGCCTTGTTATCTACAATAAAATAAGGGCTATGATTTGGTGCCGCCTGAGTTAAGTCTTGATTTTCTGGTGTTGCACCCAAGAAAACAAAGAATGACGGCATTAACTTGCCATAATAGGCAAAATCTTCACTTGCGCTTGCATTATGATCTAAAACATGGAGTTTTGAATCTCCAACAACTTTGGCTAGGGTTGGCTGAATAAACTGAGTGAGCGCTTTATCATTCATGGTCACTGGAGCGTAAGGAGCAATTTCAACTTTGGCGGTGACGTCATTGGCTTGAGCGTTATGCTCTATCAGGGTTGGTAAACTTTTTAAGATATTTGCTCGTATCTGTTCGTTGTTAGAGCGAATAGTCCCAATCATATTGACTTGTTCTGGAATCACATTTCCTGCTGTACCACCTTGAATGTTACCGATACTGACGACGCCCATGCCTTGAGTGAGATCAGTTCTTCGGCTAATAAGACTCTGTAAATTATTAATCATTTGTGCCGATGCATAAATCGGATCTCTACCTAACCAAGGGGTTGAGCCGTGAACCTGCTTGCCGTTGACCTGAATACGTAAATGGTCTGCACTATTTAAAATGGCACCATCTTTATAATAAAGGTGTCCACTTTGCATACCAGATATGACATGCATTCCAAAAATAGCCTCGGGTTTATAATCTCTAAATGCGCCGTCTGCGATCATTTTTCTTGAACCTATTTGATCACCCTGCGTGAAGTTATCTATATCTGCACCACCTTCTTCAGCAGGTTGGAAAACAAAAATAACTGTGCCTGATATTTTATCTTTATTCGCAGCTAAAATTTTTGCTGCGCCTAATAACATTGCAGTGTGTGCATCATGTCCACATGCATGCATTACGTAAGTTTCTTTTCCTTGATAGATTGCTTTTTGTTTACTGGCAAAGGAAACACCACTTTTTTCTTCCATAGGTAGCGCATCCATGTCGGCTCTAAGCGCAATAATAGGGCCGGGTTTATTCCCTTTTAAAATACCAATAACGCCTGTTTTCGCATAACCTGTTTTAACTTGAATGCCATAAGACTTTAATTCTTTTTGAACTAGTGCAGATGTTTTAAATTCCATATTGCCAAGTTCAGGATGCTCGTGAATATGTTGTCTTAATTGAATCACCTGATTTTCATTTTGTTGTGCAGCATCTTTTACCCAATCTGCTAGGCTCAGCTGGCTCATTAAAGCGAGTGGAAAAATCAAAGCGGCTTTTTTGTACATATCCTTATCCTAAAAATATTATTGTTCATAAGATTTGCTATCTAGATTTCTTATAATTCAGTTTTTAAAAATATTAAAAAATCAATAAGGTATAAAGAAAGACTTAAAAGGTATAGAGTGACTAATTTATTGATAAGACAATTATTATTTTAATTGGATAGAGAGATTAAATTAAAAAAGGAAGAGAAAAATTCTCTTCCTTTGATTAGTTTTTAGGCTCAGGCGGTGTCATTCCAAACTGTAAATAAGATTGGTTGGTTGCAATCCGACCTCGTGCAGTACGCATGACATAACCTTGTTGAATTAAATAAGGTTCAATCACATCTTCAAGCGTACCGCTGTCTTCAGCCATCGCTGCTGCAAGCGCTTCAACTCCAGCAGGACCGCCATCAAAACGCTCGAGTAGCATGCTCAAGTAACGTCGGTCTAGGGTATCTAGGCCAGCTTTATCAACATTGAGCATATCAAGCGCACGCTGTGCCATTTCATGGGTCACTTCGCCTGTGCCTTTCACTTGGGCATAGTCACGAACACGTCGTAATAAACGGTTGGCGATACGAGGTGTTCCGCGTGATCGGCGTGCTACTTCTTCTGCGCCTTCAACTGTAATGGGTACATCCATTAGGTTTGCAGAGCGTGACACGATGTGAGTCAAGTCTTCTACAGAGTAAAACTCAAGACGTTGTACAATACCGAAGCGATCACGTAGTGGTGAGGTCAACAAGCCTGCACGTGTGGTGGCAGCGACAAGTGTAAAAGGCGGTAAATCGAGTTTAATTGAACGAGCAGCAGGGCCTTCACCAATCATGATATCGAGTTGGTAATCTTCCATTGCTGGATAGAGGATTTCTTCAATCACTGGTGAAAGACGATGAATTTCATCAATAAATAAAACATCGCCTTCTTCAAGATTGGTGAGCATTGCCGCTAAATCGCCTGCACGTTCCAAGACTGGCCCTGAAGTCGATTTAAGATTGCCACCCATTTCTCGGGCAATAATATTAGCAAGTGTGGTTTTACCTAAACCCGGCGGACCAAAAATCAGCGTATGGTCGAGTGCTTCGCCACGGCCACGAGCAGCACCAATGAAAATTTCCATTTGCTCGCGTACGACTGGTTGCCCAATATAGTCGGCAAGAGAAGTTGGTCGAATAGCCCGATCAAAATGATCTTCAGGTTTTTCTGTTCCACTGATTAGACGGTCTTGCATAAGTGTTTTACTTCATCATGGATTTGAGAGCAGCGCGAATAATATCGGCTGATTCTGTGTAATCGGCTTTAACCGCTGCAACAGCTTTTTGTGCTTCAAGTGGCTTATAACCTAAAGATTGCAAAGCAGCTTCTGCTTCTGCAACAGGAGAGTTTGCAGCAAATTGAATTTGAGGCATGGTCGCCACAGTTGAAGTGCCTTGAGCCAATGTTTTGAAACGGTCACGGAGTTCGATCATTAAACGTTCAGCTGTTTTTTTGCCAACACCCGGGACTTTGACCAGCGTATTAATATCATCATGTTCAATGGTGTGAACCAATAATTCAACGCTTAGTGTCGATAAAATACCCAATGCCATTTTCGGACCAACACCGTTTACTTTTAATAAGGTACGGAAAATTGTTTTTTCTTGAGCATCGCTAAAACCGTAGAGTTGTTGAGCATCTTCACGAACAACTAAATGCGTCCATAGCGTAACTTTCTGGCCCTTTTGTAATTGGCAAAATGTTGAAAGTGGCGTATCAATTTCATAGCCCACACCATTTACATTCAGTAAGACGGTAGGGGCTTCTAAGGCAAACACTTCGCCAATTAAACATCCGATCATAGCGTAATTTCACTTATTCATAACTGTAAATCTGGTCGTTCTAAAATGAATTGAAAACGACACTAGTTTTATTTCTTTCTATATCAAGCCAGCTTAAAACAAGCCAATTTTATTACCTTGCAACTCTTGCGCCAAGCTATAAGCCTGATGATCTGAGAACTTACTAATAATATCGAGGACTTGCATGATATTGCTGTAGTGATTATTGCTAAAGCTAGCACCATATAGATTAAGAATAGACATTAAACGTTGTTCTTTAAAGCTTAAAGACTTATGTGGTGTTGTAAGTGGAACAAATGCATCCAAAATCGTTTGCAAACTTTGATGCGCAATAATTTCTAAACCAGACTTTTGTGGGTGCTCAAAAATTTTATCACGTGCCAGATTCTTGGCAGTTTCGATACCAATTGCAATATCTGGCGAACAATATTGCAAAAGATTGCCTTTAAGCTGACCTGTAATGATTTCATAGTGATTTTTGGCAAAAGCCGTAGTGACTTCATCAACAAGACGTTTCATGACTCGACCGCGTAATGCTGAGATCTTTTGTTGCCATGTACTGTTTGGATGAGACAACTCTTCAGGTTGACCATAGTCAGCAATCAGATTTAAGAATATTGGTTCAACTTCTTGGTAACTCAGCATATTTAAGACAATGCCATCTTCTAAATCAATGAGGGCATAGCAAATGTCATCAGCAGCTTCTAGCAGGTAAGTGAGTGGATGACGGCAATAATGATATTCCCCGAGTTGAATCAGCCCGAGCTGTTCCGCAATCTGTTTTAAAATTTCTTTTTCAGATTGATAACAACCAAACTTTGCTCTTTGATGAGAAGGGCGGTCACCTTGCGAAGCAATTGTTTTTGAGAGCCATGGATACTTTAGATAAGCACCTAAAGTTGCATAAGTTAAGCGCATACCGCCATCATTTGGATGATAGTCAATGCGACTTAATAGACGTAATCCTTGAGCATTACCTTCAAACTGACGAACATCAGCTTCTTCTTCAGGACTGAGTTTTTTCAAAAAATCATCATGTGAGGCATCATCGAACCATTCGCGAATTGCGTATTCACCCGCATGCCCGAAAGGGGGATTACCAATATCGTGGGCCAGACAAGCTGCTTGAATAATTGCACCGACATCGGCAGGGGAAATCCAGACAGGTAATTCATTTTTTATTTTTTCTGCGGCAAGCATACCCATTGAGCGGCCAATACAGGAAACTTCAAGAGAGTGTGTTAAGCGGGTATGAATGCCATCATGCTGTGCGAGTGGGTGAACTTGCGTCTTACGGTTTAGCTGACGAAAACTTTGAGAAAATATAATGCGGTCATAATCTTTATGGAATGGGCTACGAGCCAGTTCTGTACTGCTTTTTTTACTACCTAAACGAACTGCGGAAAGCAGCTCTAACCAACGCATTTGTTCCATTTATCATTATTCAAAACTATAAAACCTGATCATGCCAAAAAAAACTTAAAAGCACTAGCTTGGTGCGACATAGTTTGTCTTAGTTCGGGTTTTATTATGTTATTGAATAAACATGCAACAATTTATTTTTAGCAAGAATGACTAAAAAAATGATTTTGAACAAAAAACAAATCACTTCTTGCAGAATTAGGTTACAGAATACTGATTCTACATCTAGCTGATTTTAGCAAGAAGCAGTAGAATATGCGCTCTCTCTAAAGTCACATTGCGGTAAGGTTCACAAGACCTGCCCGTGGAGCCAAAATCAACATGTTTATCGTGGCCGGTGCAGCAGCACATTCTTCTTTTAAGAAAGCTCAACTATTAACACGTTTATCGTCAATTAGTTCTGTTCAATCTTTTGACAGCCAATGGGTCTATTTGTTTGATCAAGCGCTCAACGAGCAGCAACATCAATCTGCTTTGCAATTATTGAATGACGGTGAGTCTTTTGAACTTCGTCAATCTGCAAGTGATGAGATTCAGATTTTAGTTACACCACGTGTGGGTACTATTTCACCTTGGTCTTCTAAAGCAACTGATATTTTCAAAAACTGTAATACACCAGTACACCGTTTAGAACGTGGTCTTTTATTCACGTTAAAGGGTGTTACTGAAATTACTCATGAAGTTAAACAAGTACTTCATGACCGTATGACAGAAACAGTTTTTGCTCAAATTGAAGATGCAAAAGCATTATTTTCAGAAACAGCTCCAAAACCATTAAATTCAATTGATATCTTGGGCCAAGGCAAAGAAGCTTTGGTTAAAGCGAACAATGAGTTCGGTTTTGCGTTATCTGAACAAGAAATTGATTATTTAACAGAAGCATTCGGTAAGCTTGGTCGTAATCCAAATGACATCGAGTTAATGATGTTTGCACAGGCGAACTCTGAACACTGTCGTCATAAAATCTTCGGTTCTGAATGGACAATTGATGGTGAAAAACAACCATTATCATTGTTCCAGATGATTAAAAACACTTACAAAGAATCACCAACTGACGTTTTATCTGCATACAAAGATAATGCTTCTGTAATTGTGGGTTATGACACGATGCGTTTTTATCCAAAAGCGGATGAAAATGGTCACTTTGTTTATAAATATAAGAGCCAAGCAGCTCATATTTTAATGAAGGTTGAAACTCATAACCACCCAACAGCAATTTCTCCATTTGCTGGTGCTGCAACTGGTTCAGGCGGTGAAATCCGTGATGAAGGTGCAACCGGTCGTGGTGGTAAACCAAAAGCTGGTTTAACGGGCTTTACAGTTTCTAACTTAAATATTCCTGGTTTTGAACAACCGTGGGAAGAAAACTACGGTAAACCTTCACGTATGGCATCGCCATTACAAATCATGATTGAAGGTCCATTAGGTGGCGCGGCATTTAACAACGAATTCGGTCGCCCTGCATTAAATGGTTATTTCCGTACTTTCGAACAAAATGTAAATGGTGAAGTGAAGGGCTTCCATAAGCCAATCATGATCGCTGGTGGTTACGGTAACATTCGTCCTGACCATGTAGAAAAAGATGCGATTCAACCAGGTGACTTGCTCATTGTATTGGGTGGCCCTGCAATGTTAATCGGTCTTGGCGGTGGTGCAGCATCTTCTGTAGATAGCGGTACAATGGGTGAAAGCCTTGATTTCGCTTCTGTACAACGTGAAAATCCAGAAATGGAACGCCGTTGCCAAGAAGTAATCGATACATGCTGGCGCTTAGAAGACTTCAACCCAATCGTTTCTGTACATGACGTTGGTGCGGGGGGTCTATCAAATGCTATGCCTGAACTTGTGAATGACCATGAGTTGGGTGCAGTTCTTAACCTTCGTAAGATTCCTTCATTAGAACCGGGCATGAGCCCAATGGAAATCTGGTCAAACGAAGCACAAGAGCGTTATGTTCTTGCAATTCGTCCAGAGTCTTTAGAACAGTTCGAAGCAATCTGTGCTCGTGAACGTTGTCCATTTGCCGTTTTGGGTGAAGCAACAGAAGCACGTCATTTAACTGTTGAAGATCCATTGTTCCAAAACAATGCAGTTGATATCCCAATGCAAGTAATGCTTGGTGGTACACCGCGTATGCAACGTTCTTATGAAACAATTGAGCGTAAAGGTAACGAATTTGACGCTTCAAAAGTTGATTTGAAAGACGCGATTTTCCGTGTATTGAAAAATCCTACAGTTGCTTCTAAATCATTCTTAATCACCATTGGTGACCGCTCAATTACAGGTATGGTTGCGCGTGATCAAATGGTTGGTCGTTGGCAGATTCCTGTTGCGGATGCAGCAGTAACGACGACAAGCTTACAAGGCTTCACTGGTGAAGCAATGGCGATGGGTGAACGTCCACCAGTTGCATTGTTAAATCCAGCAGCGTCTGCTCGTTTGGCAGTTGCTGAAGCAATTACTAATATTGCATGTGCAAACATTGAACAGATTAGCGATATCAAACTTTCTGCAAACTGGATGGCTGCTGCTGGTCAAAAAGGTGAAGACCAAGCATTGTTTGAAGGCGTGAAAGCGATTGGTATGGAAATGTGTCCTGCTTTAGGAATTGCGATTCCTGTAGGTAAAGACTCACTTTCAATGCGTACTACTTGGAACGAAAACGGCGAAGACAAAGCTGTAACATCTCCAATGACTGGTGTAATTACTGCATTTGCTCCAGTAACAGATGTTCGTAAAACTTTAACACCTGAACTTAAGAATTTAGAAGATTCAGTACTTGTACGTATTGATTTATCTAAAGGTCAGTTCCGTTTAGGTGGTTCGATTCTTGCGCAAGTATATAAAGCAATCGGTTCAATCACTCCAGACGTTGACAGTTTTGATGATTTCAAAGCGTTCTTTGCTTTAATTCAAGATTGGAACAACCGTGGCTTGATTCAAGCTTACCATGACATCGGTGATGGTGGTTTACTCGCAACTGTTGCTGAAATGATGTTCGCTGCACGTTTGGGTGTTGCATTAGAAGACCAAACTCCAGCAAGTTTATTTGCTGAAGAAATTGGTGCAGTTCTTCAAATTAAGGCAACTGATTGGGACTCTTTACAAGCAGAAGTTGCTGCATCTAGCTTGAAAGATGCAATTGCTGTAGTTGGTCGTGTAAACAACACAGATCAATTATCTGTAAACGGTTTGACTCTAGAGCGTGCAGAATTGCAACAAGCTTGGTCGGAAGTATCTCATCAGATCCAACGTTTACGTGATAACGTTGAAACTGCTGACCAAGAATTTGCTTTGATTGCAGATAAATCACATCAAGGCTTAATTGCTAAACCAACATTTGACTTGAACGAACCTATTGAAGCACCGTTCATTAACACACGTCGCCCAAATATGGCGATCTTGCGTGAGCAAGGTGTAAACGGTCATATTGAGATGGCGGCAGCCTTTGATAAGGTTGGTTTCAATACTGTTGACGTACACATGAGTGATTTACTTGCTGGTCGCGTTAGCCTAAGTGATTTTGAAGGTTTAGTGACTTGTGGTGGTTTCTCTTACGGTGACGTAATGGGTGCTGGTGGTGGCTGGGCAAAATCTGTATTGTTCAATGCGAAATTACGTGATCAGTTTGAACAATTCTTCCATCGTGAAGATACGTTCAGCTTAGGTATCTGTAATGGTTGCCAAATGTTGTCACAATTAGCGCCACTTATTCCAGGTGCTGAACACTGGCCACGTTTCCACCGCAATATGTCAGAAGTTTTTGAAGCTCGTAGTGTAAACGTTCGTGTTGAAAAATCTGTTTCTGTATTGCTTAATGGAATGGAAGGTTCGATTTTACCGATTGCTGTAGCACACGGTGAAGGTCGTGCAGTTGCGAGTGAAGCTGATATTGCAGGCTTGAATGCAGCTAACCAAGTTGCTTTGCGTTATGTTGACAGCCATGGTAACCCGACTCAACATTATCCATTGAACCCGAATGGTTCACCTGAAGCGATTACTGGTGTAACGTCTAAAGATGGTCGTGCAACAATTATGATGCCACACCCAGAGCGTACTTTCCGTGCAATTCAACACTCTTGGAGTCCAGAAGAATGGACTGAAGATGGTGCATGGTTACGTATGTTCCGTAATGCACGTAAGTTTATCGGGTAATATAAAAGTTGAAATAAGCCACCGTAAGGTGGCTTATTTGTATGTAGTACGATATTAATAAATAGCAGAGAAGAAAAATGAAATCAAAAATCCATTTCCATGAATTTGCATTACTAATGGCATTGCTCATGTCTATTGTTTCTTTTTCAATAGATGCAGTCCTACCTGCTTTGGGCGAAATCGGACGAGTTTTTGACTTAAAAAATAATAATCAGACACAGTGGGTCATTATTGGTATTTTTTCTGGTATGACGATTGGTCAATTGATTGCTGGGCCTCTATCCGATGCAATTGGCCGTAAACGCATTTTATTCACAGGAATTGTTATTTACTTTCTGGGAAGTTTATTGTGCTTTACCACACAAAGTTTTGAATGGTTTTTAGTTGGACGTTTCATTCAAGGGGTTGGCGTATCAGGTCCTTACGTGGCTTCTATTTCAATTGTTAGAGATAAATACAGTGGGGCTCAAATGGCCCGCATCATGTCTTTAATTATGATGGTGTTTATGGTTGCCCCAGCAATTGCACCAAGTTTGGGACAGCTCATTATCCATTTCTTTGGTTGGCGTGAGATCTTTGTTTTATATATGGCCTATGCCACAGTTGTCGGGGTATGGGTTGCTTTACGTTTGGAAGAGACGTTGCTTCCAGAAAATCGTTTACCTATGCGTCTACAAGCATTTCGGGAAGGTTTTAAAGAAGTTGTAAGTAATAAAACCACCATGAGCTATTTGCTATGTGCAGGTTTTTGCTTTGGTGGATTCATTGGTTACTTAGGTACTTCTCAGCAAATTTTTATGCAGCAGTTTGGGAAAACAGGGCAAGAGTTTAGTGCTTATTTTGCTGTGCTTGCAGGTGTAATGGGAGTCGCTTCATTTACAAATTCTAAAATTGTTATGAAGTTTGGTATGCGTCCAATCTGTATTTACGGCTTTCTAGGTTTGTGCCTAATTTCTTTAGTTTTCTTAGGAATTCAACTTTTAGGTGTGGCTGTTTCATTCTGGATGTTTATGCTTTATGCCTGCATTTTATTTTTATTATTTGGAACTTTATTTGGAAATTTAAACGCAATTGCAATGGAACCGATGGGACATGTTGCTGGTATGGCATCGGCCATTATTGGTGCAGCTTCTTCTGTTTTGTCACTTATTCTTGCATCTATTATTGGGCAATTATATGACGGTACATTAATACCAATGACTGGCGGCTTCGTCATTTTATGTGGTTTAGCATTTATGGTGACAATATATGAGAACAGATATTTAAAGAAATCGAATGCTTAAAATTATAAAGATGCAGCTAGCACACTGAAATTTAAAATTTTGTTCAGAATAAGAGCTACATAAAAATGAGTGTAGCTCTTTTAAGCATTTTAGAAAAATTATAAGCCTATAGACATTCGGCTATTTAACACTTTATAGTTTGTTTAAAATTGGATCAATTTTTGCTTTCTCTGTAACAACGATAAAAATCGGAGATCAAAATGATGAAAAATAAGTATCACATAAGAACAATGTATACCAAAGATAAGGGCTGGCGCTTGTTTGGCTTGGCGCTTGCCATTCAAATCCTCTTTATTGGAGCAAATTATTTGGTAATGATGAGCTGACTTTGATTTAGAAGCTTTTTTAACGGTATGATTTAAAGCAAGTTCAATAGTTTTGAGTCATTCTACTTATGTTAAAGCTGATTTATTACGTGCCAGATTCACATCTTGAGTCGACTAAACAAGCTATTTTTTCTGCTGGTGCGGGGGGTATCGGTAATTACGAACACTGCGCATGGCAAGTGAAAGGAATAGGGCAATTTAAACCAGTCAAAGGTGCAGATCCTTATATTGGAGAGCTGGGTGAACTTGAACAAGTGGATGAGTGGCGGGTTGAAACAATTGTAATTGAAGAAAATGCAAAGGCTATAGCAAAAGCATTAAAGGCAAGCCATCCTTATGAAGAGCCTGCCTTTGAGTTTATTCAAATCATAGAAGTTGATTTTTAATTAAACTGCGAGAAATCTGGTTTACGTTTCTGCATAAACGCTTGTACAGCTTCTAGCATTTCTGGAGATTGAACGCGTTGCATAAAGATTTCAGCTTCATGGTCAATACATTCAATAATTTGATCTAAATCATGTTTCATCAATGCTTTGGTTTGTTTTAATGAGGCAAGTGGTAAAGCTGCTAAATGTTGAGCGGTTGCCTGAGCAGATGCATAAGCATCTTCAACAACTTCATTAACTAAGCTTGCTTGTACTGCGGTTTCTGCATTAAATTTTTTCGCAGTAAATAGAAGTTCAGCTGCTTTGTGATAACCCGCTTGTTTAACCAATAATTGGCTTGCACCGCCTTCTGGAGAAAGGCCAAGACTTACAAATGGAATTTGGAAAAGGGCGGTATTGTCAGCAAAAACTAAATCTGCATGTAATAAAATCGTAACACCAATACCAATAGCCACACCTTTTACTGCAATAATAAGTGGCTTCGATAATCTAGCAGCAGATTTAAGGAGTACAAACGGAGGAACTTGACCTGCTGGGCCTAGATTAGGATTTTGTACAAAACCCATAAAATCTTTCATGTCATTACCAGCGGTAAAATCTTGCTCTACACCACGTAGAACGATTACTCGTACATCTTTGTCTTGGTCAGCTTCATCAAGTGCTTTGGCAATCCATAAGTAAAGTTCGCCATACAGTGCATTTTTTGCTTCTGGACGATTTATGGCTAAGGTGAGTACGCCACCTTCTAAATTTGCGTGTAAATGTTGATGAGGTTGTTGAATACAGCTAAGTGTCATCGTACTATCCTTGCTTTAAACCACGTTGTTAATTTTTAGGTTCTCATTATGGCGCATATTTTTTGTAATGCGGTTAACTGGTGAGTTCATAAAAAGTGAAAATCTAATTATGTATAAATTTGACTATCTCGTTTTTATAGGGCGTTTTCAACCATTTCATTTAGCTCATATGCAGACAATTGAAATTGCCTTACAACAAAGCCACTATGTCGTTTTGGCATTAGGTTCAGCTCAAATGGAACGTAATATTAAAAATCCGTTCTTAGCAGTAGAGCGCGAGCAAATGATATTGTCAAATTTCTCGTTAGAAGAGCAAAAACGCATTCGTTTTGTACATGTAGTAGATGTTTATAATGACGAAAAATGGGTAAAACAAGTCAAATCTTTAGTGAATGGCATAATTGAACCGAACTCAAAAGTTGGTTTGATTGGACACTTTAAGGATGAGTCTTCATATTATTTACGACTATTTCCTGAGTGGATTATGGTTGAACTAGATAGTTTAAAAGATTCAATTTCGGCAACGCCAATGCGTGAAGCTTATTATCGTGGTGAAATCCAAACGGAATTTTTCCCTGTGGGTACTATTCAATTTTTGGATGAATTTAAAAAAACACGCACTTATCAACAGTTGCAACAACGCTTTGAAGAAGATGATCGCTCTAATTTAGATGATTTTGAGTAAATGTATATCGATTAAGCATCTGCCCAAAAGATAATTCGGTTGGAAAAAGGATCGGTGATACTGAGTTCAAGTGTCTCCCAATCTGTTTTTTCAACCTGAGGCTTAGAAAATTTATAATCTTTTTTGCTTAGTTCACTATGCAACTCATAAATATGTTCCCAATAAATACGGATCGCACTATGAGGACTCGCATCTCCAAAATGCTCGGATAAATGAATAACGCAATCATCTTTAGAAATTTGTAAATATAACGGAAAGTTGTCTTCAAATTGGTGTTGCCAATCAAGCTGAAAACCTAAGAACTCAAGATAAAATGATTGAGCTAACTCGACATCAAAAATTCTTAAAATAGGGGTGATCGAACCTGATTGCATCTTTTTTCCTTTTAACGTGTACCAAATTGTTGAGTCCAATAGCTCTTTTGTTTTACAGATTGATCAGAAGCACAAGCAATTGCATAGGTTGTAAATTTAGGGTTCATTAGGTTACTACAATGTAGGGGACTCGACAGCCATCTAGACATCACTTCATCTAATGTTTTCTGTCCACTCGCGACATTTTCACCATTGGCTTTACCGAGTGTATTATAAATTTTCAAACGTGATTTTAAATCTAGTCCCGTGGAGCCAACATGTCCGAGAAAGTTGTGTGTTGCCATATCTTCACTATGAGAAAGTGCACCTTTATATAAATTATTACTCCAACTTAATGGTCTGGTTGCAGCGAAATATTGTTGTCCACATTGGCGTGATTGCTGGCGAATCTGATTAATTATTTTAAGTACGGTTTGTTGATAGGCAGGGTTTTGTAAATCTTGGCAACTTATTTTTATAGGTGGAGTTTCAACTTGTGATGTAGATGATGTAATTGAGGGCGGCATACTGGATGAACTAACGGAGCAAGCAGAAATAACAAGACCACTAGACAGTAAATTACAAACTTTGAGCAGACTCATGTAAATACCTTAGCGTGAATTATTCTAATGTCTTTATCATACGCCAAAGTAAAGGAGTAAGTAATTTGTTCATATACAAAAAACGAGCATTATGCCCGCTTTTTGTTTCTTAAGTTTATTAAGCTGTTTGTAGGGCTTTTAAGTCTTCTAGAACTTGCTCTGCGTGCCCAGCTGCTTTAACTTTGCGATAGCTTTTAACTAAAGTTTTGTTATGGAAAATAAAAGTAGAACGTTCAATACCCATGACTTTCTTTCCATACATATTCTTTTCTTTAATCACATCAAAGTGATGACAAAGAATTTCTTCTTTATCACTGATCAGATTAATAGTAAGTGCTTGATTCTCTGTAAAATTTTGATGGGCTTTTATCGAGTCACGTGAAATACCAAAAATACGGGCACCTAAAGCATCAAACTGATCTTTCAAACAAGAAAAACCCACTGCTTGTGTTGTACACCCTGGTGTTGAATCTTTAGGATAGAAGTAAATAATTAGCCATTCATTTTCGACTTCGGTTAAATTCACTTCGCCGTGTGTAGTAGGGAACACCTGATTTGGCAGTTGAATATTCTCAGACATTTCTTATCCTTTAAAAGTTAAATTTGATCTAATTCAAGTGGTAAAAAAGCGTATTCCTCATGATAAACAATATTGAGTTTTCTTACAGGGATTGCTTTGTTAAAAATTGGCCCATCAATCACAGTCGTATGAAATTCACCGCCTTCACCACATGGATCAATGCCACGGTTCTCAAGCTCTTGAATGTATTCTAAAGTTAAGGTTTTACCTAAATCTTCTACCTTCATTCCGAGTTTTAGATTCACAGTAACAATGACACTTTTGAATCCAAGTTGAATAAATTCTTCAACAACTTCCCGATGCGGACGTAGCCAAAGAGGCATTCCTAATTGAAGACCTACTTGTTGCGTTACTCGATCATGCCAACAGCCGTGTTCAGGCATATCAAGGTCACCTGTAACCAGTACCTCGGCTCCTTGTTGCTTTGCTTGATTGAGTAATTCAATAAACTTTACTTCATAGTCATTCCAACTTGATGAAGCCATAAACACGGGCAAGCCGATTGCTTTAGCTTGTGCTTGAATAATATCAAGAGGCATAGCATGTGAGCGAGAACGTTGGCCTTGTTCTTCTAGCATGACGATCAATCCAATCACTTCGCCTGTCTGCATTGCATGGTAGAGTGCTAGAGAACTATCTTTGCCTCCACTAAATGAGACAATAGACCTTTTATGGTTAGCATTAGTTTTCCATTGTTCTTGCATGGCTTACATCAAATGAATTGGTCAAAAATGCTGTTATTTTAACAGAGCTATAAAAAAGCCTGCATAAATGCAGGCTTAATGTGGAACATTAAAATCTTATTTTTTAGGAGCTTGTTGTTGAGCTGCCTTCATTGCATCTTCAGTTAACTTTTCAAGCTTAGTTGTTAACTGAGGACCGAAACATGCTTTAAGATCACGGTTTTGTTGTTGTACAAATCCTAGAGAACTTGGGCTTTTCTTCGCATTGATTGCGCTTTGGATTTCCCATTTTTGTGCTTCAGTCACTTTACCTTGTGCTTCAACCTGACAGCTACAGAATTTGCTAACTTCAGATGAACTTAACTTGCCGCCTTTAGCAGTTTGTTCTTTACAAACGTTAACTAATGCACCTTTAACGTTAGTGCTTTTATATGCCGCTTGCACTGGGTTTTCAGCTGCTTGAGCTGAACCAGCCATAAGTGCAGCTGCTGAGAATAAAGATGAAAGAATAAGATTTGATTTTAACAACTTCATAAATTTTACCTACTTATTACGGTATATAGCGTGTTGGATCGGTAACACCAGCATCGATAAAGCCTTCTTTACGCAAACGGCAACTGTCACATTTACCACACGCACGTCCTTGAGCATCTGCTTGGTAGCAAGATACCGTTTGACTATAGTCTACGCCATGTTCAATCCCTAAACGTATGATATTCGCTTTGGATAAATGTAACAGGGGTGTTTCAAATTTAAGAGGTTTTCCTTCTACGCCAGCTTTAGTTGCTAAACGGGCCATATTCGCAAAAGCATCAATAAATTCAGGACGACAATCAGGATATCCTGAATAATCAACAGCATTGATACCAATAACAATAGCTTCAGCATTAAATACTTCGGCTGCTGCTAGAGCATACGAGAGGAAAATAGTGTTACGCGCTGGTACATAAGTTACAGGAATACCTTCTTGTAACTGTTCTGGTACTGCAATGTTGTGATCTGTAAGTGCTGATCCACCTAAATTTGCTAGATCAATATTAATTACACGATGTTCAACACCTGAACGCTGAGCTAATGCTTTTGCAGCATCAAGTTCAGTGGTTGAGCGTTGACCATACATAAAACTAATAGCAATACATTCATAGCGCGCTTGTGCCCAAGCTAGGCAAGTGGTTGAGTCTAAGCCGCCTGAAAGTAAAACAATGGCACGAGAGCGCATATTTTTCTCCATATTCGGAATGATTTATTTTATTGAGTGATTAACGACCTGATTCATCGTTCCAAAGCAGTTTATGTAACTGAAGCTGGAAACGAACAGGTAATTTATCATCAAGTATCCACTGTGCCAGATCACGTGCTAGACGTGGCAGGCCTACAGCACCTTTTTCAACCGCAAAGGCAGGGGAGAACCAAACGGTACTGACTTTAGTTTGCAGTTGATATTTTTCAACTTGTTGCTTTGACCATTCATAGTCTTCGCGATTACAAATCACAAATTTGATTTGGTCACGTAGTGTTAAATGGTCAAGATTACTGATGAGATTACGATGTTCTTCACCAGAAGTTGGAGTCTTTAAATCGAGGACTTTTGAAACACGGGGATCTACTCTTGATACATCAAGAGCACCACTGGTTTCTAAAGAGACGTCAAAACCTGCTTCACATAAACGTTGTAATAAAATTAAACAGTTTGGCTGAGCAAGAGGTTCACCACCTGTCACACAAATATAAGGTGTTTGAAATTGTGTAGCTGTTTCAATGATATGTTCAAGTGAAAAACGTTCGCCACCCTCAAAAGAATAGGTGGTATCGCAATAGCTACAACGTAATGGACAGCCTGTTAGACGAATAAATACAGTCGGTAGGCCAGAGGCATTTGCTTCACCCTGCAACGAGTAAAAAATCTCGGTAATGCGTAAACCGGACGCAGGGTCTGAGACAGGAATTGCAGAGGAACGTAAGGAAGCCATTCTAGAAATACCACACTATATAAAAAATAAAATCTCTACGATCAGTTTGATCGTAGAGATGAGGAGCGATTAAAGCTCCGCAAGAGAGTTATAACAAATTAGTCAGCGCGTAACAAATCGTTCAAGCTTGTTTTTGAGCGTGTTTGCGCATCAACTTTTTTCACGATAATTGCAGCATATAAGCTGTAAGTACCACATTTAGATGGCAAGCTGCCTGAAACTACAACTGAACCTGCTGGTACACGACCATAATGGATTTCGCCAGTTTCACGGTCATAAATTTTAGTTGATTGACCAATGAAAACGCCCATTGAAATGACTGAGCCTTCTTCAACGATAACGCCTTCAACGATTTCTGAACGTGCACCGATAAAGCAGTTGTCTTCAATAATAGTTGGGTTAGCTTGTAATGGTTCTAAAACACCACCAATACCTACACCACCAGACAAGTGAACATTTTTACCGATTTGAGCACATGAGCCTACAGTTGCCCATGTATCAACCATTGTGCCTTCATCTACATAAGCGCCAATGTTGACATAAGATGGCATTAACACCACGTTTTTAGCTTGGAAGCTACCACGACGTGCTACAGCAGGAGGAACAACACGAACACCTGCAGCTTTAAATTGCTCTTCAGTCCAACCAGAGAATTTAGTTTCAACTTTGTCATAGAAACGAAGATCACATGACTCGATTGGTTTATTGTCATTCAGTTTAAATGATAATAAAACAGCTTTTTTTAACCATTGATGAACAACCCATTCACCATTGATTTTTTCAGCAACTCGAAGTGTACCGTTATCTAAACCAGCAATTGCTTCTTCAACAGCTTGGCGAATTTCGCTTGAACAATCTGCTGCAGTAAAATTTGCGCGGTCTTCAAATGCTTGCTCAATGATCGTAGAAAGCTGAGACATGATCTTCCTTCCATAAAAAATTTTAAAGATTTTACACTAATTTGTGACAAGAATCTTTCAAAAAACGTGTTACGTTTAATTGATGATATAAATGAGGTAAATCGAAATAAGCTTATTAGATAATCAAGTGTTTTTTACACAAAAATGATTTGAAAATAAAAATTTAACTCAATTTGTATCAAAAAATAACAGAAATCTAGCATTTTTTGTATAAAAAAGAATCTAAGCTGTCATTATTATGATTTCAGTCACAAGATGAATAAATTAAAAACAGAGCCTTTTGAGGAGAAACTATGAAAGCATTACGTGTATTAGTCACTACAACAGCTTTATTCGCTGCTGGCGCTGCTATGGCAGATGAAGCCGTTGTTCATGACAGCTACGCATTTGACAAAAACCAATTAATTCCTGTGGGGGCACGTGCTGAGGTAGGTACAACTGGTTATGGTGGTGCTTTATTATGGCAAGCAAACCCATATGTAGGTTTGGCTTTAGGTTATAATGGTGGTGACATTTCTTGGTCTGATGACGTAAAAGTAAACGGTTCAACTTATGACCTTGATATGGAAAACAACAATGTCTATTTAAATGCTGAGATTCGTCCATGGGGTGCAAGTACTAACCGTTGGGCTCAAGGCTTATATGTAGCAGCTGGTGCAGCATATCTTGATAACGATTATGATTTAACTCGTAACGTTGATGCAACTCGTTCATTCCGCGTAAATAATCAAGACTTTATTGCGGGTGCAGACGGTGTGAAAATTAATGGTCAAATGTCTTACAAAAATGACATCGCTCCATACTTAGGTTTTGGTTTTGCACCTAAAATTAACAAAAACTGGGGTGTATTCGGTGAAGTAGGTGCTTACTACACTGGTAATCCAACAGTTAAACTTGCTTCGACAGGTTCAGCAGTTACAACTGGTGATCAATCACTTGAAGAAGCAGTAAATGCGGAAGCTCGTAAAATTGCCAACGATGATAAATACCAATGGTTACCAGTTGGTAAAGTTGGTGTGAACTTCTACTGGTAAGCTCACAAAAGAAAAAACGAGCTACGGCTCGTTTTTTTGTACTTTTAATAAAATAAATAAAAGAGCTAAAAAGCTCTTTTATTTATTTTTAATTTTTATTCGTCTGGGTAAGCAATTTTCTTAAGCGCTTTAATATCCGCATCAGGTGAGCATAAAGAAATAAATTCGTAACCATAACCGCGTAATAAGTGGCCTTTGCGAACCGCAATCCATGTCGTATTAACACCAAAAATATCAGTTTTGGTTTGCTTTAAACGATAATCACGTTCTGTATCATAAGCCACGTCATTGACAATACCCACACCCATGCCAAGTTCCACATAGGTTTTGATAACATCGGCATCAAGAGCTGACATTACGATATCTGCATCTAGATGAGCCTCTTCAAACGCTTTATCAATTTTAGATCGACCTGTAAAACCACCATGATAAGTAATGAGTGGATATTCTGCTAAAAGTTCTAGAGTGATCTTATCCGCCTGCACTAAAGGATGATTTTGCGGGGTAATAATACTGTGCTGCCATTGATAGTAAGGAATGCTAGCCAGATTTTCTTCAGTCGTTAAAGACTCAGTTGCAATTCCAATATCCGCTTCGCCTTGTAAAAGCATTTCTGAAATTTCGACAGGGCTAGCTTGTTGTAAAATCAAATGAACTTTTGGAAATAATTTCTTAAATTGATTAACGATTGGAGGCAATACATAACGCGCTTGAGTATGCGTAGTTGCGATCGTTAGTGTTCCTTCATCAACCTTATTAAAATCTTCAGCAAGTCGTTTAATATTTTCAGCATCCACTAACATGCGTTCAACAATGCTAAGAAGTGACTGTCCTGGTTCAGTTAAACCTAAAAGGCGTTTACCTTTACGAACGAAAAGTTGAACACCTAATTCATCTTCTAAATCTTTGATGTGTTTACTTACACCCGATTGAGATGTGTAGAGTGCAGCCGATGCTTCCGTCAAGTTAAAGTTTTGGCGTACTGTTTCTCGGATAATTCTTAATTGTTGAAAGTTCATTTACACTTTTCCTCAAAAGAGGTGAGGAGCGTCTAAAGATCCGCAAGATATTTCCTCACCAAATATATTTCTTAAGCAACTTGGTCTGCAAATAAGTGCAATTGAGATGCGCTCACCCAAACAGTTTGATTAGGTTTAAATGCATGTAATTTTGCAGCTTCACTGCTCAGAGCAATTTCAATTAAACGTCCATTACGGTCTTGTAATTCGGCCACTACTTTTCCAGCAATCCAGATTTCACGTACAAAAGTCGCTTCAATGGTATTCGCTTGCGGTTGCGAGTGAATATGTAACTCATCTGGACGGGCAAAAGCAATCACTTTTCCTTGAGGCGCCTCAACTGCTGTTGGTAGTTGAATACGGTCATTACCGATACGGATAATACCTTCCGTATGTTCACCTTCAAATCGATTTGCCTGACCCAAGAAATCAAACACAAATGGCGTTGCAGGTTTTTCATAAACTTCACGAGGTGAACCGATTTGCTCAACATTACCTTTATTCATGACAATAATCTGGTCTGCAACCTCAAGTGCTTCTTCTTGATCGTGGGTCACAAAAATTGAAGTGATATGCAATTCATCATGTAAGTTGCGTAACCAGCGACGTAATTCTTTGCGTACTTTGGCATCTAGAGCGCCAAATGGTTCATCGAGTAATAACACGCGAGGTTCTACTGCCAAAGCACGGGCTAAAGCAATACGCTGACGTTGTCCGCCAGAAAGCTGAGCAGGGTAGCGGTCTGCTAAAAAGCCTAGTTGAACTAGATCAAGTAAACGAGTGACACGTTTTTTAATTTCAGCTTCCGAAGGACGGGTTGCACGAGGGCGAACGCGTAAACCAAAGGCAATATTGTCAAATACAGTCATATGACGGAATAAAGCATAGTGCTGAAATACAAAGCCAACCTGACGCTCACGCACATGTACATTAGTCGCATCTTCACCTTCAAGTAAAACCTGACCGCCATCGGCTGATTCTAGACCTGCAATAATACGAAGCAGAGTCGTCTTACCACAACCAGATGGTCCAAGTAGCGCAACCAGTTCACCCTCTGGAAAGTCTAGGGAAATATTTTTAAGCGCATGGAATGCACCAAAGTGTTTTTCAATATTTTTAACTTGAATACTCATGATTTCATTCCTTACGAATCAGTTGAATGCGGTTCTGGTTTATCTTGATGTAGCTCTAACCAGGTTTTTAAAATCAGTGTTAAAAGAGCTAAGAAGGCAAGCAGTGAGGACACGGCAAAGGCTGCGCTAAAGGTGTACTCGTTATATAAAATTTCAACATGCAGTGGCAGAGTATTGGTTTCACCACGGATATGACCAGAAACCACTGATACTGCGCCAAACTCACCCATTGCACGGGCATTACACAAAATCACGCCGTAAATCAGACCCCATTTAATGTTAGGGAGGGTGACCTTCCAAAAAGTTTGCCAACCTGATGCACCGAGTACAATTGCTGCTTCTTCTTCCTCTGTTCCCTGAGCTTCCATGAGTGGAATTAACTCACGCGCCACAAATGGAACTGTAATAAAAATGGTGGCTAAAACAATTCCAGGTACGGCATATAAAATCTTGATGTCATGATCCATTAACCAGCCGCCGAACCAGCCTTGGGCACCAAAAATAAGAACAATCATTAAACCTGCAATAACGGGTGAAACCGAAAAAGGCATATCAATGATAGTGGTTAAAATAGCCTTGCCTTTAAACTGGAACTTAGAGACAGCCCAAGCTGCAGCAATACCAAATATCACATTAATTGGAACTGCAATTGCTGCGGTGAGTAATGTTAATTTCACTGCTGATAAGGTATCTGGATCAATCAAAGCCTGAACATAGACTTCTAGTCCCTGTTTAAATGCTTCTACGAAAACCAAAATAAGTGGCAGCATGAGGCAACTGAGGAAAAAAATCAGTGCAATTGTAATAAGGGTATAACGTACCCAAGTTGGCTCACGTGTCGCATCACGAGACTGTAACTTCAAAGCAAGTGCGTTGCTGTCGGTATGTAAATTCATGTGATGTTTCTCCCTGTACGACGGTTTGCCCATGCTTGAAGTAAGTTAATGACAAATAGAATGATAAAAGAGAGAACTAACATGACCGCTGCAATGGTCGTTGCACCTGCATAATCATATTCTTCAAGACGAGAAATGATCATCAGCGGTGCAATTTCTGTTTTAAATGGCTGGTTACCTGCAATAAAAATAACAGAACCATACTCACCCACGCCGCGAGCAAATGCTAAAGCAAAGCCTGTAAATAGAGCAGGTAGTAAGATGGGTAAAATAATTTTAGTAATGGTCTGCCAACGATTTGCACCAAGTGCTGAAGCTGCTTCCTCAAGTTCGGTTTCAATATCGCTGAGTACCGGTTGAACGGTCCGAACAATAAAAGGAATACCAATAAAGACCAATGCCAGCGTAATTCCGATAGGCGTATAGGCAACCTGAATACCAAGTGGTTCCAGATATTGACCTAACCAACCAGTAGGTGCATAGAGTGAAGTCAGTGCAATACCAGCAACTGCGGTCGGAAGAGCAAAAGGTAAATCGACCAATGCATCAACTAGACGTTTTCCTGGAAAGTTATAGCGGACAAGACACCAAGCTAAAAGCAGACCAAACACAATATTAATAAATGCTGCAATTAAAGCTGAACTAAAGCTGAGTTGAAGCGATTTCAAAATACGCTCAGACGTTAAAATTTCCCATAATCCGTCCCATCCGATTCCAAATGATTTGATAAAGACTGCGGCTAATGGAATAAGCACAATAAAAGAAACGTAGGCGAGGGTGAAGCCCAAAGATAGACCAAACCCAGGCAGCACTCGGGATCGCTGCGACATGATATTTCCTCAAAGAGAAAAGCCTGCTGAAACCAGTAAGCGAATAAATAAAGATAAACAGTGCGGTATAAAGATTGGTATTAAGCAAATTTCAAAGAGAAATGTGTTTTTACCGGGTCGATAGATGAGTGACTACACATCGAATCTTCTGGAATCAAATAATTCAGCAAATCCGGGAATGGCCCAAAACCTGAGGCAACATTAATATGACCCACCTCACCAAGATTAACGGGATTTAATTTCCATGATTTCGCAAGTTGTAACGCATCAAAAAAGCCGAGCCATGGATCATTTTCACTAATGAGTAGCGTTGCAGGCACATCAATTTTTAATTGATGAAAATAATCTTTGTAGTCGGTCAAGCTATGGCGAGCAAACCCTGCTTCCCCAAAGCGTGCCGGATTCGCTGGAGCGACTAAAATTAGTTTCTTAACTTGGCTTCTTAATTCGGGATGCTCAGCTAAAGCAGCTACACTCGTTAAGCATCCAAAACTATGTGCAACAATTTGAACAGGAGCTTGAGCTGCTTGAACTGTTTTAACGAATTGCTCAACCCATTCGCTTAATACAGGTCTATCCCAGTTTTTTTGCTCAACACGAGAACTAGACACGAGTTGACGCTGCAACCAAGATTGCCAATGCTGATGTTCACTGCCACCTACACCCGGAACAATTACAGTGTGAATCATGTCTGTTCTCCTTACCTTTAGTGCAAAGAATTACTTCTCTGCACTATTGATTTTCACGATTTGATCGAAAACACCACCATTATCAAAGTGTTGTTTTTGTACTTTTGTCCAACCACCAAACTCTTTGTCGATTGTTACAAGCTTCAATGGCTTAAATACATTGCTGTATTTTTTAAGAACAGCTGCGTTACGAGGACGGTAGAAATTACGTGCTGCAATTTCTTGACCAGCAGGTGAGTACAAATAGTTGAGATAACCTTTAGCAATCGTTAAGTTGCCTTTTTTAGCTGCATTCTTCTCCACAATTGCAACTGGAGGCTCAGCTAAGATCGAAAGAGACGGAGTAATAATTTCAAATTTGCCCGGCTGTTCACGAATAGCTAAATGAGCTTCATTTTCCCAAGCCAGTAATACATCACCAATGCCACGCTCAGCGAAAGTAGTCGTCGCACCGCGAGCACCAGAATCTAAAACTTTAGTATGTTTATAAATTTGGCGAACGTATTCTTGTGCTTTTGCATCATTGCCGCCTGGTTGATGTTTTGCCCAAGCCCAAGCTGCGAGATAGTTCCAACGAGCACCACCAGAGGTTTTCGGGTTTGGTGTAATGATTTCTACACCTGGTTTGATTAAATCAGCCCAGTCTTTAATTTGCTTTGGGTTGCCTTTACGCACCAAAAATACAATGGTTGATGTATATGGCGTTGAGTTTTGTGGCAGTTTTTTCTGCCAGTTGGTTGGAAGTAATTTTGCTTTTTCAGCAATTTCATCAATATCTGCTGCAAGTGCTAATGTCACCACATCTGCATTTAAGCCATCGATAACCGCACGAGCCTGTTTACCAGAGCCACCGTGTGATTGCTTAAACTCAATATCTTGACCAGTACGTTGTTTCCAGTAAGTACCGAACTGTTTGTTGAAATCTGTATATAGCTCACGAGTAGGATCGTAAGAAACGTTTAAAAATTCTTGGGCTGCAAATGACGAAACAGAAAGAAGTGCAGCGATAACCCCGACTTTTAATTGAGAAAAACGCATGAGATAAGTCCTCAAAAAATATGAAATGTTCAAAACATGAACGCAGAATAGCGCTAGTCTTTATTCTAAAAAAATAATAAAAAACGAATTTAATATGAAAAAAATAGAAATAATAAAAAGAGATAAACTATTCTTAAATCTTGATATATAACAAGTTTCAAAAGCAGATACGAAATCGGTATAATTTTTTAAAATCAATCATTTATTATTTAAATGAAAGGTGTTGTATTGTTGTGCGGCTTTTAGCAAAGGATGGAACAAACATGTGGTGTTTTAAAAATGGGCAACCCGTTGAGACTATTCCTTTATTAGATCGAGCCTTTCATTATGGAGATGGATGCTTTACCACAATTCGTGTTTTTCAAAATCAGATTGAGCTTAAAGAAAGGCACTGGCAACGTCTGAAACTCGCATGTCAAAAACTGTCTTTAACTGTAAATTTTGAATTAATTGAACTGAGTTTGCAGCAGCTGCAAAAGCAGAACCTTGTACTCAACGGCACTTTAAAAATTGTGATTAGTCGTGGGGAAGGCGACCGCGGTTATAGTTTGCCAAAGCATGAAGCAGATATTTATATCTGGTTTTATCCAAAAGCTTTAGAGCCGTTTGTGCCTGACTCTATCCAGTGCGGTGTTTTAAATCAGGCCCTAGGTTTAACCATGCCGAGCTTGGTCGGGCTTAAATCTTTAAACCGCCTTGAACAAGTATTGCTAAAAAAAGAAGCAGATCAACTCGGGTGGGCTGAAGCATTAGTTACTGATGTACAAGGTTATATTGTTGAAGGGGTCAGTAGTAATTGTTTTATTCGTTTAAATGATAGATGGATTACTCCTGAACTTCGCTATAATGGCGTCCACGGTGTAATGCGGGCAGAAATTCTGGCACGTATGCAGCACCATGGTATTGCCTGTGAAGTACGTGTGATTGAATTAGATGAAGTATCTGAAATACAAAGTCTATTCTTTTGTAATGCTTTAAACCCTATGCGAGTGGTCACTCATTTAGGCGAAAAAATGCTAGATACACAGGCATGCATAGATTTATTTCATATCCTTAACTTAAATCAGATTCATTAATATGCCGAAGCCACCTGTGAATGCGAAAGCAAAAAACGCCAAGAAAAATAACAAAAAACTAGCTCCAAAATTTTCTAAGCGATTGGTTCTAATTGGCCTTTTTATTGTTTTAATTTTTACGTTTGCCATTTTATGGTCAAGTTTGTTTAAGGCTTATCCTATCGAAGGCAAAAAACAGATGTTATCTATTACATCCGGGGAAACCTATTCTGGTTTTATTGATCGTTTGGCAAAAGAAGACAAAGTTAGCTTTCCTATCGTATTGAAACTTTATCAAAAGTTTATGATTCATGACAGCATGAAAGCTGGTGTGTATGAAATTGAACAAGGGATGAGCGTAAGACAAGTGTTAGAGATGTTGTCTGATGCTGATAATGCTCAGATGAACCGTGTTTTGGTGATTGAAGGTACAACTTTTAAGCAGCTTATTACTGCACTCAAAAATGATAAAAATGTAAAAAATACAATATTGGATTTACCTAATGATCAGCTTATGAAAGCGCTTGGGATTCCTTACGATCATCCAGAAGGCTTGTTCGCGCCGAATACTTATTTCTTTGCCAAAGGCGAGACTGACAAGAAAATTCTTACCGATTTATATCATCGTCAAGTAAAAGCTCTAGATGCAGCTTGGGCAAACCGCGCTCCGAATTTACCGTATAAAGATAAATATGAAGCATTAATTATGGCTTCTATTGTTGAGAAAGAAACGAGTTTAGACAGTGAACTTACACAAGTTTCTGGAGTTTTTGTCCGCCGTTTAAAACTCGGTATGCGTTTACAAACGGATCCAACTGTTATTTACGGAATGGGTAATAACTATAAAGGCAACCTTACCCGAGAAGACCTCCGTACTCCAACACCATATAATACTTATACCATTAATGGTTTGCCTCCAACTCCAATTGCTTTGCCAAGCCAAAAAGCAATTGAAGCAGCATTACATCCAGATGATTCAAATAATATCTATTTCGTAGCGACTGGTAATGGTGGACATAAATTTACGGCAGACTTGCAAGCTCATAATCAAGCAGTGCAAGAATATTTATCCGTGTTGAGATCGAAGAAATAAGGAAAAGAGATGTTTATCAGCTTTGAAGGCACGGAAGGGGTAGGTAAAACTACACTCATTCGAAAAATTCATCAGCATTTTGAAGAGCAAGGCAAACAAGTTGTTTTAACTCGAGAGCCGGGGGGTACACCGTTAGCTGAACAAATTCGTTCGATGCTTTTGGCTGTGAATCATGATGAAAATATGAGTCATGATACTGAGTTATTACTCATTTATGCAGCACGTGCTCAACACTTACAACAGGTTATTTTGCCTGCTTTAGAAGCTAACAAAATTGTATTAAGTGATCGCTTTACCGATGCGAGTTTTGCTTATCAATGTTCTGGTCGCGGTTTAAGCCAAGATAAATTACAGCTTTTAAATCGGAACTTCGTTTCACGCATGCCAGAGGTGACTTTCTGGTTAGATGCGCCGATTGAACTTGGTATGAACCGTGCACGTGAACGCGGAGCTTTAGATCGTTTTGAACAAGAAAAGTTAAGCTTCTTTACTAAGGTTCGTGAAGGTTATGAAACCTTATGGAAAGCTGAACCGGAACGGATTAAGCGAATAGATGCAACACAAAGTCCTGATCAGGTGTTTAAGCAGGCTTTGCAATATTTAGGATAGGCAATGGGATGAGCCACTCTTATAAAAATATGGGAGTGGTGAAAAATGATGTTAATTCTGATTTAAATCGTCATAGAAAATATCTGTTATTTTCTTATGCTATCTTACATATGATTTATAGATTGAAGAATAACAAGGATGAAAAGCTCAAAAGAAGAAATCGTGGCATTTCTTGAAAAGGAATTTCCACCAAGTCTTGAACACTGCACGATTGAATCAGTCACCCCCAAAGCTGCAGTTGTTTATTATCATGTCGATCAAAGACATCAACGGCCTGGTGGCACCATATCTGGCCCAACCATGATGACTTTGGCAGACTTTGCTTTATATATTGCGATATTAGGTGAGATCGGTATTGTTGGTTTAGCCGTAACCACCAACTTTAATATTAATTTTTTAAGAAAACCTGCGGGTGATCAAGACTTACGTAGTGAATGTAAACTCATGAAAGTAGGAAAGAGTTTAGTGGTGGGTGAGGTTTGGATTTATTCGGTCGGTTTGGATGAACCTGTTGCGCATGTGACCGCGACTTATTCAATCCCACCTAGAGCATAAATATCAAACCAAATAAAAAAGCACAGCCAAAGCTGTGCTTTTTTATAGAAGAACAACTTAAATGTCAGTATTAACCAATGGCTGTTCTACTGCAAAATTTGGAGGAGTTAAAACGGTTTTACGAATTTCACTCGAAGTTTCCGGATAATCAAGCGTGTAATGCAGACCACGTGATTCTTTACGTTGCATAGCACAGCGAACAATCATTTCCGATACTAAAACAAGGTTACGCAGCTCAATCAGGTTTTTGCTAACGCGATAGTCTTGATAATATTCGGTGATTTCACGTTTTAACATTTCAATACGGTGTAAAGCACGTTCTAAACGTTTAGTAGTCCTTACAATACCAACGTAGTTCCACATGGTCGAACGTAACTCATCCCAGTTTTGTAAAATCACAACATCTTCATCAGGATTGGTTACTTGTGAGTCATCCCAAGTTGGTACTTCTGGTAATTTGAAGTTTTCATCAAATTTATTTTCGATATCTTTTGCCGCACTCATACCGTAAACGAAGCACTCAAGTAATGAGTTACTTGCCATACGGTTTGCACCATGTAAGCCTGTATAAGACGTTTCACCAATCGCATAGAGACCATCAATATCCGTCTGGCTATTTGAGTCAACCACAACACCACCACATGTATAGTGAGCTGCTGGTACCACTGGAATCATGTCTTTGGTAATGTCGATGCCTAACTCAAGCAATCTTGCATAAAGTGTAGGGAAGTGCTCTTTAATAAACTCAGGTGATTTATGGGTAATGTCTAACCACACGTGACGAATACCGAGACGCTTGATTTCATGGTCAATGGTACGTGCCACAATATCGCGAGGAGCCAGTTCTGCACGATCATCAAAACGTAGCATAAAACGTTCGCCATCCGGCAAACGTAAGTAAGCGCCTTCACCACGCATAGCTTCAGTAATTAAGAAAGAGCGGGCTTGCGGATGGTACAGGCAAGTTGGATGGAACTGATTAAATTCCATATTCGCTACACGACAACCTGCACGATAAGCCATTGCAATACCATCACCCGTAGCAATATCTGGATTAGATGTATACAGATAAGCCTTCATCGCACCACCGCAAGCCAGCGCAGTGAATGGCGCAAGGAAGGTATGAACCTTTTCAGTATTTTCATCTAATGCATATAAACCAATAGCACGATTCGCTTGGTCAGTATGGCCTAATTTATGCGAAGTGATTAAATCAATCGCAATATAATTTTCAAAAATAGTAATATTTTTACGTTCTTTAGCACGTTCAACCAAAGTGGTTGAAATGGCTTTACCTGTTGCATCAGCAGAATGGATAATGCGGCGCTGTGAGTGACCACCCTCACGAGTCAAATGAAGCTGTTCATCTTCATCGAGAGTAAATTGCACGCCTTGCTTTAAAAGAAAATCAACAGAAGGGCGGCCGCCTTCTACGGTATGTTGTACCGCGTCCATTTCACATAAATGAGCGCCTGCAATCATAGTGTCATTAATATGCTGTTGAATAGAGTCAGTCTCATCGAGAACAGCAGCAACGCCACCTTGAGCATAAAAGGTACTTGCTTCGGTTAGAGCAGCTTTGGCTAAAACTGCAATATTAAAATGATTTGGTAACGATAAAGCCAGACTTAAACCAGCGCCGCCGCTGCCCACAATAATCACGTCAAAGTGGTGAATTGTCTGTAAATTAGGCATGTCCATTCGCATCAATTTAAAACGTCCGCTAATGACACCCCTTTTTACCTAAAAAGGCAAGAGCTTAAGCGCTCTAACTCAGAGAAAAATTGCAATTGGCTTAAAAAGTTGCAATGCGTAAAATAATCCTTGTGATGACGTATTACAAATAAACATATTGTTACGCACAACCTCAAAGCGTTGTGATACAACAGTTTTATTCTTATTCTCGTAGACCAATTGTGGGTGAGCACCGAATGAAATCTCGCTATTTACAACAAGGAATGTATGCAGCGGTATTTACAGTTGCTGCTGTTCAAGCAAATGCTGCTGTTGATTTTTCAAATCTTGTTGAACAAGTTAGTCCAGCAGTCGTGAGTGTAAATGTCGTAAAAAAAATGACTCAGGATGAACTGTTGCAGCAGCAAGTTCCTGAAATTTTAAAACGTTTCTTTGGCAATCAGGTCATCATTCCACAGCAACAAGGTCCACAAGAAAAGACAGCATATGGTAGTGCATTCTTTATTAGTAAAGATGGTTACCTACTTACTAACCACCATGTGATTGAAAATGCCTCTCGTATCAGCATCACTCTAAATGACCGACGTGAAATTGATGCAACCGTGGTCGGTAGTGATGAGCGCACAGATGTTGCATTGTTAAAGGTCAATGGAACTAACTATCCAGCTTTACGAGTAGGAAATGTTGACCGTTTACGTGTCGGAGAGCCAGTTTTAGCAATTGGTTCGCCGTTTGGTTTTGACTACTCCGCTTCGGCAGGTATTGTCAGTGCAAAATCACGAAACATGAGCGGTGAAACTTCGGTGCCATTTATTCAAACAGATGTGGCTTTAAACCCGGGTAACTCAGGTGGTCCATTATTTAATCAAAATGGTGAAGTGGTCGGGGTAAACTCTCGAATATTTAGTGGTACTGGCGGCTATATGGGCTTGTCTTTCTCTATTCCGATTGATGTAGCAATGGATGTTGCCGATCAGCTTAAAACAAAAGGTAAAGTCACACGCTCTTATCTAGGGGTGATGATGCAAGATATTGACCGAAACCTTGCTGATGCGTACAAATTACCAAAACCTGAAGGTGCTTTAATTACTCAAATTTCTCCGAACTCACCTGCACAAAAAGCAGGGCTAAGAGCGGGCGACGTGATTTTAAAATTAAATGGTGCGCCTGTACTTCGTACAAGTGATTTACTGTACGCATTAAACAAAGTACAGCCAAATCAAACTGTTCAGTTTGAAGTATTACGTGATGATAAAACACGTAATATTTCAGCGACTTTAACGACTGCACCAGATGAAACACCTGCTACTGGTTTACAAGGTGCTGCATCTAAGGGACCAGTTTTAGGCATGAGTATTCGTGATCTAGCTGAACCGGAAAAAAATGCGTTGAGTGTAAAAGGTGGTATTTTTGTACAAGATGTTCGCCGTGGTGGTTTAGCGTCATTGTCCAATATCATTCCGGGTGATGTGATTACCCAAGTCAATAATAGCCAAATTTTAAATAGTCAGGATTTTGCAAAAGTTGTTTCTAACTTGCCGAAAAATACTGTAGCACGTGTTGCTATTATTCGTCAGGGACAGCGCGCAATGCTTGGTTTACGTATTCAATAATCCTCAATCCAATCAATAAACCACCCTGAAAATGGGTGGTTTTTGTTATTTATCTTGAGCGTTTAGCGATATCTACCTACACTTATTTCAGTTTTAAGGTTAATAAATAAGAGTGTTCATTTGTGAGTAGTATTTTTGATTTACATATTCAGGTGCAGCCACATCATATTGATGCGTTGGGACATGTAAATAACGTAATGTATGTTCAGTGGATGCAGGATGTAGCGGCTGCCCATGTTGAAACTTTGGGAGTAGGGGTAACTAAATATCTTGAGTTAAAACACGCCATGGTCGCGGTTGAGCATCATGTGCAATATCGTAAAGCTGCTTTTGAAGGCGAACAAATTGTGTTACGTACATGGTTAGATGACATTAATGCACTTTATTCATTCCGCCAGTATGTGTTTTTTCGCCCATCAGATCAGGCCGTATTATTTGTTGGAAATACCAAATGGGCATGTATTGAAATTGCTACAGGACGTCCAAAACGAATGTCGCCAACTTTTACTCATGCATATACGCCGCTTGATTCAAGCATAAATCCTTATGATTTTACCGTTTCATATGCCCAATAGTTGGACGTAATACGCTTACTTTGACTGTCCTTTTTTAAAACATAAGTACAAAGCTCATGATTATTTTGGATACTTTAAAATATGCATCTGTTATAATCTCACGCAATTTATTTAACCGCTTTGGCTGTGTATTAAAACAAGCTACATAGCACTCTATATTTTCTCAAGGTAACCCATGGCGCAAGCTAAAAAATCCGTCGATATCAAAAATATACGAAATTTCTCGATTATTGCCCACATTGACCATGGTAAGTCTACATTGGCTGACCGTTTTATTCAGATGTGTGGCGGTCTACAAGATCGTGAAATGCAAGCTCAGGTCTTAGACTCAATGGAGCTTGAGCGTGAACGTGGGATTACCATTAAAGCCGCTTCTGTCACGCTGTATTACACCCATCCAAATGGTCAGGAATACCAACTTAACTTTATTGATACGCCAGGGCACGTTGACTTCTCCTATGAAGTTTCTCGTTCATTAGCTGCGTGTGAAGGTGCACTATTGGTTGTAGATGCTGCACAAGGTGTTGAAGCTCAATCAGTTGCAAACTGTTATACAGCAATTGAACAAGGCCTAGAAGTTCTTCCTATTCTAAATAAAATTGATTTACCACAGGCTGAACCTGAACGTGTCATTCATGAAATTGAAGAAATTATCGGGATTGAAGCGACAGATGCACCAACCTGTTCAGCAAAAACTGGTTTAGGTGTTGAAGGTGTACTCGAGCGTTTAGTCGATGTTATTCCGGCACCAGAAGGTGATCGTGAAGCACCATTACAAGCATTAATTATCGACTCATGGTTTGATAACTACTTAGGCGTAGTTTCTCTTGTTCGTATTAAACAAGGTCGTATCCGCAAGGGCGACAAAATGTTGGTTAAGTCGACAGGGCAAACTCATCCGGTCACTTCTGTGGGTGTATTTAATCCTAAGCATACCGAAACAGATATTCTCGAAGCTGGTGAAGTAGGTTTTGTTATTGCGGGTATTAAAGATATTTTTGGTGCGCCAGTAGGTGACACAATTACTCTTGCTTCTACACCAGACGTTGCAACTTTACCGGGTTTCAAAAAAGTTAAACCGCAAGTATATGCTGGTCTTTTCCCGATTGATGCCAGTGACTTTGAACCATTCCGTGAAGCATTACAAAAATTACAGATCAATGACTCGGCTTTATTCTTTGAACCAGAAAGTTCAGATGCTTTAGGCTTTGGTTTCCGTTGTGGCTTCTTAGGTATGCTGCACATGGAAATTGTACAAGAGCGTTTAGAGCGTGAGTACGATCTTGACCTCATCAGTTCTGCACCTACCGTAATTTATGAAGCATTAACCAAGAAAGGCGAAACGATTTACATCGATAGTCCATCAAAAATGCCGGATGGATCGACCGTAGAAGATTTGCGTGAACCAATTGCTGAATGTCATATTCTTGTTCCTCAAGAATATTTAGGGAACGTAATGACGCTCTGTATCGAACGTCGTGGTGTACAAAAAGATATGAAATTCTTGGGTAACCAAGTTTCTATTACTTTTGAAATTCCGATGGCTGAAGTCGTTATGGATTTTTTTGACAGATTAAAGTCGTGCTCTCGTGGCTTTGCATCTTTAGACTATAACTTTGTACGTTTTGAAAGTTCAGCTTTAGTTAAGGTTGATGTGTTAATTAATAGCGAAAAGGTTGATGCCTTGGCTATGATTTGTCACCGTAATGATGCACGCCATCGTGGTATTGCATTGGTTGAGAAAATGAAAGACTTAATTCCTCGCCAAATGTTCGATGTTGCTATTCAGGCAGCAATCGGTGCGCAAATTATTGCCCGTTCTACTGTAAAAGCGATGCGTAAAAACGTATTGGCAAAATGTTATGGTGGTGACGTTTCACGTAAGAAAAAACTACTTTCTAAACAGAAAGAAGGTAAGAAACGTATGAAACAAGTGGGAAGTGTTGAAATTCCACAAGAAGCGTTCTTGGCTGTATTGAAAGTAGAAAGATAAGAAATGAGGGTGGGGAAAGTGAATAATTTCCTTTCCCCACTGTAATACAAGCAGCGAGGCTGCGAGTGAGGTCATGTGGATTTTGATTTTAATTTAATTCTTGTTCCAGTTACGCTGATTCTATTTGCAGTGTGGTTGTTAGATAAACTTGTATTAAAACAGCGTGCAAATAAAGGACGCGGGAACGAAAATTTTGTCATTACATGGGCCTATGACTTTTGGCCAGTTTTAGCTGTAGTACTTGTACTTCGTTCATTTCTTTATGAACCATTTAATATTCCGTCGGATTCTATGGTGCCAACTCTAGAAACTGGTGATTTTATTTTGGTGAATAAATTTGATTATGGTGTACGTTTACCTATTGTTAATAAGAAAATTATTGATGTAGGTGAGCCGAAGCGTGGTGATGTAATTGTATTCCGTTATCCACCTCAACCGACTATTAGCTATATTAAACGTGTAATCGGTTTACCTGGTGATCATATTGTTTATGACCATGGGCAATTAATTATTAACGGGCAAAAAGTACCGAAAGTATTAACACAGTTCAGTCGTGAAAAAGATGTGATGGATACGCCAACGTCTATTTATCATAAAGAGACGATTGGTGCGCATACCTTTACGATGCGTGAGCTTGAAGGCGTAAATGTGGCGCGCCAAGCACCGTTTATCAACTATGTTGAAAATGGTAAATATGCGAACCAAGACGGTTTATATTGGGAAGTGACTGTACCAAAAGGACATTACTTTGCAATGGGGGATAACCGAGATCAAAGTGCAGACAGTCGTTTCTGGGGGTTCGTTCCTGAAGAAAACTTAACAGGACGAGCATTCTACGTGTGGATGCATAAAGAACCGGGTTTACACCTTCCTAACTTTAGCCGAAATGGAAAAATAGATTAAAAACAACCATTAGGAAAAAAAGAAATGCGTAAGGCACAACAGGGTACTTCGTATTTAGCAATTTTATTTGGGGTGGTTATATTTGCAGTTGCAGTAAAAGCTGTACTTGCAGTTTGGCCAGCATATTGGGATGATCGGCTGATTAATAATCAGATAGAAGAGCTTTTACAAGAAAGCTCTTCTGAGATCACACCACAAAAGTTTATAGCACAAATGGATCAGCGACTCGAAATGAACAATATTCGTGATCTCCACTTTAAAGAGATCGCTCAAGTGTTTAATCAGTCAGGTCTAATGGTCAAAAAGAAATATGAAGTAAGAAAACCTTTCTTATTCAATATTGATTTAGTTTTAACATTTGAGAAGAGTTTTGATAAAACATCAGTTCAAACTAAGTGATCCTCGCTTACTGAGTCGAATCGGATATCAATTTAAGCAGCTTGAATTGTTACAGTTAGCTTTGACTCATCGTTCGGTGAGTCACAAATACAATTACGAGCGCTTAGAGTTTCTCGGTGATTCATTATTAGGCATGATAATCGCCAATTATCTATATCATGCTTATCCAAATGAAAATGAAGGTCGTCTCACGCGTATGCGTGCGACCTTAGTTCGCCAAGAAGCCTTAGGTAAGATTGCAACCGATTTGCAACTTAGTCGGTGTTTAATATTAAGTACAGGCGAGTTGAAATCTGGTGGTCATCATCGTGAGTCAATATTAGCAGATACGGTAGAAGCGATTATTGGTGCAATCTATCTTGATAGTGGTGATCTCAACTTACTTAAAGATATTGTGCTAAAATGGTACATACCCTATTTAGACCATATAGAACCTACGGATCAACTCAAAGATCCGAAATCACGTTTACAAGAGTATCTACAAGCACGTAAAAAACCTCTCCCTGTTTACGAGGTTGTAGATATTCAGGGTGATGCACCTCATCAGCACTTTAAAGTGGAATGCGTGGTAGATGGTTTACCGAAGATTTATGGTGAGGGTTCAAGTCGTCGTTTTGCCGAGCAGGCAGCAGCGGCGGAAATTTTAAAGTTATTGGAGCAATAACCTGCATGTCGATGCATTCTGATCAAATCAATCCAGATTCAAATGAAAACCAAGATCCTAATAATCTGATTGATCAATTTTTTAGTTCCAAAGGCGTAACAATCCCTTCGGATTTTAAGAGCGGATTTGTGGCGATTGTGGGACGTCCAAATGTGGGTAAATCTACCCTCATGAACCATTTATTGGGTCAAAAGCTCTCTATTACTTCGCGTAAACCTCAAACAACACGTCATAAAATTATTGGTATTGATTCGCGCGAAAAGATGCAGGCGGTATATGTAGATACCCCAGGTATGCATAAAAAAGAAGTGCGTGCTATTAATAAAATGATGAACCGTGCTGCTCATTCTGCATTACGTGACGTTAACTTAGTTTTATTCGTTATCGATGCTTATAAGTGGACTCAAAACGACGATTTAGTGCTTGAAAAACTCAAGAACGCTGAAATGCCGGTTATTTTGGTTATTAATAAGGCGGACACTTTTGAAGATAAAAGAGAGATTCTTCCTCTCATTCAAGAACGTGCCAAACTTATGAATTTTGCTGAGATTGTTCCTGTTTCTGCTTTGCGTGGTGCAAACTTAGAACACTTGAGTGAAACGATTGAGAAATACCTTCCTTATCAACCACCATTGTATTCATTTGATCAGATTACTGACCGCTCTGAACGCTTCTTGGCAAGTGAAATTATTCGCGAAAAAATCATGCGTCAGTTGGGTGAAGAGCTTCCTTATGATTTAACAGTACAAATTGAATCTTTCAAAACAGAAGAAGCAACTGTTAATGAAAAAACTGGTCGTTTAAAACCCGCTTGTACCTATATCGATGCAACGATTTTTGTAGACCGTGCTGGTCAAAAAGCCATTGTGATTGGTGAAAAAGGTGCCAAGCTTAAAACGATTGGTATGGATGCTCGTAAAGACATGGAAAAAATGTTTGAGCAAAAAATTATGCTCACACTTTGGGTGAAAGTGAAGGGTGGCTGGTCTGATGATGAGCGTGCTCTCAAAAGCTTAGGATACAGTGATATCTAAAGGATAAGGATGCTGGTATGAAAACAATTACATCATTAATCGCTATAGTTGGATGTACATTGATGTTACAAGGTTGTGTATATAAGCTTGTAACCGTACCAGTAGGTATCGCCTATAAAACTACTAAAGGTGTAGTTAAAGGTACAGCAGCTGTTGTAGGTGCTGTTATTCCTGACGGTGATGATGAGGATGATAAAAAAGAAAAAGAATCTGAGGAATAGATTCTTTTTATGATGCGCAATGAAGTCCTCCATGGATATATGATTCATCACCGTAAGTACCGTGAAAAAAGTCATATTGTGCATCTTTTTACTCAGGAATATGGGCGAGTCGATGGTATTTTAAGACAGACTCCGCCCCCTCAATATCAACCTATTCGACTGCAAGCCACAGGTAAAAGTGAACTCAAAAATTTTACTAAGCTGGAAATATTAAATCAGCCTGTTTTCTTTTTTGGTGATGCTTTTTTTGCTGGTTTTTATCTAAATGAAATTGTTCTTAGACTTTGCCCATTAGAAGAGGCAATGCCACAAACTTTTGAACAATATCAGTTAACTTTGCTTCAATTACAGCAATTATCTTCCCACGAAAATCCTGATCTTTTTCTGAGACAGATTTTGCGCCAGTTCGAACATGTTTTACTTCCTGAGCTGGGTTACGCGATTGATTTCTCAATTGATACTCAACAACAGCCAATACAGGCTCACCAGTTTTATCAATTTCAGGTGACCGAAGGTTTTGCGCCTGTTGTTCAGGCAAGTCGTTCTTCATTGTCAGGTAAAGCAATTTTATCTATGCTGGATTATGAGCAAGGCCAGGATTTTTCTCACGAACAATTGCAATTATTAGGTAAACTATACCGTCAAATGATTACATCGCTTTTAGGAGATCGTCCCCTAAAAAGTCGACAATTGTGGATTCAAAATACTCAAACTCAATCGTAATTAGGATTTATTTATGGCTGCATTGCTTGGTGTAAACATAGACCATGTTGCTACTTTGAGACAGGCGCGCGGTACTACTTATCCAGACCCTGTAGAAGCTGCTCTTATTTGTGAAGAAGCGGGTGCAGAGGGGATTACTTTGCATTTGCGTGAAGACCGTCGCCATATTCAAGATGACGATGTACGTCGCATGCGTCCATTATTAAAAACACGTATGAATCTAGAGTTGGCTGTTACTGATGAAATGGTCGAGTTTGCGAAAGAAATTCAGCCGCAGCACGTGTGTTTTGTGCCAGAAAGACGCCAAGAAGTAACAACTGAAGGCGGTTTGGATGTAGTGGGTAACTTTGAAAAAGTTAAAGCTGCAACTCAAACTTTAGCGGCCATTGGTTGCGACGTATCATTATTTATTGATGCTGATTTAGCCCAAATTGATGCAGCAGTTGCGTGTGGCGCACCTACGATTGAGTTGCATACAGGTGCATATGCAGATGCGGAAACAGAGCAAGATCAACAAGCCGAGTTAGAGCGTATTATCAAAGGTGTTGAATATGCAGCTTCAAAAGGTTTGGTTGTAAATGCAGGTCATGGCCTTAACCTTAAAAATATTGCGCCAATTGCAGCTATTCCACAAATTCATGAATTAAACATTGGTCATTCAATTATTGCTGAAAGTGTTTTTGTAGGTCTGGTTCAAGCTGTTAAAGATATGAAAACAGCGATTCAGGCAGCAGGATAGTTGGTTATGTCGAGTATCAATTACGATGAATTAATGCAACCTGTGGTGGCCTTTTTAGGATGTCAAACACCAAATGCATGGTTGGATGAGGCAATCAATAATTTAGATATCTTGATGCAAGATCATGCTAATTGTGAAAAGAAAGCTGCTAGTACAGCAATGAACTTAATGTTCCGCTATAGCTTCTTTCCTGACTTACAAGTAAAACTTGCTCAACTTGTACGAGAAGAAATGCTTCACTATGAACAAGTACTTGAGCTTATGGCTAAGCGCGGTCAAGAGTGGACTGGTTTAAGTGCTGGGCGTTATGCAGGTGGGTTGCGTAAAGAGATTCGTACGTATGAGCCTGAAGCTTTAATTGATGTGCTGGTGATTGGGGCATTCGTAGAGGCTCGTTCATGTGAGCGTTTTTATGCACTTGCTCCGCGTGTAGATGATGAGTTAGGACGTTATTATCGATACTTGCTTAAGTCAGAGTCTCGTCATTTTGAAGACTATCTCGCACTTGCGCTTGATGTGGCAAAAACTGCAAAAATGAAAGATCCTAAAGAGGATATTCAGCAGCGAATTGATCATATCCGTGAAGTTGAAAAGAATCTGATTTTAACCCCAGATAATACTTTCCGTTTTCATAGTGGTATTCCTGCTTAGTCTTGGACGTCTCTAATAAAAAAGTTTACCTTTCACGGTAAACTTTTTTATTAGGTGAGCATTATCCCTTTGGTAGTAAGCATGTTCTACTTTTAGTTTTTTAATGCATATAATTATTTAATAAATATATTTTTTATAGATTTTAATTTCTCTTAAAATTTTTTAAAAAACTTTTATTTTTTTAGGCTAATAATAAATATTGTGTAAATATAAAGGCTGATATGTTCATCATGAGTTCAACTGAAATAGTTGATCATTTCTAAGGATATAAGAATGTTAGCATTAGTTACAGGTGCCTCAGCGGGCTTTGGTTATAGCATTTCAAAAAAACTGATTGAGTTAGGATATAACGTTATTGGTTGCGGAAGACGAGCAGAAAAACTAGAAGAACTAAAACAAGAGCTTGGTGAAAAATTCTACCCATTAGTATTTGACATGACAGATACGGCAGAAAATATAAATAAAGTATTGGTTGATTTACCAGCCGAATTTCAAATCGGTCAAATTGATTTATTGGTGAATAATGCTGGATTGGCATTAGGATTGGAACCCGCAGATAAAGCAGAATTAGATGATTGGTATACGATGATTGATACCAATGTTAAGGGGCTTGTTACGATTACCCGATTAATTTTGCCGAGCATGGTGGAGAAAAAGTCAGGTTTAATCATTAATATGGGTTCTATTGCAGGTACATACCCATATCCAGGGGGCAATGTGTATGGGGCAACCAAAGCATTTGTGGAGCAATTTAGTCTAAATCTTCGTGCTGATTTGGCTGGTACTGGTGTGCGCGTAACTAACATTGAACCAGGGTTGTGTGGAGGTACTGAATTTTCTCTTGTGCGTTTTAAAGGTGATGAGGATAAAGTAAACAGTCTATATGATAAAAAGAATCCACTCTTGCCTGAAGATATTGCAAATACAGTAGCTTGGATTGCTTCACAACCTCCACACATTAATATTAATCGTATTGAAATGATGCCGACCACTCAATCTTTTAATCCTTTAAAAGTGGTTGAAGTAGAATAATAATTTAAGAAGAAAATATATTCTTTCGAGTTAGGTTAGAGCGTTAAACCTAATAAAGACTCTAATAAAAAATTAAATCCTCTATCTGCTGATAGAGGATTTTTATAGTTATTGATAAATTTATGGCAAAAAAAAGCCCGCTTTAATGCTGCGGGCTTTTTAGTATTTGGCTCTCCCACCTGGGCTCGAACCAGGGACCTGCGGATTAACAGTCCGTCGCTCTACCGACTGAGCTATGGGAGAATCTGCATGCGATTATAAGGAGATTTTGAGAAGGGTCAAGTCTAAATTGTCATGTTTACTTCATTTTTGTGTCGTATGCTTTTTATTTGATCAGTTGAGTGGTGAGTTAAGAAATTACTTGCACTTTAAAAAATCAATTGCTAGATTCAAAAAAGAACAAGCGTTTGGAGAAATCCAAACAGTGTGGATTTAAACCAACTTGCCAGCACTAAAATGGCTAAATCGGAGATAAGTATGAAAACGCTTACGATCGCTTCTATTTTTTCTAATTTTGATTTCTATCAACACAATTATCTCAATATCTTAAATCAATCAGAATTTTATTACACACTTGTTGAAGGTGCATGGATTAATGCTTATCCTTTCAAAAAGCAGGATTTATATTTAGGTGATTTATTGCAGCTTTGGTTTAGCTCTAAATGGAATGTGCATAATTCACTTAAGATTTTAAAAGGCTCGAAACTACTAAACTCCTCTGAATCTTTATATATTTTTCAATTAGAAGGGGAGTTATTGTTGGGTAAAAATAAAGTTTTAGCTTGGTCTGTAGAGCATCAAGAAATTATAGAACTCCAACTTAAAAATATTTGGGCGCCGTATGTGATTGCACAAACTTGTGAACGTCCAGATAATTCAGATGACTTAATAAAAAAGGCAGCGGTTTAAGGCTGCCTTTAACGATTATGGACGAATAATCATGCAGGTTGCTGTTGCATAGGCATACAGCTTACCTTCCTCATCAATAATCTTGCCTTCAGAAATACCTAAATTTTTACTTAAATTAATAACTTTGCCTGTGGCAATTAAAGCCTGATTTTGGGGAATAGGGCGGCACATTTTTACGTTAAGGTCGATTGTGCCGTAACCTACACCCGCAGGTAACATCGTATGTACTGCACAGCCAGTCACTGAATCTAGAACTGTGGCAGCAAAACCACCATGTACGCCACCGAGTGGATTTAAATGGTTATGATCTGCTTGGGCTTTAAAGGTAACAGATCCTTCTGAAATTTCAGTAGGTTGCATAGGTATTGTTTTACTAATGCTGGCAGGTGGAATATGGCCTTCAATCATTGCTTGTAAAAATTCAAGGCCAGTCATTTCCATCGGATTTTTCATTTTTCGGGTCCTTTAATTCTTTAAGTTCTAAAATGGAACTTGATATTAACCTATTATTAAGTCATCGATAAGTCAATTCTAGAGTTAAAGATTGAACTGATAAGTTGAATCTTAAAAACTTGTCCATTTAATATAAAACTCCTTTATTATAAAAATTGAATTAAATGAGTTGCATAACAAATTAGATAGATAAGAAAGACTTCTTTTACACTATAAGAAATAACAGGAGCATAAGGACAATGCTTTTTAAAATTGCACTCATAATGGCGGCTTTTGCAGCAAATTCTGTATTGTGTCGTTTGGCTTTGGCAGGCCAACATATTGATCCAATGACTTTTAGTTTAATACGAGTAGCAAGTGGTGCGGTTGTTTTATTTGGACTGTTTTTATATTCAAAATCGTCTCAAACCAAAGTCCAATGGAGTTTAAAAAACGCATTTTTTCTAGCGGTTTATATTTTGGCATTTTCATATGCTTATCTTCAAATCGACGCTGGTATTGGTGCTCTGTTATTGTTTGGGGTTGTACAGCTGACTATGGTGCTTTATGGCTATTGGCAGGGTGAACAGATTGGCATATACCGTGGTATAGGCTTATGTATTGCTTTGGCTGGAATCATTGTTTTGTTATTACCTGATACTCATGCGCCTGATTGGGGATATGCTCTAATTATGGTGATATCTGGGTTGGCATGGGCAGGATACAACATTGCTGGTCGTAATATGACACAACCGATTGGTAGTACGTTGGCAAATTTTACCCTAGCTGTGCCAATGGTTTTGTTGGCGAATGTATTACTTGCCCAAGATCGCTACATTGACATGCAAGGATGGGTCTTAGCGATTTTGTCGGGTGGTGTCACTTCAAGCGGGGCTTATGTACTCTGGTATGCGATTTTGAAGCATATTGATCGAGTGACAGCGAGTACAGTACAGCTAAGTGTGCCATGTTTGGCGATTATAGGTGGAAGCCTATTTGTAAATGAGAGTGTGACAGGGCGAGTGATTTTATCGAGTTTTATGGTTTTATTTGGAATTTTATTAGTCATTTATATAAGACCTCAAAAAGCCAAAAATGCATAAGTGAATTAAAAAAGGGTTCTCTCAAGAGAACCCTTTTTATGCAAAATGCAGATTATTTCGCAGCTTTTTCAGCTTCAATTGAAGCGATAGCAGCGTCTACACCTTCAATTGAGTCAGCAGCTTTTTTGATACGTGCTAACGCATCAACGAGTACTTCGTCAGCTGTTGCATATGAAATACGCATAAAACCGCCTAAACCAAATGCATCACCAGGAACAACTGCTACGCCAGTTTCTTCTAGTAACCATTCAGAGAACTCTGTGCAAGATTTTAAGCCTTTTGCACGAATAAGAGGACGAATGTTTGCATAGGCATAGAAAGCGCCATCAGCAGGTAAGCAAGAGATACCTTTAATATCATTTAAGCCATTTACAACTAAGTCATGACGGCGTTTAAACGCTTCAATCATAGGTTGTAAAACGTCTTGTGGACCATTCAATGCAGCTTCAGCAGCAACTTGCGAAATAGAAGTTGGGTTAGAAGTTGACTGTGATTGGATCTTTTTCATTGCACCAATGATTTTTGCTGGACCAGCTGCATAGCCAATACGCCAACCTGTCATTGCATATGCTTTAGAAACACCGTTTAAAACGATTGTGCGATCATATAAATCTGGAGCAACAGTTGCGATGTTGTAGAACTCGTCTTCCCAACGAATCGGTTCATACATATCGTCAGATGCAACAAATACTTGTGGATGACGACGTAAAACTTCAGCTAAAGCTTCTAATTCAGCTTTGCTATAAATCATGCCTGTTGGGTTAGATGGGCTGTTTAATACAACTAAACGAGTCTTAGGTGTAATAGCAGCTTCTAATTGTTCAGGAGTGATTTTGAAGCGTTGGTCTTCGCCACATTTCACAATGACTGGAGTACCTTCAGCAATAATGACCATATCTGGATAGCTTACCCAGAAAGGTGCTGGAATGATAACTTCATCGCCTTTGTTTAATAGAGCAAGTGCCAAGTTAAAGAAGCTTTGCTTACCACCACAAGAAACCAAAATCTGGTTCGCTTGATAATCAAGATTATTATCACGCTTGAACTTAGCAATAATTGCTTTTTTTAACCCAGGAGTACCATCTACAGCCGTATATTTGGTGAAACCATTATTAATCGCTTCGATTGCAGCATCTTTGATGTGTTGAGGGGTATCAAAATCTGGCTCGCCAGCACCTAAACCAATCACGTTCTTGCCAGCAGCTTTAAGTTCAGCAGCTTTGTTTGTTACAGCAAGTGTAGGGGACGGTTTGATAGCATTGACACGATCAGAAAGACGTACGTCCACGGCAATATTCCTCTTATGGGATTAAAAAATAAAAAGCATACTATCTTATCGCAAAAATTAAGCAATTTGCGGATACGGGTATTTTTAGATGTAAAAAAGTTTAATTTAAGAAGGTTCTTGTTGCTGTTTTACTCAATTGAAGCTTTTTTGAAAAGAAATGATAAAAATCATTTATAATAGGTCGCAATCGAAATTTCGAGAATGAATCATGACTGAGCAACAGCCAAAACAGAAAAAGGCTTTGGTGAAATTGCCATTCCCAATGCCGAATGAAAGCAATCAAGCAGATGATGCGGTACACAACCAAGTGCGTCCAAAACCAGAGCAATACGCGGATAGAACATGGATGCCTCCACGTGGTACGCGTCGTTCTATGGGAAAACGCTAATTTTGAAAAACAGGCAATATGCCTGTTTTTTATTGATTGAATAAAATTTCTTGATAATAACTTTTTTTCTTTTGGTACATGTGATGGTCTGCTCGTTTTAACATGTCCTCAATTTGTTCATTTGTTTGAGTGGTTGCATGTCCAATTGCAATACTTACTGGATGGCTTGAATAGTATTGATTGTCGATATTAAAAAGCTCCTGAATCGTTTGAAGCATAATTTGAACGTTCGCTTCATCTGCGCCTGGCATTAAGATCACGAATTCATCACCACCGATTCTGGATGCAGTATATGCTGTATTTGAAATAGCCTGACTTAAAATATTTCCAACACGGCGTAATAAACCATCTCCAATATCATGCCCAAACTGGTCATTGGTTTCTTTTAATCCATTCATATCTAAAAAAATTGAAGAAACTGGTCGAATAATACTTCGGTTTAAGCGATTAAGTTCCTCTGTAAAAAAAGCACGGTTATATAGTTTAGTAAGAACATCGTGTTGCCCTAAATATTCAAGATAGTTTTCCGCTTTTTTCCGGGCAGTAATATCTGTCAGCGCAACTTGCACTAATCCCCAAGTCTCTTCATATCCCGGAAAAACGGTAAATTGAAGCAAGACATTTCTTATTTGGCCATCTAAAGCGTAGTTAACGGCTTCACGTTTATGATGGATATTACCTTGCCATAACTCGATGAGTTGTTCTCGAAAGGTTTCAACCATTTCTTCAGCAAAAATCTTATGTGTATTCCTTAAAAGTGTCGACTTATCAGGAGCTTTAAATAAATCTATCGTGGCCTGATTAACATCTAAAATTAAAATATCTTCTACACACTGGCGGACAAACTCAGGATGAACATCTAGAAAAGTTCTGAAGTCTTCAATTCCCAATAGCCTAAGTTGATCAATTCTATTTTTTATACGGCTGAAATCCTCGACCCACAGCGAAGTAGGCGAGTAGATAAACATAGATTCAGCCAGTCGACGGTTTTTTTCTTCCTGACGGAGTGCATTTTGATAAGGGGTAATATCTTCGGTAGTAATTAATACCCGCTCAAAAGTAGATTCAGAACCAGGTAAAATAGACCCTCTTAACTGAACATCAATACGTTTGCCTGATAAGGTGTAATTCACTGTAGTGCTTGAAAAATGGGTTTTGCCATTCCATAACGCTTCAAGTTCATAAATATGTGATTCGAACATTTCCTTTTTAAAAATAAGATTCAAATTTGAATATAGTTCCTCGCGCGTTGTTGCTTCAAAAAGTTCTAAAGTTTTTTGGTTAACACGAATAATTTTAATTTTATGAGCACATTCAATAACTAAGTGTTTATTTTGATTTAAAAATTCATGGAGGTTTTCAATTCCTTGCTTTCTCCATAAATCAAATTGTTGTTTAACTTCACTGAAATCCTCAATCCACATTGGAATTGGGCTAAGGTCAAAAATCGAAGAATCTAAAGTTTCCATATGTTTCTTTAAGTATTCAGTTTGCCTTAAAGTATAATGAGAAAAATTAAGATTTGGGAGGATAAAGAGTTTAAATATATTAGAATAATTAAAAATAAAAGGATTAAATGTAAGGAAAAATAAAATAATGAGAAAGCAGAGATTATCTGCTTAACTCATAAATTCATAAGAAAACTTAACGATTAATCGGGTGATCAATGTTTTTTTCACCACGCCATAACTTAATAAAATCTTGCTCATCAAAATCGTAAAGTTCCATCAGTGCAACAACAGCACTCACAAAAATCATGGCACCTTCAGAGTTTCCATGAAGATTGAAAATTTTACCGTTTAACTTCCCTAAAATATCACTAAGCTCATGATCACGGCCTCGTCCATAACGATCTCGTGGATACAACTCTTCATTTAAGACAATAAGAGCTATTGCTTTTTCAGCATCTGATAAATCAGTTTTATCTAAAGCTTCTTCAAATGATTCACTGCCATGATTAAAGTAAAAAATAACTTCATCATTAATGAAACTTTGTACCATCTTTTGAGTTAAAGTCGGAAATTGAGATACTGCATTATCTTCTACATAGGGTTTAAAAGATTCCGGAAAGATAACGTTGTGATAAATACCTTTAAAAAGAGGAGCGATTTCAGAAACTTTATAGCCTGCGATGCCACAACCTAATGCAGTAATGAAATATTTCATTTTAGGATGATTTTTTGTGTATATCTTAAAGTCTTCAACATAATGCTGAATTTGTGAAAGTGGCATTTGTTGAATGTGTTCATTTAAAGTTGGAATTGCAAAGCTTTGACCAGCCCAGCCACGACCTACACCTTCAACTGCTCCGAAGTGCTGACTTGCAACGCGCGCTGCACCACTACCGTGTTGTCCAGCAAGATTACTTCCAAATACAAAAACTGTATCTTCGGGAAGTTCAGTTACAATACTTTCATCATGATATTGATAGGTCATGGTTATACTTTTTGTTTAATGGATAGCTTCATGTTGCAACCGATTAGGGTATTGGTCAAGTGTTAAGATGCTTAATCTTTTACATTGAATTTCCAGCTCAATTTAGACTTTAAATTAAGATAAAAATCCCCATTAAAAGGGGAGACGTTAAATTCAATTTTTCATAAAGAGAGATAACTTTGAACGAAAATCAACCTTTTGATTTGGTCACTCATTATCAGCCAGCAGGTGATCAGCCACAGGCCATTGAAAAGCTGGTAAATGGTATCGAGCATGGTTTTCGTAATCAGTTATTGCTGGGTGTAACTGGCTCGGGTAAAACCTATACCATGGCGAATGTGATCGCTCAAATACAGCGACCTACAATTGTGATGGCTCATAACAAAACTTTGGCTGCCCAGCTTTATGGAGAGTTTAAAGCGTTCTTCCCTAATAATGCAGTTGAGTATTTCGTAAGTTACTATGATTACTATCAACCCGAGGCTTACGTTCCATCCTCAGATACTTTTATTGAAAAAGATGCTGCCATTAACGATCACATTGACCAGATGCGACTATCAGCAACACGTGCTTTATTAGAGCGTCGTGATGCAATTATTGTGGCCTCGGTTTCTGCAATTTATGGTTTGGGTGACCCAAATGCTTATATGCAAATGTTACTGCATGTGGTTGAGGGCGACCGTGTAAGTCGTGATGAAATTATCCGCCGTTTGGTTGAAATGCAATATACGCGTAATGAACTTGAGTTCTTACGTGGTACATATCGAATTCGCGGCGAAATTATTGATATTTTCCCTGCCGAATCTGATCAACATGCGATTCGTATTGAACTATTTGATGACGAGGTCGATTCGATCCGTTGGTTTGATCCGTTAACGGGTAAAATGGTTCGTAAAGTTCCACGTGTTACGATTTATCCAAAAAGCCACTATGTAACCCCGAAAGATCATCTGACTCGTGCAATTGATACAATTAAAGATGAATTACAAGATCAACTTAAATTCTTCCGTGAACATGACAAATTGCTGGAAGCCCAGCGTATTGAGCAGCGTACCCGTTATGATTTAGAGATGATGCAACAGTTGGGCTATACCAATGGTATTGAAAACTATTCAAGACATTTGTCTGGTCGTCCAGCTGGTGAAGCGCCTCCAACTTTATTTGATTATGTACCAGAAGATGCATTGCTGATAATTGATGAGTCACACGTTACAGTTCCGCAAATTGGAGCGATGTATAAAGGTGACCGATCGCGTAAAGAAAATTTAGTGAATTACGGGTTCCGTTTACCAAGCGCACTTGATAATCGACCAATGAAATTTGAAGAGTGGGAGCGCATTGTACCGACGACCATTTTTGTCAGTGCAACACCTGCTAAATATGAGTTAGAAAAGTCTGACCAAGTGGTTGAACAGGTGGTACGTCCAACAGGATTAATTGATCCTGAAATTGAAGTTCGTCCTGTATTAACTCAAGTCGATGATGTTCTTTCTGAAATTAATATTCGTAAGAACCTAAATGAACGTGTGTTGGTGACTACTTTAACAAAGCGTATGGCGGAAGATCTGACTTCTTATTTAAAAGAATACGGGGTTAAAGTCGCTTATTTACACTCTGATATTGATACTGTTGAACGTGTCAAAATTATTCATGAGTTACGTACAGGTGTATTCGACGTTTTAGTTGGTATTAACTTGTTGCGTGAAGGTCTCGACATGCCAGAAGTTTCTTTAGTTGCTATTTTAGATGCAGATAAAGAAGGTTTTTTACGTTCAGAACGTTCACTCATTCAGACAATTGGTCGTGCCGCGCGTAACGTGAAAGGTAAAGCAATTTTATATGCTGACCGAATTACTGATTCTATGCAAAAAGCAATAGATGAGACTGAACGCCGTAGAGCTAAACAAATCGAGTTCAACGAGTTGCATGGTATTACTCCACGTAGTGCTGTTCGTCAGGTCATCAAAGAAATTGATTCAGGCGAAGTGCTTTCAGACGACGAAATTGATGAGAAGGTGCTTGAACAAGCACAAGCTTTAAGTGCTGACGAAAGACATATTCTCTCTGACCCAAAATTGTTTAGTAAGCATATTACTAAGCTTGAAAAAGAGATGTTAAAAGCTTCGAAAGATTTACAGTTCGAGCAGGCAGCTCGGATACGTGATGAAATCATTCGACTAAAAGCGCAAATGTTGCAATAAACGAATACATAACGCTACATAATGTGTTTAAAAAACAAGCTACTGTAGGTATTTGAGTTCTTTTGTATTCACAACTAATCGTTGAGGGCAACAATGGCATTTCGAAATAATGTTCCGCAAGCCAGCTGGCGTTTGGCTAAAATTGCGTTGGGCGGTGTCGTTTTGGCTGGTTTGGCTGTTGGAACCTATGTCTATGCCCAGCCGAAACCCTTGCAAACTGTCTATAAAGTTGAACTGGACCGATATTTAGGTGTTTGGTATGAAGTCGCGCGTAAGCCTGCATTTTTCCAAAAAAAGTGTGCTTATAATGTATCTGCGACCTACACCTTAAACGAAAATGGAAATGTAGTAGTAGATAATCGCTGCTACGATAATAGAAAACAATTACAGCAATCTATCGGGGAGGCCTTTGTGGTTAACCCGCCATATAACACCAAATTGAAGGTAAGTTTTTTACCGGAAGCTGTAAGATGGATTCCGGTAATACGTGGGGATTACTGGATTTTAAAGCTAGATGAAGACTATCAGACTGTTTTAGTCGGGGAGCCTTCACGTAAATACCTTTGGGTGCTATCAAGAAATCCTCATCCAGAGCAAGAAGTGGTGGATGAATATTTAAATTATGCAAAAACATTAGGTTTTGATATTCGAGATGTTATTCGTACAGAACATAAAGAATAGTGGTATATGTCTGATTAAGAAAAAACCATGTTTTTACATGGTTTTTTCTTTTTTATAGTGGATAAATCAAGTATTGTAGTGAGTTGTTTTTACTAAAGTCTAAGAGGTTGATGATGTTTAAGGGCGTGATCTTGTCTGTCATGGCATCATTCACTTTTGGTGTACTTTATTTTTATACTCAATTATTAAGCCAGCTAGATAGTGAACAAACTTTTGGATGGCGGATTATTGCAACACTACCGTTCCTTACTTTATTTATGTGGTGGAGTGGTGATTTAGCCTATATCAAGAATATCTACCAACGTATTTTGGCTAAGCCTTCTTTACTATTATTATTAATCACAACCTCTATTTTAACCTCAGTACAACTTTGGCTGTTTTTGTGGGGGCCGATGCATGGGCGTGGATTGCAAGTCTCTTTGGGATATTTCCTATTACCGCTGGTTCTTGTCTTAGCTGGAAGTGTGTTGTATGGCGAAAAAATATCAAAATTTCAATGGGTAGCAATTATTCTTGCAGTTATTGGCGTTAGCCATGAAATATGGCGTTTAGGAAGTATTGCGTGGGAAACGGCATTGGTAGCAGTTGGATATTCTGCCTACTTTTTATTACGTAAAAAAATTAAAACAGATAATTTAGGGGGCTTTTGGTGGGATTTGGTCATTATTATGCCCATTGCAATTTATTTAACTCATACAGGTTTGCTGCCATACAGTAAATTTATAGACCAACCGAGTCTTTCTTTGATCATTATTGGGCTTGGAATTTTAAGTGCTATTGGTCTGGGAAGTTATATTCTGGCAAGTCGTTTTCTACCTTTAGTTGTGTTTGGACTCTTAGGATATTTGGAACCTGTATTACTTGCTTTAGCTTCTTTAGTTTTAGGGGAGAGCATTGGCCAGGAAGAATGGTTCACTTATATTCCGATTTGGTGTGCTGTTTTTGTACTCGTTTTAGAAGGAGCAATTCATCTTTATCAACAACGGCAAAAAGCCCAAAATCTGCAACTTAATATCACGAAATATCAAAAAAGATTAAAAAATGATGAACTCAAGTAGGTCGTCAGAACCTAAAAAGTAAGAAAAAGCAAAAATTTAGCTGCTTTAAAAAATAAGATAATAAAAAATAATTATAGGTATTTTATGAATTTATGATGAATTTTAGGAAAATCTAGTCACTAATGTCAGCTTTTGATTCATTCTTGCCAATAATTCCATTACAATTACGGGGTTTTAAAAATCACGCCTAGATATAATTAATTAGAGGACGTATCTGTGAGCAAAGACACTATCATCGCCCTGCACGCTGAACACCAAGGCCGTTGGAAAAACCGTGAAGAAATCGCGGAACGTATGATTGCATTAATCGGTCAATTATACCGTGAAAAAAATATTGTCGTATCTGTTTACGGTCGCTCTTTAATTAACCGTTCTGTTATCCAAATTTTGAAAACTCACCGTCGTACACGTGTTGTAGACGTTGAACTTTCTGTTGTAAACACATTCCCAATTTTAGAAGCTTTAGCAAAAGTTGAAAATATTGGTTCTGCAGAAGTTGATATCGGTAAACTTGCTGTTGAATACAAAGAAAAAGGCGGTGATGTTGATGCTTTTGTTGCTCAATCAGTTGAGTCAATCAAAGGTAGCGCAACTTCTGAACAACCTAAAGATGTAGTTCTTTACGGTTTTGGTCGTATTGGTCGTATCTTGGCTCGTTTAATCATTAGCCAATCAGGTTTAGGTCGTGGTTTAAGCCTTAAAGCAATCGTTGTACGTAAGTCTTCTGACGGTGACTTAGCAAAACGTGCTTCTTTACTTCGTCGTGACTCTATTCACGGTACTTTCGCTGGTACAATTTCTGTTGATGAAGAAAACGAAGCAATCATTGCTAACGGTAACTTCATTAAAGTGATTTATGCGTCTAGCCCAAGTGAAGTTGACTATACTGAATACGGTATTGAAAATGCACTTTTAATCGACAACACTGGTAAATGGCGTGATGCTGAAGGTCTAAGCCAACACTTGAAATGCCCAGGCGTTGCACGTGTTGTATTGACTGCACCAAGTAAAGGCGAAATGAAAAACGTTGTATTTGGTGTAAACAACACAGATATCTTAGATGAAGACAAAATCATCTCTGCTGCAAGTTGTACAACAAATGCAATTACTCCAATTCTTAAAGTATTGGATGACAAATATAAAGTTCTTAACGGTCATGTTGAAACTGTTCACTCATTTACAAATGACCAGAACTTAATCGATAACTACCATAAAGCAGATCGTCGTGGCCGTGCTGCTACTTTGAACATGGTAATTACAGAGACTGGTGCAGCTAAAGCAGTTGCTAAAGCATTACCTGCATTGAAAGGTAAATTAACTGGTAACTCTGTACGTGTTCCTACACCAAACGTATCTCTTGCAATCTTGAACTTAACACTTGATAAAGAAGTTGATCGTGAAGAAGTGAACGAATACATTCGTCAAATTTCGATTAACTCTAACCTTCAAGGTCAAATTGGTTATACCAACTCGACTGAAGTTGTATCGAGTGACTTTATCGGTTCTCGTACAGCAGGTGTATACGATGCTCAAGCAACGATTACTTCTGGTAACCGTTTAACTGCTTACGTTTGGTACGATAACGAAGTTGGTTATAGCTGTCAGGTATTACGTATTGCTGAACAAATGTGCGGCGTAAGCTACAAAAAAATCCCAGCAGAATTGAATGCTTAAGATCATTTAACGATCTATAAAATATTTTCACAAAAAGACCCAGTTTAGACTGGGTTTTTTTACAACCGTACAAAATATATGCTGACTATTTTTTGTAAATAAATGAGAATACAAATTAAGGAAAAAAAGAAAATAGTAAGGGATAGGAATTGTCGCAGTTTAAACGTTTGTTGGTCGTTTTTGTATTCATCATTATTGCCAATTTATGTGGTGTACTCATTGCAATATGGGTATTTAAGCACTTTAATATTTATATTCCACTTAAAAATCAGGCGGTTGCTATTGATTTGCAAGAGCCTCTACAGGTTAAGGTTAAAGTACAAGATGCTTTAAATGTGGATGTAAAAGGGCGCGTAAATGCCAGTATTCCAATTGATGAGAAACTGAATATTCCTTTAACACAAACATTAACTCCACGTGTTTACTTCGATAATATGGTGCCGATTAGCACAACCATCCCGGTCAAAGAAACATTAAAAGTTGAGCAAAATCTACCAATTGATACTAAGGTTCAGGTGCGAGTTTTAGGCCGTGATATTACGTTGCCATTGAAAGGGACAATTCCATTAAAACTTGATGTGCCAATTGATATTAATGTCCCGCTTGAGCAAAAGGTTCATTTAAAATTTGATGCCCCAGTACGCACGGTATTAAAAGAAAATCTACATATTCCTTTAAAAGCAAGATTAGACACGAATATCCCAATTGAGGGTAATTTAAATGTACCTGTTAAAACTGCATTAAATGCTTCAGTTGATGTGAAAAATACTTTGCCTGTTAAGATTGCAAATGGTGAGTTAAAGATTCCTCTGTCCACTATGCGATTAAATCGAGTATTAGGTTCAGAAACATCACAAAAGACAGCTGATCAATAGGGTGGATGCTAATGTTCCGTTCACTCAAGAGTATGTTAATTAGCTTCTTTTTAATGATGATACTTGCCGCTATTATGTTTTGGGTGTATCTCAATATTCAAGCAAATTTAGTCGTTTCGGCTCATAATGCCGATATTAGTTTACCTGACTCTTTAGAAACAAAGATTCAAGTTGGTAATACTTTGCAGGTTCAGTCTATTGGTAAACTTGATACAACTTTAGATATAGATCGCCAATTAACTTTACCCCTAAAAGGAAAATATTTGGCAGATTTAAATTTTGCTGTAGAAACACCTATTACGGTAAGTGTCGATTATTCAACGACTCTAAAAATTGATCAGGTTATGCCTTTAGAAACCACCACAGACTTGGTTTATCAAAGTAAGTTTTTACCAAAATTTCCCCTTAAATTAGATATCCCTATTAAATTAGATGTGCCTTTTAATTTAAAACGTAATTATACCGTTCCCGTTAAAATTGTTTTTGATGGTCCAGTTTATTTTGAATTCGATGAACCCGTAAATTTATCGGTGAAACATCAGTTTAAACCAAGCCTAAACGTAAATGATCCTATGGAAATGGGGAATGTCTCTTCATTTAATGCCATCATGTATAATTCTGTGCCAAAAACAAAAGCAAATCTTGATATGCAAATGACCTTACCTCTGCGCAATGTTCATCCTTGATAATTAAATAAATTGGCTAAATTTTATTTTTTATAAGGATCCTATTTGCAAAACTAAAAGCATCTGCTGGATTAAAGATAAAACAGATCGTTATAAATGGAATTGTTCCATTTTCTATTCGAGAATTTTATGAAAATATGGCAGAATAGGCGGTTTTAGAGTTTTTAGAGGATTGGCAGATGCGCTTTGTTGATGAAGCAGTCATTACCGTAGAGGCTGGCGACGGTGGCAATGGCGTAGCCAGTTTTCGCCGTGAAAAATTTGTACCATTTGGTGGCCCAGATGGTGGTGATGGCGGACGTGGTGGAAGTATCTATATTCAAGCTGATGACGATACAAGTACGCTAGTCGATTACCGTTACACACGTAAATTCCGTGCTGAGCGTGGAAAAAACGGTGCAGGTGCTAACTGTACTGGACGTGGTGGTGAAGATGTGGTTTTAAAAGTACCCGTTGGTACAACAATTGTTGATACAGATTCAGGCGATATTATTGGCGATTTGGTTGAAGACGGCCAAAGAATTCTGGTTGCTGGTGGTGGTGAAGGTGGTTTAGGTAACACTCACTTTAAATCATCAACTAACCGTGCACCTCGTAAATGTACGACTGGTACAAAAGGTGAGTTCCGCGAAATTCGTCTTGAATTAAAAGTATTGGCAGATGTTGGTTTGCTAGGTATGCCAAATGCCGGTAAATCTACTTTCATTCGTGCTGTAAGTGCTGCAAAACCAAAAGTGGCAGATTATCCATTTACAACCATGGTTCCAAACTTGGGTGTAGTCGATGCTGACCGCCATCGTTCATTTGTAATGGCCGATATTCCAGGATTAATCGAGGGTGCAGCAGAAGGTGCAGGTTTAGGAATCCGTTTCCTTAAACATTTGGCACGTACTCGTATTCTTTTACACATTATTGATGTACAACCAATTGATGGTTCAGATCCAGCACATAATGCAAAAGCGATTATGAATGAGTTGGCTAAGTTCTCACCAACTTTGGCTAAATTACCAGTTGTTTTAGTACTCAATAAACTTGATCAGATTGCTGAAGAAAGCCGCGAAGAGTGGTGTCAGCACATTCTAGATGAACTAGAGTGGACTGGACCTGTCTTTAAGACATCGGGCTTATTAAGCGAAGGTACAAAAGAAGTTGTGTATTACCTGATGGATCAGATTGAACAACAACGTGAACGCGAAGTTGAAGATCCTGAATATGCAGCAGAAGTAAGAGCTTTCCGTGAACAACTAGAAGTTGAAACGCGTGAACAAACCATTGCGGCAAAAGAAGCATATCGTGCAATGCGTCGAGCACAGCGTCTCGAAAGCATGATGGACGATGATGATGATTTTGACGATGATGAAGACGACAATGATGTAGAAGTCATCTACGTTCGTGACTAGAAAACCGAGGGAAACATGATAGAAGTGGTCGATGGGCAACGTCAGCTCAGTGAGTGTAAACGAATCGTTGTTAAAATCGGATCATCTTTACTTACAGCTAATGGGCAAGGTTTAGATCTAGATGCTATTTCGCATTGGGCGAAACAGATTGCAGATCTGCACAATGCCGGACACGAGATTATTTTAGTGTCATCAGGAGCTGTAGCAGAAGGTATGGTTCGTATGAAGCTTGCGAGTCGACCCACCGATCTACCCAGTCTACAAGCCTGTGCTGCAATTGGGCAGATGGGCTTAATTCATACTTGGTCTAGTGTGCTTGAAAACCACGGTATTCGTACTGCTCAGGTTTTATTGACTCATGATGATTTGGCAGATCGCCGTCGTTATCTGAACTCGTGTGATGCTTTACAAAACTTGATTGATTGGCGTGTGATTCCTGTCATTAATGAAAATGACACGGTGTCTACCGATGAGATCCGTTTTGGTGATAATGATACTTTAGCTGCGATGGTTGCAGGTCAGGTTCATGCAGAATTGCTGATCATTTTAACCGATCAGCAAGGTATGTTTGACTCAGATCCGCGTCATAATCCTGATGCTAAATTACTCTCTACTGTTCGGGCTATGGATGATGATTTATTCGATATGGCCGGCGGTGGTGGTGTGCTTGGGCGAGGTGGGATGGTCACTAAAGTTCGTGCTGCGCGTTTAGCTGCTAAATCGGGCTGCCCAACCCTCATCGCGAGTGGCGAAAGTGATAATGTCTTATCACGTGCGATGGCAGGTGAGATGCTAGGCACTTTGTTTACTACAGATAAAGACCGCATGACTGCTCATCAACAGTGGCTCGCTGCTCATTTACAAACGGCAGGCCGTCTTGTGATTGATGATGGTGCTGTTGAAGCGATTAAATTGAAGCATCGCAGTTTACTCCCTGTTGGAGTTAAAAATGTTGAAGGACATTTTGATCGTGGTGATGTGGTTGAATGTGTCGATAAACAAGGTAAACGTATTGCGGTAGGTCGAGTAAACTTTAGTTCAAGATCTGCTGAAATTATTAAAGGCTTAGCCTCAGATAAGGTTTATCAAGTACTTGGTGAAGCTCGTTCACTTGAAATGATTCATCGTGATCATATGGCAATTTATTAAGTTTTGCTCAAATAAAAAAGCTCGCTTTATGCGAGCTTTTTTTCTGGCGTTAAACGAGGTAAAACACGATCTTCACCTACCATATATGGATGTGTGGCAAGACTAAGCATGTCTAAGTCTTCCGAGCTATTACCATAAGCATAAATCTGGTGGTAATGCTGTAGCGTATATTGCTGATGTATCCTTAACTTCTTTTGTTCACTACTACAGTCTGGAGTAGAATAGTAACCCGTCATCCTGCCGTTTTTAATTTGAGTTTCGGTACAAATCAACTCGATATCTAGTAACTTGCAAAGTGGAGCAAGATAGACATCAATTGAAGCTGAAACTAATACGACTTGATCACCACGCAATTGATGGTGTTGTAACTGAGTAAAAATTTCAGGCGAAAGCGCAGAGACTAACTCTTGTGCGTATTCTTCACCTAATTTTTGTAATTCAATTGCAGGCGTATTTTTAAACATGCTACGGAATAACTTAGCACGCATAGCATGGGCAGGATAAAAGTTAAGATAGTAGGCTTGAATCCATGGCAGAATTTTCAAGCCTTGCTTAACAATGTGACGCTTAGATAAAGCATAAAAGATGAACCCTGTAAAACTATCTTTACTACACAAGGTTCCATCAAAATCGAACAGGGCGAGACTTTTTATAGTCTTATTCGTTTCGCTCGTTGCATACATGTTTCATATCGTCCGTTTACGCGGGTTGCATACCAATTGGTATTATAATCACGACTTAATTTAGGCCCAGAAATTACCACTTGAGGCATAATTGCATAGAGTGGTTCTTTGCCAGTTTTTGATTTATAAAGTTTAGTCAGCGCAATATAAGTTTGAGTACTTTCAAACTTTTTCTCTTTTTCTAATTTAAGATCATCACGGATTTGTCGTGGGGTAACCAATACATTATTTTTTGCAAATACCGTAATCAGCTCTTTTTCTGACTCGCTTTGAGCTGCGCGTGGATCACCATCTTTTGTATAAAGAAGTAGATCGCCATCAAGACTTATATCTTTATCGGTAAGTTCTTTTAGCATTTTTTGAAAAGCTGCATTACGGCTAGAGTACATACCAGAGTTATAATCCGCAAAACGATAAATGGCTTTATCGTAGTCTGCCGGATAAACCATTAAACGATGTATGCCGTAATATAAACCACCGTATTCAGTATATAGGTCATCGCGAAGCGCAGCAGTACTCATACTCGAACGCTTATTGGCTTTCGCATAATTAATATGAACTTGCATTGAGCCCAAAGTCGTAATAGGGTTCATTTTCTCGCCAATATCTTGACCAACCAATTTGGCTGCACCAGTTAAGGCACTCACATGATAGTGTTTAGCCATGAAGTCGAAAATTTCTCGGTAAAGTAAGTCGAGTTCTTTCTCGGTTTTAACTTTACGCATTTGACTCATATAGTTGTTATCAGGAGAGGGCTGAGTTCTTAGAACTTCTTCAAAGTAACCAGCAATTGTTCCACCAACGGTTTTGCCAAGCTTATCTTCAAATTTTTCATTTAAACGTGTACTAACTTCTTCAACTGCCTTTTGTCCTAACCCAGGCACTTGAGGGTTGGCAACAAAGTTGGATTCCTGATCCACTACAGCCACAATACTACAGACATTTTTCTTGGTTTTAGGAATATCCAAGTCTTTCATAATGTCATCAATATCTTTAGCCCATGACTCACGGTCATGCACACGCGATGGAATTAGACGTTTAATCTGTTGGCTTTCTAGTTCAGGCTCATCATTGTTTGACCACCAAGCTTTATCACCACAAGCAGCTAAACTCATGCATACGGCAGCCATGCCGAATGATTTTAATAAAAAACGGGAAGACAACGGTTTGTTCATGGCGAGGAAAGCACCTGCATAAAAAGATGAGCCGATTAAGCGGATGAAGTATACTATGTTGATCATCAATTGTATGAATATATATGTATATTGGTCCCTATCAACTGTCAAATAATTTAATTGTTGCTCCTATGGCGGGAGTTACTGACCGTCCATTTAGAACACTCTGCAAGTATTTTGGCGCAGGCCATGCAGTCAGTGAAATGATGACTGCTGATAAAACTTTGCGGATGAGCAAAAAGAGCCTTTACCGTGCGAACTTTGATGGTGAGCTCGCTCCGATCTCTGCTCAAATTGCAGGCTCTGATCCTGAACAATTGGCAGAGGCTGCACGCTATCAAGTAGCAAATGGCGCACAAATTGTTGATATTAATATGGGATGTCCTGCCAAGAAAGTATGTAATAAACTCGCAGGTTCAGCGTTATTGCAAGATGAAGACTTAGTGGCCCGAATACTTGATGCAGTGGTCGCTGCTGTTGATGTTCCCGTGACTTTGAAAACCCGTTTGGGCTTTTTAAATGGTCAGGAAAATATTTTAAGAGTCGCAAAAAGGGCAGAAGAAGCGGGGATTGCCGCGCTAGCTTTACATGGCCGTACTCGCGAAGACATGTATTTAAATACAGCGCGTTATGATTTGATCAAACATGTTAAAGAATTAATCAATATTCCACTTATTGCGAACGGTGATATTGATAGTCCTGAAAAAGCAAAATATGTACTCGACTATACTGGGGCAGATGCAATTATGATTGGTCGAGCTGCTCAAGGTCGACCATGGATTTTTCGTGAAACTGCTCATTATTTAAAAACTGGTGAACACTTAGCTGCACCTAATATTGAAGAGGTGAAGCAGGTGTTACTAGGACATTTATCAGAACTTTATCAATTTTATGGTGAATACTCTGGCTGCCGTATTGCCCGCAAACACATTGCTTGGTACACAAAAGGTTTACGCTCAAGTAACGAATTTCGCCAAAATATGTATAAAGTTGAAAGCACTGCTGAACAAGCATTAGTGGTCGAAAACTATTTTAATGAGTTATTAGCTGAAGGCAATTTGATGAGTGATGTTCAGGTTGAGCAGGTTAACTTACTAGAAACCCATTAAATAAAAAGCCAGTATATGATTACTGGCTTTTTAAGATTTACTCATCTTCTAGCATTTCTACAACTAACTGGTTAACCAGATCAGCAGCATCTAGCTCTCGTATTTGAGAGACATTACTACCCGCCCAAAAAGCACCGAAGCCATAGTCTTTATTCTTGCTTGCAATGGCATTTAATTGCTTGGCTAGATCGTATGCATATGGATATTCGGGTTGAGGAGGGCGATTAGGTAAATCAATTTGTGTGTGCCAATGGTTGAGCAATCCACGTGCAGGACGCCCAGAAAGACTGGCGCTGATTTGTGTTACAGGTTCAGTAAATAAAGCCTTACGATACTCGGCAGATGCATTTGATGTATGGCATTGCACAAATGCTGTTCCGAGTTGAACCGCAGTAGCTCCTAAGCTCAACATATGTCGTGCCTGAGCTCCATTCATAATACCGCCTGCGGCTACCACAGGTGGTTTGCAATGCTTGACAATAAGGTGTACTAAATCGCTTGTTTTAATTGCTGCATCAAAGGTTTTATTAAAGATTCCACGATGTCCACCTGCTTCAATCCCTTGAGCAATAATAATATCTATACCAGCCGCGTCAATGGCTTGTGCTTCAACTAAATTGGTAGCAGACACCATCGTAATAATTCCGGCATCTTTTAATGCTTGAATTTGATGGGGATGGGGAATGCCAAAATGAAAACTGACCGCTTTAGGTTTGGTTTCTAATACGACATTTAGAAAATCATCGTTATCAAGAAAACTTGGATAAATACAGTTTAAGTTTTGAGGAGGCTGTTCTCCGAACTTTTCAAATTGTGGACGTAAATATTCAATCCACTGAGCAGAAGTTTGGAGGTTAAGTTGTTCGGGTTGATGGCAGAAAAAATTAACCTGAAATGATTTTTCTGTAAGTGTTTGGGTTTTTAAAATCTGTTCACGTGCACTTTGCGCCGTATTTGCACCTAGACCTAAGGATCCAAGACCACCCTGATTAGAAACTTCTGCTGCAAGTTCAGGTGTAGATACACCTGCCATAGGGGCAAGAAAAATTGGATGTTTAATTTCAAGTTGTTGTAATAGGTCCATTTTATTCACCTCATTTCTTTCTATTCACCATAGCGTGAAAACCGAACCAAGAGCAAATAATATTGGGCATTTAGTTTTTAAATATTGAGTTCTTAAACATTGATAAGTTCTGATTTTTTTAAAGCGGAGTAATATGAAATAAAGAGCCGATCCAGCTTGAAAAAGCCATCGCTAAAATTCCCCACAAGGTAATGCGTAGGCTCCCTTTAAGCTTCGAAGTACCCGCGAAATGACTTGATAGTGCTCCTAAAAAGGCTAATGAAATAATGCCAAATATTAAGACTGTTTTTTCGATCCATATATCTGGACTGAGTAAAATAGCCAGCATAGGAAACAATGCCCCAAATGAAAATGAGCCAGCTGAAGCTAATGCGGCTTGAATAGGATTTGCTGCGGTATTTTCATGAATACCAATTTCATCACGCGCGTGAGCCCCTAAAGCATCATGATTTGTAAGTTCAGTAGCAACTTGTAGAGCTAAGTCAGGTCCTAAGCCTCTGGATATATAAATTTGGGTGAGTTCGTCCAGTTCACGCTGCGGATGCTTTTTGAGTTCTTGTTCTTCAAATTTTAAGTCGGCTTTTTCAATATCTTCTTGTGATTTTACTGAAATATATTCTCCTGCAGCCATAGAGGTTGCACCGGAAATTAAACCAGCAATACAGGCAATAAGAAGTGTATGAGCAGAGGCCCCACTTGCAGCCATTCCCATAATTAGACTAGTAACAGAAATAATTCCATCATTTGCCCCTAAAACGGCTGCCCTTAACCAACCTGAGCGGTGAATAAAATGATGTTCTGGATGTTGAGAAAAGGACATGTTTTCCCCTATTTGTAGTTATAAATTTTTATCTTATCCTATAAGATTATTTACAATAATACGATTAAAAAATGTGTCATTATAGGAAAAACAAACAGATAAGAACTTTTTTAAAACATCATATTAAAGGAGATAAAATGAACAATTTAAAGAACTCATCTACTTATATAAAACAGTGTCATTTATGGGTTTAATTATAATACTTATTGATTAAATTTTAATTTGATTGCTACGCAAGCATTCTATCTATTTTACTCTAGAGGTCCCAATGAATAGCAAAACAATAAAATCTATAACCCGTTCCTTTATCGTTATTGGTTCGATGTGTCCAGCTTTAGGCCTCTTAAGTATTGAGACTACATTTGCACAAGAGATTGTTAATCAAGAATACAAACCTGGAAACCCAATTTATGATAAATGGGATCAATTTTATAAAATTGAGAAGACTCAACCTGAAAATGCCGAGAAGTTATTATTAGAACTTGGAGAGATGACACCACAAGATATTAAAGTTTGGAAAAGCTTAACTTATTTACAGATTCGGCTGGGGAAACAAGATGCAGCTTTGCAAAGTCTGAGAAAAGCAGAGGCATTAGATCCAGCAGATGATAATTTAAAACTCCAAGAAGCCTATCTACTGAATTCTCAAAAAAATAACAAAGAGGCTCTGGTGGTTTTTAAGGAGCTTACCCAGTCTAAAGATGCTGATATTGCGACTAAAGCGACACAGGCTGTAAAAAATCTGAGTGGAGGAGAGGTCAAAACTTATTTCCGTGATGTGTATTTTGCGCCTTCATATGAATCACGTTACGACGATGTAATTTTCCCACTTAAAGCTCGCTATGGTAAGAACCTCGATAATGGTCGAGCGCAGGTGTATGGCTTTTTAAATCTAAACCGCGATACTCAATCTCAAGGTGGTGTACGACCTGAAATTATTGATGAAAATGCAGTAACTCTAGGTGTAGGCGCTAATTATCAACCTTGGACTTCTATACCTGTGCGCATGTATTTAGAAGTAGGTGGAAGCTATGATCTGATTGATCGAAATAGAGATAAATTTCGTGAAAGTGTTGTGGGTGGGGTAGCAGGTTATCAAGAGTGGTACTCTCAAAATAGTTGTAATCAGTCACTTTGTTTTAATGATTACTTCACTGATTTATATGGCAACGCAGCAACTTATTCTAGAGAAGATTATAACGTTATTGGTGACTTGCGATTACGAACGGGTTTGAATGTCTATAAAGGTGAGAATGGCACTGTACAGGCTTATATGAAATTGCATGGCTTAGCTGACAGCAAAGATGAGTATTACAATAATTTATTTGAATATGGCCCAGGTATTTCATGGCAGCCTTTTAATTATCAACCAATAAAACTACGTGTTGAACGTCTATATGGCAATTACTTTAAAGATGTGCCAGTAAATACGAAAGATCATTACAACAATACTCGAGTAGAGCTCGTTTTTTATAAGGATTTCTAAAGTGAATAAAATTTTTATATCTATTGTATTTGGAACCCGTCCTGAATTAATCAAACTTGCCCCTGTTATTTTATTGGCAAAACAAGACCCTCGCTTTCAAGTTGAAGTGATTTTTACTGGACAGCATGACGAACTAGTAAGAGATGCGATAGATTTCTTTGGGGTTGAAATTGACCACCGTCTTAAAATTATGAATGCTGGACAAAGTTTAAATCAGTTATTAATTCATGGTTTGAGTCAAATCGAGAATGTGTACACTGATGGACAAAAAAGAGATGCAATTGTCATTCAGGGGGATACAACAACTGTTTTAGCAGCTGGCTTAGTCGCGTTTTCAATGAAAGTTCCTGTTGCGCATGTTGAAGCTGGTTTACGATCTTATGATTTAGATCATCCTTTTCCAGAGGAAGGAAATCGCCAGTTAGTTTCACGTATTACCAAATGGCATTTTGCTCCGACTGAACAATCAAAAAGAAATTTACTCAATGAACAAATTCCGCCAGAGCTCATTACAGTTACAGGCAATACAGTTGTTGACGCTGTGTATTTAGGGCGTAAATTAATTGCTGAAAAATCTGATTTGAAGAACCAGCTTGAACCTTATGGAATTCAATTAAAGCAAGATGACAAAGTAGTACTCATTACTGCCCATCGTCGTGAAAACTTTGGCGGTGGAATTCAAAATATTTGCAATGCGGTTGAGCACTTAGCTCAAGCACATCCGGATTTACATTTCATTTGGCCTGTACATTTAAACCCAGCCGTCCATGACGTAGTCCATGATAAGTTTAAAGACCATTCCCAAATTCATCTTGTTAAACCATTAGACTACCCAAGTCTATTGGCAGTGATAGACCGATCTACTTTTATTTTGACGGATTCAGGAGGCTTACAAGAAGAAAGTCCATCATTTAATAAGCCAGTTTTAATCTTGCGAGACACTACCGAGCGACCAGAAGTTGTTGAGGTGGGAGCAGGCGTTTTGGTGGGTACAAATCAACAAAAAATTATTGAAGAAGCTGAAAAGTTACTCACCGACCAACAGCATTATGAAAAAATGGCACATGTGGAAAACCCATTTGGCGATGGGCAAGCTGCTCAACGTATTCTCAATCAAATTGCTAAATCTTATGAATCGGCATAATTATGATTTAAGGATCTCGTCTCATTTATGGTTTTGTTGGCATGACCATAAGTGAGGCGGTACCATAAGCTCACAATATTAACGCACCAGCGGCTCATGTAATGAGGACCATCAAAAATATAAACAGTTTTACCTTCATATGCTTTTAGCTGAGAAATAATTTCCCAAGGATATGCGGCTCTAAATTGCCCATTCTTTTTCACTCTAAAAGCTTCTAATACTATAATTACTTTGTCTTTTCCAAGTTTATGTTCAAGCTGATCTAAAATATGTTTGGCCTGTTTAGGTGATCGAACGCCTACGCCAACACCATCTTGGAAAAAAACTCCCGTATGGTCAGGCAGCCAGCTTTTAACCCATAAATCATAATTTTCAGGCTCAGTTTCGCCACTATAAATACTCACCCAGACTGGTGAAGGAAGCTTCGATAACACATGACCTAAAGCACTGACTCGTAGCCAAGTTGGATCTGCTTCTACCGGAAAGTAATAACCTTTAAATGCTGTTTTTTGCTCTTTTATAATTTGGGCAGATTTTTCGCCTAATTCAATGACATTAGCCCGAGCTTTAGGTTCATTATATTCACCTGCTAAGCCTAATATAAGATTTTTTGCCCAAGGTTCTTGTTTAATCTTTTCTAAATTAATAGCTTTTTCCCATTGAGGAAAATTTGATTCTTTCCACCAAGATTTAGATTCAACCACAGACCATTGAGGAACAAATGTATCGACACCTAAGTAGTGCCAATTTCCTTCTGGAGGAGTCGTGTTATTGTCAGGTTGCCAGAAAATGCCTTCAATATGAGGGGCTTGACCTTGATGTTTGAAAAGCCCCGCATATCCAATGACACTACATATAATTAAAATAATAAAAGCAGCTATTTTAATTGGTATCTGTTTTCTCATTATTTCGTCTTAACCAGTACCACAAGAAGATAATTATTATCATAATTGCAGAGATAATCACAACTAGTAAGAAGAAAGAAGACTGTTGGACTAGAGGCGCCTTTTGATTTCCGACAATGAGTTTTTGTAAAACATAGATATTTCCATTTTCTGAAACCAGCATTTTCGTCACGTTGTTTGGAATTTTATGTTGTATTTTTTCCCAAAGGTGCATAAACGTTTGTGCGCCACCTTGTGAGTCGGTAATCACATCAAAGCGGTTATTGTTATAACTGACAATAAAACCATTTTGAGCAGCAGGAGCATAGATAATATCCTGATGCATTAACACCTGTTGTTGATAAATATCTTTGTTAACGCGGACATTTACAGATTGTGGCGCGCTCGGTGAATAACGGACTAGGTTGAGAGGCATTGGTGCTTGTGTTAAAAGCATTTTTTTCGCGGTTTGACCTAATACAATAGCGATATTTAACGCACCTGATTGATCATCAATCGCAATTGTCGGAGTCGTTGCTAGAGTCATTGAAATTGCGGCTACACCATTTTTGAGTTTGTGGGGTAGTTTTACAGTAGACTTGGCTGTATCAATCCAGAGCGAACCATGTGCAGTGGGTAAACACTGAGAGTTAGCAATCACCGAGTTTTCAAGCTTTAAACTAAAATTGGTCGTATTAGAAATAGCTTTTGCAAAAATGTTGAATTGTCGGTTTACCGGATCGGAAGCAAGGTCGGCTGTTTTCATGCTTCCAGCAAGTCCTCCATCAATCCAAGCTGTAATATTGGAACCTTGTAATAAACCACTTTGAATACGAAGTGCAATTTGCCCTTGCAAGATATCGGTTGGTTGCCATACTGCAGGGAAATCAAGGAATAAGTTCTTTTCAGCATGATTTAATCTGAAGTCCTCAATGCCTAAATCGGCAAGTGTATTGATTTTTTTAAATTGTGCCCAAGTTGGGGTGGAGATTGTTGTGGGGAAAATTGCACTTCCTGTATCAAGTTGCTCTACGTATGAGGGATTGATTAGTCCATTTATGGCAGCAGTGAGTTCTTGTGGGGTGTGATAAGTAATTGAAAGAGTAGCCACTCCATCTGCTGGTTTTGCGATTTGTACGAATGCTCCCCCTTTAAGTGGCGTAGCTGAGCGAATCACTTCAATAATAAAATTTGTTTCATCATTTAAATTAGTTTGTCCTGAATCAACCCATTCAATTGGTGTGATAGAAGTCCATGAACTTGCTAATCTAGCGAGCATAGAAGCTTCTATAATCTCTTTACGGTTATATTTTAAAATACCAACAAACGGAGTAGGCCGTCTCGCTTGTGGATTAGCTAAAGCGTCTGGTAAGTCTTTTAAACGGTATACATTACGGATAGGCGTAAAGTCGAGTTGGGAATTGCTTAAATAAGTTAAGTGATCAATATCTTCTGTACAGAATGTTTCTTTGGTTTGATTCAGCGTAGTGGGTTTAGCATATTGTTGAATAATAAAATCTAAACGATGAAAGCCACTCTGACTTGCTGGAATATCAAATTTGACTTGACCATCCCCACTTAGGGTAGTGTTATAAATGAGTTTATCATCATATTTTACAAGTAAAGTTGTATCGCTTTCAGTGGAATAATCACTTGAAAATTGAATGTTTTGCCACTGGGCACCTTTGCCAATATAGAAAAAATGAGGCTCGACTGTGTATTTAGTAGAAGTACTAATATCGTCAAGTTTCCATATGTATGCATGAGCAGACATGGCGAGCATAAGACTGGTGCTGGCAAGGAGCACTTGAGCTGTTTTGTAAAGATCAAAAGTCTTTTTCATTTATTTTTTCTCCTTGCTACGTTCCGTTTTGTACCATTGAAGGGAGTTGCCCTGTATTTTATTTTTAAGCATGTCATATGCGGCTTTAAAAACAATAAATAGAAATATTTGTGAGTAACTTACGTAAGATAGAACTGAATAAAAGTAGAGTTCTGGTTTGACCCTTTCTAAAGAGAGAGTAAACCACATTTGTGCCACATATAGGCAAAACGACAGACCCCATAGAGTTGTGAATGGGCCTGGAACTGAAATACCCGCAATATCAAGTATGCCAAGGGTTAAGGTGATATGACTCCAGAATAAAGCGGGTACAAAAAGTATGTAGCACATAATGTTGTTAAGAATTTCAATTCCGATAGGAAAAGGCGTTCTTAATGCGACGGGTAAATATTTACGAGTCACATAAAAATTACCTTGGGTCCAACGTGAACGCTGTTTAACAAACACACTCAGAGATGGAGGATCTTGCTGCCAACCAATTGCATACGGCACCCATTTAATCCGTTTTTGGCCAATGAAAATCCTAAAACTCATTTCTGTATCATCGACCAATGACTTTTCATCAAAACCACCTAAGGTTTCTAAAGCATCACGCCAAATCACATAGTTAGTACCCATTAATGTCGATAACTCAAAACGTTGCCAACGACCGCCTTGGAAAATCCATTGGAAAAAGATGAACTCAATTGCGATAAATCGGGTCAAAATACTATCTTGCCAATTACGTGTTCTTACTTTTCCATTAACGGCTACTAATTTTTTATCGGCAAGCAGGGTTTGAGCTAGCAAGCGAACACAATCGGGTTCTGGTGTACTGTCCGCATCATAGACAACAATCAATTCACCTCGAGCATGGGGGAGGCCATTATTCAGCGTTCTAGATTTACCTTTACCCCCCATTCCTTTAGGAACATTAACAATCTTTATGCAAGGATAAATTTTTGCCAAATTTTCGGCGATTTCTAGGGTGTTATCCTTTGACCCATCATTAATGAGTAAAACTTCATATGCTTCGGCTGGGTAATCTTGTTGAGCAATTGCATGCAAAGTATCTTCAATCACAACACCTTCATTATAGGCAGGGATCAAGACACTCAAAACGGGCCATCTCTCTGGTATTGGAAGGTTTTGTAACTCTTTTTCTGCTGTTTTTGAATATTTCCAAGCTTGATAACTTAACCACGCCCAAAATGCTTGTGGAATCCAAATCCCTAAAAATCCAAATAAGAAGAGAATATCAATGGGAGCCATTTGATTTAACCCTCCTGATAATAGAGGAGATGAGCAAGACTAATAAAATCAACCCGATTACAAGAGAGAACCATGAAATATAGCTGCCAAACGTACCAAGGAGGTCTGGGTAGGTACTCGTGAGAATTAGATCGAGTGGAACTACAACAGTACTTAAACCGATAAAAATGTATCCAAGAAAATTAGTTTTTACATGCTCTGGCGTACTTATGTAATTAATCTTATTAAATTTCCAAGATATTCCAAGTTGAGGATATCGAATATTTGTTGTGGGTAGATCAGCAGGAGGATTAATAATAATTTCATAGCCAGAAATATGACTGTTAAAACGTTTAGCCGAATAAAATAAATGCTGTTTTTGCTTAATTTCTCTAGAGGGTAACGGGAGCTGCGAAGGGTTAAATTGAATAATATAACTACCAGCGGTCTGTGAAATTAAATTTTCATCCCATCCCGTTGAGACAAAAGCAGCCATTGGGCGTAACCCAATTGCAGTCGAAAATGTGGCTTTAGCCGCAAAATATTGAGGCTGTTCAGACTTAAAAAGTACGATCGGAATCGCACCTTGGCTGACTGCCTCTTTGAGCAGGAAATAATGAGAAAAGCTAAAAACTTCATCCGGCAATATAATGCCGGGCTTGATCCCTTTATGAATAAGTCGTTGAAAGCTATCCGAGCTGATCTGGTCAATTGTAAAAATAGGCCACCATGTATCCTGATATGGAAAAAACATGGAAAGATCATCGGTACTTTGAACTTCTGTTTTGGTGTATTCCGTTTTAATCTCACAATGATAATATTGTCGATAGAACTGCTGTAAAGTGGCATCAGGATATTGACTAGATGCAATAATAATTCCACAAATATTAAGAAGATTAGACATTAGGTCATCTCCTCTTCCGGTGGAATCTGAATAATTTTATATTCCACGTCAAGCCGCAAAGTCATAATTTCTCTAAGCTTTTTAATGAAATCAGGCTCTTCATCCGTTTTTTGCTTGCGAATTACAATACTGTATATAGTTTCAAGATCATCATCAGCAAACTGGAAAACGATTTCTTGTGGATGATGCTGACTCAAAATTTTGATCATCTCATTTTGAGTGGTTTTCCACACATCGTCGCCTAACATTTCTTTAATTAAGCTTCGGTTGAGAATTCTAATTTCAAAGACTTCATAGTCTTGTATGTTATGATGATCAAGAAGCTTAAAGAAACTACGTTGGAAATACTTGAGTGCACTAAGCGGGAAAATATCACGGCGATAATTACGGTCATAACTTTGAATATCGCGGTATTTTTGAACGTTAATTTCAATATTATGGCGAACAGCACTCAGAAAAAGAGGAATGAGGGGAATAATAAAAAGTAAAAGAAGCTGACGTTCAATATGTGTCTGAGCTCCTAAGTCGAGTAGAAAATATACTGCAACACCGATAAAAGCGACTAAGCCCACAATTAAAGATGCGCCAACTTGTAAAAAAGCTCCAGAAATTAAAAGAATAAGAATAAAGATCCAGCTTCCTCTAAAACTTACAGGCAACCACTCATACGCCACTATGCCCATAAATAGATGAGCTGCGATAATCCATAAGACGAGTGTTCTTCCAGGGTTCTTTTGTTGCTGTTGCATGCGAGCTATGGCTACCTTCTTGTAATGTTAATTTTTTTATACTTTTATTACTAAATGTGAGACATTGCGAAGTTATTGTTGTTTATGGCCTTTTTAAGTAACTATTATGTTTATTTGTAGATCAAAGTCACTATTTAGTCAAATATTGTTCTTATTTTTTAATTAAAAATAAACAGATAAGACGTAACTCTTATCTAAATACTCTTGAAAGTTTCAATTGCTTTAAGGCGGGTTACTTTTAAATCAACTATTGGTTTTGGATAATTTAACTGAGTATTTGTTTTGGTCGAGTAGGGCTCATGAATGGTTTTATTGTCTAGATGGGCTAATTCATCTACCCATTGACGAATATAATCTCCATTTGGATCAAATTTCTTTGATTGAGCAATAGGGTTAAAAATTCTAAAGTAAGGTACAGCATCAGTTCCAGTAGAAGCACACCATTGCCAACCCCCATTATTTGCTGCTAAATCCCCATCGATTAAATGCTCCATAAACCATTGTTCACCTACTCGCCAATCGATGAGCAAGTTTTTACATAAAAACATGGCTGTAATCATGCGTACACGATTATGCATCCAGCCAGTTTTTAAAAGTTGACGCATTCCAGCATCAATAATTGGTATACCTGTCTGGCCCGTTTGCCATGCGGTTAGGTGCTCTGGATTGTGACTCCACTTAATTTTCTGAGTGTTTTTTTTAAATGGAATATGTTTAGAAACATGGGGGAAATCAAATAAAATATGCTGATAAAATTCTCGCCAAAGCAGTTCATCTAACCAAGTCTGCTGGCCTTCATTTGTCAAATGAAAGTTGCGATGTTCAGCCCTAAAAAGAGCTTGCAGGCACTGGCGGATAGACAAAATTCCAATGTTTAAATAGGGAGAAAGTTGGCTAGTTCCTCTTACATTGGGAAAGTCACGTTCTAATTTATAATCAGATAAATGATCTTTAATAAATATGTCGAGCTGCTCTAGAGCAAAATTTTCTCCAGCTGGCCATAAGCCTTGTTGCTCTTTAGAAACAGAAGGATCAAAAAAAGCTTCAATATCTTCTAGAGTTAAGCTGTTTATTTTTGAAAAAGACGCTGGATAGCTACTTTGCTTTTCAGGAATTGGATAGCATTGAGGTAAACCACTGATATCCAATTTTGAATAACATGCTTTTTTGAATGCACCGAAAACCTGGTAGGGCTGCTGTGACTGATTGCGAATAGAGCATAAAGGAAAAATCGTACGGTCATGGAATAAAAAGAGCTCTTTACCTTGTTGATTTAAAAAATCTTGTACAGTTTTATCTCTTTTTAATTCATTAACGCCGAACTCTATATTTGAATAGACATTTTCAATATTAAGTTGAATGCTAAGTTCACCAATATAATCAGCGATATCTTTCCAGTAAGGAATGACTTGGATAATAAGTGGAATGTTAAGCTGTTCTAATTCTTTTTTGAGCTGTTGAAGCTGACGTAAATAGAAATTAATTTTTATAGGTGCATCGTGGTGTGTTTGCCATTGTTCAGGCGATAAAATAATTAACCCAATACAAGGCCCTTGTTGAGAGGCATGCCATAAAGCAGCATGGTCTCGAACTCTCAAATCTTGACGAAACCAAATTAGCTGATTTACGTTTGACATGAAAATTGGTCCTTATAGAGTGAGGTGAGTTAAAGAATTATTATCAAAATATTATATAAAAATAAATACATAAAAAAAGCAAAGCCGAAGCTTTGCTCTTATCATCTTTAAAGATGAATTAGTGGTGATGACCACCAGCACCGTGTACGTGACCGTGATCTAATTCTTCTTGAGAAGCATCACGGATTTCTACGATTTCAACTTCAAAAGTTAAATCTTGACCAGCAAGTGGGAAGTTAGCATCAACAACAACGTTGTCGCCTTCAACCGCTTTAACAGTAACGATCTGTACGCCGTCATCTGTTTGAGCTTGGAATTGCATACCAGGTTGAATGTTCTCAACACCTTGGAACATTTGAGCTGGAACTTCTTGTACTAGGTCTGGGTTGTATTCGCCATAACCTTCAGCAGCTGGAACGTTAACAGTGAATTTTTCACCAACAGTTTTACCTGTTAATGCATTTTCTAAACCAGGAATGATATTGCCTGCACCGTGCAAATAGGCAAGTGGTTCACCTTGAGATTGATCAAGTGTTTCACCCTCAGCGTTTGTTAATTTGTAGTGGAATGAAACCACGTGGTTATTTGCAATAGCAGTCATGTTTTTGATCCATTCAATCAATTGAAGCGTACATCATAAAGTGAAAAATAAATTTTGTAGACTACAAAATCTTAATCTTTGGCACTTTTTCTGATGCGTTTTTATATAAATAGGGACGAACTTAAAAAATTCAACTTAATACAGCTTAATTTTTGGACGTACACGTCTTGTAAGTAAATCTTTCATTGTGAGTAGTCCAGCCTGAGTATATCCGTGAATCGTTGCTTGATGTAAACGATATAAAGACACATACATTGTTTTCGCAATATAGCCTTGTACGCTGACATCTCCAAGTAATTCTCCAACGGCTTTATGACGACTTAAAGACACGAGAGAACCTTTGTCGTTAAATGTAAACATCGGCTGTGATCGGCCATTTAGTCGAGCAGCCATAGCATCGACTAAAAAGCTGGCCTGTTGGCTTGCAACTTGGGCACGTGGGCCAAGTGGAGGATGTCTTGCATCAAGTTGGCAATGAGCACAGTCACCAAACGCAAATACATTTGGATCAGAATAGGTCTGCAACGTTGCATAGACCATTAGGCGGTTAATGTTATCGCGTTTAAAATCGGTAAAACTTTCTAATACCTTTGGTGCTTTTACGCCTGCGGCCCAAACGGTAATATCACTTTTAAGTTGGTTGCCATTGCTAAAGTAGATGCAATGCTCATCAATTTTTTCAACGCGGTGTTGAGTTAAAATTTCAACACCCATTTTTTTGAGTTGCCCAGCACTGTGTTCAGCAGTTTTATCGCTTAGAGCAGGTAAAATACGCTCAGAAGCTTCAATTAGTGTAATTTTGACTTGGTTTGGATGAATCTTCTTTAAACCATATCGATAAAAGTTTTTAGTTGTCTCAATTAACTCAGCTGCCAGTTCCACACCTGTTGCTCCCGCACCAACAATTCCAATATTTAAAGTTCGCTGATTAGGTTGATTCTGAGCTTCAATATAAAGATGTAATAAATCTTGCTGGAAAATATCGGCTTGCTTTCTGCTATCAAGGAAATGGCAGTTTTCACGCACTCCCGTGGTATTAAAGTCATTTGATACTGAACCAAGCGCTAAAATAAGTGTGTCATAACTTAGCTCTTGCGAATGATTCTGTTGATCCTTAGACACTTGAGGGGGCATTAGTTCAATTAATTTTTTATCTTTATTAACCCCAACTAATGTTCCAAGTACAAATTCGTAATGATGTTTTTCTGAGTGCGCAAAATAGTTAGTTTGTTCTTCGTGCGGATTTAAAGAGCCAGCAGCAATTTCATGAAGCAATGGTTTCCAAATATGGGTAAGATTTTGGTCAACCAATGTAATCTTTGCTTTACGATTTTTCCCAAAAGTTTCACCGAGTTGTGTTGCCAGTTCTAAGCCGCCAGCACCACCACCAACAATTACAATATGATGTAAATTTTGGGTCATTTTTTCACCTAATTATTTTTCTATAAAAAAAGATGGCTAAATTATGCCATCTTTTATTTATAAAAATTATTGTGCGTCTGTGCACAATTTGATGTTTTTAGTGCGAATCTACTGGGTAGAGTTTTGCAGCACTATGTTCACTTGATGAAAAAATAGAGAAGAGGCTAGAAAACCACATTGCGATTTTTTGGAAAATGTTGGCTTCTTCAATATGTACGTTATCTTCGATTTGAAGACTACGGATAAGTTGATTATTTTGATAAATCGATACTGTTGCCAAACTTACAACTTTCATTAATGGCGCAGTTAGTTGTTTTTCATTGAGCTCAATGTTTACATGGGTTTGAGTCGTTTCAAGTGGAGCAATCACCTTAAGTTGTTGAGTACTATCGAGTACTTGAACGCGTTGAGTCACATTATCAAAAGTATTTAGGTCAATTGGTGCTGGGTCTGCATATAAAGATGTCGTTACAATTGTTGGTTGCTTTGTTTCAACCTTAAACATTTTTAAAGTCGACTTTACAACAGGTAGTTCAGCAATTAATTTCTGCTCAGGAATAATCACTTCATCACGTGTATAGGCATACGCAAGATTCATTAATTTATCTGCAATCTCAGCGCGTTTTACAGCACTCGGCGTACCTAAAACAATGACTAATAAACGTCTTTGAGTTAAGTCAGATGAAAAAGAAGGACGTGAAGCTGTAAGTGCCAAGTTATAACCCGCTGCTTTGGTATATCCAGTTTTTAGACCGTCAACAGATGGGTCATATTTTAAAGCAAGGTTTGTCGCATGATGGAAGCGTTGGTTATAGCTAAAGCTTGGCATTTTTGAATAATGTAAATATTCAGGGGTTTGTTTAATTAATGCCTGACTCAATAAGCTAAGGTCGTGTGCTGTAGTGAAATGGTCAGGCATCGTAATTCCGGCAGGATTACTAAAATGAGTATCTTTCATACCCAAAGCTTGAGCTTCCTGATTCATGCGTTGTACGAAGCGCGGAACATCACCAGAGATTTTTTCAGCTAAAGTCACGGCTGCATCATTAGCAGACATCACGATTAGACCTGCCAATAACTGATCAACTGAAATTTGTTCACCAGCTTTAAGATACATTTGTGATTCATCCCACTGCACAACACTAACCACTGGAGTTGCAGTAATGATTTCTTCTTTTTTCAGTTTTCCAGCTTTAATCTCTTTTAGGGCAATGTATGCAACCATCATTTTGGTTAAAGATGCTGGTGCACGTTGAACATGGCTATTATGCTCAGCAATGATTTGACCCGATTGAGTATCTACAATAGTCCATGCAGCAGCTTCAACACTTTCAGGTGCAATATTGAGTAATGCAGCATTGGTTAGGGTAGTACAAAAAATACTAAATAGGGTAAAAAGAGATAGAAAAAATTTCACGGATGACCTTAACTTTCACTGGCAAATACGGGACACAGATGCACAGCATGCTATGCCTTTTTTTCGTGGAAGGCTAGTGGGAATTGTTGCCAAAAAATACATCTACGCAAGACGATACAAAAAAGTGATAATCTAATGTGAAGCCGTTCTTATTTTTAAATTGAAGAATTTATGTTGCATTATCAAATTGAGTTCGATGATTACAAACAGCACCTTGTTCACGTGACAATTCGTTTTTTAGCCAACCCGAATCAGGAACTTTGGCTACCAACGTGGATTCCGGGTAGTTATCTAATTCGAGAGTTCTCAAAACATATTGAATCCCTTAAAGCTTATGATGAAGCTGGACGTCTGCTGGACATTAAAAAAACGAGCAAGAATCGCTGGCGTTTATTTAATACAGATCATGAATTAATGACGATTGAATATGATGTATATGCATATGATTTGTCTGTCCGTGGTGCTTATGTAGATCAGACTCGTCTATATATTAATCCTGCGTGTGTATGTTTAGCGTTAGAGGGGCAGGAGCAGTCTGCTTGTGAAGTCGAAGTTTTCTTGCCGGATGAATTAAAGCATTTTCAGTTAGCAACAGGCTTAGCTTCAAAAAGCTTAGTTAAAGGTCGATTTACTTTAAAAGCAGATCACTACGATCAACTGATCGATAGTCCATTTGAATTGGCTGATCAAACACGCTTTAGTTTTGAGACGAACGGCATTGAACATGAGTTCGTAATTTCTGGTTCGCACAATACCAATATTGATCGTCTAAAAGCCGATATTGAAAAGATTTGTGCAGCTGAAATAAATATGTTCGGTTCAGCACCATTTAAAAACTATACCTTTATGACCATGGCAACAGGTAATAGTTATGGTGGATTAGAGCATTGCAATAGCACAAGCTTGATTACACCGCGTGATGATTTGCCAAAGTCGAATGAACCAACTGAACCTTCTAAAGATTATCAACGCTTTTTAGGCTTATGTAGTCATGAATATTTTCATTCATGGTTAGTCAAGTTTATCCGCCCAGAAAACTTTGCAAACTATAATTTGCATCAAGAAGGCTATACTTCTTTACTTTGGATATTTGAAGGCTTTACTTCATATTACGATGACCTGATTTTATTACGTAGTGGCGTAATTTCTCAGAAGTCTTATCTTGATTTACTCAAAGCACAAATTGACCGTTATTTGCAAAACCCGGGCCGTTTTGTTCAAACAGTTGCTGAATCAAGTTTTGACGCATGGATTAAATTTTATCGTCAAGATGAAAACTCGAATAATGCGGGCACCAGTTACTACAATAAAGGTTCGTTAGTTGCATTATGTCTAGATTTAGGTTTACGCCTGCGTGGTTCTAGTCTTGATGCTTTAATGCGTCGGTTATATGAAAATACTCAAAATGGTATGCAAGTAAATGAAAGAACCATTTTTGATTTATGTAAAGAACTGACGGGTGATAGCTGGATTGAACAAATTAATCATTTGATTAATACCACTGATGAATTGCCACTTGATCAACTGTTCCCTGAGTTTGGCTTAAGTTATAGAGTTAAAACTGACAAATCTTTGCCACTTGGTTTGAAACTTGTTGATAAGCCAGAAGGTGTACTCGTGCAAAGTGCTCGCCGTGATAGCGCAGCAGCTAAAGCAGGTATTTCTGCCAATGATGTAATTATTGCAATTGATGGTTTAAAAGCGACCACTAAACTTGTTGAGAAGTATGCAAAGCAGGGCGGTACTTATACCGTGTTTGCTTTCCGTCGCGATGAGTTACTATCTTTTGAAGTTGAGTGTGCTACATCTGATTTAACTGAAGTTGAACTTATTATTGAAGATCAGGCTAAAACTGAAAAATGGTTAAAAGCTTAAATAACAGTTAAATAGTTTATAAAAAACCGATGTTTTGTACATCGGTTTTTTTATTTTTAAGTGCTACTAAACGATGAGATTCGTTTTATCTTTGAGTTTGTTTTGAATGAAAAGTATAATAATTGTCAGAACTCTGAAAGATATCTCATGTAATTTAATCGTATTCAGTCCCTAAAAAAGTAATGATGAATTATGTATTACTTAAAGTTGGGTATAGGAATATCATCAATAGATTTAAATTATGTATTATTTCGCTGCGAAATGTCGTTATCACTGGATATTTCGTTGACTGGAAGACAATGAGAGCCGATACTCTCAGGGTTTTATTTAAGCATATCGGTTCGTAGGCACTGGGCCACAAGCTCGGTCCTCAACACTCAATCAAACGGAAGGGGCTATATATGGCTGGTGAAAAGTCAACTATTATTTACACACTGACTGATGAGGCGCCATTATTGGCGACCTATTCGCTACTGCCGATCATTGAGACCTTTACCAAGCCAGCTGGCATCGAGATTATTAAAAGTGACATCTCTGTAGCTGCACGTGTGCTCGCAGAATTCGCTGATTACCTAAGTGAAGAGCAAAAGGTATCCGACAACCTTGCAGAGCTAGGTCGTCTTACACAAGATCCAGATACAAACATTATCAAACTCCCGAACATTAGTGCGTCTGTTGCGCAATTAACTGCATGTATTAAAGAGCTTCAATCAAAAGGTTACGCAATTCCTGATTATCCGGAAAATCCAACGACTGAAGAAGAAAAATCAATCAAAGCTCGTTATGGTAAGTGCCTTGGTTCAGCAGTAAACCCTGTCCTTCGTGAAGGTAACTCTGACCGCCGTGCTCCAGCAGCAGTTAAAAACTATGCGAAAAAACACCCTCATTCAATGAGCGAGTGGAAACAGTGGTCACAAACTCACGTTTCACATATGGAAGAAGGTGACTTCTACCATGGTGAAAAATCAATGACACTTGATCGCGCACGTAATGTAAAAATGGAACTTATCACGAATAGTGGTAAGAGCATTGTTCTTAAGCCAAAAGTTGCGCTTCAAGAAGGTGAAATCATTGATTCAATGTTCATGAGCAAGAAAGCACTTTGTGATTTCTATGAAAAAGAACTTGATGATTGTAAAGAAGCGGGAATTTTATTCTCTTTACACGTAAAAGCGACAATGATGAAAGTTTCACACCCGATCGTTTTCGGTCACTGTGTGAAAATCTATTACAAAGAAGCTTTCGAAAAACACGGTAAGTTATTTGACGAATTAGGCATTAACGTTAATAACGGTATGGCTGGGTTGTACGAGAAAATCGAAACTCTTCCTACTTCATTACGTGAAGAAATCATTGAAGACTTACATGCTTGTCAAGAACACCGTCCTGCACTTGCAATGGTTGACTCGGCAAAAGGCATCACTAACTTCCATTCACCAAACGACATCATCGTTGATGCTTCTATGCCAGCAATGATCCGTGCTGGTGGTAAAATGTGGGGTGCTGATGGTAAGCAATACGATGCTAAAGCAGTAATGCCAGAATCAACATTTGCTCGTATTTACCAAGAAATGATCAATTTCTGTAAATGGCATGGTAACTTCGATCCGAAGACTATGGGTACAGTACCAAACGTTGGTTTGATGGCTCAAAAAGCTGAAGAATACGGTTCTCACGACAAGACTTTTGAGATTTCAGAAGCTGGTATTGCAAACATTACCGATCTTGACACTGGTGAAGTGTTATTGACTCAAAATGTTGAAGAGGGTGATATCTGGCGTATGTGTCAGGTTAAAGATGCTCCGATTCGTGACTGGGTTAAACTTGCAGTAACTCGTGCACGTAACTCAGGTATGCCTGCAATCTTCTGGCTTGACCCGTACCGTCCACACGAAAACGAATTGATTAAGAAAGTACAAAAGTACTTAAAAGATCATGATACGACTGGTCTTGATATCCAAATCATGTCTCAAGTACGTGCAATGCGTTACACACTTGAGCGCGTAGTACGTGGCCTAGACACGATTTCTGTGACTGGTAACATCTTACGTGACTACTTAACTGACTTGTTCCCAATTATGGAACTTGGTACTTCTGCAAAAATGTTGTCTATCGTTCCGCTTATGGCGGGCGGTGGTATGTACGAAACTGGTGCGGGTGGTTCAGCCCCTAAACACGTACAACAACTTGTTGAAGAAAACCACTTACGTTGGGATTCACTTGGTGAGTTCCTTGCGCTTGCAGTATCTTTAGAAGAAATGGGCATTAAAGAAAATAATGCTCGTGCTAAGTTACTTGCGAAGACACTTGATGAAGCGACTGGTAAATTGCTTGACAATGACAAGTCTCCATCACGTCGTACTGGTGAGATCGATAACCGTGGCAGCCACTTCTACTTGTCACTTTACTGGGCTGAAGCACTTGCTGCTCAGAACGAAGATGCTGAGTTGAAAGCTAAATTTGCTCCTCTTGCTAAAGCTTTAGCTGAAAATGAAGAGAAGATTGTTGCTGAACTTGCTCAAGTACAAGGTAAACCAGCGGACATCGGTGGTTACTACGCAATTGACCCAACTAAAGTAAATGCTGTAATGCGTCCAAGTGCTACATTTAATGCAGCTCTTGCAACAGTTGAAGCTTAATTACTAACTCGTTAGTAAATAGCTTAAGAGCCGGTGCATATGCACCGGTTTTTTTATTGCCTAAAATAAAAAGACATTAAAAAAGCTCACTGATGTGAGCTTTTAAAAGATTAAATCTTATCGACCGTTGCGGCCACGACCACGTGGTGCTTTGGTATTTGGACGAGTTGTACCATTAGTCTTACGCCGTGGTTTCTCGCTTTCATCCATTTGCCAAATACGTTTTGTCCCAGACTTTTTAGCAGAACCATCTTTGTTCTTGCGAACCATTGGTTTGCCACCCGTACCGCCTGGCTTTTTCACGTATGAACGCGAGCGATAAGGCTGTTCAGCTGGTACATCTTTAAAGTCAGGGTAGAGTAATGGTTCAATTTCTTTTACATCACCCGGTCTTAAACCAAGTTGAACTAAGTCGATTGAGCCAATTTTAGTACGAATTAAACGTAAAGTTGGAAAACCTACCGCAGAAGTCATACGACGAACTTGACGGTTACGGCCTTCGCAAATTGAAATTTCAATCCAAGATGTTGGAATATTTGCACGGTAACGTACTGGCGGATTACGTTCCCATAACCATTCAGGTTCACTGACTTTAATGGCTTTGGCAGGAAGCGTCATACCATCATTTAGCTCTACACCTTTACGAAGTTGCTCAAGCGCTTCTTCGGTTACATCGCCATCAACTTGAACTAAATACGTTTTGTATTTTTTATTTGCAGGGTTGGTAATGAACTGATTCAGACCACCATGATCGGTTAAAAAAACTAAACCCTCAGAGTCCATATCGAGACGGCCTGCCAAGCGCAAAGTCGGGTCATCAACAAAGTCAGAGACGGTCATGTGCGCTTCGTCTTTACGAAACTGGGAGAGAACGTCATAAGGCTTGTTGAGAATCACAATTTTCATAAAAAATGGCTTCTTCTTTCAAATAACTAGAGAAAACATTGAGCTATATTTAAGTGCGAAATTTGCTTATTTCCCACATAAATCTCAAAAAGAATTAAATTCGATTAAGCTATTATGCGTTAATAAAAGTTGAAAGTATTGTTTATCGATAATTATTTTTAGTTAATTAAGTATTATAAAAGGGAGAATCTACACAATGGGCTATCAGAAGATCGTGGTTCCTGCCGACGGCGACAAAATCAAAGTAAATGCAGACCTATCATTGAACGTACCAAATCATCCAATTATTCCTTTCATTGAGGGTGATGGTATTGGTGTGGATATTACACCAACCATGAAAGCAGTCGTAGACGCTGCTATTTTAAAAGCATACGGTGGCAAACGTTCGATCGAATGGATGGAAGTGTATTGCGGCGAAAAAGCCAATAAAATTTATGGCAACTATATGCCAGAAGAAACTTTTGAAGCACTTCGCGAGTTCGTTGTATCAATCAAAGGTCCTTTAACCACACCAGTTGGTGGAGGCATTCGTTCACTCAACGTTGCCTTACGCCAAGAATTAGATCTATATGTTTGCGTACGTCCAGTGCGTTGGTTTGAAGGCGTTCCATCACCCGTTCAACACCCCGAATTAACCGATATGGTGATTTTTCGTGAAAACTCGGAAGATATCTATGCAGGGATTGAATGGAAAGCTGATTCTGAAGAGGCAAAAAAAGTCATTAAGTTCCTTCAAGAAGAAATGGGTGTCACAAAAATCCGTTTCCCTGAAGGATGTGGGATTGGAATTAAACCAGTTTCAAAAGAAGGAACACAGCGTTTAGTTCGTAAAGCCATTCAATTTGCAATCGAAAATGATAAGCCTTCTGTGACGCTGGTTCACAAGGGTAATATCATGAAATACACTGAAGGTGCATTTAAAGAATGGGGCTATGAGTTGGCTCTGGATCGTTTCGGTGGAGAGCTAATTGATGGTGGCCCATGGGTTAAAATTAAAAACCCTAGGACTGGTAAAGACATCATTATCAAAGATGTCATTGCAGACGCGTTTTTACAGCAGATTCTCATGCGCCCAGCCGATTACTCTGTTATTGCTACGCTAAATTTAAACGGGGACTATATTTCTGATGCTTTGGCAGCAGAAGTCGGAGGTATTGGTATTGCACCGGGTGCAAATATTGGCGGTGCAATTGCAGTGTATGAAGCAACTCATGGTACTGCTCCTAAATATGCAGGTCAGGATAAAGTAAACCCTGGTTCTATTATTCTTTCTGCGGAAATGATGCTGCGTGATATGGGATGGACAGAGGCTGCTGATCTGATCATTAAAGGAATTTCTGGGGCGATTGCAGCCAAAACCGTAACTTACGATTTTGAGCGCCTAATGCCGGGTGCAACCTTGTTACGTTGTTCTGAATTTGGTGATGCTATTATCAAACATATGGGAGAGTAATCTTCTATTAAAAGCCCTCGGTTGAGGGCTTTTTTTATTGCATAAATTCGGGATGTTTCGGAGTTTTAATAAAGCCGATTTTCTTTTGATAACTCTGGTCTAGGGCTTGAATAACAAGAACGAAAGTAACTAGAAATAAAGGAAAGAGCAGAGTTTTCACGATTTGGTTTCTCCGAAAGTTGAGGTGAAAGAAGGGCGTAGGGGAATTAAAAGGCAAACCGCAAAGAGAAGAACGGTTCCACCCAAAAGAAATAGATGGGCATAAGACCAATGCAAATGATGCAAAGTACTAATGACAACACCACCCAAAAGTTGAGTACTGGCAAAGCCAATGGTGGCAAGGCTCCAAAGCTTTTGATAACGGTGCTCATAAATCTGTAGCAGACTATAAGAACTAATAAATACGGTTGCGGGAGTCAGTAAGCCTGTCAGAAGCGAAGATAAGGCCAGTAAAGATGCGGTATGTGAAAGGAACGGCAAAACAACGGCTAAGCTGTAAATGGTATATAACCATTTAATGGCCTGTAGATATCCGATTAGTCTGCTTAAGCAATAAGCGACAAGTGCACCAATACAGCTTCCTACTCCATAGAGAACCCAAAATAAATTTCTTTGCTGTAATGGGAAATGCAGAGTTCCAGATAAATAATCCATCCAAAACAAAGAGTGTGGAATATATGCAAAGGCACTACACATATAGGCAATAATAATGACAAGGCCTAAACGTGATTTTTGTAAGGCTTGAAGAGCGCTCGATTGTGGCTTAATAAATTGGGCAGTATTACGGCTTAATAATCGGTAAAGAGTTAAGCTTCCTAATAGCGAAAGACCCGCAAAAATATTCCAAACATAATGAACAGGCATATTTTGAAGTAGAGGAATAATAATAGTGGCGGATAAAACCCCTACACCAATCCCGCTAAATCCTAAAAAGTTAACTTTTAATCTTTGCGTGGTGGGAATGTATTTCATTGCAAAGCTAGGCGCCAAAATCATTAGTAAGCCGCCAGCAATACCTGAAATCGTACGCCAGACAATGAACCACACCAAAGGCATATCCATGAATGAACAGCAGAGTAGGCTAAGGCTCCCCGCTATAGCCGACAATACAATCATGGGTGGGATGTACTTTTCTTTAATACTTAAGAGCGCTAATAAGGCACCAATGAGATATCCCAATAAATTTGCACTGCCTAAGAAGCTGGCAAAATCGTGAGTCCAGTGGTATTGCTCGATCATGATGGGCATAAGCGCAGTATATGAAAATCTAAAAACACCAATTCCCAAACAAGTTGCCAAAAAGACAATTAAGCTCATTCGATAAAACGTAGACATGAGAGGACGCTCAATTTTTTTATTATTAAAAGCGAGTTTTTAAATCTTTAAAAATGATTTAATATGATGGTAATTATCTTATTTTGAGATAGTAGTATGTTGCTTAAGTCTCTAGAGTTTTTTTTAGCTGTTGCAGAGAGTGGAAGTTTTTCCTTGGCTGCACAAAAAATGTATACCGTGCAATCGAATATCACGAGCCATGTGAAAAAACTTGAAGAAGAGTTAGGGGTTATTTTATTCAATCGTAATAACCCTGTGACTTTAACGAATGCTGGACAACAGCTGCATAGTTATGCTGTTCAAATGATTGCTCTACATAATAAAGCGAAAAAAATCTTTCAAGAGGGTGATATTGACCCGAACGAAACCATTCGTTTGGGCAGTATGGAAACGACAGCAGCAATACGTCTACCTCAATTACTCAATCAATGTATGCAGCAATATCCGAATTTGCCGATTGAGCTGCAAACTCACCCGACACGATATTTGTTAAGCGCTGTGCAGCAAGGAGAGGTCGACTGTGCTTTTGTTGCTTCTAAATATTTAATTCCAGAGTTGTATAGTTTACCTGTTTGGCAAGAACAATTGGTTTTGGTTTGTCCGAAACAGCAAACTCACTTTCCAGATGTTGCCAAGCTTGCAAAGACCCGATTTATTGCGTTTCGACAAGGTTGTTCTTATCGTCATGCAATCGAGTTATTTTTAAATGATCACAGTGTTCCACCTTCACAAATTATGGAAATGGGCAGTCTGGACGGGATTGTAAGCTGTGTGGAATTAGGTGTTGGTTTTGCTTTATTGCCAAAGTCATATCTAAACAAAGTAGTCGAGAAAGTGTCATTAAGTTGTTTTGAACTTAATACTGAATCCGCTCATTTTACTACCTACTTGGTTGCCCAGTCGCCTGAAACCTGGGGAACCAATTTAAAGCAGTTTATTCATTTTATTGAGCAACAATTTGAATTAAAGGTTGCTTAGGTTGTGATTGATTTTCATACGTAAATATCCAACTTAATTTATAAATTAAAAGTGATATATATGTATGAAAAAGTCATTTTATATTCTCACAGAGGTTTGTAATCATCTTGATGCTATAAAATTGTGGAAAAGGGTAGTTTATATAGGCCGGCTATGGTCAAATATGCCCCCTTGAAAGATGACACAAGCAATAATTTGGAGTTTGGGAATGAATATACCCTTAATCATCAATATTGTGGTTTTTGTCGGGTTAATATTTTTACTCGCCCAAACACGTAAAACGGACTGGAGCTTATCTAAAAAAGTTCTGGCTGGCTTAGTTCTAGGTGTGGTGTTTGGTTTAGGACTACATTTGATTTATGGCGGTGGCCATCCGATTCTTGCTGAATCTATTAGCTGGTTTAATATCGTTGGAAACGGCTATGTAAAACTTTTACAAATGGTCGTGATGCCTTTGGTATTTGTGTCTATTTTGGGAGCGGTTGCAAAATTACACCAAGCCTCATCTTTAGGCAAAATCAGTTTTTATACGATTGGTACTTTACTCTTTACAACACTGATTGCTGCACTGGTAGGGGTATTTGTTACCAACCTGTTTGGCTTAACGGCAAAAGGTTTGGTGCAAGGTGCTGCTGAAACTGCACGCTTAACTGCCATTAATACGGACTATGTAGGCAAAGTTACCGATTTAAGTGTACCGCAGTTTATTCTTTCCTTTATTCCAAGTAACCCATTTGCTGAATTGACTGGTGTAAACCCAACATCAATTATTAGTGTAGTTATTTTCGCCGTCTTTTTAGGTATAGCAGCGCTTAACCTAATGAAGGACGACGCAGAAAAAGGTCAACGTATTCTGACTGCGATTCAGACGTTGCAGTCATGGGTAATGAAGCTTGTGCGCTTAGTAATGACACTTACACCATATGGCGTATTTGCGCTTATGACAAAAGTCGTGGCAAGTTCAAACGTCGCAGATATTTTAAATCTAGGCGGTTTCTTGGTTGCATCTTATTTAGGCTTGGCGATTATGTTTGTCGTACATGCCATTATTTTGACTATGACGGGTGTTTCTCCTCTTAAATTCTTTAAGAAAGTTGCTCCAGTTTTAACGTTTGCATTCACTAGCCGTTCAAGTGCAGCAAGTATTCCACTGAGCATTGAAACACAAACTCGTCGTTTGGGTGTGCCCGAATCTATTGCAAGTTTCTCTGCTTCTTTTGGTGCCACTATTGGTCAAAATGGCTGTGCGGGTTTGTACCCTGCAATGTTGGCAGTAATGGTTGCACCAACTATGGGTATTAACACCTTAGACCCAATGTGGATTGCATCGTTAGTTGGTATTGTGACCTTAAGTTCAATTGGGGTTGCAGGAGTAGGTGGTGGTGCGACTTTCGCTGCGTTGATTGTGCTTCCTGCAATGGGTTTACCTGTAACATTGGTTGCGCTTCTTATTTCAATCGAACCTCTCATTGATATGGGACGTACTGCGTTAAACGTAAATGGTTCAATGACTGCTGGTGTTGTTACGAGCCAATTGATGGGCCAGACTGATAAAGAAATACTAAACAGTGAAGATGAAATTGAGTTAACTCAACATCATTAAGAATGAGTATTAAACGGCTCTCCACTCTGGATGAGCCGTTTTTTTATATGCATAAATTGCCACTGTGATGTTAATTTTAAAAAAACTGTATCTGTTTTTCTTTTAAATAATTTTCGAAAATAGGCCTATTACAAAAGAGAGCACTATCATGAAAATGTATCAAGTCGATGCTTTTACAAAAGAGTTATTTCGTGGAAATCCAGCCGCTGTCGTTGTTGAAAAAGAGTGGTTAGATGTAGATTTAATGCAGAAGATAGCACTTGAAAATAATTTGTCTGAAACTGCTTTTGTAAAAATTATAGACTCTGAAAACTATGAAATCCGTTGGTTCACGCCAACGGTTGAAGTTGATTTCTGTGGGCATGCCACGCTTGCCAGCGCTTTCGTATTATTTAAAGATTTTACCGAGAAAAAGACCATTAATTTCCATGTTCGAAACTTAGGTCTTTTTGTAGTTCACCAAGATGAAGACGGTAAAATCAGAATGGATTTTCCAATTCGCAAAGCTCATCAAGTTGAAGATTATCCAGCTATTTTACGTCAAGCTTTAACAAAACCTTTTAAAGCAGTTTATCAAAATGTTCAAGCCTACATTGTTGAGTATGAATCAGTGCAGGACGTATTAGATGAGCAGCCTGACATGAATTTGCTCAAAGCTCTAGGTAAGAGAACTGCGATTACTACTGCAGGGATGGATGTTGCAATCACCTCAAAAGCCGATCAACAATATGATTGTGTATCGCGTTATTTTGCCCCTGTCGCGGGCATTGAAGAAGACCCTGTTACGGGTTCAATTCATACGGCAATAGCGCCATTATGGGCAGAGAAACTTGATAAAAATAATATTATTGCTTATCAGGCTTCTAGCCGTGGAGGCGTTTTATATTGCAATGTCCTGAATCAGGAACGTATTGAAGTTTCAGGGTATGGGAAGCTTTATATGCAAGCTGAAATTTTTCCTTAAAATATAAGGCCGTTTAAATAAACGGCTTTTTTTTCAAAACTTTACTATGAAAGTTAGTTCAAATTTCCTACTATAGTCCCACAACTATTGATTTTTTATTATTCAAATTAATTGGTATTTATATGTTTATGCAGTTTAAACAACTGACACTCTCCCTATGTATTCTTGGTTTAAGTGCTGCGTCTTGGGCACAAACTACACTAGTAAAAAGTAAGCAAAATATTGAGGAATATAAATTAGATAATGGTTTTCGGATTGTGCTTGCACCGAATGACAAAGAAAATAAAATCTTTATTAATACCATTTATTTAACAGGCTCACTAAATGACCCACAAGGTAAAAGTGGCTTAGCTCATTTGCTTGAGCACTTGGCTTTTAAGGGAACACAAAATGTTAAAGGGGAAGAATTCCAGCGTCGTTTAGATCAATATACATTGATGACAAACGCCAGCACTGATTATTATTCAACAAAATATACCAATATCGTTCGTCCAGAAAAAACCGCGCTTGATCAGGTACTGTATCTTGAATCTGAGCGTATGGATAAATTAGTTCTTCAAGAAAAGTTTGTTCCTTCCGAGATTGAAATTGTAAAGCGTGAACGCGAAGTTCGCATGGATCAGCCATTTGCTGTGCTGATGGATCAAATGTGGAAGTCAGCTTATGGTAATCAATATCTAGGACGTTTACCGATTGGCGATTTGCCTGAGCTTAAATCTATTAAGATGCCTGAATTAAACCAGTTCTATCGTAGCTGGTATGCGCCTAATAATGCAGTCATGGTGATTTCAGGTAAGTTTGATAAGACGGATGTCTTAAAAACAATTGATCAATATTTTAGTCCAATTGCGGCACGAGAGGTTCCAAAGCCTGTACAGATTCCTGTGCTTGACTCTACAAAAATAAAAAATCGTCAATTCATGGTGAAAAAGGGCAGTGATCTGGCTAAGTTCCATATCTATATGAATGGTAAAAATACCAAAATTCAGCCGACACTTGCTTTAGCTCCTTTGTTATATACCATGCAGCCAAGTGGTCACCTATACCAAAACATGGTGGAAACAGGTATTACCACAAATGTTGAAGCGAGTACTTGGTTAGACCAAGATTTTAACGTGGTGTTTCTAGGTGCTATTTATTCACCAAGTAATGACCCTAAAAAAGTTGAAAGTTCTTTGTTAGCAGGCATTGAAAAAGGGAAGCTGTTTACTGAAGTTGAATTAAATCGTGTTAAAAGTTTAATGAAAACTCAAGGTGACTTAATCACGAAAGATGCGGTAGCACTGGGGTCACGTTTAAGTGATTACACCGTCGCTGGCGGGCAATGGGATCAATATTTTAAAGATTTAGATTCTGTAGAAAAAGTTAAGCTAGATGATGTGAATCAAACTTTAAAACAGTTCCTTGTGGCTGATCATCGTATTGATGGCGATATTTTGCCAACACCTGAAGACCAGAAAAAAGCGCAACAGCAAAATTCAAAAGAGACACCTAAAACTCTAGATCAGGTCGAAGCAAAGGCTGAACCTTTAAAAGATCCTAAGGTATATCAACAAGAAGTTGCTGAGTTTTTAAAAACTTCAAAGCAATATGTTGAAAGCAATGAGAAAAAGATTATCCGTGGAAAACTAAAAAATGGAATGAAGTATGCTCTATTCCCAGTTGAAACACGCGATGATCGTACTTACGCAACGATTACGATGGACTTCGGAACAGAAAAATCTTTATTTAATAAAGGCACAGTAGTTGATCTAACTTCGTACTTATTGCTCCGTGGTTCTGATAAATACAGTTTGCAAGACATTGCCGATAAATCAATTGATGCAGGCGGTGCGGCTTATGCAAGTGCTGACGGCAATGGCATGACCATTAATATTCAGTCTAAATCAGAAAAATTTGATGAGTTTTTCAAGTTTGTTCTTGATGTGATGAAGAATCCAAAATTTGAACAATCTCAATTTGATTTAATTAAATCTCAAAGTTTATCAAGTCTCGATCGTCCTTATACTGAGCCAGATGTAGTGGCGGGTTTAACACTTTCACGTTTACTTGAAGAATATCAACCGGGTGATTTGCGTTATCACTTCGAACCTGAACTGGCAAAACAGCAGTTGAAAAACGCAACTCAAGAGCAAGTGAAAGAGTTATATGAGCGTTTCTTTGCAATGAACCATGCTCAAATTGCCATTACAGGCGAATTTGATGCGAAGAAGATGCAGAAATTACTGAATCAGGAATTTGGTCGTTGGAACGGTAAGCAACCATATCAAAAAATCTTGATTGATCACGTTGATTTTCCAGCACAGCAAGTTCATGTTCTGTCTGAGCAGCGCGAATTTGGTAGCTACCAAAGTGTGCTTTCAATTCCAGTTGGGAAAAACCATCCAGATGCATCTGCTCTCATTTTAATGAACTATATTTTAGGGGAATCTCAAATTTCATCACGTTTGGCTCAAGAGCTTCGTGAGAAAAATGCGCTGGTGTATGGTTTTGGAAGTGGGCTGCAACTTGATCGTGACACAAATGTAGGAGCTTTGAGTATTAGTGCAAATTATACTTCGGGTCGCTCAGCACAAGTGTCTGCTTCAATACATAAAGTGTTAAATGACTTGGTTAAAAATGGGGTAACTGAGCAAGAGCTTGAAGCTGCTAAAGCAGATATCATGAAGAAACGAGTTACGGCATTAGAAGATGAGCGTAATATTCATGGCATGTTAAATCTACAGCTTGAAACAAACAAAACATTGCAAGACCGAATTCGTCATGATCAAGAGTTAACTAAATTGACTGTTGCTGACGTTAACAGAGTAATTAAGAAGTATATTAAACCTGAACATTTGGTTGAAGTAATGGCTGATCAATATGGTCAGGCAGCAAAGAAATAAAGTCTTCTCGCAAATAAAAAGCCACTAAATTGTGGCTTTTTATTTAGGTCTTTAAATCATATTAATGGTCATGTTTATGCGCGTGAAAATCTTCATTTTTACGGAAACGTAAATAATTTTCAAATTGTTCACAATATTCATCGAAGTTATCTTCAAGCATCATCTGAAATTGCTGAAGAAGGTAAGACATAACCTGATCTTTCGCATCACGCATTTCATTACCATCTTTAAAGTTATTTGCTGCTACCCATGTATTGAAGCGGGCAGTAGCAAATAACATTGCAGCACTCACTTGACCACGTAGCTCAGCCGGATCAACTTTTTTATCTTTTGGCGGGCGACAAAAATCATTGGCTTGTTTAATGAATTCATCCGCACGCTCAAAGAAAACCGCATTTAACGCTTCTTCTTCAGTAATATCTGTTGCATTAATCTTTTGAGACATGACTTATTCCCGCAAAAATAGAGCTGCTTATTATAGGCAAACGCTTGCGGAAACAAAACCTTTGACTTAGTCTGTAAATAGCCTAAGTATTGGTAGGAGAGACTAATATGCAAGATGCAATTGCTATTCAAAGTTTAAAGACAGATATTGCTTTATTACGCCAGCATATTTTCCCACCCCAATATTTAGAGCATGTTGAAGGATTGCCGATTTATTATGGCTTGCAAGAAGAAGTCGAAAATTATTACCGTCAATGGCAGGGGCTAATTGAAAGGGCGCAAGAGCTTTTTCAGCCTTTTATGGAAGATGAATTACCAGATGCCATTCATTTACCAAGTCATTTAAATTTACCGCTATTCTTTTTTCATGTAGACCGAATTCGGATCAATAAAACACGTGCAAAAGAATCTAAAACTTTCCGCGGTGTTGCGAGTCTTATTGAAAAATGCGGGCAGTTTGAAACAGACCAGATATTTACGATGCAAGAATGGTTGCAAAGTGATGATACCGCGGCTTTGGTTGCTCACCGTGAATTCATCGATTTAAGAACCTATGTGTTTCAACATGGGCAAAGCGAATATACACGTTCACGGTTTTACACCAATGGGATTGTGCTAGGGGTTGAGCCGCATTTTAAACTGGTCGATGCTCGTGATAAGCCAAGAAAGCAACGCAGCGATAGCTATAGTGATCCCTTAGCAGATAACGGCGTATGGAAAGTATTTGGTAAATACCGATAAAAAGTCGCTGCTTGTTTACAGCGACTTTTTATAAATTACCAGAAAGTTTCAGCCTGACTAAAAGTTTGTAAAGCTTTTGCTGAGCGCTTTTGTAATTGTGGCTGTTTGGCTTTGACCCACCCTAGAGCAAACCAGAAAGACGGATCTTGTTCCACCACATTGTTAAAAATACCTTCTGCAATAAACAAATCGTTATATTGACCTAGGGTATTTTGCACAGGTTGTAGCTGTTTTAAATATTGCTGTACTTTTTTATTTGGATAAAGACTCGAAATAAACTCAACACAATAACGTAACTGTTTAGCTTGCTTTCTTATTTTGTGTTGTTCAGTCACTTCAAGCTCAGAGAAATGGTCAGCATTGCGAATCACTTTGTGATGTAGCTTATCTAAACTCTTTTTAATATGTTTTTTTAACGCACCAGTTTTACGCTCTGAATCTTCTTCTGAATAAGCAAATGCTAATAAATCGAGTAATAGCTTAATCGTGTCCGCAGAGGTAAAGATTGTTGAGAGTTCTTTTGAGGGCTGGGATGAAACTGGTAGTAAAAGTTCAGGTGAACCGTGTTGTTGAATAATAGGTAACACTTCGGTGCGAATCGCATCTTCATCACGAGTGTCTCCAAGTTTACGGAAAAGCTCAGCAATTTGTTCTTCCCAAACAGGATTTAGCTCGCTTGACCAACTTGCAAAATGCTTAAGGGCACTACGTAAACGGCGTAAGCTTACGCGTGCCTGATGGATATGCTCAGCTTCGGCAACTCCATCGGCAATGACAGCCATATTTGGTAAGAATTGCCCTAAACAGTTTTCGACAATCTTTTTTAGAGCCTGTTCAGCAGTAATATCTTTATTTAATGTCAGACTTTTAGCATGAACAGCAGGTGAGGCGGCTTGTCCTAATGCTAATAAATTTCCACGTTCGGCTTTGCTTCTTACATCAAGCCAAAGTGCATAACGATTAATCCATTGCTGCGCAAACTGAATGAGCGTTTTCACAGCCCCTTGCTTGAGTTCAAATTCGACTTCACAAATTACACTTTGTGCATCCGCTGTTTTTACGACCCCATCATCTAAGCAAACTTCAATCGCTGTATTATCTGCTTCAAACACATGATAGGTGCGCTGTACATCAGTCTCAAACTGCAAACTTAGTTTTTCAGCTTGCGTTCCTAAGGCCGCATTAATTAAATCAGTTACCACTTTATTATCTTGATATAACTCAAGGTTTAAGTCAGGTTCTTGGTCACAAACGCCTAAATGAGTTTCTTCTTCAACACGGTGCAGATGACTTTGACCTGCGGCTTTAAATGTTTGTACCCATTGATCATCTTCTTTACGTAAACGTAAGGCCATGCCATTTTTTGCAAGTAATCGATCAGGAGTGTCGTAATACTTTGCCTGTAAGTGAATGTTCTTTGCTTTGTGTTTTTTTAAGTATTGCAGGACAGTTTTTTTCTTCGATTCAGGTAACTGAAACTTTAGTTCGACTTCGACCATAATATATCTCCCTGAATCAGGTATTTAGACTATCTTGAATAAGTATAATAGCTTAGTGTTAAAAATAATGGTTTTGATAGAGAAAGTTACAATCAAACATATGACGCTACACTTTTATTTAGGTGTACAATCAGGTGACGTTTTGATCAAATAAAAATCAGGAAGATGATCGTGAATGCACCAATAAACTTTAGCCATGAAGCTCAGCCAGAGTTTGAATTGCCGATTAAAAACTATCAGGAATTTTATCGTTTTTATTTAACTGAACACCGTAACATTATGAGCAGACGCTTACACGTGGTGGGCAGTAGCATTGGTCTATACTTTTTTTCAAAAGCAGTCCGTAAGAAGCAAGCCAAATATGTACTCTATGGTTTGGTAGCAGGCTACGCAAATGCTTGGGTTGGACATTTTGTGTTTGAAAAAAATAAGCCTGCCAGTTTTAAACAGCCTTTCTATAGTTTTATTTCTGATTGGCGAATGTTGTCTGATGTTGCACGTGGCCGTTTGAGTTTGGTTGATCGCAAGCACGATAAAATACCAAGTTAATTTTACTTTCTATTCTAAATATACCGATTGGTACTGGTAAGCCTATATCAATCGGTACTTATGATGTCCTATAAATCCGTTATACTAGCCAAGTTTTTTAAAGCGAGAGTAGAGTATGCGCGGTTTATATCTCATTACCAATGATGACCCAATCCAACTATTATTAGCAAAACTAGATGCCGCGCTCGCAACTCGTCAGGTCGCAATTTTACAGTACCGCCGTAAGAAAGTAGAGAAAGCCGACCAACCCGCAGAAGTTGAAAAAATCAAACTTTTATGTGAAAAATATCAGGTTCCTTTTGTCATTAATGATGACTTAAAACTGGCCGCTCAGTTTGGTTTAGGTGTGCATTTAGGTCAAAGTGACGGTGAAATTACTGATGCAAAATTGCAATTACCAGAAGGCGTCATTATTGGTCGTACTTGCCTGAACTCATTAGAACTTGCGCAAAAAGCAATTGCAGATGGCGCGACTTATATTGCATTTGGTGCGGTTTATGCGACCTCTACAAAACCTGAAGCAGGTAATGTGGGGATCGAAGTAATTAAGCAAGCAGCAGCCCAATATGATGTACCAATTTGTGCGATTGGTGGTTTAACTGTTGAAAACTCACAACCTGTGATTGAAGCTGGGGCTGACCTGTGTGCAGTCATTAGTGATATATTAGGCCGATCAACTGCTGAAATTCCTGCCCGTATACAGGCCTGGGCACAATTATTTTCTTAAGCTTTCAAAATTATTTTTTAGATATTTAAGACGAGCATTTCCATGAGTTTATCTCCAAAGCAAGAACAGTTATTTAAACAAGCCAGCAAACACATTCCAGGTGGTGTGAACTCTCCGGTACGTGCCTTTAATGGCGTTGGAGGAACACCTGTTTTCATCGAGAAAGCAAAAGGTGCTTATTTATGGGATGTCGATGGTAAGCGTTATGTTGACTATGTTGGTTCTTGGGGACCAATGATTTTAGGTCATGCTCATCCAGAGATTATTAAGGCTGTACAAACAGCAGCAGAAGATGGCTTAAGTTTTGGTGCACCAACCGTACACGAAACAACGTTGGCAGATATTATTTGCGAAATCATGCCATCCATTGAATTGGTGCGTATGACTAACTCGGGTACAGAAGCGACCATGACTGCTATTCGTTTAGCGCGTGGTTATACTGGTCGTGACAAGATTGTAAAGTTTGAAGGTTGTTACCATGGCCACTCAGACTCACTTTTAGTAAAAGCAGGTTCGGGCTTACTTACTTTAGGTGAGGGTGAACCGACTTCAAAAGGTGTTCCTGTTGATTTTGCTAAACACACTTTAACGTTACCTTACAACGATATTGCAGCATTAAAAGAATGTTTTGCTAAGTTCGGCCATGAAATTGCGGGTGTTATTATTGAACCAGTCGCGGGCAACATGAATATGGTGAAACCAATTGACGGTTTCTTACAAGCCATTCGTGATATTTGTGATGAATACAAATCTGTATTCATTATTGATGAAGTGATGACAGGCTTCCGTGTTGCTTTAGGCGGTGCGCAATCGGTTTATAACGTTAAACCTGATTTAACGACTTTAGGTAAAATTATTGGTGCAGGTCTACCAGTTGGAGCGTTTGGTGGTAAGCGTGAAATTATGGAATGCATCGCACCTTTAGGCGGTGTATACCAAGCCGGTACATTATCTGGTAACCCACTTGCTATGCGTGCTGGTATTGAAATGTTTAAACATTTACGCCAACCAGACTTTTACAGCAAATTATCTGCTCAACTTGAAAAGTTACTTGTAGGCTTACAAGCTGCAGCTGATGAAGCGGGTATTCCATTTAAGACTCAACAAGCTGGCGCAATGTTCGGTCTTTATTTTACCGACCAAGAAGATATTACAAGCTTTGACTCAATGTTGGCATGTGATATTGAAGCTTTCAAAAAGTTCTTCCATGGCATGTTAAAGCGTGGTGTAAACTTGGCACCTTCAGCATTTGAAGCAGGCTTTATTTCATCTGCACATTCTGATGAAGATATCGAATATACGATTCAGGCTGCAAAAGAAACATTCGCTGAAATGAAGTAAGCAAAAAAGCCCGTGTTAAACGGGCTTTTTAATTTGAGCTATTTTTATATTTGTAGAGAACAATGTTTTATCCCTTACCTCGAAAAATCCAATTAGCTGCAAGTACTTCAAATTGGTCAATTGAGTCAGCGCAAAGTATTTTGCTCATGGTTGGGCTCAATGAGCTTAAACTACGACCATATTGGTCTGAGCAACCATTGGCGAACCATTTAGAATTGTTAAGTAAGCGCGCTCAATCACTCGAAATTCCAATTATTTTTATTGAGACATCTCAGCTTCAACAAACCATGTTGGAGCTTGGTCAGCGTTTGTCATCAAATACTAAAGCCCAAGTTATGATGGCTGGTGATTTGTCGCCTCTGTTTAAACAAGTCATGCAGCTTGTTTTATCGATTACAGATCAGGTCAGTGTTGTAAATGATGCGATCTTGGCGGCTAATCTAGAGCAGCATATCCAATGGGTTGAAAAGATCAGTTTTGACCATATAAAACATTTAAATACGCAGAGCTTAATACGCTTATGGTCTTTAAGTGCGCCGTCCTCATATATCTTGTCAGATAAAGGAATCTTATTGGCAATTGCTGAACAGGTAGGGCGACATCCTATGGAGATCCATCCTGAAATTGATTTAAGAAACTACGGACTAGATCAGTCTGCTGTGAATTATCTGGTCGATCTATGGCGTGCAAATGGTGCGAGCTTAAGCGCTGAAGAGATAATGCAAACACCGACATTGCAACATATTATGCAGTTATTGAAGCCTTGACTGACTATAGATCTCAAGTGATCCATAATATTTGCAAATTCTGCTGTTAATTTACCCGAACGGCATTGTAATTCGGACGTAAGCTTTTTATTATTGCCCGCTTGTTTTTCATCTTACCTTGGGAATACAACTTTGAGTGATTTTCTAAGTGAACATCTGATCTATCGTGATGATGATTTTATGGTGATTCATAAACCTTCGGACATCTTGAGTGTTCCTGGTAAGGGTGATTTACATGATAGCGTTTTGACAAGGTTGGTTGCGATTGAACCTAAAACTTTGCTCATTCATCGTCTAGACCGAGATACCTCAGGTATTTTAGTATTTGGTTTATCGAAGCGCGGTCAAAGTGCGATTGCGCGTCAATTTCAAGATCGTCAGACTTCAAAAATATATGAAGCGCTTGTCGCAGGTCATTTAGAGGGCGAGGGAACTGTAGATATTCCTGTCATCTATGACCCAAGCCGACCACCTTTACATATTGTCGACGCTTCTCACAACAAGCCTGCTTTAACACATTGGCAGGCCATAGAACATTTTCAGATTCAGGGACAGCCTGTAACTCGTGTGAAATTAACACCAATTACGGGCCGATCTCATCAACTCCGTGTACACATGCAATATCTTGGGCATCCAATTGTAGGTGACACGCTGTATGCAACACCGGAGCAGCAACTTGTTCCGCGTTTATGTTTGCATGCCAAACAGTTAAGTTTTAATCATCCTGTCACAGCAGAAACATTAACTTTTGACTGTCCTGTACCGTTTTAATGTAAAAATTTTAATGCGTGATTTTTTGTAGCAAAGCGATTTAATTGGTTTTTGCTTCAAAATTTTGCTTTAAAGACTACATAAAAAGATGCAAAAATAAGCTAATTTGCATCGTACAATATGTAGTGCGAACTTGAGAGAAAGGTGGAAAAATTGCAGCAGTATGCTATTGGTCAACGTTGGCTATCAGACACAGAAACTGAGCTCGGTTTAGGTGTTCTTATTGATGTAGATGAAAGATCTGTCAGCATTTTATTCCCCAAAAGTGATGAGACACGTGTATATGCACGTAATAATGCTCCACTATCTCGTATCATCTTCAATACGAATGATGAAGTTCAAGATCAAGAAGGCCAGAAGTGGATCGTTGAGTCTGTTGAAGATCGTCATGGCGTTTTGCGTTACAACGTTGTTCGTACTTTAGAAAATGGCGAGCAAGAGCGTAAAGCACTCAATGAAACTCGTATTGGTGCGCAAATTCAATTATCTAAACCTTTAGATCGTTTGCTTGCAAGTCAAGTTGACTATAAAGAGTGGTATGACCTGCGTATTGAAGCAATGCTTATGCAAGCACAAATGCAGACCAGTCCTCTCCGTGGGATGGTCGGTGCGCGTGTTGGCCTGATTCCTCATCAGCTTTATATCGCACATGAAGTTGGTAAACGTTTTGCACCTCGTGTTTTACTTGCCGATGAAGTTGGTTTAGGTAAAACAATTGAAGCTGGTTTAATTATCCACCAACAGCTTAAAACTGGTCGTTCAGAACGAATTCTGATTTTAGTCCCTGATTCTCTTCAGTATCAGTGGATGATTGAAATGCGTCGCCGTTTTAACTTGCAATTCTCTCTGTTTGATTTAACGCGTACTGCATCTATTAAAGAACATGATCCAGAGCTTAACCCATTCTTGACTGAGCAATGCATTATTGCCAGCGTTGACTTAATGGTTGACCATGATGATTTGCGTGAGCAAGCCATAGAAGCTGGTTTTGATTTGCTCGTCGTCGATGAAGCACATCATTTGATGTGGAGCGAAGAAGAAGGCGGTAATGATCGTTACGATTTAATTGAAGAGCTCGCTGAAAATACAGCAGGGGTACTATTACTCACTGCAACACCTGAACAATTAGGTGTAGAAAGTCATTTCGCACGTTTACGTTTACTTGATCCACAGCGTTTTAGTAGTTTAGAGCGCTTCTTAGATGAAGAGACTCAATATCAGCAGACTGCAAAAATTGCTGAAGTGCTGATGTCGGATCAAGCTTTAACCCCAGAGCATTTATCTGCTTTAGAAGGTTTATTAGGCCACAGTATTGAAGACCAGCCGGACCAACGCTTTAGAGCAATTCACGAATTATTAGACCGTCATGGTACTGGACGTATTTTATTCCGTAATACACGTGAAGCTATTCAGGGCTTCCCGGGGCGTGATTGTCAGCCAGCACCATTACCAGCACCAGAAGATTGGTCAAAAGATGGCAAACTGCGTGAGCAGATGTGGCCTGAAGAAGCACAAATTGATGGTTCATGGATGCAAAATGATCCGCGTGTGCCATGGTTAATGGAAATTTTACGCAAAGATCTTAAGCATAAAAAAGTGCTTTTAATTGCGCGTAGCGGACCAGTGGTTGAGTCTTTAGAAAATGTATTGCGTTTGCATGCAGGTATTCGTACTGCAATGTTCCATGAAGGCATGAGCTTACTAGAACGTGACCAAGCTGCTGCTTATTTTGCTGAAGAAAGCTATGGCGCTCAGATTCTATTGTGTTCGGAAATTGGTTCGGAAGGCCGTAATTTCCAATTCGCCAGTGATCTAATTTTATTTGATCTACCAGCTAACCCAGATGTTTTAGAGCAACGTATCGGCCGTCTAGACCGTATTGGGCAAGAAAACCGTATCCAAATTCATGTGCCATACCTTGTGGGAACAGCTCAGGAGCGTATGTTCCGTTGGTATAACGAAGCACTAAATATTTTCAGCAATATTTCTCCGACAGCGCAAACGCTGCAAGAGAATTTTATTGTTGAATTAAAAGACTGTTTACTTGCAGACCAAGGTCAAACATTTGAAGATTTGCTTGAAGAAGTGAATGTTCAACGTCAAGCCTTAGAAGCTGAACTTCAAGCTGGCCGAGACCGTTTACTTGAATATAATTCATGTCGTCCAATTGTGGCACAAGAAATTGTTCAAGCTCTTGAAGATTATGACGACAATACTACGCTACCAATGTTTGTGAAGCGTTTCATGTCATCAACCAATATCGACTTTGATGAGCAAAGTAATGGTACGGTGATTATTAAACCGACCGACCAAATGCAAGTGCAAGGTTTGGCATTAGACGAAGAAGGTATGACAGCAACTTTCTATCGTGATCAAGCTCAGCTTCGTGAAGATGCTCAATATTTAACTTTAGAGCATCCATTCATTGAAAGTGTTATGGAAATGATCCGTACACAATCGTTTGGTAGTACCAATGTTGCTGTACTCAAATCTAACGCTTTAAAGCAGGGTTCAGTATTAATTGAAGTCTGGTTTAAAGTGGATGTTGTTGCACCGAAGTCACTGAACTTGCCATCAAGTTTACCGAAACAGCTCATTCGCGTGTTGTTAAGTGAAAATGGTCAGGATTTATCTGAAAAGATTGATCCAACAATTTTAAAACCTTATTTGCACCATTTAGATGGCAATAGCTGCCGCCAAGTAGTTAAAGCTCGCCGTGATATCATTGAGCAGCGCTATAAACAAGCGTTAGAGATTGCGAAAGTTGATTTACCGCAGCTTCAGCAACAAGCAAAAGAACATTATGGCAATAAATGGCAATATGAAATTGACCGTTTAACTTATCTAAAACAGTTCAACCCAAGTATTCGTCAAGACGAAATTGAACGTTTACAGAAACTGCAAAAAGAAGGCTTGAGCTTACTTGATGGTTTAACTGTTACACCAGAAGCAATTCAAGTGTTAGTTGTGGTTAAGCCTTAACTTACTCAAAATAAAAAAAGCGCCTAGAGGGCGCTTTTTTTATACATCGATTTTGAGTTAGATGAGACCAGCGTCTTTTAATTCTAGCTTTAAATACGCATAAAAAATTGGAGCTGCGATTAAACCGCCTAAGCCAAAAATTGACTCAAATACTAGCATTGCTAATAAAATCTCCCATGCATTTGCATTGATTTTATGCCCAATAATTTTAGCATTAATAAAATATTCAAGCTTATGAACCAAAACGAGATAAAGTAATGCTGCTCCTGCTAGTCCTAGGGAAATTGTAAGAGCTGCAATAAACGTTAAAGTGTTTGAAAGCAGATTCCCTAAAATTGGAATGAGACCAAACATAAAGGTCAAAATAGTTAAAGTTTTGGCAAAAGGAAGGTGAACTCCCCAAAGCGGCAATAAAATAAAGGCGAATAAAATAAAGAGCAGCGTGTTAATCGCTGAAATTTTTATTTGGGCAAAAACAACATTTTTAAATGAAATTGATAATTTTTGAATACGTTGGATCAGAAGAGATTTAAAAACAGGCTGAGGCGTACGGCGATGAAAACCATGTATCGCCACCAAAATACCAATAATTAATCCCATGACCATAGTCACGAAGTTATGCAAAATATCGGAACTGGTGTTTTTTAGAGTAGTCACGTTATCTTTCATAAATGCAAAGATCTCGTCTTTTAGATCTGTCACGCTATCAGGAATATAACCTGGAAGATATTTTGTGATCTCTGCTTGCAAATGAAGTAAGGTTTGATCAACTTTGCTATTAATACTATGTAATCCGACGCCTTTTAGATCGTATACAACGAAACTAATCAGACTCGTTATGAAAAAACCAATAAGTGAGATGGTGACGATACTGAGTAAAATACTAATAAAAATACGGGCTCTTTGGCCATCAATATAACGTTCTACAACCGAACTTAAACTAATAATAATTTCATAAATGAGAAAGCCTGCAAAAAAACTTGCTAATAGATGTAATGGGATAACCGAAAGCAAAAAGATGCCCATTAGAATGTAGCTTGCAATCAGACTTTGACGATTATTCAAATTTTGCATGTGGATCCCTGAGATCGTTGGGAATATAGGAGAAAGAGCAAACGGAATGATTATTTATACTCTGGCAAGCTATTCGCTTCAATCAGTGAATTATATTTTTATTGGAAAATAGAGGAGTTAGATGTAAAAATGGCCTGTTCATCAACAAGCCATTCATTAGATCATTTTAGCGAATTTTTGCTTCATCTAGATGACGTGCGCCTTCTAAAATCATCCGAATCATAATCATGGTTTGTTCAGCAACTTCTGCACGTTGATTGATCGGCAAATCAATCACTTTGGCGCCCATGTGAAACACAAGTTGAGTAATTGCTTTTGCAACAAGGTCTGGGTGATACAGGTGATTGTTATTTAACCGTTCAAGACGAATTAAATCTTCTTGTAGCTCTTGCTGAAAAAAGTTGAGCTGGCGGTCTACGGCAGCCTTATAAGAAGCAGAACCTGTAAAACTTTCACGTAGTAATAAACTTAAATTACCTTCATCGGCATCGAGTTGTTGAAGGAAAATATCGACGGAACTACGAATAATACTTTCTTGTAAAGAAGCACGTAGGCGAGCCTGACGGATAATTTTACGTAAAACGATACCTGCGCGGTCAATTAGAGAAATTGCTAATTCATCGATATCTTTAAAATGTCGATAGAAACTATTTGGGGCAATTCCTGCTTCTCGAGCTACTTCACGTAAACTCAATGAAGCAATACTTTTTTGCGGACCAATAAGGTTTAAAGCGGCTTGAAAAAGTTCTTCTTTAGTAATTGTCGCTTTTCTTCCAACAGAACGCGTAGCTGTTTTAATTTCAATGACATCTTGTTGTTGAGGTGTGTCATTCAGGTTCTGAGAAAGTGAAGATTGGGTCATGCTGTTCAATATATTTGTAAACTCTCAGGATTATAGCCTTAGAAGCTGAACTTGTGAAATTGTAATTAAAAGTACGGGTGTATATACAAATATATATACATGTGTATAATAATTAAAAAAGAGCGACAGAGCCTTCAGTTATGCAAGCAATCGAAAAGAGAAATTCTCTATTCAATTCATTGACACAAGCCATCTTTGATAAAGAAATGGCTAATTTCTGGCTACAAAAAGTTAATCCTTTATGGTCTGTAAAACATGGCCTTGTTCAAATTGTAAAAAAAGAATTTGTCGCTCACGATATGGTGAGCCTGACGCTAAAATGTAACCGCTTAGTGAAAATGGGCGTTGCAGGCCAGCATCATCCTGTAATTGTAGAAATTGCTGGTCGTCGCTATGAACGTACTTATAGTTTGACGCAAATAGATGCGCAGCACTTACGTTTAACCGTAAAAAAAGTTGCTGATGGTATCGTGAGTAACTGGTTTATTTCTGAAAGCAAAATCGGTGATGTTTTTGAGCTTGGTCAACCTTATGGTGACATGCAACAAAACATCAAAACACCGAATTTAATTATGTTGGCTGCGGGTAGTGGTATTACCCCAATGTTGAGCCTAATTACTGCGATTAAACAAAGCCAGCAGTTAGATAAAGTTCAGGTACAACTTTTATATTGGGTAAAGCAGCGTTCAGATGCAGCTTTTGTTGAGTACTTTGAAAAAGTTGCACAGCAATATCCAAACTTTAATTATCAAGTTTTCTATACACAAGAAACCCCAAATGATGAGCGTTTAAATGCAGAGCATTTAGCTTTAGTTGATGATATCGAAAATAGCACAATTTATGCGTGTGGACCTTCTGGCTTTGTGGCGACAGTTGAGCAACTTTTTGAAAAAGCTCCAGCCGTTTTAACAGAGGCCTTTAGCTTAACAAATGAAAGCTCTGCTGATGATATTGGTTATGTGAATGTCACATTAACCCAGTCTAATAAGGTTATTGCAATTCCTAAAGGCCAATCAATTCTGGTTAGCCTTGAACATGAAGGCCTTAAACCAACTCATGGTTGCCGTATGGGAATTTGTAATAAATGTGTTTGTAATAAATCACAAGGTTCAACACGTAATTTACTCAACGGTAGTGAAAACATTGAACCAAGCCAATTACTCAAAATTTGTGTGAACTCAGCACAATCCGATCTAGTTATTGATCTTTAAGAGAGAACTCTTATGAATATGCCAGTGAAAGTCGAATATTTTAAAAATCCTAAAAATCGAGATTTGACTCCAGCAGAACTTGATGCATTTGCAAAAGAGCTCGATCAGATCAAGCAAGAGGTACTGGATGATTTGGGTGAGAAAGATGCTAAATATATCCGCCGTGTTTATGCTGCGATTCGTTATAGTAGTTTTTTAGGTCGTGCATGTTTGTTTGCAGGCTGGTTCCCACCAGCGTGGATTTTAGGAACAGGCCTGTTAGGCTTCTCTAAAATTATGGAAAACATGGAACTCGGTCATAACGTGATGCACGGTCAATATGACTGGATGAACGATCCTAAATTTAATGGTCAAACTTACGAGTGGGATACTGTCGGTACTTCTGATAACTGGCGCCAAACTCATAACTATAAACATCACACCTATACCAACATTAAAGGTATTGATGATGACATTGGTTACGGTTTACTTCGTTTATTCCCAGAGCAACGCTGGAAGCCGGGTTTCTTACTTCAACCTGTTTATAGCATCCCATTCTGTTTATTGTTCCAATGGGGCGTAGCTATTCAGAATCTTGAAATTGGACGTGTCCTTTATAAACGTAAGAGTATGGCAAAGTTCTTGGAAGAGTTAAAACCTGTTAATAAAAAGATTGGTAAACAACTTTTTAAAGACTATGTTTTCTTCCCTTTAATTGCAGGCCCAGCAGCTTTACCTGTATTCACTGGTAATTTGGTTGCGAATGGTCTTCGTAATATCTGGACATTTACGATTATTTTCTGTGGTCACTTCACAAAAGACGCAGAAGTATTTCCAAAGTCTGTTTTACAAGAAGAAAGCCGTGGTCACTGGTATATGCGCCAGATTCGTGGTTCTTCTAACTTGAAAGGTTCAGAAGCATTACATATTTTAAGCGGACATTTGAGCCATCAGATTGAGCATCATTTATTCCCAGATATTCCAGCGCGTCGTTATCGCCAAATGGCTCCAAAAGTGGAAGCTGTATGTAAAAAATATGGTCTAAATTATAACAACGCAAGTCTGGCTAAACAGTTTGGACAGGTGGTAGGCCGTATCTTTAAATATGCTTTACCTTTTAAAAAATAAGTCAAAAAAAGCCCTGATGAGTTCAGGGCTTTTTTTTAGAGAAACAAATTATTTAAACTGAATTGAACCGTTTGCATTTACAGTAATTTTAGACTCACCAGCTGCCATATCTTGAGCTGGTGCAGCTTCGGCCATAGCAAATTTAGCCATGCTGGCACGCATTACAGGTTGTGGGAAATAGTTATTTGTGTTCAGGTTTAGAGTGACCAAAGTATATTGGTTTTTATTCCAAGCTTGGGTCAACATTTGAGCACGTTGTTGGAAGTTTTTAGATGCTTCTACCATTAACTCATTTTCAACTTTTTTACGTTGTTCATCAGAAACCGTAAAATTAATCGATTGAGTTTGGAAGTTTTGCTGTAATTCGTTTACTAACTGGCTAGCAGCTTTAAAGTCTTTACTTTCAAGACGGATTTCAGCACGGCCACGCCATTCTTTTAACTTATTGCTATCGTTATCGTAAATTGGGTAAGTACTTTGAGCACCAGTTTCCACTTTTACTTGAGGATATTTACGCGAAGTCGCGAGTGCTTGGTTCATTAACTGGTTAATTTGATTTGAAAGCTCGGCTGGTTGTTTGTTACTTTTTTCAATATATAAAGTTGCATGCATTTCGTCGTTTGAAACTTGGCGAGAAGCTTCAGCTTGTACATTTACAATATTGTAGTTCAAAGTATTGTCATCCTGAGCAAAAACTAAAGGGCTAAGGAGGGAACCTAAAAGAAGGGTGGATACGGCTAAAGTACGCATAAATTTTTCCTTTAAAAATTAATATAAATTTAATTTTTTTCATTAGGAAATGTTAAACATAACTTATGCATAACTTTTGCAGATTTTGTGGCGTATTTGTAATATTCAGATCAGGTTTTTTTAAATTTTGGTAAATGTAAAGTCTTTAAAAATTAAAAGCTTAAAATTAAAGTGTTTCAATGTAACTTAAAAAATCAAAGTAATATAAAAAAAGAATATTTTCTTTAGGTTGTCACATAGTATGATGATAATTCATCATAACTATTGGGATGATACATTTTTTCAATAAGATTAGATGAGTAAAGTACATAAAAGACGTTTTTTTTCTTGTAAAATTAGGTATCATCGCGCTCCTAGTTACAAGATATAAAATAAGTGTCTTTACTAGTTCTATAAAGCACCGAGTCAAAGGACCAATCGTCACCAGACTTATTTCTTTCTACCCCTATCAGAGATGGTAATCCGATATGAGCGTTACTTCCGTTAACCCTGCCACTAATGCTACTAACGAATATTATTTGACTCGCCAAAGTCAAATGGAATCAAATGTTCGTAGCTATCCACGTAAATTACCGTTAGCGATAGCGAAAGCACAAGGATGCTGGGTTACTGATGTTGAAGGTACACAATACCTTGATTGTTTAGCTGGGGCAGGTACATTGGCTTTAGGTCATAATCATCCTGCGGTGATTCAAAGTATTCAAGATACATTGGCAAGTGGTTTGCCATTGCATACTTTAGACTTAACCACACCTTTAAAAGATGCATTCACTGAAGCATTGTTAGCATATTTACCTGGTGGTAAAGAAGAATATTGCTTGCAGTTCTGTGGTCCTGCAGGTGCAGACGCAACTGAAGCAGCAATCAAACTTGCTAAGACTTACACTGGCCGTAGCTCAGTGATCAGTTTCTCAGGCGGTTATCATGGTATGACCCATGGTGCGCTTGCTATGACTGGTAACTTAAGTGCAAAAAATGCAGTTAACGGTTTAATGCCAGGCGTACAATTCATGCCATATCCGCATGAATACCGCTGCCCACTTGGTTTAGGTGGTGAAGCTGGTGTTGACGCTTTAACTTACTACTTTGAAAACTTTATTGAAGATGTAGAAAGCGGTGTAACAAAACCGGCTGCTGTTATTCTTGAAGCGATTCAAGGTGAAGGCGGCGTAGTTACAGCTCCAGTAAAATGGTTGCAAAAAATCCGTGAAGTGACTGAAAAGCACAACATCGTTTTAATTTTAGACGAAGTTCAAGCTGGCTTTGCACGTTCGGGCAAAATGTTTGCATTTGAACATGCAGGTATTGAACCTGATGTTGTTGTAATGTCTAAAGCAGTAGGTGGTGGTTTACCACTTGCAGTATTAGGTATTAAACGTAAATTTGATGCTTGGCAGCCTGCTGGTCACACGGGTACTTTCCGTGGTAACCAACTTGCTATGGGCACTGGTCTTGTCGTATTAAAAACGATTAGCGAACAAAATCTTGCTCAAAATGCGCAAGAGCGTGGTGACTTCTTACAAGCTGAATTTAAAAAATTAGCTCAAGAATTCCCATGTATCGGTAACGTACGTGGTCGCGGTTTAATGATCGGTGTTGAGATCGTTGACGAGCGTAAACCAGCTGATCGTATTGGTTCGCATCCTGCTGACTCACAATTAGCTGCTGCAATTCAAACTGCTTGTTTCAACAATAAATTATTGCTTGAAAAAGGTGGTCGTAACGGTACGGTAATTCGTTTACTTTGCCCGCTAATCATCACTCAAGACGAGTGTGTTGAAGTAGTTGCTCGCTTTAAGAAAGCAATTGCAGAAGCATTGGTTGCAGTACGAGGCGCATAAGTATGGTGGATTTTGCAGAACATCGTAAAGCGTTACTCTGCAATGATGCACAATCCATTGCTGACTATGAGTCAGCAATGGGCGAAGCGGTAAAAGCCGTTTCAGCATGGTTGCAAAATGAAAAGATGTACACTGGTGGTAGCATTAAAGAATTGCGTTCAGCAATTTCTTTCCAACCTTCAAAAGAAGGTATGGGTGTACAAGAATCTCTTCAACGTATGATTGAGCTTTTCTTGAATAAAAGCTTGAAAGTACACCATCCACATTCATTAGCACATTTACACTGCCCAACTATGGTGATGAGCCAGATCGCGGAAGTGTTAATCAATGCAACTAACCAGTCTATGGACTCATGGGATCAAAGCCCGGCGGGTTCATTAATGGAAGTTCAGCTCATTGATTGGTTGCGTCAAAAAGTAGGTTATGGTTCTGGTCAGGCAGGTGTTTTCACTTCTGGCGGTACTCAATCTAACTTGATGGGTGTGTTACTTGCTCGTGACTGGTGCATCTCGAAAAACTGGAAAGACGAAAATGGTAATCCATGGTCTGTACAGCGTGATGGTATTCCTGCCGATGCAATGAAAAACGTCAAAGTCATCTGTTCTGAAAATGCGCATTTCTCTGTGCAAAAGAACATGGCAATGATGGGTATGGGCTTCCAGTCAGTTGTAACTGTTCCTGTGAATGAAAATGCACAGATGGATGTAGATGCTCTCGAAAAAACGATGGCGCATCTTCAGTCTGAAGGTAAAGTTGTTGCTTGTGTCGTTGCGACAGCAGGTACGACTGATGCCGGTGCAATTGACCCATTGAAGAAAATCCGTGAAATTACCAATAAATATGGTTCATGGATGCATATTGATGCGGCATGGGGCGGTGCATTAATTCTGTCAAATGACTACCGTGCAATGCTTGATGGTATTGAGTTGTCTGACTCAATTACTCTCGACTTCCATAAGCATTATTTCCAAAGCATTAGCTGTGGCGCGTTCTTGTTGAAAGATGAAGCGAACTATCGTTTCATGCACTACGAAGCTGAATACTTGAACTCTGCTTATGACGAAGAGCACGGTGTACCAAACCTTGTGTCTAAGTCATTACAAACGACTCGTCGTTTTGATGCATTGAAATTGTGGATGACAATTGAATCACTAGGTGAAGACCTTTATGGTTCAATGATTGACCATGGTGTAAAACTTACTCGTGAAGTTGCAGATTACATCAAGGCAACTGATGGTTTAGAACTTTTAGTTGAACCACAGTTTGCTTCGGTATTGTTCCGCGTTGTTCCACAAGGCTACCCAGCTGAGTTTATCGATAGCTTGAACCAAAACGTAGCAGACGAATTGTTTGCACGTGGTGAGGCAAATATCGGTGTAACAAAAGTTGGTAATGTACAGTCATTGAAAATGACAACATTAAGCCCTGTTGTGACATTTGAAAACGTTAAAAACCTTTTAGGTCAAGTATTGGCTGAAGCTGACCGCATTAAAGATGCAATTGCTTCTGGTAACTATGTACCACCAATCGACTAATTGAGTTGATAACAAAAAAAAGCTCGGTTTATTGCCGGGCTTTTTTATTACATATTATTTTTATTTAAAGTGTGCATCACAAGAGATTGATATGCACAAAACATGCATATTTTCAAAAAACAAAAATAATTATGCATGATTTATGGGGAGCAAATTTCTTATTGTATTGGTATGTTCCCCATATTTTGGGTCGCATTGATATATCAATATCGTACTCAATTTAAATAATCCCGCTTTAACTGAAAAAAGTAAGTGGCTGTAATTACAATTAAGACAAGGAAGAAGAAATGCAACAAGCGAATATGCTCAATGAATTTAAACTCATTATTGGCGGTCAACTTTGTTCAGGTGAACAAGGTGAACTAGAAATTCTTAACCCTGCTACTGGCTTAACTGCTGCACGTTGTGCAAAAGCATCGGTTGCGCAAGTAAATCAGGCAGTGAGTGCTGCTAAACAAGCATCTAAAGCTTGGCAACAAGTTTCGCACGAAGAGCGTAAGTCGATCTTAAATAAGATTGCAGATGGCATTGAAAAGCATGCTGAAATGCTCGCAGAGTTGGTTGTGCTTGAACAAGGTAAGCCACTCGCACTTGCTCAAATGGAAGTGCAGGGTGCAATTGGCTGGACGCGTTATGCGGCTGCAATGGATTTACCTGTAGAAGTAATTGAAGACAGTGAAACTAAGCGTATTGAGCGCCATCGCCAACCATTAGGTGTAGTGGCTTCAATTACGCCATGGAACTGGCCACTCATGATTGCGGTTTGGCATATCATGCCTGCTTTGCGTGCAGGTAACGTTGTCATTAGTAAACCTTCGGAATACACACCACTATCGACTTTGCGTTTGTGTGAAATCATTCAGCAAGAAGTTCCTGCTGGTGTTATTTCAATTGTGGTTGGTGCTGGTGAGATTGGCGAAGCATTATCTTCGCATCCAGATGTACAAAAAGTTGTATTTACGGGTTCAACTCGAACAGGTCAGCACATTATGGCTGGTGCAGCTCAGCAGCTAAAACACTTAACTTTAGAACTTGGGGGTAATGACGCTGGTATTGTATTACCAGATGCAAATATTGATGAAATTGCAGCTAAGATTTTTAATATGGCATTCTTGAATGCTGGTCAAACATGCGCGGCGTTAAAACGTCTATATGTGCATGAAAGCCAATATGAAGCTTTATCTCAAAAGTTAGCTGATATTGCCAACGCCCAAGTTGTGGGTGACGGAATGGCATCTTCTACAACATTTGGTCCAGTACAAAACCAAATGCAATATAACAAAGTGAAAGCTCTTATTGCTGAAGCGATTGCACAAGGTGCAAAAGCACTTTCTGGTCAACGGCAGTTACCAGAGCAAGGCTACTTTATTGCACCAACTATTTTGACTGAAGTTTCTGATTCTTGCCGTGTGGTACAAGAAGAGCAATTTGGCCCTGTGTTACCTGTTTTAAAATATACCGATATCAACGATGCTATTGCTCGTGCCAATGACAGTGAGTTTGGTTTGGGTGGTTCAATCTGGTCGTCAGATATTAAAGCAGCACAGACTTACGCTAGTCAGCTTCAATGTGGTACTGTTTGGATTAATACCCATGCAGAAGTTCTTCCTCATGCGCCTTTTGGCGGCTGGAAAATGTCTGGTTTAGGTGCTGAATTTGGCTTGGAAGGTTTACTTGAAAATACGATCGGGCAAACAGTTCATATTAGTAAAGTCTAAATATTAATTTTAAGGCGGATCTAGTATCCGCCTTTTTATTTTCACTTGTATGAGTGAAAAGCTGAGCTGTTTATTGGGAGTGATGATAGCTCACGCTTTTAGGTTTGATTAAAAAATGATTCTGTTCTTTAATTTTTTTCAGAACGATGTAAGACTTTATGTGCCCAATAAAATTATAAGAAAGCAATCTTTCGGTCACAAATTGAGAAAGCTGTTCTAAATTTTCTGCAACGACTTTTAAAATAAAATCTGCATCACCACTAATGGAGAATGCATCCTGAATGTTGTCTTCAGCTTCAATGAGCTCTTGAAAAGCCTGTTGTGATTTTGCCTCGTGTGTCCTTAAGTTAATGTGAATCATCGCTGTAACTTCTAGGCCTAGTGCCTGCTGCTGGATGCGTGCAGTGTAGCCTAGAATTATGCCTTTTTGCTCGAGTAATTGACGTCGTCGTGAACATTGCGAAGCAGATAAACCAATTAAATCTCCTATTTCCTGATTGGTGAGCCGTCCATTCTTTTGTAGTGCCTGAATGATTTGCCAGTCGAACTTATCCATTGCATAAAATCCTTTTATGATACACAAATCATGTATTTTTATTAAAATGCGTTTTCATTATGCACGAAATCTAAAAGATAGATGAAATATTATTTTTCTATGGAATAAAAATTGGTCTCAAAGGATATAGAGCAATGTTCATAGAAATCGGTGACTTTTTAAATCTTCGTTTAAAACAAATGGGTATCCAACATCTTTTTGGAGTACCTGGTGATTTTAACCTCTCATATCTAGAACAAGTTGAAGCAGACCCACAACTCGAATTTATTGGAAATTGTAATGAATTAAATGCTGCCTATGCAGCAGACGGTTATGCACGAATTAACGGTTTTTCTGCCTTGGCAACCACTTATGGTGTAGGTGACTTAAGTGCCATTAATGGCATCGCAGGTGCCTATGCAGAAAATGTACCTCTTATTCATATCTCAGGTATTCCGCCTTTACATGCGGTTCAAAAGGGCACACTAATACACCACACGCTTGTCGATGGTAACTACGACAATATTATGAACTGTATGAAAGAGTTCACAGTTGCCCAAACACGTTTAACTCCAGCAAATGCAGCTTTTGAAATTGACCGTGTATTACGTCAGTGTTTCCTGGAACGCCGTCCTGTACACATTCAACTACCAGGCGATATTACTCACGTTAAAATTGAAGTATCTGAGCGTCCGCTTGACTTAAGCTACCCAGCTATTGAACCTGAATTATTGCAGAGTGTGGTAAGCAAACTTTGTGACATTATTGCAAATGCTCAAAGCCCAGCACTTCTTATTGATAATGAAGCTTCAGTTTTTGGTGTAACTTCACTTTTAAATGATTTGTCTCAAAAATGCTCAATTCCATTTGCAGGGATGAATACTGCAAAAAATATTATGGATGAAGGCTCACCTCGTTACATTGGAACTTATGTGGGTGGGGCAAGCCAACCGCATGTGAAAAATATCATTGAACAATCTGACTGTTTAATTGGTGTTGGCGCACGCTTTACCGATGTAGGCTCCGCTGTATTTACTCATCAAATTGAGACCAAGAACTACATCGAAATTAAATCTTATGGCCTAAATATTTTTGGTCAGGATTTTCCGGGTATTGAAATTGGACAATTACTTGTGGAGCTAAATAAAAAAGTTGCGCCACGTAAATCAACAACACCTCTTCTTGAAAAACAACCTCACAAAGTAATTGAAGCTCCAGCTCAACAAAAGCTAAGCCAAGATGTGCTTTGGAATTACATTTCAGGGTTTTTAAAAGAAGATGATGTGATTATTGGTGAAGTAGGGACATCAAACTCTGCTTTGTCAGGAATAAAGCTTCCTGCTACAGCTAAATATATTGCTCAGCCGCTTTGGGGTTCTATTGGTTATACCTTGCCAGCTTTACTTGGTAGCTTGCTGGCAGCTCCTGAACGCCGTCAAATTTTATTTATTGGCGATGGTTCTTTCCAGCTTACGGTACAAGAGCTTTCTACAATTATCCGTCATGGTTTAAAACCAATCATTTTCTTGCTGAACAATGGCGGCTATACCATTGAGCGCTTAATTATGGGTGAAAACGCGGCCTATAACGACGTGCAAAACTGGAAATACACTGAAATTCCTGCGGTATTTAACGGTAAAAAAGGCCATACAACTTATGTGGTTGAAACCGCTGGCCAGCTTAAGAACGTTCTAGATAATGTTCAGCAAAATGATCAGTTAACTTTCATTGAATTAAAACTACCAGCAATGGATGCGCCGGTAAGTTTGAAAAAATTTGCTTCTGTGATTGCTCGTTTTGACTACGGTGATCGCGGTTACGAAATTTTAAAGGAGCGTTCCCAACCGATTAAATGTAAGGATGCAATCTCTTTTTAAATAGAAGACAGGACAAGTCTTCTCAAAAATTAAATGGACTCATATTAAAGCTACTTATTTCCGAAGGCCGGGTTCTGGCCTTCGGATATGGTGCTGAATAAAGGTGTACAGGAAGTGACACCAACATTGGAGATAATGTTATGGATGCAAACAATAAGCACGAGTTAAAACAAGGCTTATCCAATCGGCATATTCAACTCATCGCACTCGGAGGGGCGATTGGTACAGGATTATTCTTAGGTCTTTCACAAACAATTAAATTGGCTGGTCCTTCAATTTTATTAGGATATGCAATTGCAGGAATTATTGCCTTTTTAATTATGCGCCATTTAGGTGAAATGGTTGTTGAAGAGCCGGTCAGTGGTTCTTTTAGTTATTTTGCGAACAAATATTGGGGCAAAATGGCGGGTTTTATGTCTGGCTGGAACTATTGGGTATTGTATGTACTCGTCAGTATGGCTGAATTGAGTGCGATTGGGACATTTATACAGTTTTGGTGGCCTGAAATTCCGACATGGCTGACTGCTTTATTTTTCTTTATTTTAATTAACGGCATTAACTTGGTAAATGTCCGCTTTTTTGGGGAATCCGAGTTCTTATTTTCCTGCATTAAAATTGTTGCCATTTTAAGTATGATTGGTTTCGGAGCTTATCTTTTACTTTCAGGCTCAGCAGGTCCGCAAGCGGGTGTTGCAAATTTATGGCAACACGGTGGTTTCTTCCCGCACGGGATTCACGGTTTTGTCATGGCTTTAGCTGTCATTATGTTTGCATTTGGTGGCTTGGAATTAATTGGTATTGCTGCAGCTGAAACGAAGAAACCTGAAACGACTATTCCTAAAGCAGTAAATCAGATTGTGTACCGTATTTTAATTTTTTATATCGGTGCAATCGGTATTCTTTTATGTCTTTATCCATGGAACATGGTGGCAGAAGGCGGCAGTCCATTTGTTATGATTTTCCAGTCACTCAATAGTAACGGTGTTGCGAACGTTCTGAACTTTGTGGTCTTGATTGCTGCTATTTCAGTTTATAACAGCTGTATCTATTGTAATAGCCGTATGTTGCATGGTTTGGCAGAGCAGGGTAATGCTCCTGCAATTTTGAAAAAAGTAAACAGTCGCGGTATTCCGGTTCCAGCAGCAGTTGTTTCTGCATCTATTACAGCAATATGTGTGGTCGTGAATTATCTGATTCCTGGTCAAGCTTTTCAGCTCTTCATGATGCTTGTGGTGGCTGCACTTGTCATTAACTGGCTCATGATTTCAGTGACGCATTTGAAATTTACTAAAGCAATGAAATTGCAAAGACGCCAAACTAAGTTCCAAAGCATTATGAGTCCTTGGAGTAATTATTTAACCATTAGCTTTGTATGCTTTATTCTTATTATTATGGCGATGACTCCAGATATGAGATTGGCAGTTATTTTAGGGCCAATCTGGCTTGCTGTTTTAGCTGTGATGTACTTCTTAAAATATCGTAAAAAAATGGTTGTTCTGCCAGAAGTACAATCGAATTGATCCTTTAAATTGACAATGATATTGCGGTTATCAGCCTTAAGGTTGGTAACCCTTTATCTCTTGTCATATTATTTTCATGTTACAAAGAAATTGTTTTTTTCTAGAAATTTTTAATAATAATTTTAATGACAGAAAATATTTAAATAATAAAATTAATAAATCACTAAATTACCGTTTTTTAATATATTTATAATAAATTTTGTTTTTATATTTTATAAAAAATTAAAATTTAATATTTTTAGTTAATGTCATAATATAGATTGATAGAGAGGGTAAAATAATCTCTATATTTAAAATAACTAATTGATAGTACATAAAAAATATTAATGTGACAGTTAACAATATCGAAATCATTAAAGCGTCATCATACTGTAACTTAATTGTCATATTTTCTATTCACAATGCAGCTATCGAAGAGCGTACAAGCACTCAACAAAAAGTGACGTACAACCTATTGCATTAATGAGAGAGAACAGAATGCGCTTAAATCCACGTCAAATCGCAATTGCGTTAGCAGTAACTGGGGCAGCTGTAACAACGACTGCAAATGCAGCTCGTGATACGATTCAAATTGCTGGTTCTTCAACTGTATTACCATTTGCCAGCGTTGTAGCTGAAGAGTTTGGTAATACTTTCCCTCAATTTAAAACTCCTGTAGTTGGTTCTGGCGGTTCTTCTGCTGGTTTGAAACAATTCTGTCAAGGTGTTGGCGATAACACGATCGACGTTGCTAACGCTTCTCGTAAAATTAAAAGCACTGAAATCGAAGCTTGTAACAAAGCTGGTGTAAAACAAATTCAAGAAATCAAAATCGGTTATGACGGTATTGTATTCGCGTCTAACTCACACAAAGCAGCTTATAAATTAAAACCTTACCATGTGTTTGCTGCTTTAGCTGCACAGTTACCTTCAAAAGGTAAATTGGTTCCAAACCCATATACAAACTGGAATCAAATTGATAAAACACTTCCAAATGAACCGATTACTCTTGTAATCCCTGCATCTAACCACGGTACTCGTGAAGTTTTCCAAGAGAAAATGGTTGAAGCTGGTTGTGAAGCATATGAATACTTCAAGAGCTTAGATAAAGATGCTCAGAAGAAAGCATGTTCTACTTTCCGTAAAGATGGCCGTGTAATTGAAATCGCTGGCGACTATACAGAAACATTAGCGCGCTTAAAAACTTCTCCAAGTGCTGTAGGCGTCTTTGGTTTAAGTTTCTATGACATGAACCGTGACAAGTTACGTGTAGCAACAGTAAACAACGTTGTTCCATCTGAGAAGACAGTATTGAATGGTACATACCCTGTATCGCGCCCATTGTACTTCTACGTGAAAGGCGAACACTTAAAATCAGTTAAAGGCTTACCGCAATATGTAGAGTATTTCGTAAGCAAGAAAGCAACTGGTAAAGGTTCTAAAGCTGAACGTGATGGTTTAATCGCGATGTCTGATGCTGAACGTGCAAAAGTTTTGGCTGACTTTAAAGCAGGTAAAACTGTTAAATAAGTTAGTTTGAATGAAGGCTGGTGATCTTAAGAGTTCATCAGCCTTTTTGTCTAACTTGTTTTTCCAAATTATGACAATTGAGAAAACAGTGGAGAGTACATGAATCTGCTACTTATCGGTGTGTTGTTAGCCCTCGTGGCAATTGCATATCAACTTGGGCTGAGAAAGAGCCGTAACATAGCAGGTAAGGGAAGCAACTCGGCGACGTTACATTCTCGTCCTGGTTATTATGGCGCACTGGTTGGTCTTTGGTGCGGTATCCCTGCTTTTTTAATTTTGATCATTTGGAACTTGGTTGAACCAAGTATTTTAAATCATATTATTTTTAATAATATTCCGGCGTCTGTAAGTGCTTCTCTTGATGAAGCGGGTAGAAGTGTATTGGTTGATCGTGTTCAATCAATTGCTTCAGGTTTTGGGGTAAGCGATAAACCGGCAGCCTACGAATTAGCTGCTGCTCAACAGTTTGCAAAATTTCAAACCATTGGCTCTTTTGCCAAATTTGCTGTTGTAATTTGTGCTGCTTTATTGGGATTGGTTTGGGCAAAGAAAAAAATCAGCCAACAATATCGTGCTCGTAACCAAGTTGAACGTGCCATTAATGTTGGTTTGATTTTATGTTCTGGTGTTGCGATTTTGACAACCATCGGTATCGTAATGTCGATGTTTGGCGAAGCAATGCACTTCTTCCGTTTTGTCAGTCCAATGGACTTTTTCTTTGGTACAGAATGGAATCCGGGCTTTAGTACTTCTGGTAATGCTGAAGGCAGTTATGGTTTATTACCATTGCTATGGGGTACGCTCATGGTCAGTAGTATCGCTCTACTCGTTGCTGTACCAGTTGGATTAATGATCGCAATTTATTTAGCTGAATATGCTTCACCATGGTTCCGCTCATGGGCAAAACCAACAATTGAAGTCTTAGCTGGTATTCCAACAATTGTTTATGGTGTATTTGCCATGATGATTATTGGACCATTCTTTAAAGCAGCGGGTGCATATGTTGGTTTAGAGATTAATGCGACGAGTGCTTTAACTGCTGGCTTTGTAATGGGAATTATGATTATCCCGTTTGTGTCATCTTTGTCAGATGACATTATTACTCAAGTCCCGCGTGCACTACGTGACGGTTCTTTAGGACTTGGTGCGACTAAGTCTGAGACAATTCGCCAAGTTGTATTACCAGCAGCTTTACCGGGGATTACAGGCGCTTTCTTATTGGCAGTCTCTCGTGCTGTTGGGGAAACCATGATTGTGGTTTTAGCAGCAGGGAACAGTCCACTTTTACACGCAAATCCATTTGAAGCTGTTTCGACAGTGACAGTAACTATTGTAAAACAGTTGACTGGAGATACAGACTTCTCAAGTCCACAAGCATTGGTTGCATTCGCGCTAGGTTTAACACTATTTGTTATTACCTTGGGATTAAATATTGTAGCACTGTACATTGTGCGTAAATACCGTGAGCAATACGAATGAGTACATCAAATACATCGTCTCCTATGGATCAGAACGTATTTGATCCGAAAACTGCTGCCGAAACACGTGAACGACGTAAACAGGTTATTGAAAAATCTTTGGCTAAACGTCATCGTAAAGAAAAAGCTTTCCGTTTTGCGGGTTTCTCGGCAGTCATTATTGGTCTTGCATTCGTTGCTCTCTTGTTCGGTAGTATTTTGGCAAAAGGTTTACCTGCTTTTTGGCAAACCAGTATGAATGTTCCAATTTACTTTGACCCTAAAGTGATTGATGCAGGACCAGTACCTGTACGTACTCAAGGTGAAACACCTGCGCATTACCAAGAACGTTATGTTGATTGGCAAACTAAAATGGGTATGGTCGATTGGGATGGCATCATTGTAAATGGAATGATTGCTAAAGATCCTGCACTTGCATCACAACGTGACTACTTGAGTAGCTTATATGCAAGCTCGGAAGCTTATCGCCTTCGTGATATGGTTTTTGCAGATCCATCACTTATTGGTAAAAAAGAAAATATTACCTTCTTAGGTGATGCGAACGTTGATGTTTGGTTAAAAGGTAATATTGACCGTTCATTACCAGATGATCAGCAACAACTCGATCCAGAAGTGCGTAAGCTTGCAGATGAATTAAAGGCGAAAGGTGTTCTTGAAAGTACATTTAACTTGAACTTATTTAAGAATCCTGACTCTCGTAGTTCTCCAGCAATTAGTGGTCTTGCAGGTGCATTCATGGGTTCATTATTCATGATGCTGATTGTGATCATCATTGCGATCCCAATTGGTGTTGCCAGCGCAATCTATCTTGAAGAATTTGCTCCAAAAAATGTTCTTACCGACATTATTGAAGTTAACATCAATAACCTTGCTGCTGTTCCTTCAATTGTATTTGGTCTACTTGGCGCTGCAATTTTCATTGGCTGGATGCATTTGCCTTTATCAGCTCCGCTGGTGGGTGGTTTGGTTTTAAGCTTAATGACACTACCAACAGTGATTATTACCACGCGCGCTTCATTAAAAGCAGTACCACCTTCTATTCGACAAGCGGCACTTGGTTTGGGAGCTTCTAAGTTCCAAACGATTTTCCATCATGTTTTACCGTTGGCATTACCGGGCATTATGACAGGTGCAATTATTGGTGTTGCACATGCGCTTGGTGAAACCGCACCTTTACTTTTAATTGGAATGAGTGCATTCGTTGCAAGTATTCCAGCAACTCCATTTGATCAAGCAACTGCTTTACCTGTACAGGTCTACTTATGGCAGGGTAATGAGTTGCGTAACTTCTTCGAAGGCCGTACTGCTGCTGCGATTATCGTACTACTTGCATTAATGATTGGTTTAAACAGTCTTGCAATTTGGTTACGTAAAAAGTTCGAAGTGCGTTGGTAATAGAGGATAAATCATGAATACTATTGATATTACGAATTCCTTAGAAAAGGATAAGTTAGTGAATACTGAACAATCTCAATTTACAGATAAATCGCTGAATCATGGCACTTCGTATGTTTCGCATTTTGAACCACATACTTCAAAAAAGCAGAACTCAAACGAAATCAAAATTAGTGCACAAGATGCCCATGTTTACTATGGTGATTTTGAAGCTATCAAAGGTATTGACCTAGATATTTACCAAAATGAAGTGATCGCATTTATTGGTCCTTCAGGCTGTGGTAAATCAACGTTTCTTCGTACGTTAAACCGTATGAACGATACGATTGATGGTTGCCGCGTAACAGGTAAAATTACCCTCGATAACCACAATATTTATGACCCAAATCTAGACGTTGTATTATTGCGTGCTCAGGTTGGTATGGTGTTCCAAAAGCCAAACCCATTCCCTAAATCTATTTTTGACAACGTGGCTTATGGGCCTAAACTTCACGGTTTAGCGCGTGATAAATATGACCTTGAAGAAATTGTTGAAAATAGCTTACGTAAAGCTGGTTTGTGGGATGAGGTTAAAGACCGTTTGAACCAGCCAGGTACAGGTTTATCAGGTGGTCAGCAACAACGTTTATGTATTGCACGTACCATTGCTGTTAGTCCTGAAGTGATTTTAATGGATGAGCCGTGTTCTGCACTCGATCCAATTGCAACAGCAAAAGTAGAAGAACTTATTTCTGAATTGTCGAATCAATACACAATTGTGATTGTGACTCACTCAATGCAACAAGCGGCACGTGTTTCTGATCGTACTGCTTATTTCCATTTAGGTGATTTAATTGAAGTCAACTCAACTGAAAAAGTCTTTACTCAACCTGACCATCAGTTAACGGAAGCGTATATTACTGGTCGCTTCGGTTGATTAATAAACAATAAAAGAAAAAGAGCCATGTGCTCTTTTTTTTTATTTTATAAATGAAAATGGCTCTATTTTGCAAAATCGCTATTGAATTTTAATCAAAAGGACCACATCTTAAGGCTATAAAGATAAACTTATGAGCTTAGAATTTTATGTTATTCCATTTGCCTAAACTCCCTGCGGAAATACGTGTCAGCCATTTAAATGCACGTGTCAATGAACAGAGAAAAAAAATTGCGCAAACTACGGCAAGCCGTTTAGAACTTTTACAATTAGCTCAACAACTTGCTAAAGAAGCTAAAATTCGCCGTAAAAATAATCAGAAAATTTTTGTTTTAGATTTCAAAGGTGATATTCAAGCTTCGGCAGTTGAAAACTTGCGTGAAGAAATTACTCTGATTTTAGCAACTGCTAAAGCAGGACGTGACCGTATTGTGGTTCGTCTTGAAAGCCCAGGTGGTATGGTGCATGGTTATGGTCTAGCAGCAGCTCAGTTGGTGCGTTTACGCGATGCAGGTTTTCATTTAACAATTTGTGTTGATAAAGTCGCTGCAAGTGGCGGCTATATGATGGCATGTATTGCAAATGAAATTATTGCAGCACCGTTTGCTATTGTGGGTTCAATTGGCGTGGTTGCTCAAGTTCCAAACTTTAATCGTCTTTTAAAAGAACACAATGTGGATTTTGAGCTTTACACAGCAGGGCAGTATAAGCGTACTGTAACTATGTTTGGTGAAAATACGCCTGAAGGTAAAGCGAAGTTTGAAGAAGAACTGCAACAAACTCATGTGTTATTTAAGCACTTTGTAGAAAAATATCGCCCACAGCTTAATGTCGATAAAGTGGCGACAGGTGAACATTGGTATGGTGAAGATGCCCTAGATCTGAACCTTGTTGATAAATTACAAACATCTGATGAGTACTTATTAGCTTTATTGCCGCAACATGATGTGTATGTGATTAATACACGTAAGAAAGCGACCTTAGGTGAAAAGCTGGGTTTACAAGCAGCGCAAATGGCAGATAGTTTGATTCCTACTGTAATCGGCAAAGTAATGGAAAGCCTAGCAAAAGCGAACACGACGCTTGTACAAGTGCGTGATCCAAAACTATAAGTTTATATAATTCAAATGTTATAAAAAGACCAGCTTAAATGCTGGTTTTTTTATAAAATTAATATTCAAAATTGTCTGATTAAATATGCTTAGATTTTTAATGGAAAGTAAAAAATAAATGTTGATAAATATAATTTTTGAATTGTGATAACCACATGGTTTTGATATTTTAAACAGCAATAAAATAGCTTTTAAATGAAATATTTAAAAAGTTAGACATTTAAAAATATAACTGAAATTTAGGACAGGAAATAATGACAAGAATAATTGTAGCATCCAAAGAGGGTTTGGACGTTCTGCAAGATGGTCAGCTCAATAAGGTCGTGTTAAGTAAACCTTCTATTATTCAAATTGGCGTAAGTCAAAAAGATATAGCATCGGTGGAAAAACAAGGTGGAAATCTAGTCGTCCATTTAAAAAATGGAGAGACTATTGTCTTAGAAAATTTCTTTAATGAAGTAACGAATACGACAGAACATTCACTTGTTCTTCCGACTGAGCATGGAAAATTTGTTGAAGCACAATTTGATGCTCAGGGTAAAGTAATCGACTATACAGGTTTAAACCATGTCACAGATTTAGCCTATACCAGCACGAGCCAACCAGCCTCAACAATGGCGGTTGATGATTCCCCAACTTTTTCGATGGGTAATGTATTAAAAGCAGGTTTAGCGGTTTTAGTTGCCGAAGGCTTATATCTTTGGGCTTTTGATAATGATGACAAAGATGATTCTTCAGGACCTGTAGATATCTTAGCTCCTGCTGCACCGACTGCTACTGTGGGTGATGATACTGTTACTGTGACAGGAAAATCCGAAGCGAATGCAAAAATTTATATTCGAGATTTGAACGGGAATACGATCGCATCGGGTGTGGCAGATGCAAGTGGAAACTTTACGATTAAGCTCGATAAACCTTTAACAGATGGAAATAAACTAAAGGTTGTTGCTGAGGATGCTGCTGGCAATATCTCTAAAGAAAGTGAGTTTATTGGAAAGAAAGATACAATTGCTCCAGATGCACCAGAAGCTCAATTAAATGAAGATGGTTCAATCTTGGATGGTAAGACTGAACCCGATGCAAAAGTTTTCATTTATGATGCTAATGACAAATTTATAGATACTGTAACTGCAAGTAAAGAAGGGAAGTTTTCTTATAAATTTACTCCACCTTTGATGGGTGGTAAAGTTGTTGTTGTAGATACTGCTGGAAATGAATCTGAAGCAACACTTATTTTTGCTGGCAAAGATACTATCCCTCCAAAAATCCCCTTACTGGAAGTAAATAAAGAAGGAACAGTAATTGAAGGAAAAGCTGAGGCGAATGCAAAAATTCAGATAAAAGATGCTGATGGTAAGGTGATCGGAACTGGTACGGCAAATGCAGAAGGTGAATTTCAAATCACGCTTTCTTCTGCATTAAAAGATACACAAAAGGCGACAGTCATTGTTGAAGATGCGGCGGGTAATACTTCTAAGCCTTTAGAAATTAAATCTGGCTATGACACCATAGCACCAGATAAACCTACAGCTCAAATTAATGCTGATGGAACAACAGTAACAGGAACAGCCGAAGCTAATGCAAAAATACAAATAACAATAGGTACTAAGGTTATTGGTAGTGGAGTAGCTGATGCGGATGGGAAATTTACAATTACGATTTCACCCGCTTTAACTGATAATAAGACTGCGGATGTTATTGCAATAGATGGCGCAGGTAATAGTTCTGGAGCATTTGAGGTAACAGGTACCAAGGATACAACCCCTCCTGCTAAACCTAGTTTTAGTGTATATGATGATAATGGTACCAGTTTAAAACAAATTTCTGCCAATGCTGAAACAGAAGATACAACTCCAAAATTTACTGCCAAAGTTGAATCACATGCAACTTTAACTATTTATGATAATGGCGTAGCAATTTCAATGATTGAAATAGGTGATTTAGGTAAGAATACGTCTTGGTCATTTACATTGGATAAAGAATTATCTCTTGGTAAACATACGATTACCCTAATGCAAAAAGATGCTGCAGGGTTTACCAGTGAAGTGAGTTCACCATTTACGTTTTATGTGGTCGCTCCAAAGGTTACAAGTTTAAGTGAGGTAGCTGTTGATACTGCTCATACAGAAACTGTATCTGTTGCTGATAGTGTTGGGTTAAATACATTAAAGTTAGTACAAAGCACAACAAATGAAACGGATAGCCAGCAGCAGAAATCTGTGCCAATAGATGATTTGTTAAAAAGCTCTACATCTAGTGAACCAGACCCAATTGAAACTCTTTTGTCTTCAGCTGCAGTAAAGCCTACGCAAGTAAATGATCAAAGTGATGTAACTACGAACGCTAGTAATATTACTCCCAATCTTGAGCATGTTTTACCTGATACAACTTCTTCAGTTTTACAAAACCTTTTAGAACAGACTTATCCCGTAGTCTAAAGAACCTTTAAAAAAAAAGCGCTCATTGAGCGCTTTTTTTTATGAGTTATTTGTTTTAGATAGAAGCATCAGTGCAAGAAGTCCATAGAAAATTGCCCCAATAGTTGCTAACAGCATATCTTTATGGGCATCCCACATATCGCCTTGTTGTCCATTATAATTTTCGGCTTCTTCCGGAGATAGTCCAATAGCAATTGCCCATTCAATAAGTTCATATAAAACACTTGATGCCATTACAAATTGAACTACTAATAAAAAAAGACTGAATGGCTTTACTGATGGTAACCACACTTGAAACACGCGATAAGTAAGAGGGTAGAGAAAAATACCATAGGCAAGATGAACCAAACGATCATACATATTACGGGACCAACCCATATATTGATCTAAGTTAAAATTGAATGCTTGTTGGATCCAATCATTATATGGAACGTATGAATACAGGTAATGTGCACCAACAATATGGATGAGTAAAAACAGCAGATAGAAAGTAAAACTTAAAAAATCGAGTCCAATCTTCTTAAAAATAACAAAGAGCAAAATCAACATAAACACTGTGCCCGCTTGATGAAGTAAATAGGCTTCAAATTCAAGAGGCTGAATAGCTGAAATGACAATCGCAATCAAAAGCAAGCCAAGAGCAATATAGTGTTTAAGTTTAAATTGTTTTTCGATCATTTTATGAAGTCTTTATTGTGATTTATATGAGTGTAATAAAAAAGCGAAGCCTAAGCTCCGCTTTTTGTAAACTTTTTAATTAAATTTTGCTAATTAAATCGCTAATTTGTTTCGCTTGTTCAGCTGCATTACCTGTATAAGTTGCAGGCGTAAGTTCAGCTAAGCGCGCACGTTCTTCGCTTGGTACTTGAGAAAGCTCATCACCATTTACGAAATTAACCATCATGTCACGAGTCATTGCTTGACCACGAGTTAACGCTTTTAATTTTTCGTATGGTTTTTCAATGTTGTAGCGACGCATTACAGTTTGAATTGGTTCAGCTAAAACTTCTTGAGCTTGGTCTAAATCTTCATTTAAACGGTTTGCATTTAACTCAAGTTTACCAACACCTTTTAAGCACGCATCGAAAGCAATTAAACTTTGCGCAAAACCAACACCCATATTACGTAATACAGTTGAGTCAGTTAAGTCACGCTGCCAGCGAGAAATTGGTAATTTTTCACCTAAGTGAGCCAATACTGCATTTGCAATACCTAAGTTACCTTCAGAGTTTTCAAAGTCAATTGGGTTAACTTTGTGTGGCATTGTTGATGAACCAACTTCGCCTTCTTTCAATTTTTGTTTGAAGTAACCTAAAGAGATGTAACCCCATACGTCACGGTTAAAGTCGATTAAAATCGTATTGAAACGACGTAACGCATCAAACAACTCTGCCATGTAATCATGTGGTTCGATTTGAGTTGTATAAGGGTTGAATGTTAAACCTAAAGATTCAACAAAAGCTTGTGCGTGAGCAGCCCAATCAACATCTGGATAAGCAGAAAGGTGAGCATTGTAGTTACCTACAGCACCATTGATTTTGCCAAGTAACTCAACGTTTTCAAATTGTTTGATTTGACGAGCTAAACGGTATGCCACGTTCGCCATTTCTTTACCCAAAGTTGTTGGGCTAGCAGTTTGACCGTGTGTACGAGACAACATTGGTTGTTCAGCGTGAGTCGTTGCCAAAGCAGAGATCGCATTAAGGATTTGCTTCATGCTTGATACTAAAACTTCACGACCGTTTTTAAGCATAAGCGCGTGAGACAAGTTGTTGATGTCTTCAGAAGTACATGCAAAGTGAATGAATTCACCCGCATTTTGTAATTCAGCGATACCAGCAATTTTCTCTTTTAAGAAATACTCAACTGCTTTAACGTCATGGTTAGTCGTACGTTCAATCTCTTTAATGCGATTTGCATCTTCTTCAGAGAAGTTGCTAACAATTGCATCTAAAGCTGCATTTGTTTCATTTGAAAAAGGTGCAACTTCAACAATTTCCGGACGGTTAGAAAGTGCTTGTAACCAACGCACTTCTACAGTGACACGAGCATGGATTAAACCAAACTCAGAAAGAAAAGGGCGTAGCGCATCACATTTGCTGGCATAACGTCCATCTAATGGTGATAGTGCGGTTAAAGCGTTCATAACGATTCCTTAATGTTGGAATAAACATAAAACTAAAAAAATCTCGTTTATAGTCTTAAACGACTTGGTACTGTAAACGAGCAAGTGCTTGAATATCTTGTAGCAATTTACGTTTGCTAAAAATCATGTTCCACGAACTACCGCCGAGTTGTCGCCATAAATGGGCCATTTGCAAGCCAGTAAACAGACAAGCACGGATGCGGTTAGTATGATTGGTATCTTTAAATGCTTCTGCATTACCACGAACTAAAATGCGTGGGTTAATCTGGCCAGCCGTATCAACATAAGTTTGCGCCAAATTGGCTAAAATGCTTGGGTGTAAGTAGTTATTATCAAAAAAAGACAGCTGTTTTAAAATTTTCTGCTGAGCTTTTTCAATGATTGCGACATATTCAGGATTGCTATAAACCTTTTTTTCTAGCTGTAAGAGCGACATCGCATAGGACATTGGCAATTTGGCCGTGCCCATTTTTGGAAGGCGAGACTTAGGCATGTTTGAAAAAGGTTGAGTAATACAATTTTCGAGTGTTTTAAGCCCTAAAGAGATATCTGCCAACTGATTAAAAAAATCTAAGGTTTGAACACCATTGTTGGCTGTAGGGCGAATATTTAAACTTGCTTTGATTAATAGTTCAAAATAGAAGTTACCAGTTTCACCAATACTTTGCTGACCAGTCATGGCTGTCATGTGGGTGAGCTGGGTGGCCTGAAATACCCCAGCCAAGGCAAGGGCACGGTTTTGGCGAACATTCAAGGCTTGTGATTGTTGAAATGGTAACTCCACCATGCCATTCATTCCCTTAAATAAAATTTGGTGTAGGGGCATTTGTATGGTGAATGACACCCCCGCCTAAGCAAACTTCATCTGAATAAAATACAACGCTTTGACCTGGTGTAACAGCACGCTGAGGTTCATCGAACTCAACGCGAACACCGTGTTCAGTGTTTTCATCAATAAAAATTGTACATGCCTGATCAGGTTGGCGATAACGCGTTTTAGCTGTACAGCGTAATCCTTCAACTGGAATATTTTGTTCACCAGCTACCCAGTCAATTGACTCACTCCACAGTTGAGTACTTTGCATGAGTGGGTGTTCATGTCCCTGACCAACAACGAGGCGATTATTGGCAAGATCTTTATGTAGTACGAACCATGCACCTTCAGCTGCACCTTTCAAACCACCTAGACCAATTCCGCCACGTTGACCGAGCGTATAGTACATCAGACCGTGATGTTCACCAACTTCTTTACCTGTATCAAGTACAATTTTCCCAGGCTGAGCGGGTAAATATTGTTTAAGGAAGTCATTAAAACGACGTTCCCCAATAAAACAGATTCCTGTTGAGTCCTTTTTCTTGGCTGTAGCAAGATCAAGTTCTTCAGCAATTCTGCGAACTTCAGGTTTTTCGATTTCGCCTACTGGGAATAAGGTTTTATTAATTTCTCTACCATGAACGGCATGTAAGAAATAGGTTTGGTCTTTATTGTTATCTACACCGCGTAATAATGGCGCATATGCTTCACCTTTAGAGTTATATGCGGTTTCACCACGGCGTGCATAATGACCAGTCGCAATAAAGTCTGCACCTAAAGTCATGGCATGATCTAAAAATGCGCGGAATTTAATTTCTTTATTACATAAAATATCTGGGTTTGGCGTGCGACCAGCAGCATATTCAGCTAGGAAAAGTTCAAACACTCGATCCCAATATTCCATAGCAAAGTTTGCTGTATGCAGCTTAATGCCAATTTTATCAGCTACTGCTTGGGCATCGGCTAAGTCTTCCATTGCCGTACAGTGTTCCGTGCCGTCGTCTTCCTCCCAGTTCTTCATGAAAAGACCTTCAACTTGATAACCCTGTTGAAGTAAAAGTGCTGCAGAAACAGAAGAGTCTACACCACCAGACATACCGACGATGACACGTTGTTGCATAGGACTAGGCATCCAAATGAGAAGTTAATGAGGGAGAGAAGGGGTGCTCATAAATAAGCGATAAAGGATAATGTTGGCCTTTCATAGCATCTTCAACTGCTTTTAGCACAAGAGGGCTGCGGGCACGGGCAGATTCTTTAAGTTCATCGGGTGTCATCCACACAGCAGCGATAATACCTGTGTCGAGTTGAGGATCACTTTCAACCTGAGTTACATGTGCTAGAAAACAGAAACGGTAATAAGTGCGATCGGGAAACATTGGCGGGGTATAAGTATAAATACCAAGCAAGGCATCAATTTCAACATGATGGCCTGTTTCTTCAAGTGTTTCTCGAATGGCAGCTTCTGTTAATGACTCACCACATTCCACATGACCAGCAGGTTGGTTAAATACTGTGTGTACAAAACCTTCGCTATGCTCTTCTACAAACAGATAGCGTCCGTCTTTTTCTACGACTGTAGCAACAGTGACATGAGGAGTCCATGCGGCCATAAAAAAGCACCATGATTTAAAAAACGTATAATACGAAATTTAGGGGTTTTTGGCTACGGTGATCTGCTAAACGATATGAGCAATACGACAAAACCATATCGTTTAAAAAGCAGAATTTTTATTACTCATAATCAAGATAGATAATTAATCTTGATTTGCTTGTGCAGCTTTATGATTATTTTGCACTTTTACATAATGTCTTGCTGAATAAGGAAGAAACGCCAGTTCTTTTTCAGTCAGTGGTCGTACTTGTTGTACAGGGCTTCCTACATAAAGATAACCACTTTTTAAGACTTTACGCGGAGGAACTAAACTTCCTGCACCAATCATCACATCATCTTCAATAATTACGTCATCTAGAATAACGGTGTTGATTCCGACTAAAACACGGTTGCCAATGGTACAGCCATGCAAAGTCACATGGTGTCCAACCGTTACATCTTCACCAATAATCAGAGGTGAGCCATTCGGTTTGGCATCATTTTTATGGCTTACATGCAACATACAATGGTCCTGTACGTTACTGTTTTTGCCAATTTGAATACTATTTACATCACCACGGATGACTGCAAAGGGCCAGACAGAAACATTTTCAGCTAAGCTAACGTCACCAACTACAACAGCCATTTCATCGATATAACATGTTGTATCTACTTGAGGGTGGTGTTCAAGATAAGGACGAATGTTCTTTGCCATAAGAAGTATCAAAATAAAATTTAGTCGAATTATAAAATATAAAAGCACTCAGGCTAAATAGCATGAGTGCTTAATTCAACTATTCTAAAATTAGAATAAATTGCTGAAGAATTGCTTGATATGGTCGATTAAACGAGCAAAGAAACCTGCTTCTTCAACTGGCTTTAATGCAACTAAAGGCTTTTCAGCAATTACTTTGCCATCTAAGCTAGCAACAAGTTTACCCACAACTTGACCCTTTTGAAGTGGCGCATTTAGGTTAGGTTGAACGACTAACTGAGTTTTAATGCCATCAGCTTTACCTTTAGGCATAGTCACACTAAAGTTTTCAGCCAAACCGACTTGAACTTCATCTTCTTTACCAAACCAAACTTTTGCTTTTGCAAGAACTTGATTGGCTGGTTGAACATTTGCAGTTTCAAAGTTTGCAAAGCCCCAAGCCAGTAACGTACGCGTTTGGTCTGCACGTTCAGACATGCTTGGAGTACCAAAAATCACTGAAATTAAACGCATTGGACCGCGTTTACTAGAAGTAGTTAAGCAGTAGCCCGCTTCATCTGTATGACCTGTTTTTAAACCATCTACACTTGGGTCAGTGTAAAGCAAGGCATTACGGTTACCTTGTTTAATACCATTAAAAGTAAATTCTTTTTCAGAGTAAATTGGATAGTATTTTGAACTGTCTTTAATAATATGTTGTGCTAACACAGCCATATCTTTTGCAGTTGAATAGTGACCTTCAGCTGGCATACCAGTCGAGTTAATAAACTGGGTATTCACCATGCCGATACGTTTTGCTTCCTGATTCATCATATGAGCAAACGTGCCTTCATTTCCGGCAATATGTTCAGCCATTGCTTTTGATGCATCATTACCTGACTGGATAATAATACCGCGGAGCATTTCTAGAACTGTCGCTGTACCGTTTAAAGGAACATACATACATGATTCAGAGCTACTTCCTTTACACCATGCAGACTCGTTCATACGAACCTGCTCATTTTCAGTCAGTTCACCTTTTAATAATTTTTGTTCAATGATGTAACTGGTCATCATTTTTGTCATAGACGCAGGTGCAAGCTTTTCGTTTTCATTTTTAGAAGCGAGAATCTGTCCTGTCTCATAATCCATTAATACATAAGACTTATTATTTAATTCTGGCGGAGCTGATAAGACAGTTGCTGCATAAGAAAAACTTGGTAAGAGGAGTAGTGCAGCAATAGCGCTTTTTCGAGTCATTCTAGGTAATTCCAATATCTTGTATGAAGCAGAAGAGCCTAGCATTTTAGGATAAAGCAAAGCCGACTTCTACGGGAGAAGTCGGCTTTTTCAAACAGTATTGTAACTCAAGAGTTTTTTACTAATTTAGTTTTGCGATTGATATGCTTTCACGTCTTGGCAAACTAATGTGTTTTGTTCATCACCAGCAGCTTTCGCATCGCTACGTGCTTCTTTTAAGTATTTCTTGAAAGCTTTGTCTTTACTACGTTTTTCTAATGCAGAAACAGCATCGGTTTCATTTGGTAGGTAGTCTTTAACTAAACGTTCATAGCCTTGAGCAAAATCAGCGTCTTTTTTACCAATCAAACTTGGACAAATTTCAGAAAGCACTTGAATTGCAGCTAATTCTTCAGGAGTCGTGCCTTGTTGTGGAGTGACTTCAACAACATTTTCATTTTCGGTTTTCTTTTCAGTTGTTTTCTTCTTATCAGCAGCAAAACCAGCTGTTGCCATGCTCATAAGTAAAACCAAAGAGAGCGATTGAACTAAGCTTTTCTTCATAAACATCGATAACCCAAAATAAAATTTCTAAATATGCCGTTAGCTTAACCAATTTAGAATTTAAAAAAATGGAAAAAATGTATTGTTATGTTGGTTTTCTGCTTAATGGCAAACAGAAAACCCAAAATGAATAAGTCTCTAGATCAAAAAAGAGTAAGATCTATTCTTTATAATTAACGATCTCTTCACAGAGCTCATGTTGTTCATGATGGTCCATTTGTTTTGCCGCAAGACGTGCTTCATTTAATAAAGTTTTAAATTCAGCATCGTTTTGTAGAGTCGTTAAGGTCATTGATTTATTTGAATAACCACTTAAATACATCGCAATAATTTTTTGAGCGTTTGACTCAAGTTTTTTATTTGTTCCAACAAAAGCTGGGCAGATTTCCTGCAAAACTTGCGTTGCGGCAATGTCATCTTTAATTAAGCTATCAGCCTCTTGTGTTGAGATATCCTCATCTGCAAAAACCACTTGCGTACACAATGTGATACTGATCCCCAATACCTGAAAAAAAGGAGCGAAAGTTTTCATTTTTTCACAATTTTATAATGCTATGGATGCATAAATATATATAATTCAACAAATAATTCAATTGTGAAAACCTTTAGGTTTATTTGTAGAGAAAGATTTTAGTGAATATTTTAATTGCGAATGATGACGGTGTTTTTGCGCCAGGTATACAGGCTTTAGCTGAAGCATTAAGACCACTTGGACGCGTGGTTGTGGTTGCACCAGAAAGTGAAAGAAGTGGTTTCTCAAGTGCATTAACATTGGATCGACCATTACGCCCCATTCAAATTGCCGAAGATGTCTGGGCAGTGAATGGTACACCAGCAGATTGTGTTTACTTATCCATGAATGGTTTGTTTGATTTTGAATTTGACTTGGTCGTGAGCGGAATCAATAGTGGCGCGAACTTAGGTGATGATGTTTTATATTCGGGAACGGTAGGGGCCGCATTTGAAGGTCGTTTAATGAAACAACCTGCAATCGCTGTGTCTTTAGCTGGATCTGATGTGCGTGCCTATAACAATAAAGAAGATTATGCTCAGGCTGCGCAGTGGGTTCATGATTTTATTGCAAGCGGATTACCAGCTTTGCCTCCGCGACATATCTTTAATATCAATATTCCTGACGTGCCACAGTTAAAAGGGGCTCAGATTACGTATCAAGGGCGTCGTGCTCAATCTAAGCCTATTACCAGTCATGTCGATCCACGAGGCCGTCAAGTTTACTGGATTGGTCTAGCAGGTGAGGCGGTTACAGATCCGCAACGTGTTTCTAGCCAGATTCAATCTGATTTCTTTGCCGTTGCAAACGGTTATGTAAGTGTTACTCCTATTCAAATGGATGCAACAAATTACGCTGTTTTAGAAGATTTACAGATCAGTTTGAGTCAATAATTTGCCTCGAATGTTATAACTTTGTGAATAAAGAAAAAGAGGAACGTGTTTCCTCTTACTTTTTTGGTACTCTTAGCCGAAATGATTTGTAGCATTTAGTGAGGGAGATCAATGCATTTAATTGGGCAACAAAGCAGAGTGCATATCCAAAAAGACAAAATAATGAAAATTATGTTGTTGTCTGTGGCTGTAGGTTTTACCGTTGCTATGGCAGGGTGTGCTTCTAAACCACAAATTAATAATAGTTCTCGCTATGCAATGGCTCCTAACTATTACACAGTTCGTTCAGGTGATACTTTAAGTGGTATCGCAATGCGTTATGGCCTCGACTATATCAGTATTGCCGAAATGAATGATATTGCTCCGCCATATCGTATTTATGTTAATCAGTCTTTGCGTTTGAAGAAAGGTTCTTCACCAAGAACAGTATCTACGCAAGTCATGGCACAACCTGAGCAAATCAAACGTCAAACCATTGCTCTACCAACCACACAACCTGTTACACCAGTAACTCAGCCTACAACGACCGCGCCGTCAACGAATACGACAGTGACTTCGGTTGCACCAAATTCTAGTTTACGCTGGATAAAACCGAATAATGGGCCAGTGATTCAAGGGTTTAATTTGGCAAATAATGTCAAAGGAATCCGTTATGGTGGAAATCAGGGTGACCCTATTTATGCCGCAGCAGATGGTCAAGTTGTCTACGCAGCTGATGGTTTAAAAGAATACGGCAATCTGGTTTTAATTAAGCATATTGACGGCTATATCAGTGCCTATGCCCACAATAGCAAGATGTTTGTAAAAAGCGGTGACAATATAACTGCTGGACAAAAAATTGCCGAGATGGGCTCTACTGGGGCTTCACAGGTCATGCTTGAGTTCCAAATCCGTTTGGATGGAAAACCAATTAATCCTATAAATCTTTTACCAAAATAGCTAATGCATCAAACTTAGGTTTCCTCGTATAATATAATTGGTTGCTTTCATTACAACAATAAGCATTTTTTTATAAATTTAGAATTAGATTTGAGGAAACCTATGTTAGATCAGCTTCGTGCGATGGGTGTTTTTGCTTGTGTGGTTGAAAAAAGTTCATTCAGTGGTGCGGCACGTGAATTAGGAATTACAACAAGTGCAGTGAGCCAGCAGATTCGCTCCCTCGAGCATGAAATGGATGTAATTCTCTTACATCGCTCCACTCGTAAACTTAGTTTGACAGAAGCCGGACAGGCTTTTTTTTCAAGCTGTCAAGAAATGTTGGCCGCTGCTGAAAGGGGGAAAATCAGAATTAATGAGTTGAGGGATGACTTAATTGGGGATTTGCGTATCGCAACTACTCCTGATTTAGCAGTTCAGCACATTATTCCTGCGTTATCTCACTGGATGTCAGCTCATCGCGGTTTATCAGTGCATTTTGAAGTTGGGCATCGTTATATCGACTTAATTGAAGAGCGAATTGATATTGCAGTGCGCATGAGTTCTACGCCAGTAGAAGAAAGTAGCTCTGTCATTCCGATGGCTTTTGTCGATCAGATTTTAGTAGCTTCGCCAAGTTATCTGAATCAATCTAGTCCAATTGTGCATCCTAATGATTTAAGAGATCATGAATTATTATCAATTAATGTCATGAATGACGCGCGTCATTTCAATTTTCAACATGTAAAAACAGGTGAAACACTTAATATTGAAATGCAAAGCCGTTTGCAGAGCAATAATTTACAAATTGCAAAAGCGCTATGTCAGCAAGGACATGGTATTGCAAGAATTCTATATTTAGATGCTCAAAAAGAGTTAAAAAATGGTTCTTTGATTGAACTCATGCCAGATTGGAAATTACCAACTTTTACTTTGTATGCAGAAGTTGCCAAGCATGACCAACAGCCAATGAAAATTCAGCGCTGTGTTGAAGCACTTAAACAATATTTTAGTCAGTTAGCAGGAGGACGAGCGATCCAAATCGTTCGTTAATTTTGCCACTCTAAAAGTAAAAAGGGCCTGCATTTGACAGGCCCTTTTTTATTACTTCTGTTTTAAGGTTGCGACTTCTTCTACACTTTCTTGTGGTAGATCTTCCGCAGTAAGTTCTTCATGTTTCTTAATTTTTTTCTTATTTTTCTTTTTCTTCTTTGGCTCCTCTTCAATTTCTGCGCCATCTTCAATGGCTTGCCAATATTCGAGTTGCTCCATTACAGCAGCATAAATAGAGTGTTTACTGTATTTACCTTTTTTATCGAGTGTACCGACAGGGCGGGCCATTAGGATTTCAAGCGCCTGATCAATCGTGTCAATCGCATGGATATGGAATTGACCACTTTGTACCGCATCAATCACATCTTGGCGTAACATCAAATGCTGCATGTTTTGCCGAGGAATAATGACGCCTTGTTTGCCAGTTAAACCTTGTAATTTACAAGCATCATAGAAGCCTTCAATTTTTGCATTTACACCACCAATTGGTTGAACTTGGCCTAACTGGTTCATAGAACCCGTAATTGCCCATGATTGATCAATTGGTATTTGGCTAATTGCAGAAATTAATGCAGAAAGCTCGGCAACTGTTGCACTGTCGCCGTCTACTTGCCCATAACTTTGTTCAAATGCAAGCGCAGCAGAGAAATGTAAAATCTGTTCACGACCAAAGTGAGCTTTTAAGAAGCTAGACATGAGTAACACGCCTTTGGCATGTAGTGAACCGCCAAGTTCTACACTACGCTCAATATCAAGAATATCACCGCCACCTTGATAGACTGATGCAGTCAAACGTGAAGGTAAACCAAACTCAACATCTGCATAGTGAATGACAGAGAGGGCATTAATTTGACCTAAACGATGACCGGAAGTCTCGATTAACTGAGTTCCACGTGACAGATCTTGCCAGTAAAGCTCTCTTAAATAACCTAAGCGATACTGTCTGTGTTGTAGTGCCAAGTTAATGTGCTGGTCAGTTACAAGCTTTTCATTGGCTTTAAATGCATGATGATGTGCTTCGCGAATGAGGTCGCCTAAAGTTGAAGCATGTAACGACAGTGAGCTTTGGTCTTCTGCCTGACGACTTGAGTCGGTAAGTAAAGCTGCTAAAGCACTGCGGTCAAACGGAAGTAATTTATCCGCTTGTACATAATCAGCAATTAGCTGCATGTAGGCTTGTTCATTTTCGTCATTACGTTGCAGAGTATCGGTAAAATCTGCACGAATTTTAAAGACACTGCCAAGCTCTGGTTCTACTTCTAAAATTTCATAATAAATCTCAGGCTCTGCCATAAGAACCACTTTAATATCAAGTGGAACCGCAGCAGGTTCAATCGAGATAGAGCCTGTTAACGTCAGCATATGTTCAAGAGAAGAAAGCTTGAGCTGACCTGATTTCAAGGCACGCTTTAAACCTTGCCATGCATAAGGCTGTTCGAGTAATTGCTCGGCCTCAAGCATTAAAAAGCCACCATTCGCTTGATGTAGAGCACCTGGACGAATGAGCGTGAAATCTGTGGTAATTGTGCCGTTGTGAGTAAGTTGTTCAACATGACCAAGCAAATTGTAGTGGGTTGGGAAATCTTCAAAAATAACCGGTGCACCACTGTTTGGTTTGTTTGAGACAATTACATTGGCCTGATAACGTGCAGGCACACGATTGAACATTGCCGGAGCAAAGTCATCTTCTTCTTGCTCTAAAATGAGTTCAACATTATCAATTACATCTTGAGCATATTGTTTTAAATAATCTTCAAGGCCTTTGACTTGACCATATTTATTTAAAATCAAATCCATGCGTGGCTTAACCACTTGAGTCGCGATGTCCCGATTCAACACAGAGACTTTGTCACGTGCGTCATCTTCTAAATCACCTAAATGCAAACCAAGACGCTCGAGCTTTTTATCCATGTAGCGAACATTCGCGGCAATTTCAGCACGTTGCTTAGTATTTAAAGCATCAATTTCTGTTTGAGTGAGTTCTTGCAACTGATCATCTTTTACTTGTACAGGTACAAAGCCATGCTTTTCATTGCGAGAGATGAGTTTTAAATCGAGCTCTTCACCTTCTTTGGTTAACTCGACAAGCGCTTGTTGCTGCTCATCTCCAGTTTCCTCACGGATACGCTCAATACGGTTATGATAGGTCTCGGCACTAAAACGGCGTTCAAGCTGTTTTAAAATAATTTGCCAAGTTTGATGAAGGGCATGTTGAAACTTGGTTCCTTGTCCAGCAGGAAAGCGTAAAGCAAGTGGTTGGCGTGCTTGTTTAAAATTATAGACATATACCCAGTCATCTGGAGTCGGCATTGTTTTCGCATGTTGTTGGAGTAAACGCTTAATCATGGTGCGTTTACCCAAGCCTGCTGTTCCTACCGCAAAAATGTTATAGCCAGAGTAGGGTAAAGAAATCCCTGCTTCTACCGATGCTTTGGCACGGTCTTGCCCTAAAAAATTATTAAGCGGTTTTATACGTTTTGTAGAAGCTGGAATTTTTTCAAAATCTGGAATATGTGTAAGTTGTTCGGGTTTTAAGGCTGTTTTATCCAAAGTCATTTTTATATCAGGTTGCTCAAAAGCTGAAGGAAATGCATTTATTGTGACGTTTGTGGTGTTTGTTTTAGCGAGTGATAAAGTTGAGATGGTCACTTGATCAAGTTTTTGTGTCACTGTTGATATCCAGCAAAAGAAAACGAAGGTTGAAGCTTAAAGGTATACAGGTTTAGCATAAAATATCAAGCAAACTTGCCGTTTTTATCGCCAAAACAAAATTGATTGCATAAAGAATCTTGAAAGGAATTGTAAGAAGGGTTTGAATAGGCACATTTATAATTTATGGAAAATAAAAAACGAATGACCACACAAGCTTCGGGTTGGGTCTCGGCTTTTAAAGCATTTTTAGATCGCCGTGCATTAATTATGCTGTTTCTAGGTTTTTCTGCCGGAATTCCGATTTTATTAATTTTCTCTAGTCTCTCTTTATGGCTTGGAGAGGCGGGCATTGATAAAAGTGCAGTCACTTTTTTTAGTTGGGCTGCCCTAGGTTACTCTTTTAAGTTCGTTTGGGCTCCTCTTATTGATGAGTTACCTGTGCCTGTCTTAACTAAAACATTAGGCCGAAGACGAGCTTGGTTGTTAATTGCACAGTGTTTGATCGTTCTTGCTATTTGTATTATGGCTTTTTCTGATCCTGCTTTAGGTCAAAGTTATCTTATCCAAATGGCGGTAGGTGCTGTATTACTCGGCTTCTCGGCAGCCACCCAAGATATTGTGATTGATGCTTACCGTATTGAATTAGCAGAAACAGAAATGCAAACAGTATTGGCCTCAACCTATAATGCTGGTTACCGAATTGGCATGATTGTGGCTGGAGCGGGTGCATTATTTTTAGCTGCCCACTTGGGAACTGCTAAAGGTAATTACATTTACGAAGCTTGGAAAACGACTTATTTAACCATGGCAGGCGTTATGTTACTGGGTATTGTCACGACCCTACTTGTGCGTGAGCCTGTTGTAAATCGAGTTTATAAAAATTATAAGAGTAGTGATTACTACCGTTTGGTTCTCGTATTTTTTATTGCCGTTATTTCATTCGTAGTCACTTATATTTATTCGGGACACATTACCGAGGCCATTTCACAAGCTGGCAATATTAAAGACAGTGCTGCGTTATTTGGTTTAGAGGCTTTAAGATTTTTAACTGCAACTGCTACTGCGATTTTTGTAGGTTATCTACTCGTTAAAATTGGTGTAGTTAACCAGCAAATGGCTAAAGAGACATGGATTGCACCAATTCTTGATTTCTTTAAACGTTATGGTGTCAAACTCGCATTAGTGTTGTTGCTACTTATTGGTTTCTTTCGTATTTCAGACATTATTGCTGGTGTTATCTCTAATGTGTTCTACCAAGATCTTAACTTCAGTAAAGAGCAAATTGCAGAAGCAGTTAAAATCTATGGGGTACTATTTAGTTTAGTCGGCGGTTTCTTAGGTGGTCTTTTAGCACAGCGCATCAATATTATGAAACTGATGTTTGTCGGTGCTGTTTTGGCTAGCTCTACCAATTTAATTTTTATTGGACTAGTAAAATCTGGTCAGCCATTAGATATGGTAGACGTAAAAGTTGGTGAACATAGCTATCAAGTCAAGCCAGATGAAGTCGGATTATGGAAATTAGAAGTACCAAGTTCTGCTTTTAGCGGAACAAAACAAATTGAAGTAAAAGCTGCTTATGCTTCAAATGATGTAGCGCCTGTTACACGTACTCAGCCATTACTTACAACTGAGTTAGCTAAATCGCCTCTACAAATTTTACCTGTTATGGGCAATGATCAGGTCTCACTCAAAGATGGTGAGGGAAGTGTTGTGGTTCGAGGGCAATACTTTGGACAAGCATTAACTCCTACGCAAAAAATTATCATTAGCCTTGATGGGCAAAATTTTGATGCAAAAATGTCTGATCAAAAAGGTGTTTTTAGTGCAGCCATTGATGCAAAAAAACTAGTGGCATCGACCAGTAAAGAGCTTAACGTAGCTGTAATGGATGGCGAACAAAAAATACTTTCTGCATCTCATCCATATGCTGTTAGCTCAAATCAAAAAGCGGCAAGTGAACTTGATGTGAATATTGAACCGGTAGCTTATATTGATCCACTTTCTGGTCAACCAGTGGAAGTCAGCGGTAAGGTCATTAAACCATATAGTTCTTTATGGCTTTATTTTGCCATTATTGTCGATAACTTGGCTTCTGGTTTGGCTGGTGCGGCATTTATTGCATTCCTTTCAAGTTTAACGAGTGTTTCATTTACAGCTGTTCAATATGCAATCTTTAGTTCACTCATGACACTTACTCCAAAACTTTTGGGTGGATATTCAGGTACCATAGTCAGTAATATTGGATACCCAAAGTTCTTTTTGATGACAACTCTTATTGGTATTCCAATCTTGATCTTAGTGGTTTGGGTGGGAAAATTGCTAAGAGATCATCAAACACATGAATCAGAAAAGGCAGGTGAATAAACATGCGAATGCTTCATACAATGTTGCGAGTAGGCAATTTAGAACAATCTTTAAAGTTCTATACCGAAGTATTAGGGATGAAGTTACTTCGTAAGCGTGATTATGAAGAAGGGCGCTTTACACTAGCATTTGTTGGCTATGGCGATGAAGAAACCAATACCGTGCTTGAGCTTACCCATAACTGGGATACATCAAGTTATGATTTAGGCAATGCCTATGGCCACATTGCCATTGGTGTTGATGATGCCTACAAAGCGTGTGAAGAAATTAAAGCACGTGGTGGCAAAGTTGTGCGTGAAGCGGGGCCAATGAAAGGTGGTGTTACTGTTATCGCATTTGTTGAAGATCCAGACGGCTATAAAGTCGAATTGATTCAACAAGATGCTAATGCGACAAATAACTAAAAATTGACTGTGATGCTTTAAGAATTAGTTCTTAAAAGCCTAGCTTTATTTTTTTAGCCCAGTATGATGAACGCTTGACCAAATGGTCAATTTATCAACTGGGTTTTTTATTTATCTAGAATAATCATAGGATATGGCTATGCTGAAGTTATTGGCTCTTGATCGATTTACAGTTTTGTTAGTTGGAATGGTACTACTCGCAACATTTTTTCCAGTCAGTGGTCAAGCAGCTCAATATTTCAATACACTGACCACAGTCGCGATTGCAATCTTATTCTTTTTGCATGGCGCGAAACTATCACGTGAGGCTGTAATTGAAGGTATTTTGCATTGGAAAATGCATTTACTGGTCTTCGCATTTACTTTCTTTATTTTCCCTGTGATTGGTCTGTTGGCTAAGCCAATTTTATTACCTCTGTTAGGTCAACAGCTGTACTGGGGTTTTTTATTTATGTGCTTTTTACCCTCTACAGTTCAATCATCTATTGCATTTACGTCGGTTGCAAAAGGGAACGTGGCGGGAGCGGTGTGCAGTGCATCTTTTTCAAACTTGATTGGTATGTTTATTACACCAGTATTGGTGAGCTTCTTTATTCTAGGCCAAAGCCAACATGGATTTGACCCGACGACTTCAATTATACAAATTACATTATTACTATTAGTGCCATTTATTTTAGGTCAATTATTACGTCCTTATATTTTCCCTTATATGGCAAAAGTTCCGAGTATTGTTAAAGCATTCGATCAAGGCTCGATTTTGATGGTGGTGTATGGCGCATTTAGTGGAGCAGTAGTTGCAGGGCTTTGGCATCAAGTAAGTTGGAAAACTTTACTCATTCTAACAATTGCGTGTTCAGTACTTTTAACAATTATTATGCTATTAGCACTTTATCTACCGCGTGCTTTAGGTTTTAACCGAGCAGATCAAATTACAGTTTTCTTTTGTGGCTCCAAAAAGACCTTGGCGAGTGGTGTTCCGATGGCGCAAATCTTATTTATTGGCCAACCTTTAGGCATGATCGTGTTACCTATTATGATTTTTCACCAAATACAGTTAATGGTGTGTGGGGTGATCGCAAATTACTTGGCTAAATCCCAAGATTAATTCGCAAAAGAAAATTATTTGACGTATAATGTTGCCCACTTGTTGTGCTTAGCTCTAACCCTAGAGGTTTCGGTGGGCCAAAAGAATGGTCTGTTGTGGTGTTGATCTGCTCATTTTGAGCCTGTCCTCAACTTAAGTTGAGAGTGATCAATTGCGATGACAGCTTAAGCCTTTCTTCCAATTAGGAGTAATCGACGATGCGCGCCGATATTCACCCAAAATATGAAAAATTAGTTGCAACTTGTTCTTGCGGTAACGTAATCGAAACTCGTTCTGCTTTAGGTAAAGAAACTATCTACCTTGACGTATGTTCAGCTTGCCACCCCTTCTACACTGGTAAGCAAAAGAATGTAGACACTGGTGGTCGTATCGACAAATTCAAACAACGTTTTGCTGGTATGTCTCGCTCTATCAAGCGTTAATACTGCAACACGAAACAAAAAACGGGCTTTATGCCCGTTTTTTGTTTTTCAGTACAAGACCATTATTGGTCTTGTACGTCTGTTAATCGATCAAGTTTTTTCTGGAAATAGCGACCTTGTAAGAAACGTGTTTCCACATTCCATGCATTAGCAAATAAGTTCATATCATCTAGATCACTAAGTAAAATCCCTACAGGTTTTACAGTCAAATAGTTCAAAACCTTTTCTTGTAAGCGTGTTAGACCATCATCTGAGTTTAATAGCTCAGTTTTCTTCGATTGCAGTTTTAAATATTGAACGTCTAGTTGTTGCAATATTGATTCGCTATACATAGAGGAGCTGAAATCCCGAATCGAAATTTCTGCGCCGTGTTGACGCAGGCGAGCTATGTGTTGCTGGGCAATTGCAAGATGAGGCTGAATTGCTTGTTCTGAAAATTGTAAAACTAGGGGGCTTTCAAGCTTACTACCAATAATGGTGAGTAGTTTTGAAATTAGCTCGGGGAAGGATTTATCTTTGAGCAAGATATCAATATTCAGGTTAATAATCAGTTTGGCTTTAGGGTACTGAGTAATAAAGTTATGTAGTTGCTTACATGCCTCAACCAAAATCCAGCGATCTAATTGAATAGAAAGCTCACTGTCTTCTCTTAATTCAGCCAAGTCATTTATGTCATACCATTGTTCATCGCTGATAAAACCGCTAGTCACCTCATAGTTATGGGTTTCTTGATCGTGTTTATCGTAGATCTGCTGATATTTTAAATGAATTTCACTTCGAGCTAACTGCTGCTTTAATTGCTGCAATAACGAAGATTGCAAAGGAGCATCGACTTGCTCAAGGCTTAGATCAAGCGATATAGAAGATTTAACAGGTTCGGGAGCGATAATATCGATGGTTGGTGCCAACTCAATTTCTGCCTGCGCCTTAGGTAACTCTTGCTGACTTGTTTGAGCAAGTAAGCTTGAAAAGCTATCTTCATTTAAAGGTTCAGTAATTGGGGCATAGCTCAGCTTAAATTGGATCGAGTAATTAAGCTCATTAATCTTTAATAAATGCTCTTTTTGCAAACTTTGCAGACTAGTCAGTTGGGAGTTAAGGACTGTGCTGTTTTCAGCTTGTAAAACGCCAACATATGCACCAAGTTCGATATTAAAAATCGGCATTTGCGCGTGTTCTTTTAAGAAACTGTGCAGCTGATTGAAATATTGTGCAGGAGTTTGCCAATCTTGTTGAAATACTCGCTCTGGGCATTGATTTAATTTAAATAAAATTAATGCGTTGGCTTGAGCAGGGTAGGTCGATAGTTGTCGATTAATTTGTTGCCAAGGCGTTTGTACACCATAACTCTTTTCTGAAAAAAGTGTATTTGCAGGGGTTGCTAAATCCAGTTGATAGTCAATGGTTAGCTGTACTGCATCTTCTTCCTGACTAGGAATAAACTCTAGTTTTAGAGCATTGTTACCTGCAATTGCGGAATGTTGACTCTGAATTTCAAAACGTGCCTGATCAAATTGGCCTAATGAAATTTTCTTAAATCTTTGTTTAAAAACATTTAAATCATCAGGTTGTAAAACATCTAAAATCGGTAGACCAATAATCTCGTCTTCTTGTTTAAAGCCAAAAAGGTTGAGGTATTCTGTGTTTGCCTTAACATGCATTCCTTCTTGAAAAAGTGCAACTGCTTTATGGCTATTGTTGACCAATGTTTGTGTATGGGAGTGAATTGTTTCTAACTCATTTGTCAGGCGTTGTTCAGTCTGCAATAAGTGGCTATACGACAAGGTCCGAATAAGAGTGATATAAAAATAATCTAATGGTTCTAATGGAACTACATCATAGATACCTTTTTGAATATAAGCCTGATATTGCTGAGGCTGATAATCGTCGGGCTGTAATAATAAAACAGGTAAATTTGGCTGTTCAGATGCTTGAATGAGGGAGAGAGTTTGTTCAATTTTTAGGTCATAAGCACGACCAAAAATAATAGCATCCCACGGCGTATTTAACTGTTTTTCAAAACTTTTTAAATCATCAAGTAATAATGCCTGAACTTGATAATCATTCCCCAATAATAAATTTAAAATCTGGTTATAACGTAGCTGGTTGTCATCAATAATGAGTAAACGTGTTTCAGTACGTTTTAACTTTTTAGATAATAAAGAGTTTCTCACTTTAGTGCTTCCCATAAATCTTGAGTGCTAGAGTTATTACCCTTTTTCATCATGAACTGATCAAGCAGACCTTGTTGCTGCTCATTTAAAAGTTCGAAATGAAATTGAATAAAACTTTGCGTAATGAGCTGTGCTTTGAGTAGATACACTTTGATTTCTTCTGTCCCCAATCGTAAATGAATTGTTTGTTGCTCTCTAAAAATTTGAGAGCCCGGTAAAATAAGCGTATTTTGTATTTCTTCTAGATTTTGTGTTTGTAGTAATAGTGCGGGATGATAATTGCGAGTATGGCGCTCAGCTTGAATATGCACTGAACAAGGGAACATGGCTTGCGACAAAATCTCTAAACCTAACTCTAGGGATTTTTCTGTCGATTGTTTAATCCAGCGAATTACACCGCCCCGCCATTGTCCATGCAAAGTTTCTTTAACTAAAATGTATTCACCAGTTCTTAAGTTCTTTGGTGCTTCGCCAGACCATTTAATACGATATCCATTAACACTAATATCGAGAACGGTGGTTTGATAAATGGTTTTACTTTCACGACTTAAGCGTTGATAAGAGCTGGTTTGTTGTTCTTTTTTCTCTAAGTTGGATAAAACTTTAGCTTCGCTTTGTAAGTTATAGTTATGGTTAAGCTGTAGCGTTTCTTCAAAGTTTTTTGCTTTTGATAGATAGAAATGGGCAGTGCTTAAACCAAAACAAATTTGGAGCTCTGCATTGTACTCATAACGTTCATGACGACGTTGAGCCGTGGTTCCTAAAATCGTTTGAACATGAAACTTTAAAGCTGGGCTTAAATAAAACTTTTCATTTTTAGAAATATATTGAGCATTTTTATGCATGGTTGCAGTGACATGCTCAAGTAAAGCTTGCGTACCGATGAAGATGCTAGGGTTAAAGTTAGAGCTACGCTTTGTATTATAAACAGGTGGATGGTCTTTATTTGGATCGACCACATATTTCGTTAACGCGGTATCTTTCGGCAAAATATGAATCATTCTTGCCCAGTCAAAACTACATTGAAATAATGCCTGAATTTCTGACTGACGAATCTGGTTCGTATTTAAAATATCCAGCAAAATCAGCTGAGCATAAGCTTGTGTAATATTCGCTAAAGGGTGTTGTATGCCCTGAATATGATTGATATTGATGAGATGGTATTTGTATTGAACTGCGGTTTCATACAGCTGATGCGCTATTAACCATTGACCTTTAAGAGGCTCGCTATAAAGCATATGCTGCTGATAGAGGAGATTGGTTAATTGTTGCAGGGCATGAAACGTTGATAAGATACGCGCCGTTTGCAAATTCTTTTTTTGCTTATAGGCAAAGAGTGAAAACTTTTGATGCTGTAGTTGCTCATGACTATTTTGCGCAATATTTAAATAAATACTGGCGAAATAGCAGCGGAGCAACATCGCTAATTCAATAATGTGCTCATTACGATCTGTACTAATCACGCCTTGGTTAAAGAAGTTTTTCTCTAGGCTGGCGAGTACATTGTTAATGGTCGGATGAAGCGTTTGTATGAGGTCGAAACGTAAGGTTTCACTACATTTTAATTCATTGAGTTCTAAAATGGCTGTGAATAATGCTTTTGACGTATCACCGAGTTGCATAATAGAAAGGGTAGTGACCCATTCATTAAGATCTTTAATATTGGCTTCACAAAAGCTTAACCGTTCACGAGTGAGTTCGGTTTGATTGTGAAAAATGTCCGACAGCGCATTATTCATCATCACTTATTATATAACTCAAAAAGTTGTAGCCCCAAAAAGCGGTGTTTTATTCTTTTCGCCCGCAATTTCCCTGACGAGTTTAGGAACCAAATACCCCGGTAGGTTCGCTAACACGTCACGATAGATATCATCTATCTTGGATGATTCTAAATCAAAATGTTGTGCACCTTTTACTTTATCTAAAACATGTAAGTAATAAGGCATAACGCGAGCTTCAAATAAACGATAACTTAAATCAATTAACGTCTGTGCAGAGTCATTGACACCTTTCAGCAATACTGCCTGATTTAGTACAGTAATGTGATGGTCAGATAACTGCAACAATTTTGAACAAGTAAAGTCATCGAGTTCAGAAGCATGGTTTGAGTGTACCACCAGAACTATACGCAGCCTACTGTTTTTTAATAAAGAAATTAGCTGTTCGTCGATCCGGTTAGGAATAACAATTGGGACTCGTGAGTGAATTCTCAGAATCTGGATTTGTTTGAGAGATGATAGGCGTTCTAACCAAAGTGCTAATTTACGGTTAGAAAGAGTAAGCGGGTCACCACCACTCAAAATGATCTCGTTAATGTTCGGGTTTGCTTCAATATAGTTTTTAATATTTAGCCAATCTTCATTTTTTGGCAAATTTTCTTGATAGGGGAAATGACGACGGAAGCAATAACGGCAATGTACGGCGCAAGCACCAGTCAAGGTTAATAAAAAACGCGATTTATATTTATGCAATACACCCGGTAATTGATTTGCTGCTTCTTCGCCTAATGGGTCAGTCACAAACTCAGGATGTTCTTCGAGTTCTAGGTGATGGGGTAATACTTGTAGCAAAAGCGGGTCAAGCGGGTTTTTAGCGTTCATTTTTCCGACGAACGCACGAGGAACACGCAATTTAAACTTTTCAGAAGCCAGAATCGCACCCGATAATAGCTGTTCTGAGGATAACTCGAGTAGGCTTAGCAATTCCGAAGGATCAGTAATAAGGTCACTCAGTTGAGATTGCCAGTTTTGCTCTTGGTATAAATAGTTTATCATTTGACACGATTAAGATAATGCAACAACGCATTATATCGCATAGTTGACTTGTTAAGTTTGGAGTGTGCCTTTCATGGCCTATTATTCTACAAATGATTTCAAAGCAGGCCTTAAGGTTATGCTTGATGGTAACCCATGTTCAATCATGGAAAACGAATATGTAAAACCAGGTAAAGGTCAAGCGTTCAACCGTGTAAAATTACGTAACCTTAAAACCGGTAAAGTATTAGAAAAAACTTTCAAATCAGGTGACTCTTTAGAAGCAGCTGACATCGTTGAAGTTGAAATGGAATACCTATACAACGATGGTGAAATGTGGAACTTCATGGATCCTGTATCTTTTGAGCAAATCGCGGCAGACAAAATTGCTATGGGCGATGCTGCTAAATGGTTAAAAGACGATTCAAATGAAAAATGTACAATTATGTTGTTCAACGGCGTACCTTTAACAGTAAGCCCACCGAACTTCGTTGTATTGAAAATTGTTGAAACTGATCCGGGCGTACGTGGTGATACATCTGGCGGCGGCGGTAAACCAGCTAAGCTTGAAACAGGTGCGGTTGTTCGTGTTCCGTTATTTGTTCAGCAAGAAGAAAGCGTTCGTGTAGATACTCGTACTGGCGATTATTTAGAGCGTGCATAATAGTTAAAAAATACACTATTATCGAAGGGATGATGTAAATCATCCCTTTTTTTATGCGAAAGTATAAGAGGAAAAAAGAAAAAGGAGGAGTAGAGTCACAGGGATTAAGAGAAACAGTACATAACAATATAAAAATGCTGTAGTTATTTATTGAGAGGTTAAGAATGGACACAATGCAAGCGAAATCTACGCTTCCCTCCAAGCTGGTCTGGAGCCTAGTGGCAATAATAGGTGCAATTTCTTTTGGGATGTTGGCACTCAGTCGTGGTGAACATGTCAATGCGGTTTGGCTTGTACTTGCTGCAGCATGTGTATATAGCATCGCATATCGATTTTATAGTTTATTTATTGCAACTAAAGTATTTGAATTAAACCCAAGACGTTTAACCCCAGCACATCGTTTAGCCGATGGTCTGGATTATGTTCCCACCAATAAATACGTGCTTTTCGGTCACCACTTTGCTGCAATTGCAGGAGCGGGGCCATTAGTCGGACCAATTTTGGCTGCACAAATGGGCTTTTTACCAGGAACGATCTGGTTATTGGTCGGTGTGGTTTTGGCGGGTGCGGTACAAGACTTTTTAGTTTTATTTATTTCAACACGTCGAGACGGTCGCTCACTTGGTGAAATGGCAAAACAAGAACTTGGTTCTTTTGCCGGTATTGTGGTCATGCTTGGTGCGCTTGGGGTAATGATTATTATCCTTGCGGTACTGGCATTAGTTGTGGTGAAAGCACTTGCCCATAGTCCATGGGGTGTTTTCAGTATTGCAGCGACGATTCCAATTGCATTGTTTATGGGCGTTTACATGCGTTTTATTCGCCCGGGACGTATTGCCGAAGTTTCTATTATCGGCTTCGTTTTAATGATGCTTGCCATTGTTTATGGTGGACAGGTTGCAGCAGATCCATACTGGGGTGAATTTTTCACCTTAACAGGAACACAGCTTACATGGTGCTTAATCATTTATGGATTTATCGCATCAGTTTTACCAGTCTGGTTATTGTTAGCACCACGTGATTATCTATCAACATTCCTTAAAATTGGTGTCATTCTTGGCTTGGCCGTTGGTATTGTGATTGCATTACCTGAATTGAAAATGCCGGCAGTGACTCATTTTATTGACGGTACTGGTCCAGTATTCTCAGGTAGTTTATTTCCATTCCTATTTATTACTATTGCCTGTGGTGCCATTTCTGGTTTCCATGCGCTTGTATCAAGTGGTACAACACCAAAACTTGTTGATAACGAAGCTGACATTCGCGTGATTGGTTATGGCGGCATGCTCATGGAATCTTTCGTCGGTATTATGGCGATGATCTGTGCAACTGTCTTAGATCCGGGGGTGTACTTTGCAATTAATGCGCCTGCGGCTGTACTCGGTACAACTGTAGAATCTGCGGCAGAAGCTGTGCGTAATTTAGGATTTGTCGTTACGCCTGAAATGCTAACGGTGTTGGCTCAAGAAGTAGGTGAAAGCTCGATTCTTTCACGTACAGGTGGTGCACCTACCTTTGCGATTGGTATGGCACATATCATTTCTGAAATTTTTAACAGCCGTCAAATGATGGCGTTCTGGTACCACTTTGCGATTTTATTCGAAGCATTATTCATTTTAACTGCTGTCGATGCGGGTACTCGCGCTTGTCGTTTCATGGTGCAAGACACTGTGGGTATTGTTATTCCTGCGGTTAAATCTTCAAGCTCGTTCTTTGGTAATTTACTAGGTACTGCTGTTGCGGTAGGTGGATGGGGCTTCTTCGTCTATCAAGGTGTGATTGATCCGTTAGGTGGTGTCAATTCACTCTGGCCTTTATTTGGTGTGGGTAACCAGATGTTGGCTTCAATGGCACTCATTTTGGGTACAGTTATTCTGTTTAAAATGAAAAAAGAAAAATATGTATGGGTAACGATTTTCCCAACAATTTTCTTATTCATTACCTGTATGACTGCGGGCTGGCAAAAGATTTTCCACGAAAATCCAAAGATTGGTTTCTTAGCACAAGCGAATAGATTTTCGGATGCGATTGCGCGTGGTGAAATTCTTAAACCAGCAAAAACACTTGAAGAAATGCAGACGATTGTGATGTCAAATCAAATCAACGCTGCGCTTTGTGGCTTCTTCATGATCGTTGCGATTGTGATGGTAATTGCTGCAATTGGTATTGTGCGCCGTGCGTTAGCAAGCCCGACACCAACTGCTCATGAAGCACCAGCTGTATATGCTGATCCGAAAGTGGTCACCCCACGAGGAGAGTAATGATGAATTTTAAATTTGCAAAAAATGGAACTGTCATTATTGCGAAAATCATCAAAATGACAGTGCTCTCGCAAAAAGAGCTATTACTTTCTCCAAAGAACTGGTCGCGTATTGCAACTTTGTGGCAGCGTTTGCAGCAAAGCTTTCGGCTCATGGTTGGGGTTCCAGACTACCAAACTTATCTGGAGCACATGAAAGCTCATCATCCTGATTTAACCCCAATGGATGCGACGACTTTCTATCGTCATTGTGTTGATTCGAGATATCCATCGGCAGGTGGTAACTTAAATAAATGTCCTTGTTAAGTTGAGATTAATAGTCAGCTAAAGAAACGGTATGTGGTTAAACCATGTACCGTTTTTCTTTTTTTGAAATGAAAAAGAGTTTGCTTAAAGTCTGCTCATTTGTATTTTTTTCGATGGTAAATCACTTGTTTTGCTTTTGAAAAATGAATATTATGCTTTCCATTCTAGGTGTATAGCTCAGTTGGTTAGAGCGCTACGTTGACATCGTAGAGGTCTCCAGTTCGAGTCTGGATATACCTACCAAGACATTAAAGTCATATAAACTCGAATAGCTTTACATGACTGAAAAAGCCCTAAACTATAATGGTTTAGGGCTTTTTTATTGTTTTATAAATTATTTTCAGTTTAAATAATATCTACAACTGAAATTTTATTTCCTAAATCAAAGTTGGATGGAGCTTTTCTCTCTACTATAATGCTGTATTTAATTAGGTCTTGATACTTAGTTTAAATGGATTATTTTTACTAAACCAATACGAAGGACCTTGCAGATAATGTATAAATTCATATTGAAATTAATTGGCTAATTTAGTAGGAGTAAATATAAGGATTTTTGTATCTTTAGATCCTGTAAAATAATTTCTGGGGCCAATATAAGATAATGTTTGAAAAATAAGAGAATTAAATAAATTAAGACATAATATAAAATTTTCCTTTCTCTCATATTCTTTAGATAAATCAAAATTTTTCGCTTTTGGGTGTGCTACTTCATTTCTAAGAGCTTTCCAAGCTTCAATTTCATCTTTTTTCAATAGATTTGAATCTACTAATAAATTTAATGCTTTATTCGCAGTAATAATTTTTAGGTATGAAATAGAACCTATAATTCTATTTTTATATAGTTGATCTATTTCTAAACTTTTTATCAAACCTTTAACTTCTTTAATATCATTTTCTAATTTCTCATCTTTATTTAATTCAGATAAAACTGGAATAAATATATCATTTAACAAACCTTCAATTGCTGTTGTTAAAGTAAGATTAGTAATATCTTGTTCTGAATTATAAGAGTACCAAGTACGTTTCCATTGAGCATAAATACTAAGGAAAACTTCTGGACTTTCTTTGTTTAATTGAATGGATTTCCTTAAAATATTGAAGTGATATTCACCATCTTGATACTCTTTATCACCTAGAGGAGAGGGAATAGTTTCAATATAACACTTATTTAGATAAATTTTATTAGTACTATATAATGTAATAATTTCTTCATTGTTGGAACTATACTTTGAATAATAAGGTTGTAATAAAATACCAGAACTTATACCAAGATAAAAAGTTAAACAACTTAATAATGTATCGAAGTTTTCAGCACCTTCAACTGTTATATAATTCTGATTATTTTGAGAGTCATTAACTATTCTAATCTTATAATTTTCTTCGTCGAAATTAATTATAGATTCATTCCATGATATTGAACTACTACCTAAGGTAGACGTGATTTTATTTGATTTATTTCTTGGGATATTTATACTTTGATTAAACTCTAAATATAGAAAATTTTTAGAGTTGGTTGATTGGTGTTTAATTGTTAATTCACTTAAAAGTATATGATGAATGGATGTTTTATTAATAGAAATTAAGTTTAAAGATAGTCTGAATCCATGGGATTTAAAAATTTTCCCCTGAGTATCAGTAGCTTCTAAATATAGTTTTTGAGATTCATCTAAAATATCATCTGGAAGGCGTATATCCCATCTTAAGTAAGGAATATTTTCTTTTTTTAAACAGATAAATTCTAGATAAAAAGTACCAAAATCATTAATTTTTATAATTCCATAACCCTCTAAAATTAAACCTTGCTGTTGATATATTTTGACTGAAGGGCAGTGCATTTCAAAAGTATAATTTCGTATATTTTCAAGTTCTCTATCTGTAATAATATTTAACATTTATCTTACCATTTTAAAATGTTGTTGAAATTTTTAAATTAATTTTTTGTATCATCTATTTAAACCCATTAAAAACCTATCAATTTTATCAAAAAGATAAACATTTGGATCTTCCCCTTTATCTTTTCCCTCTAATAGTTTAATTAGGTCTTCTTCAGATAAAGAAATAATAAGTTTTCCATGTTCCCTCATTGCACCATCAATAACTGTCTGAGCAGAAGAGGAGACTCCTTTTCGAGAAATTATAAAAGCACAATTCCTTAAAGCCATAGGGTATAAATAACGCTCAGTAGTAATAATTTCTCTTTGTGTGATTTTATCTGTATAGTTTTTAAATTCAAATACTACATATCTGCTTTTTAAAGTATGCGAAATAAATTGCCAAACTTCGGTTTGAGAGTCTTTTACACGGCATACAAGGTCTCTTCGTTGTAAACCATCCATTGTTGAACTTTGTTCTTGCCACCCCGTTAAATATTCAAAAAATAAATATTTTAAAGCTTCAATACACCAGTCTTCAAACTTTGATGCATTGTTTCTACCTTCGGGAATCAACGAAATTTGATCAATAATTTGTTTTGCTTCAATCAAATTATTTGCGGTTTCAATAGCTATTTTATAAGAAGGATCAAGTTCAAATAGATCAATTATTTTATTATGAATATCTGGGAAATCTTTAGCTAGGCTAAGTATTTTATCTAAATCCCATATTTCTATATTGGGGTGGATTTTATTATAACGTTCATGATCTAAATGAGTTGAGATCACTAATATTCCATTTTGGAACTTATTGGAAGGTTCTAAGACCTTTTCAAGGTGTTTAAGAGCTTCTTCAATTACACTCATAGAAGGTTTTGATAAAGGTCGATAAGCCTTTATTTCAACAACACTTAAATTATTGAGTTCACCAAATATAATGTCAGCGGAATATTTTCCTGACAATTCTATATCTTGTGTTACATTTTTATATTTAAGTTTTACTAATAAATCTTTAATTATATCTTCGAACAAAAAACCACGTTCTATTTGTTTTCTATAATTCTTACTATTATTCATATTTTAGTTCCCCAAACAAACCTATCATTAAATCATCTTCAAGCATTTCAAAAGGTAGTTCCACATATTCAGATGGCGCTCTAGGTTTTGCAGGCCCATCATGAGGTGCATTTTTTGTGTGTCCTTGCACGTATTCTCCATTCTCTTTAACATAAGGTAAAATTACTAAACGACCATGATTTTTTGATAAAATAGTTCCTTCTTTCCAAATAGTTTCCCCTAGAGTATTTGATGATTCAGTTGGTTTAACTTGTTTAATTTGCCATCCAATATTTCCATCTTCTTCAAACCAAAATACATAACCATTCGATACAAGTACTTTTTTTCCTTTTGCCTCAGCCTCTTTTAAGAGTTTTTTTACACTTTCAAGTTGTAATAGTTTATTAGCTAAAGGAAGTAGTTCGATTCTAATCTTTGCTTTAATTCTTCCCCAATGTTCGTCAAAACTTAAATTGAAAGCATTAGCAATTTTTGCTCTTTCAGCATAACGGAGGGTTTTAAGATAAGGTATATATGTCTTAGACCAATCATTTTTAAAACTTTTATATATAATTCTTTTTTCTTTACCATTATCTACTAAAGCTATTTTTAAGTAGAGCATTGTAGATAATTGTTTAAAAAGATCATCTTTAAAACTTTCTTCATTAGCAGGAAGAATTACTTCTTCATATGTGATTTTTTCTTTATTTGTATGTTTATTTACAGCAGCTGTGAGCATTAGCTCTTCTTCTTTCATTAGTCTGCTCTTCGCTTGTATAGATTTTTCAACTTTTAAGCTAAGTGATATTTCTTCTATCTCCGACAAAGCTAAAGAAGAAATATTAGAATGTATGTTTAAATTTTCAAAATTTACATACTGTAATGCTTCTTTTTTTGTATTAAAAATAGATAACTTGATAACATCTTTAGAATGTTCATAGTATTGATCAAACCATTTTAGTGTTCCATCAGGTAGGTATTTATATTCGATAATTTTCCATTTACCCACTTCATAACAATATTCTAACCAGTAAGCTAATGCAGGATAACCATATCCTGGCATTTGTTCTATTCTCATTTCTACTCCCGAGCTTTTATTGGATTTATAAAAACTTATTAAAATGTAATGTTTTTAACTATTAAATCTATGACTTTATCTAGTGAAAGTAATTTTAAAATTTACTGCAAAAAAACAATTTTATAAACCCTCATTTAACAATCACTTATTTATTATTTATCCTTACTTTTTAATGATCTAATTTAAAACAAATGTCATTTTGTGTGCTTGACTGCTAAAGGGCAGAGCACTATCCTTTGCCTGCTGGCCACATTGCCAGCCGGCTTTGACAGGCTGCAAAATAACTCCCGCATCAGAATCATTCCTTCTGAGGAATAGTCTTGTGTGGTAGCTACTCGTTCCTTTCCCGTAGCGGTAGGACGGGAGAGGGACACCCTCGGGTGTGCTAGTTTGAGTTATTACTAGTCTGTCAACCTTCTTCCGTTCTGCCACCATAATTGTATAAATGTCTGGCAGAACTCCCAATAAAAAGGAGTTGGCTTTGCACATTCATAATTTCTTGGCAGCGACTGCCAAAAGCTATAACGACACAACTTAAAAATTTAAAGCAGCTTGATGACCTTTAGGGTTTTCAGGCTTTAAGTCATTACGGCTCAAAAAACTTGCATTAACTATAAAACTTGAGATGTGCCAAGCACAGTCTTACGGCTTTGCTATGCCTTTTTTCTCCCAAAAAAGTATCTCGTTTAGAAACAACAAGAATTTATAACGGTAAAAATATGCCAAATTTAGTTCTCTCAACACGTGCGATCCAAATCATTAATACATCAATTCATTTGTTTCACCATCACGGATTTCACACAGTGGGCATCGATCGAATCGTGAAAGAGTCTCACACTCCAAAAGCAACTTTTTATAACTACTTTCATTCTAAAGAGCGATTTATTGAAATCTGTTTGATCGTGCAAAAAGAACGCTTAAAAGAAAAAGTAGTCTCAATTGTTGAGTACGATCAAAGTACAAACGTGAAGGATAAACTTAAGAAACTTTATTTCTTACATAGCGATGTAGAAGGGCCGTACTATTTATTATTTAAAGCAATTTTTGAAACCAAACTCACCTATCCAAAAGCCTATATCACCGCAGTGAGATATAGAACATGGCTCATCAATGAAATTTATAGCCAACTTAGAACACTCAAAAACGATGCGACTTTTCAGGATGCCAAATTATTTTTATATATGATTGAAGGTGCAATTATTCAACTTTTAAGCTCGAGTGTGGCATTTGAACGGGAAAGGGTGCTGGATTTTTTTTTGGCGGGGTTGGTTTGTGGCTAATGAAAACCAATAGCTCTATGAGATCGAAAAGTCCTAAGCTATAAAGCTTCAGTAATAGATTGAAAATGTTGTTTTAACGTGTTTAAGAAAAGCTGAACCTTTTTTGGAACTTTTGATCCATAGGGCGTGGTAGCATAAAAATGAAGTTTGGTGGAAAAAATGTCTTGAGAGCAATTAATAATCACTCCCTCATCTTCATATTTTTTAGCCAAAAAATCAGGAATATATAAAATACCTTTATTTTTCTTACATAGATCCAAAAGTATTTCTATATTATTGCAGATTAATTGAGGCGTCGAATTAATGATTTTATTTTCTAAGTCTGTTCTTGAATATAAAAATATATTATGTTTTCTTAATTCTTCTATGCTTTTAGGTTTTCCATATTTGTTTAAAAAGGCAGCTGTTGCATAGAAGTTTCTTTTATAGCTATTTAGAATAAAAATATTTTCTTCTCTAACTTCCTCTTCAATTTTTAAAATAATGTCGAATTTATGTTCATTTATTTCCGATGTTTTTTCAGAAAATAATAAATCAATCTCGATATTAGGATATTGAATTAAGAAATTAGAAATAATATCTGAAAAGCAAGTTTGAATAAAAGCATGTGGAGCACTAACTTTTAATATACCCTCTGGGTACTTTTGGTCATAGATGAAGTCATTGGCAGCCAAATCTAACTCTTTAACAATAACTTTACAACGCTGATAAAACTTCTCTCCTGAGCGGGTGAGGTCCATCTTTCGGGTGTTGCGCGTAAACAATGATGTACTGAATAAACTTTCTAGATAAAAAATTCTTTTAGAGACTTGATCTCGAGTAATACCTAAATTTCTAGAGGCATTACTAAAATTTCCATTCTCTACGACACTAATGAAAGTATAAATACAGTCTAGTTTATCCATTAAATTTTGAAAGGTTAACTTGGCGTGTCGCTAAACTATATTATGATCTTTTACTTATCAATCATTGTATCTTTTGAGGATACAGTTTGTATTTAAATGGGTATCTAGTAGTTTACATTTATTTTTGATTTTATATATCTTGTCTTTTATTTGGATTTACTCGGTGGTTTATAAAAATATATAGGTGATATTTTTAAAATTAAAAATTTTATCTGGCTTTAAAAAATATTTTTAAGAGGTTGTTTTTAATTGAATACATAATTTTATTAATACTGGGGTGAGTGTTTATAAATGATTAGAAATAAAGAATATCAATGAGGTAAAGAAATGAGTGGCTTGATTAATAATAATCCAGTATGGGTTAAAAAGATTTTATCAATTCATGGATTGCTTCCACTTCTTCGAGTTGCATTAGTTTCAGCCTATTTGGTTGGTGGAATTAATAAGTTCATCGGTTTTCATGCGGCTATTGAGGAGCAAGCAAGTTTTGGTTTGCAACCGGCTTGGCTCTGGGCAGCCGCAGCGATTGTGATTGAAATTGTGGGTTCGCTCTTGGTTATTTTTAATCGTTTTGTCTGGTTAGGAGCAGGGGCTTTAGGCTGCTTAACCGCAATAGCGATGCTAGTTGCCAACGACTTTTGGAATCATACAGGTCCTGCATTTTTTAGTACGTTTAATAGTTTTTTCGAACACCTCGGTCTTATCGCTGCTCTGGTGATGGTCACTATTCTTTCTAATCAACAACCAAACAAACAATAAGCTACAGCATCTAATTCTAATAGGAGTCTTTTATGCGTAAATCATTATCAGCTTTGCTTTTAAGCACAATGCTAGTGGGCACCAATGTTGCCATTGTTCCTCAGGTTTTAGCCAAGACAACAACGAGTGTAAAAAGTGAAGCACCCGGCGTAGCTCCTCAATACGATACAACACATGTGTATGTTAACCCCGAAGACTTCGATAAATTTACCGATAGCTTAGTGGCAACATTTGGGGGAACTAAATCTAAACAAGGCATTTTTCAGGTCACTCCAACACCAAGCCAGACCATTTCCCAACTTGTATTGACCCCAGTAGGAACATTGTCTGTATTCGGTTTTAAAACTCCAGTCCCACATCCTTTTGGCTTGGAAAGAACAGGCTATTTAGTCAAAGATATGGATGCGGCAGTGCAGTCTGCTAAAGCGAATGGCGCCGATGTCATTGTTGAGACATTTCCAGATCCGATCGGGCGTGATGCAGTCATTCAATGGCCGGGTGGCGTGAATATGCAACTTTATTGGCACACCACTAAACCGAGCTATAACAAACTAGAAACTGTGCCAGAAAATCGTATTTATATTTCAAAACAAAGTGCGGATTCTTTTGTTAAAAAATTCGTCAATTTCTCACACGGTAAAGTGGTTTCAGACAACCCTAAAGCGGCTGGTGTAGAAATTGGACGTCCAAATGAAACCTATAGACGTATTCGCGTGGAATCTGATTTCGGCAAAATGACAGTGTTGGTTACCGATGGTCATCTTCCTTACCCATATGGGCATGATATGACGGGTTATGAAGTCAAAAACTTATCTGAGACTTTAGATAAAGCGACAAAATCTGGTGCTATAGTCTTGGTGAATGCATATAAATCAGATGGTCGCGAGGCCGCGATGGTACAGTTCCCGGGCGGTTATATTGCTGAAATTCATGCCGCTACAAAGTAATTTATTGCCTTAATGATTGATAAAACAACACTCATATTGCTTAAGGGCAATGTGGGTGTAAACGACTAAGTCTCTGCAATGACCTATTTATTACTATGGATAACACTTGATGGCCTCGCATGTTTTTAAAGTTAGAACATATCGAACTAAGCACTCAGAGACTTACCTGAAAATAATAAAAATGAGTCTGTTATTAACCAGCAGTTTATTTTTCTACGAATCTGCTTATGCAGAAAATGAAGTTTCAAATACAAATGCATGTCCAACTCGTCCAAAAATCTCAACGAATCGTTGGCAAGAAAATTGGGATGTTTTAAAAAATCCGTGTGTGCCAAAGAAAATAGGAGACGACTTCAAATATATACCTTTTGGCGATAATAATTATTTATCACTAGGGGCAAATATTCGCGAGCGTTTTGAAGTCAATAATAATGCGAGATTTGGTAGCGGAAATAATCAAGCCGATCGCTATTTAATTCAAAGATTACAAGTTCATGCCGATGCACATATAGGTGATCATTTACAATTATTTACTCAGCTCAGTGATGCGCGAGCGTTTGATAAAAAGAATATTAGCAGTACCGATCAAAATAGACTTGATGTAGAACAAGCCTTTATTGCGTGGGTGAGTCCTTTAAATAATGGAACTTTTAAGTTTAGAGTGGGCCGTCAAGAGATGGCTTTTGACTTGCAGCGCTTTATTTCGAATCGCGAAGGGCCAAACGTTAGACAAGCTTTTGATGGCATTTGGTCTGGTTATGAATATGGCGATTGGAGAGTTTTAGGTTATCTCACTAGACCTGTTCAGATTGAAAAAGATTCAACTTTTAATGACCACTCGAAAAGCGATTTAAGTTTTAGCGGCTTTCGTGTAGATAAACAAAATGTATGGGGAGGTGAGTTATCTGGTTATTACTCACGTTATGAACGCGATAACGCATCTTTTACAAGTGTTAAGGGAAATGAGATTCGAGACTTATATGATGCTCGTCATATGGGTAAAAAGAATAATATTGATTGGGATGTTGAAGGCATGCTTCAGCGTGGAAAGATTGGTGGACAAACTATTCAGGCATGGGGACTCAGTAGCATTACGGGATATACGTTTGCTGAGCAAGCTTGGTCACCACGTTTAGGCATCCAGTTTGATATAGCCACAGGTGATAAAAGCGCTAATGATAATGAGCTCAATACCTTTAACCAACTCTTTGCAAATGGTTCATATTTTACTTTGGCAGGTTATAGTGGCTACAGCAATATTATTCACATCAAACCATCTCTGACACTTAAGCCTTCCGATAAACTCACCCTATTAACCGCATTAGGTTTTCAATGGCGTGAAACCACCAATGATGCAGTTTATTTCCAAGGCAATAACAGCATGGCGAACACAGCAGGACAAGGTTCAAGCTGGACGGGAGCATATATTCAACTAAGAGCAGATCAAAAAATAAATTCTAATCTGTCTGTTGCTGCCGAAGGAGTGCATTTTGAGGTGGGAGATACCATTAAGAAAGCAGGTGGTAAAGACGCAAACTATTTAGGCCTTGAGCTTAAATATGCATGGTAAATCGAGAAGAGAAAAAATATGAGTACAGATATAAAGCAAACAAAAATTGGCTATTATCAAAATCTAACTATTGAACTGGTGACTTGGGACTGCACCTCGGCTGAGGTTGAACTTTCCTGTGCTTGTATTTTTGAACATGAAATGAATAACCGTTCTTTTTCGGGCGGTTTAGCACATTTAGATGAAGCACTAAATGGAAGGCTAAATGAAATACGGAAAAATAATTGGTTCAGTGCGAAATTGAACGATGCTCTTTTAATAAATCAAACGCCATCGACCATACAAGCCTCTAAAGTTTTACTGATAGGAATGGGCACTCCAGAAGAGTTTACGTTAGAGAGAGTCGAGACCGCGATAAAAACTGTTGTAAAGACAGCGCATCAACTGGAACTCAAAAGTGTGGCATTTGCCCCTAGTATTTTAGATACAGGTCTGAATCCTCCCTCTGGTTTAAATGAAGTGATGCTGCAAGCTCTCAAAGAGGAATTAGACCGACATCATCAGCTTCATTTGCAAAATTTAGTCAAAAAATCTGAAATTGAAAGATGGGTTTTTGATGCTGGTTTTCAAAATTATGATGAGAAGGCCGAGCAATATATAAAGTCTTTTTCTAAAATTTTTACTCAAGATTCATTCTGATTTTAAAAAGAGAATCTGGTAAAGCACTGTAAAAAATGAATATGCTTTTAATTTAACTGCATCAGCCTAAACGATGCAGTTAAATGTAAAGATTAAGAAATTTCTAAAATTTTCTGAGCGATATATAAATCTTGTATAGATAACCCTGAACTATCATAAATTGTGATTTGTTCCTGAGACCGCCTTCCTTGAGCCTTTGCTAAAAGTACATCACCTATATTTGTTAAAGTTGCAGACTCAGGCGTATGTTGAAATTCACCAATGACTTTGGACTGAGTATTAAGATCACAAAATAAACCACTATGCAGAAATAGCTGTGGTGGAAGCTCTTGTTTACCTTGTTTATCAGACCCCATAGATGAAATGTGTGTGCCAGCTTTGACCCATTCTGCTTTAAAAAGAGGAGCGTGTGAGGAAGTCGCGGTCACAATAATATCGGCTTGTTCACAGGCTTCTTTTGCTTCTGAAACCTCAGTTTTAATCCCTAAGTGTTTGAGGTCTTTTGCCATTTTTTCAGCTTTACTTGAGTCGCGTCCTACTATCAAAATTTGTTCGAAATTTCTAATTCTCGCTAATGCCTCGCATTCATATTTAGCCTGATTTCCAGTGCCAAATATGGCTAATATTTTTGAATCTTTTCTTGCCAGTACATGAGTTGCAATTGCGTTAGAAGCTGCGGTACGGAATGCATTGACCTTACCTGCTTCGATGGCTGCTGCCATTTTTCCATTGGCCTGATTAAATAATAAAATCAGCGCATTATGTCGAGGCAAACCATTTTTAGGGTTATCTTCCCAAAAAGAACCGACTTTAAGACCAGCTAAATGCTGAGTCGCCGATGACTTAACACTAAATGTATTTTTGTTATCTGAAGCTTGACCATGAACCACAGGAAAACTTTTAGTATGGGGTTGAGTTGCAGCAATTAAAGCTTGGTAAATGGCGTCATAAGCCAGTTCGTGATTGATGAGAGCAGAAGATTCAGACTCAGAAATAAATCTCATCACCATCTCCAAAAGTTTATTTAAATTAAAATACGGCTAAGTCGAGAGGTATGTGTATATTGAAGTTCTATCTATCTATGACGTTTTAGCTGACATCATAGATAGATATCGACTTTTATTAAGCTGATAAAAACTCTACATATTTAGAAATATCAACGTTTCCACCACTAATAATGATGCCTATACGTTTGCCTTTTAACTCATGTTTTAAATTACGCGCAGCAGCAAATCCGAGGCATCCTGTCGGTTCAACCACCATTTTCATTCTTTCAGCAAAGAACTTCATACAGCTAATGAGGTCTTCATCTTCTACTGTCAAAATGTCATCCACATTCTTTTGAATAATAGGGAATGTTAATTTGCCTAAATATTGAGTTTGAGCACCATCAGCAATGGTTTGCGGCGTATCAATATGAACAATTTCTCCTTTTCTAAAAGACATTTGTCCATCATTTCCTAGAGTAGGTTCAACACCATATATTTTACAGTTAGGAGAGAGATGGCGAGCAGACAGGGCAGAACCTGCTAATAAACCCCCACCACCTAAACATACAAACAGGTAATCTAATTCACCAACCTCTTCAAATAACTCTTTTGCTGCCGTTCCTTGACCCGCAATTACATGTGGATGGTCATAAGATGGAATTAAGGTTAGACTATTTTTTTCAGCGATTTCTTTTCCAATTTTTTCCCGATCTTCTCTATAGCGGTCAAATTCAACAATATCAGCGCCGTATTCTCGCGTTGCTGCCATTTTTGCAGCAGGAGCATCTTGAGGCATAACGATTATGGCTGGAATACCAAGAGTTTTTGCTGAAAGTGCAATCGCTTGTGCATGATTTCCCGAAGAGAAAGCAACCACACCAGCTTTTTTTTGAGTGTTATTAAATTGCAAAAGTGCATTCATTGCACCACGAAATTTGAAAGCACCAACACGTTGAAAATTCTCACATTTAAAGAATACTTCTGCTTCAAATTCATTGTTAACCGTACGTGAAGTTAAAACAGGAGTCTTATTTACAAAACCTTTTATACGTTCAGCAGCGGCCGCTACATCTTCATAAGTGGGAAGGGTTAAATTTTTCATAATTAAACCTAATTCTATTCAATGTTTTTAGATGCAAGATTTCCTATTGCGCAAGGAACACTCAATATATTGACCTTGTTTAGATAAAATATATATATTTAGATAAAATGTCTAATTTTATTTTCTAATGTGATAACAAGGAGATATAAGATTTTGATTTACATTAAGTTTAAAATTAGATAAAAAGTCTAAATTACTATTGCATGCTTTACGCTAGGTTTGAAATAGTAATTAAGTCATTAGGAGGAAATACATTGGGCAATCGTGATAAACATTTACTCACTCAACTAGATACTATCGCGAAGGGGTTAAGTGAAACCCTATTTCCTTTTTGTGAAGTTGTTGTCCATGACTTAACAAATCCTGAGCATGCCATACTCTCGATACACAATAATTTATCAGGCCGAAAAATTGGAGATCCAGCAACCGAGTTAGGACTGGCTAGAATCATGTCTCCAGAGTTTCCAAATCTTATTTCAAACTATGCAAACCAGTTTGCTGATGGTCGCCCTGCAAAAAGTACTTCTATTGGTATTAAAGATGAAGAAGGCGAGTATGTGGCCGCTTTATGTATGAATATTGATTTAACTCTATTTAGAGGAATGCAAAGCGCTTTAGATCAGTTTACTAAAATTGAAACTAATAACATTATTGAAAATTTAGAACCGAATGGTACAGAAGCAATTCGAAGATATATTGATCAATTTGCATCAAAACATGCTACTACACCGCGCATGTTAAAACTTAATGAGCGAAAACAATTAATCCATGAGTTAAAGAACAATGGCTTATTAGACATTAAAAAGGCAGTGGAGACGGTTGCACAACATTTGGGTATATCCAGAGCGAGTGCCTATTTGTATGTGAAGGAAACTTAAAAGTTATTCTTATCTATCAAAAAACAACTTGTTTATTAAACATGACTCATATAATAAATGGGAACACAACAAGCATCTCTATAGCTTGATCTAGGAGGTCGTTATTTGAAGTTATTTATTATTATATTCATAGTCATTTTTTCTAGTATTGGGCTCATTTGTTTAATCGCACTACTCAGAAATTTAAAAAATTATTCACCATCTGGTGAGCATGATCATTCATCTGCTTCAACACATCATTTTCACGATAATAGTCCGAGTCATCATCATAGCTCTAGTTATTCAAATGACTGTTCATCATCATCTTCAGATTCAGGAGGATGTGATGGCGGCGGTGGCGGGGGAGATTAAAAAAAGCCCTTTTATGCAAAGGGCTTTTTTATGATTTAAGGTAAATCGAACCAGATAAATTGACTGTCTTCAGTTGCGTGAATTGTCGCTTTATCTTCAAAAACTAAAGCATCACCTGCTTTAACTTCTTGATCGCCAATGCGGACTACACCTGAAATCACGTGCACATAGTTCACTTTTTTAACCGTATCAACAGTTAACTCATGTCCTTTTTCTAATACGGCAGATTTTACTTCTGCATTTTGGCGAATATGCATTGGTGCATTTGCATCAGGCCCTGCAATTAAATGCCATTTGTTTGGATCCTTACGCGGGTCAAGATTAATTTGCTGGTAATTTGGCTCGGCATCTCTTTCATCAGGAATAATCCAGATTTGTAGTAAATGTACAGGCGTGTCAGTGTTGTTGATTTCACTGTGGGCAACACCTGTGCCGGCACTCATGAGTTGCCATTCACCCGCTTTAATCTGGCCTTCATTTCCCATCGTGTCGCGATGTGAAATTGCACCATCTAGCACACAGGTTAAGATTTCCATGTTGTCATGGGAGTGCGTACCAAAACCATTATGCGCATCAATCTGGTCATCATTAATTACACGTAGAGCGCTTACACCCATATATTTAGGGTCGTACCAACTACCAAATGAGAAGCTATGATAAGACTCTAACCAGCCTGCTTTTACATGACCTCGATCTTCACTACGATGTAGATAAGCATTCATGATCTAATCTCCCAAATTTTTATTTATCTCTTGAGAAATATAGTAATGTTCTATGTGGGGCTAAAAAATAGGTTAACTGCAACATGTCGTTGCATAATTGATATGGTCGTATAGCTTTATATTTATAGATGTAGGTTGACCCATAAAAAAAACCTGCACGAAGCAGGTTTTATTCAAATAATTGCTGATCTTAATTCGCTAGATCAAGGTCATCATATTCATTCAAGGTCTTACCTTGCTGAATATGTTTTTGATAATGTTGAGCACGGAGTATGTCTAGTTCTGAACTTGATACGCCATCTCTCCAATAGCCAGCAATACGCACGTCATTTTTATTAAACTGTTTATCTTCTAGAAAAAACTGGCGTAAAGCTCTGGCTTCTTTGCGTTCGCAAGCCGCCCAAATCGTAATATTGTCATAAGTTTTTAGTGCAAATGCTGCTTTTAAAAGAAGACCTTTTTGTGGCGTGTGATGTTCTTTATGGAACGAATGAATTTTGACGTGGTCATGACGGGGTAATTGGCTAGCAATATCTTTTTCAAAACTTTCAATAAAAATATCAGCACTTACGCCATTTTCCCATTCATTCAATATTGAATATAACGCAGGTACAGCCGTATCGTCGGCAAACATGACCACATGTTTTTTATGTATGAAATTGGGAATGAAATGCGGGCGGGGGCCAATAAGCCCAATTTTTGTACCCACTTGAGCCGAATTAAGCCATTCCATTGCTGGGCTTAAATCTTCATGTTTAACAAAATCAATTTCGATTTGAGCATTTACAGGATTGAATGAACGGACCGTATAGACGCGTGAGATGGGTTGTCCCTCTGGCGGATTGCTCACAATTAACCGAATTGCTAAATTGGGAGCTTGCCAAAGCTCTGGCTGTAATGTGTTGATTTTTCCTTGAATTCTTACAATGGATGGGTATGGCGTATGGATCGAGACGATGGTCATCTCAAGTTGTTCCATATCTTGTAAATGGTCTTTTTCTTTTAGTAACTCGCCATATTCTTGTTTCGATTTTTCTGCAATTTTTGTCATACATATAACCCAAGCTTCATGATTACTATAGAGCGTAATAATTGATATAGATGTAGTCTCTCTATTCATTACGATAACCAAGTTAGCTCTAAATGTAAATAATAATCATTATTAATTGTGGTTTTTAGTTCATAAATATAGCCCTCTAAATGATTAGGCCTAAGGTTAAAAATTATCTTATTGTTTTGATATTTATTATTTTTTATAAAGTGCTTTTAAAGGAGGAAAATAGATATTTCTCACAATATTAATTGTAAATGATTATCATTTGTATTATTGTGCTGGGATATCTATTATTCGAACAAACAGCGATAAAGACGACATTTTTATAACTTTGTTTTGAATATTAGGTGGGGTGGTATTGCATAAAGAATAGGGTGAGGACCAACATAAATGCTAAAAGATTTGAGTCAAAATTTAGGGCAAACGAATGATAAAAATAACAACGTAGAAAATTTCTTAAAGCGAATTTATGAAAATATTTTTGAACAAAATTCCAATCGAACAGCACTCATTTTTGAAGACCGTAGCATTAGTTATGCTGAGGTAGGGACTCAGGTCGCCAAAGTTATGTATGCGCTAAAAAAGCAAGATTTGGCGACAGGGTCTGTGGTTGCAATTTGCTTGAGAAAAAGTCCTGAGCATATTTATACAGCCTTGGCATGTGCGCTCACAGGCATCATTTGGCTACCTGTAGATATGGATTCACCGCCGTCGAGACTGAACTATTTATTGACGAATAGTCGGGCAGATGTTGTGGTGAGTGACTCATCCATTGCTGGTGTTCAAAACCTAAATATTAACGAAATTTTATCGGCTACAACTGAGTACAAACCGAGCTTTAATGCCGAAATTAACCGACTTCCGGCATATTATTTATATACTTCGGGAAGTACAGGGACTCCGAAATGTGTGGTCTTAAATAATCAAGCCACAGAAAATACCCTACAACAGACGATCTCGGAATGGGAAATTACTGCTGACGATGTGATTATGGCGGTAACACCGTTTCATCATGATATGTCGGTATTTGATGTATTTGCTTCAATGGCAGTGGGTGCAACTTTGGTGATGCCATCTTTTGAGCAAAGTAAAAATGCTGTTGTCTGGGCCAATTTAGTAGATCGTTACAAGGTTACGCTTTGGAGCAGTGTGCCTGCCATTGTCGATATGCTGTTCAGTGTAGCTCAAAAAGAACAACTACAGTCTTTGCGTTTAATTGCCCAAGGCGGCGACTATATCAAACCTTCACTCATTTCGAAGTTAAGAGAACAATTGCCTAACGCTCGTTTATTTTCATTAGGTGGACCTACCGAGACAACAATTTGGAGTATATGGCATGAAATAAATGAGCAAGATCAGGAAATTATTCCGTATGGAAAAGCTTTAGAAAATAACCATTATTTTATTTTGGATGAAAATCTGAAGCCTTGCCAAATGGGCGAAGTCGGTACGCTGTATATGACTGGTTTGAATTTATCAAATGGTTATTTACTTGATGGGGAAATTTATTATAAAGATTTTGTTGAAATTCAAGTGAGTGAAAATGAAACTCAAACTGCTTTTCGCATGAGTGATCAAGGATATTTTAGGGAAGATGGAAATATTATTTTTGCTGGACGTGAGGAAGGTTATTTAAAAATAAAAGGCGTGAGAATCTCTGCGGCCGAGGTTGAAAATACTTTAACGAAGAACCCGTATATTCATAATTGTGTGGTGGTAAGTTGTGTACATCCAACGACTGAAACTCAAGAGCTAGTCGCCGTTTATACTCTAGAAAATAAATACAAAACTACTCGCTTAAATAGCTCCGAATTAAAGAACTTTTTAAAAGTGCATTTACCGAGTTCACATATTCCTTCGAAATATTTAGGCATCGAAACCATACCTTTGACCCGAAATGGAAAAATTGATCGTAAAGCTGTGCAAGAAATCGCTCAGGGGAAAATTTATATACCTTCTACGTTGTCTACAAATTCCACTAAAACACAGTCATCAGTCGCTGGGGTGGGAGACTCGGTTTTATCGGTTTTCCGTGAATGCATAGCTGACAGCCAGGCTGAAAGAATGGATATTTTTTATAGAAGTGAAATATTAGCGATAGGCATTCGTCCGAAACAACTCATGAGTATTGCTCAGAAACTCTCTCAAAAGCTCAATACAGAAATTGATTTTTATACACTCATTAGCTGTAAAACAATTCAGGATGTGGTGAATAAAGTAGAGCAGCAAATAAAATAGAAAAATTGAAATGTGCTTAAAAGCAGAGTCGAGATGTTTGCTTTTAAGCACATGGTGGGTTTTAGGGCAACTAGATTTGAGCTAAGGTTGCCTTAATTTTTTCACAGATACTTTTCACTGTTGCAGTCGGGAAGCGGTGGGCTTGATACGTAATAATCATGCTTAACTGATGTTGTCCATCAATCACATTTTCCATAATTTCAAAATGTAATCCGAACATCGATTCATCACGTTCCGGCAAGATCTGACGATAAGGAAGGTCTTGTCCCTGAGGTGTTTTAAGCGCGCCGTTTAAAGCGTTATTTGAATGGATATGAATAAACACATCAAATAACAATCCTTCATCGGCGCTCATTCCTAATGCATTTTGTATATGGTTGATGGGAATATCTGCATAGGCCATCGATGTATTAATCATTGTGCTGATATTGTGGAGCAATGATTGGAACGAATCTGAATCACTAAACTGTGTGCGATGCGCAACCATGGTCGTAAAGTAACCCACCGTATCAAAAAACTCAGGATCAGTTCGTCCAGATGCAGAAGTACCAATCACAATATCTTTTAAATCGCCTTGTTGCTGTAACGCATTGGCGATAGCAGTATAGAGAACTGCGAAAATAGAAGAGCCGTGTTGTCTCGAAAATGCGAGGAGCTTGTCATGCATTTCCGGTGCAAATTTAAGTTCGAGCCATTGGACTGGAGGTTTTTCCTTTTCAGCATTTAATTCATTTTGCGAAATAGGGAGGCTTAGACCTTTAGTTGCCCCTGTTAGCAGGTTAGTCCAATAATTTAGATGGTCTTGGTTGATCCCTTGCTTTTGCTGGAGTAAAGAAAAATCAAGAATAGATTGAGCGGGTGCCTTCCAGTTTGGTGCTTGAGCATTTGAGCGAGCAAGATAAGCATGCGCAAGGTCAGCCATAATGGTATTTAAAGACCATTCATCAATCACCATGTGGTGAACTAAAAACGATAGAGTTTGGCGGCCTTTAGTATTACGAATTAAACGAATTCTTAATGGAAGTTCGCGGGTTAAATCAAATTTATATGAAGCTTCACTTGCAAGCGTTGCATCGTGACTTTCGGCACTGTTCCAAAACCATTTGAATTGATGAAGTTCAGATGTAGGAACCACCTGTTGATAGGTTTGACCATTGGCGCTATTAAAAATTGTGCGTAAACCTGCATGGCGCTCAACAATATCTGTAAAGGCTTGAAAGAAAATATCTTCATTAATTTCTGCAAGGAATTCTACGGCAAATGGCAAGTTATAAATTGGGCTAAAATCGAACGCAGAATAAGCTTGCCACAGGAAATCTTGAGCTAAAGTAAGCGGGGCTTTATCGACACTTTGTAAGGTGGATTTTTCAGTTTTTGCAGATTTAACGAAAGCGTATTGGGCTAAGTCAGCAGCAGATGGGGATTTAAAGAAATCATTAAATTGAATCTCAATTCCATGTTTATTGAGTAGGTTTCCAATAATTCGTGTTGCTAAGAGTGAATGGCCGCCAAAATCAAAAAAGTCATCATGTTGGCTCATTTCTGGTTCAGCGAGCGTATTTCGGAACTCTTCTAAAATAATTTTTGAAACATAGGTTTGGTTAGGTTGTTGTGGCGCTTTTCCGAAACTTGTATCTAGATGATGTGAGATATCAATTTCAGTCAGTACCAATGGCATATTATTTGGTGAATATTGTTGATATCGATTTTGTATAGCCTGAATGAAATCTGACTTTTGATAGCTTTCATCAAGAATCGGGTGGAGCGCTAAAATAAGAAAATAGTCTTGTTCAGTTTCTACGAGACTTGTAAAAAAAGGGGGATGAAATTCTGCATTCCATGATTGCGCTTTTAAGGTAGCTACCTGCTCAAATACTTGTTCTGTATTGCTCTTTTTTAATTCTAGGCAAGCTGAATGATCATCAAATGGATATTTGTATAAATCGCCTTCGTCACTAAATGTATAACGAACATTTAAGTCAGGTGTAGTTTTAATAATGTCTTGAATTGCTTTAATCAGCAGTTGAATGTCTAAACCTTGATTAACTTTCCACAAATGAAAACGTCGATTAACTTGTTCAGGCTGCTGTAATTGCAACATCCAGATATGTTCTTCGTAATCAGTAACCGAAAGGAGAGAGGGCGATTTGGAAAATTGTTCCAACATAAATGAATCCTGGTTTATCAAATGGCTATTTTCATCAATTTTTATTTCGCAAATTTTTTACATTAGATTAAATTTTATATAATTCATAATGTTATAGATTTGCTTGTTTACAAAAATTGACCTTTTTCTAATGAGTTGATGTCCACATGAACTGTACTGATGTAACAGTAGGGTTACATTTTACCTTTAAACATACTATAATTGATTCTCATTTACATCAAGATTATTATTTGCAAGAAGATGGTGCCAATTGAGAATGACGAATTTTTAAAATAGAAAATAAATAATAAGTGATTGATTAATATTTATTTAATTCGAAATTGGTTCAGCAAAAATAATTTAAAGATGAAAAAAACGATCCAAAGAATAGGGCTGTGATTTTGCCTATTCAAAAGGAACTTATTTTGTTGTCTCGATAAAATTGAGGAATTTTCATGAGAATATTCAATCATGAAAGGTTAATAAGCCCATCAAATGTTGAACAAATTTTCCCTCGCTTTGGTTTGATGGGACTAAATTTGCAATTTGCATTGGCTTTATTACGCTCAAGTGGGGCACGCCACTGATGCAATTCGGCTTATTTTGTATTTTTATCCTTTTATGTATTTGCTCGTTATTGCTCGGGGCCGAGCCAATACAGTGGTCTACCTTATTTTCTTTTTCTTATGAGAGTTGGCTCACTCTTACAGCCAGCCGTATCCCTCGTTTAATCACTATTGTGCTTACCGGTATCGGGTTGGCGGTATGTGGTGTCATCTTGCAGCATATTGTGCGTAACAAGTTTGTTGAACCGGAAACGTCGGGCGGTTTAGATGCTGCCAAACTGGGAATTTTAGTGTCGTTAACTTTAGTTCCGGTAACCAGCACGCTGAGTAAGATGATATTTGCGATCATTTTTTGTTTTATTGCCAGCTTAATTTATATCGCAATTATCCGCCGGATCCGTTTTAGAAATACGGTTTTAGTACCGATTATTGGTTTGATGTACGGCAGTGTATTGAGTGCCTTAGCTGAGTTTTATGCCTATCGCTTTAATATTTTACAAAGTATGCAAGGGTGGCTTTTAGGAGATTTTTCAAAAATTGTCCAAGGTCACTATGAAGTTATTTACATTATTTTTCCGATTGTTGTCCTGACTTATCTTTTTGCACACCGCTTTACCGTGATTGGTATGGGTGAAGAGATGGCTTCTAGCTTGGGACTTAGTTATGCAGCTATAGCCGCGATTGGTTTAATACTGGTTGCCATTACAGTTTCGACCACAGTAATTACGGTTGGTGCTATTCCTTTTGTCGGGCTCGTGGTCCCCAATTTGGTCGCACTGAAATACGGAGAAAACTTAGCTAAAACCTTGCCCATTGTGGGTTTGGGTGGGGCGTCTCTATTACTGGTTTGCGACATTCTTGGTCGCTCGATTATTTATCCATTTGAAGTGCCAATCGGACTTACCGCAGGTGGTGTGGGGGGAATTATTTTCCTCATCCTCATTTTGAGGGAGTTTAGATAATGCGTATTACAAAGCTATGGACGATTTATCTGATTGTCATCTGTCTAGCAGTAGGTTTTTTATTTTTAAACTCAGGACTAGATTTTGATTACGTCATTCCTAACCGACTTCTGCGTCTTGCCACGATTGTGATAGCCGGTATTTGCGTTGCTTTTTCCTCGATTGTTTTTCAGACACTGGTCGGTAATCGTATTTTGACCCCTTCCATTATGGGCTATGAAGCGATTTATCTCTTATGGCAAGTTTTGTTGTTGTTTTTTTGGGGAACACATGGATTAAGTCAGTTAGGGGTAAATGGTAATTTCTTTATCTCAATCGTTTTAATGCTGCTTTATTCGTGGGTAATCCATAAGTGGTTATTGCCATATGGCAGAAATGATGTCTTTCTCCTGTTACTTTTAGGTTTAGTCCTTACGATGGTCGTCGGGACGGTTACTCAATTTATTCAACTCAAAATTAACCCTGGTGAATTTTCTGTTTTCCAAGGCCTTAGCTATGCTTCGTTTAATCGTTCTCAACCAGAAACTTTATTTTATGCCAGTGTAGCTGTAGTCATTGTTCTATTCCTCGGTAGAAAAGCACTCCCTGTTTTGGATGTTCTGGTTTTAGGACGTGAGCAAGCCATTTCATTAGGCATTCATCATCACCGCTATGTCAGTTTCTATTTAGCCCTGATCGCTATTTTGGTTGCGGTATCTACCAGTCTGATTGGCCCGACAGTATTTATGGGCGTATTCATTGCCAATATTACTTATGCACTAGCAAGAAGTTATAAGCATAAATTAACGCTGCCCATGGGTTGTGCCATCACGATTGCCATATTTATTGCTGCTCAAATTTTAGTTGAGCACGTTTTTAATTACAAAACGACCGTCAGCATTTTGGTCAATCTCGTATGTGGCATTTATTTCCTTGCGCTGACGGTTCGTACCCGAGGTGTCGCATGATTCATGTCAAGAATATCAATAAGTCATATGGAAATAAGCCAATACTGACTGACGTAAATGTTGAATTTCCTACAGGTCAGGTGACGTCACTCATTGGTCCAAATGGAGCTGGAAAATCGACTTTGCTCATGATGATGGCACGTTTAATTGAGCCGGATAAAGGCGAGATTTTTCTTAATCATCAAAATATTGCGGATATTAAAACCGCTGTTTACGCGAAGCATGTCGCGACTTTACGTCAAGCACCCGGCTTTAATTTGCGCTTAACCGTAGAAGAGCTGGTTTCATTTGGACGCTTTCCCTATAGCCGTGGTGTTTTAACCGAGCAAGATCGTCAGGTGGTTGATGAGGCGATTGAGTTTCTTTCTTTAGAACCACTGCGCAAATCTTACATAGATGAAATTAGTGGTGGTCAAAGGCAAATGGCCTTTTTGGCGATGACGATCGCACAGCAAACAGACGTACTTTTGTTAGATGAACCCTTAAATAACCTTGATATGAAACATGCCGTTCAAATTATGCGCGCACTCAGGCGCTTATGTGATGAACAAGGGCGCACTGTGATTTTAGTTATTCATGACATCAATTTTGCCACGAATTATTCGGATCATATTGTCGCGCTGAAGAACGGCAAGCTTCATTTCAGTGGGTTAACCGAACAAGTGATTACAGAGGCGCAATTAAATGATCTGTACGAGCTTGATTTTGAAATTACATACAGTGAGCGTGGCTGTATGTGTAATTACTTCAACTCATCTGGAGCTTGAATACATATGAACTGGAAGAAAAAGTATGGGGGAGTAGCCCTCATCATAGCGGCAGCTGTCACTCTACAAGCATGTGATCAAAAAGTTGCAGATACCACTCAAGCTTCTCAGAAGCTCGCAGAACCGATTACGGTGAAACATGCGCTTGGAACTACGGTGATAGATCATTTACCGCAACGCGTTGCCGTACTTGATATGAATGAAGCTGACTTTCTAGATCAACTCAATGTCCCGATTATGGGAATGCCAAAAGATTATGTTCCACACTTTTTGGAAAAATATAAAAAAGATATACAAATTCAGGATTTGGGTGCAATTGTGCAGCCCAACATGGAAAGAATATATGCATTAAAACCAGACTTGATTTTGATGACACCATTACACGTTAATCAGTATCAGGAACTGTCAAAAATTGCCCCGACCATTCACTACGATATTAACTTCAACAATAGTAAGAGTAATCATATTGGTCTAGTTAAAGATCATATGATGACCTTAGGAAAAATATTTAATAAAGAAGATTTAGCCCGCCAGAAAGTTTCTGAACTCGATGAACAGGTGAAGCAAGTACAAGCCGTAACGGCCAATCGCCCAGAAAGAGCGTTAGTTGTTCTTCATAACAATGGGGCATTTAGTAATTTTGGTATTCAGTCACGCTATGGCTTTATTTTTAATGCCTTTGGGGTAAAGCCTGCAAGTGGTGTGATGGATACAAGTCTACATGGGCAACCTATTTCGAGTGAATTCATCAAAAAAGCGGACCCGGATATTCTCTATATCGTGGACCGAACTGCTGTGATGGAACATCGCTCAAACATTAATGCTGCCAGTGTTGAAAATCCATTATTACGTCAAACCAAAGCGTGGAAAAACGGTCGTGTCATTTTTGTCGATGCCGATGCGTGGTACACCACGGCTGCAAGCCCAACCTCACTCAAAATTGTGATGGAAGATGTGAAAAAAGGCTACCAATAAATTTTTAGGTACATCACTTAATCAAATTTTACAGCATAAATTTTCACTATTTTGCTTTGTATTTTAAGCAGATAGTTAATAAAAAATGAATCACAACATTAAAGGTCTTTCAATGAACAACGTTAGCGATAACCGTAATTTTAAAAGTGGGAATGATCAAAGAATTAATCACTGTTCTTTTGTATTAAATGGTATTGCATCTGCACAAATGGCCCTGCGATTAGGCTATGCATTAGGCACTGTATTTGTTCTATGTGCATCAAATACTTATGCTGCTGTTATTGATAATTCAACAAAAACTTTAGAACAACAACAAGCTGCTCAAACAAATGTAGCAGCTTTACCAGCAATTACTGTAAAAGCTGAACAAGAAGATAATTATGCGGGAGGGCAGGTTTCGTCGAAAAGCTCAGTTGGCTTTTTAGGTAATAAAGCCGTTATGGAAACCCCGTTTAATACTATTGCGTATACGGATACATATATCGCCGATAAACAGGCAAAAGATATAACAAGTGTGATTGCGAAAACAGATCCATCCGTGTTCACCAATGCGGCAAGTGGTGGCTGGAGTGAAAACTATTATATTCGTGGCTTTGAGTCGAGCCCGAGTGATATGTCTATGAATGGATTGTTTGGTATAACCCCTTATTATCGAACTTCACCTGAAATGTTTGAAAAAATAAATGTACTTAAAGGTCCTTCTGCATTACTCAATGGAATGCCGCCAACAGGTTCCATTGGTGGGACAGTTGACCTCACTACCAAACGTGCAACGGATGAACCATTAACACGTTTGACTACGACATATATGTCTGACTCTCAGTTTGGTGGGCATTTAGATCTTGGGCGACGATTTGGTGCTGACAAAGAATTCGGTGTGCGAGCAAATGCGGTATATCGGGATGGCTCTGGACCAGTAGAAAAACAGGATTTGAAAACTGAGTTATTTTCATTAGGAATGGATTGGCATGGTGATCGTGCACGTGTTTCGACAGATCTTTACACATCCAAAGATCGAGTGGATGGCGTAACACGAGGCATCAACCTCGGAAAAAATATCGCGATTCCGAAACCACCTAAACCTGAGACTTTACTCAATCCAGATTGGTCTTTTGTGGACATTAAAGACAAGGGCGCCATGATACGCGGTGAATATGATCTGACCAATAACGTGATGGGGTACGCAACCTATGGACAAAGTAAAACAGAATATAAATATAATGGTGCGATGTCAGCAACAGTTTTAGATAACAATGGAACCCTCCAAACAAATATTGGTCAACTGGCATTTAATGTTGAAAAAAAGTCGGCAGATGTAGGGCTGAAAGGAAAATTTAATACCGGAGCAGTAGGACATCAATGGGTAGTCAATGCGACATATTACAAACATAATCAAGATGATTATGGGGTAAGAAATGTGGCAGGAGCTGAATGGACGACTAATCTTTATGATCCAATTTGGGGGAAAGCTGTCCCTTTTAATGCACCCCTAATATCTAATTCTGAATTGCAATTAAATAGTTACGGTTTGGCAGATACCCTATCTTTTATTGAAGATCGCTTACAGTTAACTCTAGGTGTGCGTTATCAAGAGGTAGAAAGTAGTAATTTATTTGTACCGACATCGACTTTGACTAAATATAAAAAGAATGCAACGACACCAGGCGCCGCAATTCTATTTAAAGCGACAGATAAAGTTTCGATTTATGCAAACTATATCGAGGGCTTAACCAAAGGTGATGCCGCCCCCCTTACTGCGGCAAACTATCCAACAATATTTGCACCTTACAAAACAAAGCAAACAGAATTTGGGGTGAAGTTTGATCAAGGTACATTTGCGCATACCTTGTCATTGTTTGAAATCAAAAAACCAAGTGCTTACACTGATTTAGTAACTAATATATATACGTCTGGGGGAGAGCAACGTAATCGAGGGATTGAATGGAGTTTCTTTGGCTCACCAATTGAAAATGTACGTTTGATGGGCGGTGCATCTTATATTGAACCTGAAGTGACTAAAACAGCCATCCAAAGCAATGAAGGAAATATGGCCGTAGGTGTCCCTAAAACACAAGGGAAATTAGGTGTTGAATGGGATAGTGAAGTTGCACAAGGCGTTTTAACTTTATCTAGCAATGCAACCGCAGTTTCGAAACAGTATATCGATCAAGAAAATACATTGCATATTCCTGGTCGTACGCTGATCGATGTCGGTGCACGATATAAAACTTCAATCTCAAATCATCCTATTACTTTTAGAGCAGACATCAATAACTTGACGAATAAAGCCTATTGGGGAATGCCTAAACTATCGAATTTGGCTTTAGGTGCACCAAGAACATATATGCTATCTGTATCATATGACTTTTAATTTGTTGTAATCTTCAACCGAATAAAAAACCCGCAATCGCGGGTTTTTTATGATATTCATATTTTATTCTGGCAAACCATAGTGCTGGAAAGAAGACTGTTTAGGAATTCGATAAGCATTACGCCCCAGTAATTGATTAATAATCACTGAGTTTCGGGTTGCTCCGATTCCTAAATCTGGAGAACCTACACCTTGCTGAAAAATCTCGGCATTTTGAATGAAAATACGACCTTGTCCTTTATCACAACGTAAAGCGGTAAAGTCTTCTTGAACAATACAATCATTTTTATTATCAACAGCTAAAATAGAACCTTTCATATTTTGGAACCATTCAGGCCAATCATGAACATAGCCTGTAGCTGCGACAAGGGCATCAGTTTCTAATTCGCAACGTTGATCGAGTTGAGTATGCAAACAGGTTAAACGCAGAGAACCCGATTCAAGTTGTTCAACCGATTCAACCTCACAGCTTGTGTATAGGCTTAAACCAGATTTCTCACCCGCCACTGAACGCTCATAAAGAACATCATATATATCACCAATGGTTGAGAAACTAATTCCTTTATAGATCAGGCCCTGACTAGCAGCAATGTCACGACGTTTATCTCTAGGCAGGCTTTGGAAATATTGCATATATGCAGGGGTAAAACATTCTTGTCCAAGTTTAGAATATTCCATTGGGTGAAAGCCGGCAGAACGTGTGATCCAACGAATAGATGCGCCTGCTTTTACTTGTTCTGGGGTAAGTGAATTAAATAAAGCAAGTACACATTCTGCCGCACTCTGGCCCGAGCCAATAACCGTGACTTGTTTACATTGCTTGAGTTGTCCCTGAATTTTTGCAAACTCCGCAGAATGTTTTACCAAAGGGTGCTTGCATGTTTCTAGCCATGTAGGAATTCGAGGTTTAGTCCCAATACCAATTGCCAGATTTTGGCTTATATATTTTTGTTTTTCACCCGAGGCTGATTCACTTTCTATAATAAATTTATCGAGTTTGGCGTCATATTCCACATGGCTTACGTTTTCTCCAAATCGACAATCAGGTAATTGTTTTGAAGCCCAACGGCAATAATGGTCATATTCACGGCGTGGAATTAAAAAACTATCGTAATAATAAAACTGATGTAAGCGATCATGTTGATGTAAATAATTAATATAGCCTAATGGATGGCAAGGATTGGCCATAGTAACCAAGTCGGCAAAGAAAGGAACTTGTAATGTCGTGCCTTGCAATAGCAACCCTTCATGCCATCGAAATTCTGGTTTGCGTTCTAAAAATACACTTTTGATTTCGGGATGATGAGACAAAAGAGCAGCTAAACCTAAGTTGAATGGCCCAATACCAATTCCGGTAATATCTATTTTTTTCATGTTTATACTTTATCTGTTTCCAAAATGATGAAAGTTAAAAATACGAATTAATGTGGTGTTAGTAGTTTCTCTACATCAGCAATATTGCGACATTGAATAAGTTGAACAGGTGAGAGCTGAATCGCGTATGTTTCATTAATACGTTTTGAAACAACCTTTAAATGATGTGGACGCAGCCCGAGATGAGTAAAATGAGTTGAGTTGTCCACTTCCTTATTTTGCGTGTGACCTATCACTTCTAAATAAATGTCCAGTAGTTGATTTCGCTGTTTAGCATTATTTTCAAGTGGTATAGATGAATGATCGGACTCATTATTTTTAAAATATGGTCGTTTATTTTGAAGCTCACTGAAAAAATTGCTGAGATCAAAACTGAATATTTCTGAACCAATAATTTGCTTGATTGCTAATTGCAGTGCATCCAAGAAATCGTCAATCATGTTGGGTGGAAATGCTTCTTGGGCATAATCAATATCGAAAATCAAAGCGCCGTCATTTCTTGTGCTAAAGCGAATATCAATTGCAACTTGAGGTGTTTGAGTAAGGCCATCTAGTTGCTGAATAGGATGAGATTCAGATAATACCGGCCATGACAAACCATTTGTAATTACAATTGGCAATACTGGAGCAGTGCCAACTTTTTCAAATAATAGTCGAGCGAGATCAACGCCTGAAAATGAAAGATGCTGTAAACCCTCTAAAACTTCAGTTTGTAAGCGGTTTGCTTGTTCAGCAAATTGATCTAAAGCTTTCCACTCAACTGCAATAAACGTAGAGCTATTGGAAAATGGTCCGGCATAGAGAGGAAGTGTAGGAACAGCAACGCATAGAGATTTGTCCGTGCTCCAATGAGATAGCACTTCCAAAATAATCGCCATGATGATTGAGTTTTTAAACAGTGAATGTTTTGCGCCAATTTTAGACAACTGTTTAAATTGAGCTTTTTCTATAACCAGACTATTACGTTGGTAACGTGAAGTCGGTAAATGCTGTAAGGATGTTTTCCACGGAAGCGCAGGAATAGCCGATAATTTAGAAAATTTTCTTTCCCAGTAAGCCATATCTGTCTGATGAACAGACAAGCTATTTTCAACTTCATTTTCTTCTATTTGTGTTTGGATATCATGTTGTTGTCCGTCGAATAGTTCTAACATAAGTGAAGCTATAGATCGGCCATCTAAAATCAATGCATCAAAGCGGACAAAAATCGTTAATAGATTATTTTTTAATAAAAATACGGTGATATTCCAAGGCGACTGATTTAAATCAAATAGCTCATGCGTATAACTATTTTTATAGGATTCGATGTGGTGAGAAGCATGTTCAGGTTCCCATGTAGTTAGGTCTATTTCTTTTAAATTGACACTCACTTGATCGCTTACATATTGTATTAACCTATTTTTATCAATATAGGTTCGTAAGCTGTCATGCCGCCGTACCATTTCTGCCAATCGTTGTCTTAATAAAACAATATCCATTTTGCCGTGATACTGCCTAAACTCTTGCATGGCAACACCACCTAAAGGAAGGGCTTGAGTTCGACCTAATAGGTAGGCTTGTTGTAATGCATTTAATGGTTTTTGAGACGTACGATCTGACGAGGTATTTTGTGCTGAGTTTATAATTTGTGTATTAATTTGCTCAGGATGGGCGGCAAGATTTTTAAGTAAATGAATGAAAGATTCAAATAAATTCGTGATCCATTCTTTGGGTAGAGCATCTAAACGGATGTCCCAATTAACTAAAATACCGTCATCTACATGAGCAACTTGTGCATCAAGTGCAACTTGTGGCCCTTGTGAAATGACCCAATTCATTGAGCCAAAAACACGGCGGACACGCTCAGAAAGCAAATTATCATTTTCTATGTCGAGCGCCGCTGTAAATACCACGGGAGCAATCTGTGCACTACCATGATAACGAGACAGATCACGTAGAACATTCACACCCGAATAATGTGAATGCTCTAATAACTCAAGCATTTGATTTGCTATTTGTTTGCAGAATGCAGCTAAGGTAGTCATCTCATTCATATCGACATCAAGGATGACTAGATTAGCAAAATCACCAATAGTGCCTTCGACATTTTTTAAAACCGGCTCACGCCAAAAAGTAGGAATATTTAATCGGAAGCTGTGATCTTTGGTTGCATGACCAAGCATATAGGCAAATAGACCTAATATCAGATTGGTCACAGTAATGCGTTGTTCTCTAGCAAGTTGTTGTAATGCTTTTCGTTCTTCTGGCGATAACCACGTACTTAAACGATCACTTTTTGCTGTTTTGAATTCTTGATGAATGAAAGGTAGAGACGGAGCAGGGCTAATATGAGGCAGACGTTGTTTCCACCATAAGCGGTCTCGTTGGTTTAATTTTTTTAGGTCAGGATCCGTCCGTACTTTTTGATACCAGTCAAAAAAATTAGGCGGACGGGAGAATGATATTTCTGGGTCTTCATAAAACAAAGAAAGATCTTCCATTAAATTCAAGAAGCTGGATGGATCTATAGCAATCATGTCTGTATCTATATGAAAACGAAAAATATTATTTTTAAGAACACTTACAGAAAATCTTGCAGTTTGGCCCTGACTTAAATCAAGTTTTTGATGGGTCCATTGCTCCCGTTTTTGCATGAGCATTTGCTCAATTTCATGATCGCTAAGCTTTGAAAAATCATCGACTTCTAATATCTGTTGAGCCTTCTCAGCCATGATGTTTGCGATGCCATCGGCACTCAAACTTAATCTCAAAATAGAGTGTTCTTTATAAAGTCGTTGAAGTGCTAAATGTAATTTTTGTAGATCAATAAATTGACCGTCAAATTCTGCATAGAGATGGGCAGCAACCCCACCTAAAGTTGCGTTGCCAGAGCGACCAAACCAGCAGGCCGCTTGCATCGAAGTTAATTCACACATTGAACGATAACTCGGTTGACAAATTAATCTTGTTTCAGCATCATACAAACAAATGAAAATGATTACCAGTTGCATTTGTTAATCATTTCCAATTTTGCTGTGAATATATAGCTTGTCCGTCTTAAGAGTTTTCTTTTGTCGGTATTCAAATTAAATATTTATGCCGATATGTAAGAAAATTTACCAAGAATCAATAGCTTGATAACCATTAAATTAAATTGAATATTTAGAATGTCATGAAAAAACAGTTGATTGAGTTTGTTCGCTGGTCTCCAGAGAGAGCGCAACACTATCGAAATAAAGGTTATTGGATTGACCAACCTTTGACGCGTATTTTAACGGTAGGGGTTCAATCGCATCCGCATTCGCCGGCAATTATTTGTGGTGAGCGTCAGTTGAGTTATATCGAGCTGGACCGGTTATCAACAAATTTAGCTTCTCGACTAGCTGAAAAAGGCTTGGGCAAGGGTGATACAGCTTTAGTACAGCTTCCCAATGTTGCAGAGTTTTATATTGTCTTTTTTGCCTTGCTTAAGGCTGGTGTGGCTGTGCTCAATGCGCTATATAGTCATCGCCAATATGAACTAAATGCCTTTATTAAACAGATTCAACCTAAGCTTTTAATTGGTTCGCGTCAGCATGAAGTCTTTAGCAATAATCAGTTCATTGACTCACTTCATGATGTAAATTTAAGTCCTGAAATTATTTTGATGCTCAATCATCAAGCTACCGATTTCGGACTATTAGATTGGATTGAAACATCAGCAGAGACCTTTGTCGATTTTTCATCTACACCTGCTGATGAAGTTGCTTTCTTTCAGTTGTCAGGTGGAAGTACGGGAACACCAAAACTTATTCCACGCACGCATAATGACTATGACTATAGTGTGCGGGCCAGTGCCGAGATTTGCGGTTTAAACTCGAATACACGGTTATTGTGTGCTCTGCCAGCTCCGCATAATTTTATGTTGAGTTCACCCGGTGCATTAGGTGTTTTACATGCAGGTGGATGTGTTGTGATGGCACCAAATCCTGAACCGCTCAATTGTTTTTCTATTATTCAAAGACATCAAGTCAATATGGCATCTTTAGTGCCGAGTGCTGTCATTATGTGGCTAGAAAAAGCCGCTCAATATAAAGATCAAATCCAGTCTTTAAAGTTGCTTCAAGTGGGCGGAGCAAGTTTCCCTGAATCTTTAGCCCGTCAAGTTCCTGAAGTCCTCAATTGTAAATTACAACAAGTATTTGGAATGGCCGAAGGCTTAGTCAATTACACCAGACTAGATGACTCCGATGAGCAAATTTTTACGACCCAAGGGCGTCCTATCAGTTCTGATGATGAAATCAAAATTGTGGATGAACAGTATAAAGAGGTTCCAGAAGGTGAAATAGGGATGCTTGCGACTCGGGGACCTTATACCTTTTGCGGTTATTACCAAAGCCCTGAACATAATTCACAGGTCTTTGATGAGGACAACTATTACTATTCGGGCGATCTCGTGCAGCGTACTTCGGATGGCAATTTACGTGTAGTAGGAAGAATTAAAGACCAGATTAACCGTGGTGGTGAAAAGATTGCTTCGGAAGAAATAGAAAAACTTATTCTTTTGCATCCAGAAGTTATGCACGCAGCTTTGGTCGCGATTGTTGATGAACAATTCGGTGAAAAGAGTTGTGCCTTTATTGTTTCTCGTAATCCTGAACTTAAAGCTGTTGTGCTCAGACGCCATCTCATGGAGTTGGGTATTGCACAATACAAACTTCCAGACCAGATCAAATTAATCGAAAGTTTGCCACTGACTGCAGTCGGTAAGGTGGACAAAAAACAACTTCGCAGCATTTTAAATACATCTACAACATCTTAATAAATATTGAGCAGCATATGGCTATTTCAAAAATTTCTACTTATCTCATGCCCAAACGAGAGAGTTATCCAAATAATAAAACAGACTGGCAGTTAGATCCTTCTCGAGCAGTTTTATTAATTCATGATATGCAGCGTTACTTTTTAAATTTTTACGATGCTGAAAGTGAATTAATTAAAACGGTTGTTAATCATTTAGTTCAACTAAGAACTTGGGCACATCAGAACAATGTTCCTGTTGTCTATACCGCACAGCCTTATGAGCAGCCAGTGGCAGATCGAGCATTACTGAATGCGATGTGGGGACCGGGTTTGCCAGCCTCAACAATCGATCAGCAAAAAATTATTGATCAACTTTCTCCTGCTGAACATGACATTGTCTTAACGAAATGGCGTTATAGCGCGTTTAAACGTTCGGATTTGCTAGAAAGAATGCAAAACTGGAATCGTGATCAGCTCATTATTGGCGGAGTCTATGCTCATATCGGGTGTATGGTTACGGCAATTGAAGCTTTTATGAGCGACATACAACCCTTTCTGGTTGGGGATGCAGTTGCCGATTTTTCAGAAGAAGAACACCGCTTAGCTTTGAAATATGTGTCTTCACGTTGTGGTCAAGTCATTGATACCGAATCTGTAGTGGGGCAGGTGGCAACAGGCATTACACGACCTTGGCTAGAGCAAAAGGTCCAGCAACTGATTGAAGAAGATGAATTAGATCCCGAAGAAAACCTGATTCTTTATGGATTGGACTCATTACGAATTATGCAGTTTTCTTCGGAACTCAAAGCACAAGGAATCAATATTAGTTTTGAAGAATTAGGACGCACACCCACTTTATCAAATTGGTGGTCATTGGTTGATGCACGGCAAAGGATTGCAGGGTAGAGGGTTGCCATCATAAGGCATACGACAAATCCTGGTCGCTAAATTTATACATAAAATTTATATCTTTCATAGCGACTCCTTAGACGACTTGTAATCGTCATATTAACGGAGCAAAAAATGATTTTATCGCCTGCTGATCAAGAGAAAATAGAGACATTCTGGAATTACTGTTTAAAACATCAATACTTCAATATTGGATATCCTGAATCTGCAGATTTTGATTATTCAGCTTTATTCCGTTTTTTCAAATTCTCTATTAATAATTGTGGTGATTGGAAAGACTATAGCAATTACGCATTGAATTCTTTTGATTTTGAAAAAGATGTGATGGCATATTTTGCTGAAATTTTTCAAATTCCCTTTGAAGAAAGCTGGGGATATGTGACCAATGGTGGCACAGAAGGTAATATGTTTGGCTGCTATCTGGCGCGTGAGCTATTTCCAGATTCCACATTATATTACTCAAAAGATACGCATTATTCGGTTGGAAAAATCGCCAAATTATTGCAGATGAAATCTTGTGTGATCGAATCATTGGATAATGGTGAAATCGACTATGATGATTTAATCCATAAAATAAAAACCAATAAAGAAAGTCACCCCATTATTTTTGCAAATATTGGTACGACCATGACGGGCGCAATTGATGATATTGAAATGATTCAAGAGCGCTTAGCGCAAATCGGAATCATACGCCGAGATTATTATATTCATGCCGACGCTGCCTTGAGTGGCATGATTTTACCTTTTGTTGATCATCCTCAAGCGTTTTCCTTTGCTCATGGCATCGACTCGATTTGTGTGTCTGGTCATAAAATGATTGGTTCACCGATTCCATGTGGCATTGTTGTGGCCAAGCGCCAAAATGTAGAGCGTATATCGGTAGATGTTGACTATATCTCTACACGTGATCAAACCATAAGTGGTTCTCGCAATGGCCATACTGTCTTGTTGATGTGGGCGGCCATACGTAGCCAAACTAATTTACAAAGACGACATAGAATTCAACATTGTCTAAAAATGGCCCAGTACGCAGTTGATCGCTTTCAGGCAGTGGGAATTCCTGCTTGGCGGAATCCGAATTCAATCACTGTGGTATTTCCGTGTCCTTCTGAACACATCTGGAAAAAGCATTATCTGGCAACCTCTGGAAATATGGCTCATTTAATTACTACGGCACATCACCGAGATACACGTCAGATTGATAGCTTAATTGACGACGTTATTTTTGATTTACAAGGTAGCTCTAAACGTACAGTTGGTTTTTAGTCATATCAATCAAGATGATTTAGACAAATCCATATTAATTTTTACAGTCTAGAAAATGATCTAAAAATATTTTGATAGGGTGGTTAGGAAGTTTTTGATGCAATTAAAGTTTTTAAAAAAATACTTTTTATATGATTTTCTTATTCATGCTTTTTTAAAGCCGGAAATGGCAATTCTTGCTGGTCAATTGAAGCGAGATTTCATTTTAAGTACCGCTTTTTTTATGAATATAAAGAGAGATAAGTATGTCTGATTTAAAGTTATCTCATCTGGTGACAGACTCTTCCTTGGCACCTGCACTCAAGCCAGCATTTCCTAAATTATTTGCAGGAACGCTTGCTGCCGTATTTTCTGGTTTAGCCATTTTAACTGCTCTGTGGGGCATGATTCAGTTGATTGGTTATTTATCTTCTTATTGGGTAATCTTTTCAGCGGTTTTTTGGATAGTTGGGGCAGCATTGGCAGCACTGGCTTCATGGTTAGTGCATGATGCAGAGGCTGGATTTTCGGCACGATTACGTCGTCAAATTGCTCATCATTTAATTCGGTTACCGACCACAACCCTATCAAAACAGGGTGACCAAAGCTTAAAACGACTGGTTTCAGATGATATCGCAACCTTACATCATATGGTGGCGCATTTACCGTCAGAAATTGCGATTTTTGCTGTAATCCCTTTAGTTTCTATTGTTTTATTAATTGTGTTGGTTGGCCCGATGGCCCTTTGGGTATTATTACCGGGTGCAATTGCTTCACTCTATTATTTAATTATTGTTCCCCATGTATCAAAACGGGATGGCGCTGCACGTATGCAGGTCATGTTAGATATTATTGGTTCTGCTGATGATTATGCTCGCGGCATTCGTGATAATCGAATATATGGGCAACAATCAGGCGCTTTAACAGCCTATACTCAATCAGCACAAAATTTCACTCAAAATATGGTGTCTTGGGTGAGTAAAGTCGCAACACTCGCTGCTGTTGCCACTGCATTACTACAAGCTGTTGCAACCTTTGCCATAGCCTATTTTGTAGCTTATCAATACGACAGCATGACCTTGGCTGCAACACTTTTCTATAGCTTGGCCATCGTGACACCTTCACTACGTTTAGGGCATGGTCTTGATTATGTCGCTGCTGGGCGAGCTGCAGCTAGTCGTTTATCTGCATTCTTAAAAGAGCCAGTACTCTCATCGGGCAATCTACAACAGATTGAGCAAGATGTAACACTTGAAATAGTTAATGCAAGCTTTGCAATTGAAAATCAAAAAGTATTGGATCGATTAAGTTATGCATTTCCAAAAAATTCAATGACTGCAATTACGGGACCGAGTGGAGTTGGAAAAACAACCTTACTGCGAGCACTTGCTGGGTTCGCTGTATTGCAAGAAGGTGTCGTTCAATTAGCAAAAACAGATATTTTGCAATTACATGAAAAACTAAGACATGAAAAGGTTTTGTTTATTCCACAAGGTGGAGATGTATTACCGGCCACAGTAAGAGAAAACTTGTCCTTATCTGCCATTAATGCAAATGATGAACAACTTGAGCAGGCATTACTCAAGGCCCAATTAAAAGTAGATTTAAATGCAGATGCAACTTTACTTTCAGGCGGTGAAAAACAGCGCATAGGAATAGCGCGTGCGTTTTTATCCTCAGCTCCTATTATTTTATTAGATGAGCCGACGAGCGCACTCGACCAGACCAATGCGACAAAAATAATATTGGAATTAAGCGACTTAGCTAAAAACCAGAATAAAACCATCGTCATGGTCACTCATGATCTTGCCTTAGCTGCTCATGCCGACAGCAGGTTAGTGCTTAACGGCCCAACTGACTCAGGGAAATCTTTATGAATAATGCTGCTAAATTAAATAAAGATCAGATTTTTTCGATGCTTCCTCGTGCAGCCAAACAAAAATTAATTATTGTTGGTATCGGATGGATCATTGTTGCCGCAATTGAAGCAATCGCATATACCGTATTGGCATTTGCAATTGTCAATCAATGGTCACCAAGCTGGGTTCTCATCAGTGCAATTGTAGCAATATTAGTGACAGTTATAGTCACTCGTGCTGGCTTCCTCACGGGTGTGCGTTTAGCAGGGGACCTATTTGCTGAGTTAGGCAAATCTTTAGCTCGTGCTAAGCTCTCTTGGTTTACCAATGAACAGCGTGCTCAGATTAAGACGATTGCTGGACAGGGAATTCCTGGGTTTATGAGTATTCCTGCTCATCAATTGCAAACCTTTTTACATGCGCCTTTTATGCCTTTATTTCTAACAATAGGAATAGGCCTGCTTGCTGGAGCAGGCGTAGCATTTGTCGCTTTAGGCTTACTTTTACTCTCTTTATTTGCTCAATTCCTAGCACAACGTGCACTCATGCATATTGATAAAAAACGTAATACTGCCGATTTAGCGGCTTCAAAAGCAACGCTGGAATTGGTTGATCATGTTGAGTTATTACGCACAGCCGCGGGACCAGAACGTGCGGTCCAAAGGCTAGAACATCGTTGGGAAGAGCAAGAAGAGACATTAGTACGGATCAACCGTGCTGCTGCATTTGCAAGTTTTGTTGCAACCTTGGCAAGTGTTTTACCGATTGCTGGGATGGCAACTTATCTGGTACTTGCTGGTGTCAATCATGCTGCTTTGGTGTTGGCATTACTCGTCTTAATTGGACGTGCAGCAGCGCCATTAGGTGAACTTGCTACCGCAGGGTTACATATCAATGATTTGTTTGCTGCACTGCGCAACTTTAATCAGATCACACATCCACCTGAGTTGCCTGAGCCATTACATCCTCAAATTCCTACTGGCCATCATATTTCTGTACAAGGCGTTAGCTATGCGCCAGCACTTGAAAATATGACTCTCGACATCACATTGGGGAACAGAGTATGGGTTACCGGACCAAGCGGTAGTGGTAAGAGCACTTTACTTGAATTGCTTACACGGTTTGATGATCCACAAAGAGGAAAAATTACCCTAGGTGACATAGCTCTTGATCAAATGAAATATGAAGATTTGGTCTCGAATATTGCTTATGTCACACAAGAACCTATTTTGTTCACAGGAACACTGGCTGAAAATATCCGTTTAGGAAAACCTGATGCAACTGATGATGAAATAGAAAAGGCTGCAAGAGATGCCGCATTAGGGGCAATGATTGACCGTAGTTCAGAGGGAATTAATCAATCGGTAGGTAAACAAGGCACCGCATTGTCCGGTGGTGAACGTCAGCGGGTCGCAATTGCCCGAGCATTACTCAAAAATGCGCCGATTTTAATACTTGATGAAGCCACTTCTGCCTTGGATGAAGAGACTGAGCAAGAAATCGTTGCAACGATACGTGCTCTTTCTTCGACGGTTATTTTTGTGACACATCGTGACTCAGCTATTTGGCAACCGACTCAAACTATAAATTTAGCTTCAACCTCTGTTTAAAAAAAAAGCGCAGAAACCTGATTTAAGCATTTTTTATAAAAGAAAAATGCTTAATATTTGGAGAATTCTTAAATGAATAAACCTCAATATAATATGTTCTGTTTACCGCCTGCGGGGAGTAGCGCGAGTATTTATCATCCATGGAAAAAGCAGATCTCTGATAATATTCGTATTATTCCTATTGAATATTCGGGGCATGGTATAAAAATAAATGAACCACTGATTGATGATCCTGATCTATTGGCTATGCAAATTGCCAATGAAATACAAGCTTATTCAGACACACCGTTTATTTTATTTGGACATAGTGTAGGAGGTGGCTTGATTTGGAAAGTACTCAATTATTTGAATGGAAAAACCATAATTGATCAGTTGAGATTAATCGTTATAAGTAGCCGACCTGAGCATCACTATATTCAACATATGCGGTACAAGCATGAGCTAACTGATGAAAAAATTATTGATGAATTAAAGCGATACAATAATTTTCCTGACGAAATTTTAAATAATCAGGATGCACTCACATTCTTTCTTAAAATCATTCATAACGACTTCTATCTTAGCGATCAATTGCTTAGCGAGAATATACACAAGACTGAGGTTCCGATTGTTGCATTTTATGGCAAACAGGACCCTGATATTCCTAATAAGAGAATGATGGATGCATGGCAACAACACACAGAAAATTGGTTAGGAAGTATTGAGTTTGAAGGGGATCATTTCTACTTTCTCAATCGCGAGACCCGACTAAAGATGCTTGAAAACATTGCTGCCATCGTTGAAACATTGACAGTGAATATTGAATAAAGTACAGGCTATGAATACGGAGAAGCAGTTAAGTAGAGGGGCTAATCCATGCCTGGATGAAATAAATATTCAATATGAAAAGCTAACAGCTTTCGGGCTAGATATACATAAAGTCCGGCTCAGTGAAATCAAAGAAATACCTCAGCTTGATCATATCTATCAGGAGCTGAATATATTTCTTCCACCGAAGATAAAAAACTCACGCTTCATTCGACAATTAGAGTTCTTGACGGGGCGCTTAGCAGCAAAATATGCATTACAAAGCCTCAATTTAGAACATTCTATTGTCTATCAAGGTAGACATGGGGAACCCCTATGGCCCGAAGGAGTGATAGGTGGGATTAGCCATGTTGGATCAAAAAAATCATGTCATGCCATCGCATATGCTAGAAATAACACGGTTCAAGAAAAAATATTTGGGATCGATATAGAGTCTCAAAAACATTATATTTTTTTTCAAAAGAAAGATGAGTTTTATGATGTTTTTCTAAATAAAAATGAACAAGCAGAAATTGAAAAGCTGCAAAAAAAACAAGCATATTTATATTTGGTAATATTCTCTGCTAAAGAAAGTATCATTAAAGCAATTTATTTAAAATATAAGCAAATTATTGATTTTAAAAATATAAATTTTAAACAACTAGATGGCGAGTTTCTTTATTTTTACCTTAGTCAAGAAAGTTCAATCGAGATAAATCTAGAGATTAAAGTTCAATTTTTTTATACAAATAACGAGATAATTACAATTTCTTGCATTGAAAACTAATTTTATTATTGATAATAATAATCATTTGCATTAATGTGTGTTTCAGTATTTTTATACTCCTATATTTAAAAAGAAGTACTACAGAATTTGCTTGAAAAAAATCAATGTGAGAGGTGATATACAGATGATGCAGACTCAAATATCAGTAGAGCAAAATTTAGATCATGTCGGTCAAAAGAAATTTTCATGTTTCTCTACGAAAAATTATTATCTCGAAGTGAACGAATTCGTTAAAACGCTAAATACACCTGCAGCAAATACCGCACTATTTAATGATGAGATTGCAAAATGTTTTGAAGAAATTAAAAAGCAAGGCCATCAAAATCCAGTTTTAATTGGTGCTATACCTTTTGATATTACAAAGAAAAGTAGCTTAAATTTTTATGCTGATCATAAAAAAATAACACAAGCATCTTCTACGATTAACTCATTAAAAAATCGTAATAACATTGAGATAATTAATAAATCATTACTCATTCAACGCCAAAAATTTGAAGGTACAGTACAGTTAGCATTAGATGCTTTTGAGAAAAAGAAGGTAGAAAAAGTTGTTCTTTCTCAGGCTGTTGAATATGAGTTCAACCGTCATCAAGAGCCAGAAAACTTATTAGCTGCTTTATTAAAACAAAATCCAAATGCTTATAATTTTGTGATTCCAGTAGAACATAATAATTATATTCTAGGCGCAAGCCCAGAACTGCTTTTATCAAAACAAGGTCGTATTGTAACCAGTAATCCTTTGGCCGGTTCTAGACCCAAATCTCAGATTTCCGAAAAAAATTTCGTCAGCCAACAAGAATTAAATCATTCTGAGAAAGACCAACATGAACATCGAATTGTGGTTGAAAATATTATTAGAAATTTAGCCACTCATTGTGTAGAGCTTAAGGTTTCTGAATTTCCAGATATTTTAGAAACATCAACAATGTTGCATTTATCATCAGAATTCCAAGGTATGCTCAAACAACAGGCACCGAATGCATTAAACCTTGCATTAGAATTACATCCAACACCAGCGGTTTGTGGCTCACCAACTCATGTTGCTAAGCAGTTTATTTTAGATCATGAAGGTTATGACCGACATTATTACACGGGGTTAGTAGGCTGGATGGATGCCGAGGGTAATGGAGAATGGGTAGTGACGATTCGCTGTGGTCTACTCAGTGAAAATAAAATGCGCTTATATGCTGGTGCGGGGATTGTTGAAGGGTCAGATGCTGAAGCTGAATGGCTAGAAACAGAAGCTAAGATGCAAACCATGCTAAATATTCTAAATACAAAAATTGCTGTGTAATTATTAAACCTAGGCTGGTGTTATGTTTATAGTCAAAACAATAACTAAATATTCCACTGAGATATATTAAAAATTTAATAAAAAAGCCTGCATAAAGCAGGCTCTTTTATTTTTATTTAAAAGGATTATTCTAAGAATTTAACAGTTACGCCAGAACGTACTTTATTACCTAAATCGTTAGCATCCCAGTTAGTTAAACGGATACAACCATGTGATGCAGTTTTAGAAATTAAAGACGGGTTTGGTGTACCGTGAATACCAAAAGATTTTTTACTTAAACCGATCCAGATATTACCTACAGGAGCATTTGGGCCAGGTGGTAAAGAAAGCGGTTTTAAGTTTTTACCTTGTACGAAGTTAGAAGGTGAGTAGCTATACCAAGGGTTACGTGCTACACCAACTACCTTGTAAGTACCGGTCGGAGAAGGCGTATCAGTACTGCCAATTGTTGCAGGAAATGACGCAATCATTTGGTTACGACTGTTGAAGAGGTACAGTTGTTTTGCACCCTTATGCGCAATAATCAAATGAATGTCTTCTGGTAAATCATTGCGTACGTTTGGAACAATGATTTTTTCACCCGCTTTTTTGAATGTCGCAGTTGGGTTAATTTTCTTTAAGAAAGCTTCATCAATATGAAACTTCTCACCCAACATTTCGCTAACACGAGTGTAGTACAAACCTTTCATTTTGGCCTGTAATGCGTAGTCAGAAGGAATTGACTCAGCATATGGACCTTTTAAATCAGCATCAGAAATTGTGTATTCAATAAATGCTGGTTTTGTTTGTTTAGCAACTAATGCATCCCAAGTTTCTTTAGTCAGTTCACCAGTAGGTGATAAACCATTCATTTGTTGGAATGAAGAAATTGCTTTTAAAGTGTTTTTACCGCTCATGCCGTCAATCGCACCTGGCGATGCATGTGCATTATTGAGCATAACATGCGCACGAGCATAAACTGGAAGCTGGCCTTTACCAATATTTTCAGACCATTCAGCCGAGTTTAAGCTATCTAAAGTCCATGACGCAGCAGGTGCTTGTGTTGTAGCAGAGGCAGTTGTGGTTTTAGCTGCTACTGGTGTAGATGCAGCAATACCAGACTCGGCATTTGGGTCTTCAGTTTTTTGCAAATTTTGTAATGTTGTTGACGCTCGATTTAGGTCATTTTGTTCTTGAGCGGTAATTTGTGTCGAAGCTTGAGCTTTTACAGTTGAAGCTGCATCTACTGCTAAAGGATCAATCGGATCTTCTACAGGAGCTGATACCTTTTTAGGGTTCAGGGGTTGCTCAGTTGTTGAAGCAGCAAAAGCAACATTAGCAATAATACAACTTAAACTCATAGCGAGTAATGAGCGAACAAACATGTAATTCAACCTTAAGAATTTTCATATAAGCAATAGGGACTTGATCTAATCTAAAAGTGCATAAAAATACCAATAACTCATCTCTATGAGTTCAAGATTGGCAATTTAGTGGTTAAAAGAATATCAATAGACCCGATGTAACATGTTGCAAGTATTGCAGAAAACCTTGCTGCTTGCAGTAGACTTTTGTGTAAATATGCATTTTTTAGTAGATTGACGAGTTTTTTGTGTGAAATTGAAATTATAAAAATCTTTATGTTTTTGATATGATGCTGCCACATAAAGAATATAGAGATTGGTAATGACGACTTTGAAAAATGATCGTTTCCTACGAGCTTTGTTACGCGAAACTGTAGATACCACACCGGTATGGATGATGCGTCAAGCAGGACGTTATTTGCCTGAATATCGTGAAACACGTTCAAAAGCAGGCGACTTTCTATCTCTATGTAAAAATACAGAATTTGCTTGCGAAGTGACTTTGCAGCCTTTACGCCGCTACGACTTAGATGCAGCGATTTTATTTTCAGATATTTTAACAATTCCTGATGCATTAGGTTTAGGGCTTTATTTTGAAACAGGAGAAGGTCCTAAGTTTCAAAAAACGGTACGTACTGAACAAGATGTGGCGAATTTACCCAAGTTAAATGCAAAATCAGACCTTGATTATGTAATGAATGCGGTAAGTACAATTCGTTCTGCTTTAGGTGGTCAAGTTCCACTGATTGGTTTCTCTGGTAGCCCTTGGACGCTAGCAACTTATATGGTTGAAGGTGGTTCAAGTAAAGAATTCCGTTTTACCAAGCAGATGATGTATGCACAACCAGAAGTTTTGCATGCCTTACTTGATCATTTAGCAGATTCAGTGATTGACTATCTAAATGCTCAAATTGATGCAGGTGCTCAGGCCATCCAGATCTTTGATAGCTGGGGCGGGGCATTAGCACACCGTGAATACGTCGAATTCTCTTTAAACTACATGAATAAAATCATTGCTGGTTTGCAGCGTGAGAAAGATGGCCGTCGTATTCCTGTTATTGTGTTCACGAAAGGTGGCGGTCAATGGTTAGAGCCAATGATTACCACTGGTGCAGATGCATTAGGACTGGACTGGACTACTCCGCTTAATACAGCTCGAAATGTTGTCTCTGGGCGTGTAGCGTTACAAGGCAATCTTGATCCTGCTGTTTTATATGGCTCGGCTGCTTCAATTGAAAAAGCAGTAAAAGCAATGTTAGACGATGCCTACGCAAACGGTGAAAAAACAGGTTACGTTGCTAACTTAGGTCATGGTATTACCCAGTGGGTAGACCCTGCGCAACCAAAAATCTTTGTAGATACAGTACATGAGTATAGTGCTAAATATCTAGGATAGTTTTTGTGCGCCATCTCACTTTACCAATTCATTTTATCGGCAAGGCTGTTTCGGCAGCCTTGTTTGGTATTCTGCTTTTAATTGCTTTTGCTTTCACAGCACCGATGGGAAGCCATGAATATATGGGTTTTTATCGCTATGATTATTTACTCATCTATGCAGTGCTGATTCAGATCTGTCTTTTATATTTAAAACTTGAATCGTGGGCAGAAGCCAAAGTTATTGCTTTATTTCACGTCATGGCGATGGTCATGGAAATATTTTTAACGCATCCCGCGATTGCATCATGGCAATATCCTCAGCCTGCGGTATTTAAAATTTTAACTGTGCCTTTATTTGCAGGCTTTATGTATTCGGCTGTAGGTAGTTTTTTTGCACGATCAATTCGACTGTTTCAAGTTTCTTTTGAAAAGCTCCCAAGTTTTGGAACGATGCTTTTACTGGCATTTTTCTCATATATAAACTTTATGAGTAAATTTTTTGTACCTGATATCCGATATATTTTATTTGCGATCAGTATTTTTATTTTTTGGAAGACTAAGCTTTATTTTCAGCTCAATGAACATAAATTTAAAATCCCGATGTTGCCTGTATTGTTTACACTCGCTTTTCTCATCTGGATTGCTGAAAATATTAGTACTTTTTATAAAATCTGGCTCTATCCAAGTCAGGTAGATGCTTGGCATATGGTGGGCTGGGGTAAATTGGGGTCATGGTATTTATTATTACTCTTAAGTTTAGTACTGGTACTTAAAATATTGGGTCATCGAGATAATCAAGGTAACTGGAATTTAAGATAAATTTTTCTTTTGCACTTTTTATCATATTGTTTATTTTTTAATTGCTAATTCACAACCATCTCGCTATCTTTAATAGCGTGTAATAAAAATTACACATAACAATACAACACATAAGAAACAATCAATAATGATTTTGGAGATTTACATCTATGTTAAAAAAATTAGCTTTAGCTGCGTTATTAGCGGCTGGTTCAAGTGTTGCAATGGCTGACAACGACGTAGGTTGTGGTGTGGGTACACAAGTATGGGCTGGCAAAAAAGGAGTAGCGCCTAAAATTCTTGCTGCAACAACAAACGGTATTTTTACTAACCAATTATTAGGGATCACTTTCGGTACTTTAGGCTGCCGTCAAGGCGGAACAGTAACTGCGCAAGTGGTTACATTCACAAATGAAAATGCTGAAGCTTTAGCACGTGATATGGCAGTAGGCCAAGGTGAAAGCCTGAACGTACTTGCTGAGTTAATGCAAATTAAACCTCAAGACAAAGACCGTTTCTTTAAAATTTCAAAAGCAAACTTTGGTGAAATCTATTCTGCAAATAACCAAAATACGCTTCAAGTTTTAGCATCATTACAAACTGTAATGGCTAAAGATGAAGTTTTAAAAGCTTACGTATAAGTTTGAAACTGAAAACCCTGTCGTATGGCAGGGTTTTTCTTATATTTAATGATAAAAATTGATGAGCTTAATGAAGTCAGTTGTTTTAGTTTTTGCCTCTTTGGCAGTGAATATTGCGTATTCAGCAGATATAAATCCATCTATTCAAAAATATTGGTCAATCGCAGAACAACAAAATCTAGATCAAGATATTACATGGCAAAGGCTCATGTATGCCAATAAAAACCAGAAAAGTGAGGTCACTTACGGTGGCTATTTTCTATCAGAAAATGGAAAAAATAACTTAAAAGAAGAACTGAAAGCGGATATCTCGGCATTATTTATGCCCGCTCAAGATAATCAGTCGATTCGTTGTAAGTTCCCTGCACGTAGCCAATGGCTCATACGAAAATTAGGCATTCAAGAAAATGAATTGCCTCAAGTAAAGTGTACCGAATTTGAAAACTGGATTGGGCAAATTAAGCCCTACAAAGCGACATTAATTTATGCGACCGATTTTATGGGCAATCCGAGCTCCATGTTTGGGCATACTTTATTGCGTTTAGACCCCAAAGATCAGCAGCAATTAAATTTAGTTTCCTATGCTGTAAATTATGCAGCAACGGTGGCAGGCAACGACAACTGGTCATATGCATGGAAAGGTTTAACAGGGCAGTATCCGGGTGAATATTCACTAATGCCTTATTACCGTAAAGTAAAAGAATATGGCGATTTTGAAAGCCGTGATTTATGGGAATATGAGCTAAATTTAACTCCTGAGGAAACACGTTTCTTGGTGTCTCACATTTGGGAAATGCAACATGTGAGTTTCCCTTATTACTTTGTGAGTGATAACTGTGCCTATCGATTGTTGGGATTAGTGGATTTAGTAAAACCTGAATCTAACTTACAAGAAAAATTTACTTATGCCTCCATTCCAATGGAAACTATTAAATCAATGCAGCAGGAGGGACTTACCAAAGCTCCTGTGTATCGACCTGCTTTAGAAACTCAATTATTGGCACAAGCTCATCAGCATGGTGCCTCATTGGCGAAGGTGGCTCATCAAATTACGATGATGCCGACACAGCAGTCTTCTCAGATTTTAAAATCATTTACTGAGCAGGATCAGGCTAAGATTTTAGAGATGGCTTACGATGATTTATACCTCCAATTTATTAGCCGAAAAATAGAAGAAAGTGTTGCTCAGCCGCAGTTACGTCAGCTTTTAGCGCTCAGAAGTCAGATTGATTTAGACAAACAGCGTCAAGAACCAAAAAGACCAATAAAGGAACCGACTCAAGGTCATAACGCGCGTAACTTTTCCGTGAAAGCTGGTGAGGTGCAAGGTGATAAGTTTATCGAAATTGGCCATCGACAAGCCTATCACGACTTAATAGACCCTCAAGGCGGCTATCGTGCAGGTACTCAATTACTATTTTTAAATGGTAATGCACAGTGGCGAGATGATCATTTAAAACTAGAACGTCTTGATTTGTTAGAAGTGAACTCTTATAACCCGATTCAACCTTTTAAAACACCGCTGAGTTGGGGATTTAATTTAGGTTGGCGTCAGGAAGCCATTCATGATGGAAGCTTTAGTGAAGACAAACAACACGGTGTAGCAAGCTTTAATGCTCAGGTCGGTTACAGTCTTGCTGACTATGAGCGCAAACATATTTGCTATGGGCAACTACAGACCTACGTACAAACAGGTTCAAATCTAGATAAAGGATGGCGTGTGGGAATGGGCCCGACTTTAGGTTGTATGAACCAATGGTTTGAGCGTTTCAACTCTGTCGTGCAAATCGAATTGCCCTATTGGGAAGACCAAAATCAATGGAATTTGAGAGTCAATACGCAGTGGCAATATCTGATTAATCGCAATAATGCTGTTCGATTAAACTGGGATTATGAACAACAAAATCATCAAGACTGGATGAAATCAAGTCTAGGATATGTTTGGTTCTTTTAAATAGCATTACGAATAAAAAAAGGGAAAAATGAATGAAATCATTTCTCCCTTTTTTGTTTTAGCAAAAGATTATTTCTTTATTGCATTTAACACAGCATAAGCTGCTTTAATGCGTTCTTCATTTGGAATACGTTTATTGGTTAACATGACTAAACCAATATTTTCTTTAGGAATGAACACGACATATGTTCCGAAACCATTGGTTGAGCCAGTTTTGTGGAACATCTTAACTGAAGGTTCTTTTGAAATAGCAGTCACTTTATTAGGCTTCATCACAATTTGTTCTGAATTACTGTCTAATAAAGTTTGTAAAGGCGCTGGATAAGAAAATTCTTCCCAACCTAATGCTTGATACATGGTGCCGACTTGATAGAAACCTTGATGTGTTTCATTAATTGCACGTTGAATATCTGCTGGATATTTTTGTGGATTTAGGTTGGCATTAATAAACTTAAGCATGTCTGGTAGTGTCGATTTAACGCCGTATGCTGGAGCATCTAGCGGACCAGGGTTAACACGAATTGGCTGATTTTCTTGATTATAGCCAAAAGCATAGTTTTGCATCTGGGTCTTAGGTACATTTACATAGCTATGTTTTAAGCTAAGGCCCGGAAAAATTGTTTTTTCTAAGACTTGGTCGAAAGGTTTATTCATAGACAAAGCAACAACTTTTCCAAATAGGCCAATACTTGGATTTGAATATTGTCTGTATTCACCGATTGGGTTTTTAGGTTTCCAATCTTTGAAAAAAGTTAAAACTTGTTGATCTGTTTGTACTTCATCTGGAAATTGCAAAGCAAGGTTCCCACTTGTATACGTTGCGAGTTGAAGTAAGTTAACTTGGTCAATCGGTGTGTTTTTTAGTTCTTTCCAATATTTACCAGGCGTATCGTCAAAAGAGATTTTTCCTTTATTTTTTGCATATCCACCTGCTGTCGCGGTAAATAATTTACTGACAGAACCTAGTTCAAAAATGGTACTGCTACTTACGGCTTTTTTATCTTGAACAGATTGAAGACCATAATACGTTTCATATTTTTTATTATTCTGAATAACGCCCACGGCCATACCCGGCACATCATATTTATCTAATAAAGGTTTAAAGTTTTGATCTACCAGTTTTTTAATTTCTCGGTCTTTTGGTGTATTGCCCGCATAAATTGAGGTACTAAAAATAAAAAGCGGGGATAAAAGTAGACAAGAAATTTTTTTAAATCGCATGATTAACTCTAAATCGTTTAAAAATAAAGATGCGTACTTTTATAACAAAAATCACCAAATTTAATTGTTATGTTTTATTGGTTAAGTGCTTTAAATAGATATAAAAAAAGCCCAACTTCGTCGGGCTTTTATTTTGGCAGTAAAACTGGATTAATAGCTTTCTGGTACTGCACTTAAAAATTCACGACGTGCTTCTTTGTCGGTTTTAAAATCGCCGACAAATGAAACTGTACGGGTTGTAGACTCTTGTTTACCTACACCACGCATCATCATACACATATGTGCTGAATCGATGACTACAGCAACACCGCGAGCACCAGTCACTTCTGCGACAGCTTCTGCGATTTGTTGAGTCAGATTTTCCTGAATTTGCAAACGGCGAGCAAACATCTCGGTAATTCGTGCAAATTTAGATAGACCGAGAACTTTGCCTTCCGGTAAATAGGCAACATGAACACGACCGTAGAATGGGAGGAGATGATGTTCGCAAAGCGAATAGAATTCAATATTCTTCACCAATACCATTTCATGGTTATCTGATGGGAAAACAGCATTATTGGTGACTTCTTCTAAAGTTTTACTATAGCCAGAAGTTAAATATGAAAAAGCTTTAGCCGCACGCACAGGCGTATCTTTAAGGCCGGGACGATCAAGATCTTCACCGACGGCAGTCAGGATATTTGCGTACGATTGCTGCATTGACATAAGACGTATAAATTTACTCTATTAGACAAGCTCGGCATTGTATCAGAAACATGACCTGATGTTCATAAATCCTCGCACTATATTTATTTTGGTTTTGCGCAAGCTTAATAAAAGATGAATAAATTTCATGTTTTTTATCGTTAATAGTCAAGTGTTTGGACATGAAATGTGCGCTTAATATTGGTAAGTTCTAAATGATCGCGTAATGGCATCATATTTGCACAGAAGCATTATTATAAAGCACAAGGATAAAACATGTTAGAACGTCCAATCACCTTCTTTTTTCGTGGTGGTCAGCAGCAAGTAGAAAATGTAGTACCTACAATGACGGTTTTACAATTTCTACGAGAATATACCCAAACTGGTAAGACTAGGCAGACTGGTACAAAAGAGGGATGTGCTGAGGGCGATTGTGGTGCATGTACAGTAGTGATTGGTGAGTTGGTCAATGACAACCTGCAATTACGCAGTGTGAATGCGTGTATTCAGTTTTTACCCACTTTAGATGGTAAAGCCTTATTTACAGTAGAAGACCTTCATAGCTTATTGCCTGTACAAGATGGCACACTTCATCCGGTACAACAGGCGATGGTTGATATGCATGGTTCACAATGCGGTTTTTGTACACCCGGTTTTATCATGTCGTTGTGGTCAATGTACGAAAATGAACAACATTCTCCAAGCAAAGATAAAATCAGTGATTATCTTTCTGGAAACTTATGTCGCTGTACAGGCTATCGCCCTATTTTAGATGCAGCACAAAAAGCTTATGACTATCCACGTGTTGTATTAGAACGTCAAAAAGTAATTGATGTATTAAAAGAGATCAGAACATTACCTGCATTGCATTTGAATGATCAAAAGCAGCAATTTTTTGCACCCAAGACTTTGCAGGATTTTGCTACTTTACGTTTACAGTTGCCGCAAGCACGTATTGTTGCAGGTAGCACAGATGTAGGTTTGTGGGTCACAAAGCAGGGCCGTGATTTGGGCGATATGCTTTATATCGGTCAAGTTGAAGAGCTGAAAAAGATTGTAGTCACAGACCATGCTTTAACGATTGGAGCAAATGTAAGTTTGAGCGATGCACTCATTAAAATTTCAGATTTTTATTCCGACTTTCAAGAATTGCAGCGCCGTTTTGCTTCCATGCCGATTAAAAATGCAGGAACTTTAGGTGGAAATATTGCCAATGGTTCGCCGATTGGCGATTCAATGCCGGCATTAATTACACTAGGTACACGATTGATTTTGCGTGTAGGTGAAGAGACCCGTGAAATTGCTTTGGAAGACTTTTATTTAGACTATCAAAAAACAGCATTACGACTTGGTGAGTTTGTTGAGGCGATTGTTATTCCGCTTCGCGAAGGGCAGACACGTTTTAAATTTGCCAGCTATAAAATTGCCAAACGTTTTGAGCAAGATATTTCTGCGGTATGTGCAGCCATTTCATGCGATTTAGATAATGATGATGTCGCTCACAATGTAAGAATTGCTTTTGGTGGTATGGCTGCTATTCCCAAACGTGCAAAATATGCAGAAGCCATATTGGAAGGTCAGCAACTTACAGCAGAATTGATCGTTCTGGCACAAGAGGCCTTGTCGCAAGACTATCAACCCTTAGATGATGGACGTGCTAGCTCGGCATATCGTTTACACGTCGCAAAAAACTGTTTACAGCGGTTTTATGTAGAAAAAATCCTGTCTCAAACGATCACTCGTGTGAATGACTTGATTGCTATGGTGGAGATCTAACATGAATCAAACCATTGACTTAAATATTTCTAAAAAATCAGCTAAAGCAGGCGACTCGATTCCACATGAGAGCGCGCATTTACACGTAACGGGGCAGGCAACTTATATTGATGATTTACCCGAGCTTGAAAATACCATGCATTTGGCGGTCGGATTTTCAAGTTGTGCCAAAGGTAAAATCAGTAAGTTTGATTTGGATGCCGTACGTCAGGCTGAAGGTGTTTATGCAGTTTTTTCGGCAAAGGATATTGAGGTTGAAAATAATTGGGGGCCGATTGTTAAAGATGACCCAATTTTTGCCGAAGAGCAGGTTGAGTTTTATGGACAAGCCTTGTTTGTGGTTGTTGCCGAGAGTTATCAACAAGCCCGTCAGGCAGTTCGCTTGGCAAAAATTGAGTATGAGCCCGAAACCCCAATTTTAACGATTCAAGATGCAATTGAAAAAGAATCGTGGGTGTTACCGCCTGTTGAATTTAGCCATGGTGAAGTTGAGCAGGCATTTCAAAACGCAGCCCATCAACTTTCTGGAACCATTGAGCTGGGTGGGCAAGAGCATTTTTATCTTGAAGGGCAAATTTCCTATGCGATTCCACAAGAAAATCAGAGTTTAAAAGTCTATTGCTCGACACAACATCCAACCGAAATGCAGTTACTGATTTGTCATGCATTAGGCATGAATATGCATCAGGTCAGTGTGGAAAGTCGCCGTATGGGTGGCGGTTTTGGTGGTAAAGAGTCACAGTCGGCGCAGTGGGCATGCATTGCATCTTTGGCAGCACAAAAAACAGGTCGTCCGTGTAAATTACGCTTGGATCGTGACGATGACATGAGTGCTACAGGCAAACGTCACGGTTTTGCTTATGAGTGGTCTGTAGCTTTTGATGACAGTGGTGTTCTGCAAGGCTTAAAGGTACAACTGGCTTCAAACTGCGGTTTTTCGGCTGATCTTTCTGGGCCAGTAAATGAACGTGCGATTTGCCATATTGGCAATGCCTATTATCTAAATGCAGTTCAGTTGCGTAACTTACGTTGTAAAACCAATACTGTTTCTAATACCGCATACCGTGGTTTTGGTGGACCGCAAGGCATGTTTGTGATTGAAAATATTATTGATGACATTGCTCGTTATTTAGGTTGTGACCCGGTTGAAATTCGTCAACGTAATTTCTTTGCCGAACAGCCCGGTGCTGGACGTGACCGTATGCACTATGGGGCAGAAGTCCGTGATAATGTTGCGCCAAAATTGGTAGCTGAATTATTGCAGACTAGCGATTATGCGAAACGCAAACAGGCTATTCAGGCCTTTAATCAGAACAATGACATCATTAAACGTGGTATTGCGTTAACCCCATTAATGTTTGGTATTTCGTTTAACGCCGTGCATTACAATCAGGCAGGTGCACTGGTCTATGTCTACATGGATGGCACTGTCGCGATTACGCACGGTGGTACAGAAATGGGACAAGGGCTATATACCAAAGTACGGCAGGTCGCTGCACATGAGTTGGGTTTACCAATCGATAGCGTTCGTTTAATTGCAACCGATACTTCTCGTGTACCAAATACTTCGGCAACTGCAGCATCAAGTGGCGCAGATCTAAACGGTAAAGCTGTTCAAAATGCCTGTATTAAAATTCGTGAGCGTCTGGCTAAACTTGCAGCCGAAATAAGTCAAAGTGAAGCTGAACAAGTCCAGTTTGAAGATAGTATGGTTTCAACAGCGAATGGTCATTCATGGACATTTCCTGACTTGGTTCAACGAGCATATATGGCACGTGTACAACTATGGGACAGTGGTTTTTATAAAACTCCAGAAATTCACTATGATCAGGTCAACCATTTAGGGCGTCCATTTTTCTATTATGCCTATGGTGCAGCGGTTAGTGAGGTCGCAATAGATACCTTAACTGGGGAAATGAAAGTATTACGTGCTGACATTTTGCATGATGTCGGGCAGTCAATTAACCCTGCAATTGATATTGGACAAATTGAAGGCGGTTTTGTGCAAGGGATGGGATGGCTTACGACAGAAGAGCTGTATTGGCAGCCGCATGGACCACACGCAGGCCATTTGTTTACCCATGCGCCTTCAACTTATAAAATCCCGACCAGTGTAGATATTCCTCATATTTTTAATGTCAAACTGTTCAATAATCAAAATCAGGCAGACACCATTTACCGCTCCAAAGCGGTAGGTGAACCCCCATTTATGTTGGCATTATCTGTTTTCTCTGCAATTCGTCAGGCGGTACAGGCGGCTATTCCCGAAAAAGCTCCGCTCGTGCTCAATGCTCCAGCAACTGCCGAAGAAATTTTACGTGCAATTGCGATTGGACGGGGACAAGCTTTGGCTGCTCGCCCACAGGCTAAAATGTAGAAGATTATGCAACGTTTACAATGGTGGACTGATTTTGTAGCGTGGCAAGTTGATGCTCTGCCTATGGTATTGGTCACAGTAGTCCGCGCTGATGGTTCAACACCACGAGAAGTTGGTGCAACCATGTTATTGCGGTTTAATTCGCAACAGCAATGGCAGCAGTCAGATACGATCGGCGGTGGGCATTTAGAGTTTCAGGCGATTGATATTGCTAAAGCAATTTTAAAAGAAAAGGAAACTTGTGTGAGGCGTATTGAACGCTTTAACCTCAGTGCTCGGTTAGGGCAGTGTTGTGGCGGAGTAATGTGGTTATTGTTTGAAAAAATATCACCCGCTACGGTCACATCGGATTTATCCGTGAGTTTGCAAGCATGGCGAGCTGGAAGGCATATATGGCGTAACGTCTCACATCAATATGCATCCACTTGGCAGACTATGGATAGGGAACAACAACCAAGTTTCGAGTTTGATTCTGACAGTAGTGAGCAATGGCAATTTGGCCAGCAGATTCAGCCTTATGCCATGCAAGTACTGATTTGTGGTGCAGGGCATGTGGGTGAAGCAATTGTTCGTTGTTTATTGCCTATTGGTGTTCGGGTGAAATGGATTGATCCGCGTGATGATATTTTTCCACCAGATTTACTGCAACAGGTGCAATGCTTAACGACTGATACCTTAGAAGCCGAGATTGAGCATTTTGACCGTTCAGGTGCAGTTTTAATTTTAACGCACGATCATCAACTAGATTTGCAACTGTGTTTTACAGCCTTAAAACCTACGGCAAAACCATTTGCTTATGTTGGGATGATTGGCTCAAAAAGTAAAAGGGCTATTTTTGAAAAACGCATGCAGGTGCGAGGTTATACTCCGGAAACTTTGCAACGTTTGGTTTGCCCGATCGGGATAGAAGGGATTTCATCGAAACAACCTGCAACGATTGCCGTTGCAGTGGTTGCTCAATTATTGCAGGTGTTTGATGTAAAAAAATGATCCCAAAGGATCATTTTTTTTGTTCGAACTTAGGATTTTTTTCTGCACGTTTAAGCAGCACGAGAACAGCGCCGGTACCACCTTGATTTTCAGGGGCACTTACAAAGGCCAAAACATCACGATGCTGACGTAACCATCCATTGACATAGGTTTTTAAGACCGCTTCTGGGCCTTTACCATGCACAATTTTGATGACATTTTGATTTTCATCTTTTGCCATCTGAATAATTTGTAAAACTGCGTCACGTGCTTGTTCAATGGTACAGCCATGTAAATCTACAGCTTCAAACCAGCGCATCTTGCCTGCTTTTAAATCTTCAAAAACTTTATGTTGAAGAGTCGCAATGCGATAGCTCAAAGTTGCTTGGCTTGCGACCGGATTTAAAGCAGCTTGCGTATCTGATAACTCAGCATGTTCGGTATCACGGCCACCTTCGGCAGCTGCACGTTTCGCTAGCGTTTGTGCATCGACTTTTCTGGCACGAGGTATTTTTACATCGGCAACATTGCTATTGTTGATGCGTTTTACACCTGCAACAGCCTGTTGAAACAGATGGGTATCTTCCAATTCTTCAGACTCAGCCTGAGATTTTTTAGTCTCAGGCTGATTTGTGATTTTGCTTGAATGAGGATTGGAGATTTGCTTTTTAAATTGCTTCAATAACTTCTGTTGCTCTTTAGAAAGCGATGAATCTTTATTACTCATATATCTTCATTAAACCGTTTGGGGTTGTCCAAAAAGGGCAGTAAAAGCTTGATCTGGACGAGGTTGTTTCATAAAACTTTCGCCCACCAAGAAGCTGTGAATATCATGCTCTTGCATCATATGTACATCATCTGGTGTCGCAATACCGCTTTCAGTAATTAATAAACGTGAGGTCGGAAGTAATTTTTTCAATCGAATGGATGTATTTAAATCTACATCAAACGTTTTTAAATTACGGTTATTCACGCCTAATAAACATTGCTCAGAAAGCTTTAAAGCGCGTTCCATTTCTTCTTCGTCATGAACTTCAACCAATACATCAAGTTGATGCTCAAACGCAGTTTTAGACATTTCTTCAAGTTGCTGGTCAGACAAGCAAGCAACAATTAATAAAATACAGTCAGCATGCAAAGCACGAGCTTCAACTACATTATATGGGTCAATCAGAAAGTCTTTACGTAAAGCAGGGAGGGCACAATGATTGCGAGCAATCGCAATATTTTCATCTGCTCCCTGAAAGAAATCAACATCGGTCAGTACCGATAGACATGCTGCTCCAGCTTGTTCATATTGCTGGGCAATTTCGGCAGGATTAAAGTCTGCGCGAATGATTCCTTTTGATGGAGACGCTTTTTTAATTTCAGCAATCACACCAGGGCGTTTATGTTTTAAAGCATTTGCAAAGCCTCGAACTGGAGTCGCAGCTTTTGCTAGTTCTTCAACATCTTGCAAATTACGTTGTTTTAAACGCGCAGCAAGTTCCTCATGTTTACGGTCAACAATTTTACCTAAAATGGTATTTTGAATATTAATCATGAGAAATCCTTAATCTGCCTGAGATTGCTTTAATGTTTTGGTAAATTCAGCCAAAACACTCATTTTTTCTAAAGCCTGTCCGCCATAGATAATATCTTGAGCGAATGTAACAGCCTGAGCATAAGTTTTGGTAATGCCCGCCACATAGATGCCTGCACCTGCATTAAGCGCAATCATGTTTGCTGCTTTTTCACCAATATCGGATTTATTTTTGCTTAAAGCATCTTTAATTAACTTTAGACTTGCTGTTGCATCAGCGACAACCAAACCACTTAAAGTTTGCGACTCAATTCCCACATCTTCAGGATTAAGCGTCCACTCAGTAATTTCACCATCTTTGAGTTCGGCAATAGCAGTAGGAGCAGCAAGACTGATTTCATCAAGACCATCTTTTGAATGAACAACCATCACGTGTTCAGCACCTAGTTGTTTCATCACTTCGGCAATTGGGCGACACAGTTCATCTGAGAACACACCAATTACAAAGCGTTTTACACCAGCTGGATTGGTCAGTGGGCCGAGTAAATTAAAAATACTTCGAATGCCAAGTTCACGACGTGGTCCAGCAGCGTATTTCATGGCTTTATGATGGTTTGGAGCAAACAAGAAACCTACACCCATTTCACGGATGCAGCGTTCGGTTTGTTGCATATCTAAATCAAGATGAATACCTGCTTGTTCAAGTAGGTCTGATGAGCCTGATTTACTTGAAACGCCACGGTTACCATGTTTTGCAATGGTTGCACCTGCTGCTGCAATGACAAAGCTTGAGGCTGTAGAGACGTTAAATAAATTTTGGCCATCACCACCAGTACCCACAATATCAACCAAGTGTTTGATATCGCTTACATCGATCTTGATCGCAAATTCGCGCATGACACGTGCAGCAGCTGTCATTTCGTCAATGCTTTCACCTTTCATGCGTAGGCCCATCATTAAAGCACCAATTTGTGCTTCGGTTGCCTCACCTTGCATGATGCTGCGCATAATTTCTTCCATTTGAGGCTGAGTCAAATGAATGTTCTTGGTAATGTGGTTGAGCGCCTGTTGGATATTCATAGTCATGATTTACAGCATTAATGATTAAAATTTTTAGGTGAAGTTGATCAAGAGTGGGATGTTCAGCTTGTTGCGTTCCATGTTTCACTAGCTACGGGGAGCTATGTTAGCAGAAAATAACCAAAGATTTTTGTTGTTCGATACGAGTTTTAAAAAATTTGCTGGTTTATTACTTTAGTTTGATTAATAAACAGAATTTATTCATTGAAAAAGGTTTTAGTTTGTTGTGAGTTTTTATGATAAATAATTAACCATTTGGTATATCTTAAACATAAATATATCTAGGAAAAATGCGTATAAATCAGCCAAATAAAAGTGGATATAGTAGGGCGATCTTTATTTTGTCTATTAATAAATATGTATTTAAATAACTTGAAATATGTAGGAGCTTTAAAAAATAAGCGCTCATTTATTTTTGTATTTGTTGCACTGTTTCATCCACTAGAAAGCTATGCGCAAGAAGCTGTAGAGCAACCACAAAAGCAAGCTAAAACAGATAAAGTAGTCCGTGTTGCTGTGACAGGGTCTCGGATTTCAAAAGCACAAAAAGATGGCCCGACTAGTGTGACCATAATTACCGCAGCCGATATTGAAAAACAAGGTTTTAGTAATGCATTTGATGCACTCAATAATTTGACGCAGAACACGGGTTTTGTACAAGGTGCCGATTATGGAAATACTTTTACACCTGCGGCTAACGCTATTAGCTTACGAGGCTTAGGACCGAATCATACTTTGACTTTGATTAATGGACATCGGGTTGCAGACTATCCTGTACCTTATGATGGCTCTGTCAATTTCGTAAATTTAGCCAATATTCCAACTGCTATTATTGATCGTATTGAAATATTAAACGGTGGTGCCTCTGCAATTTATGGTTCAGATGCAATCGCAGGTGTTGTGAATATCATTCTAAAAAAGAAAACAGACGGTACTCAATTTAATATTAAGGCAGGCGGAACAAAAGAAGGCGGTGAAAACTTACGTTTACAACTGAGTGGTAGTAAAACTTTAGACAAGCTCAGCCTTGTTTATGGGGTTGAACTCAGTGGCCGTGAACCGATTTGGGCAGCCGATCGAGATTTTATGTCGAGCCGAACTCGTTTGGGAGAAAAACCAGATACGGTTGTAGGTCGTAAAAATGCCAATACTGGAAAATATCTTTCCATTGGTGGGTGTCAGGCCTTTAATGGTTTATTCAAAGGTTCAGTCAGTAATATAGGACAAGCTGGTGCAGACAATTGTGCTAGTGGTTTGGCACGACCAACCTATTGGACGGTCCAAACCCAAAACCGCAGTCAAAATGGTTATCTCGGTTTAGACTATGAGTTAAATGATAAAACTCAATTGTTTGCCGATTTTTTAATTGGCGCCAATCAAATTGAAAACAATACGCGTGGTCCGACATGGACATCTTTAGGCGCATCGAGTGGTTATTTCCTAAATCAAGATTCGGGAAATTATGAAATTTGGAATCGTCGTTTTGCACCTGAAGAATTAGGCGGGGTAGAACGCGTAAATAAAAAATGGAAAGAACTTTCTTCAAATTTAAATTTTGGAATTCGAGGCGATATTGGGGAGACGAGCTGGAGTTATGAGGCGGCCTATAATGGTTCCATCTATACTAGTCAGCTACGCCGCCAAGGCTTATTACGTTCGAATGTTGATGAGTACTTCTTAGGTCAGCAACTTGGCACAGATGCAGATGGTATTCCTATTTATTCCCCTCATTTAGATCGTTTAAGTCGACCACTAACAGCAAGTGAATTTGAAAGTATTTCGGGCACAACAAAAGAAAAAGATAAGTCATGGGCACAAAGTTTAACCTTAAGTGCGAATGGTGATGTGTTTAAGTTACCTGCGGGAACTGCCAAACTTGCAGCAGTGGCTGAAATTGGGCGTCAAGGCTTTTCAATTAAGCCAGATCAGGCACTTGAAAATGGTGAGTTTTATAATGCGAGTTCTAGTGGCGAATATAGTGGCACTCGTACACGCCAAGCACTTGGTGCAGAATTATTCTTGCCTTTAGCGAAACCATTAAATTTAACGCTGTCTGGACGTTATGACCGTTATGCTTTGTCAGATAACAGCATTGATAAGTTAACTTTCGGTTCGGGTCTCGAGTTTAGACCACATCCGACTTTATTGGTGCGCGGTAACTACGCGACTAGCTTTCGTGCACCAGATATGAACTATCTGTTCTTAAATAAGCAAAAAGGTTATTTCGCAAGTACGACCGATTATTTACGTTGTAGCCAAACGGGACAACCTTTAGATAAATGTAGCTTTAAAGATTACTCGCCTGGGGCGAACTATACTTTAACTGGAAACAAAGAGCTGAAACCTGAAGAGGGTAAATCTTATGGTGCAGGTTTTGTTTGGTCACCAACCAATAAATTTGATATCAGCATCGATTACTGGGATATCAAAATTGATAATCTTGTGACCAATTTAAGTGAAGATAAAATTCTACGTTTAGAGGCAGATTGTCGTTTAGGCAACCAAGATATTAACTCTGCAGCTTGTATTGATGCATTGGCACGTGTAGAGCGTAACCCTGCAAATGCAGTTGTCGATCCAAATGTGATTAAGAATATTAATATTGTTCCGATTAATGCTGCATCAGACCATACCCGTGGGATTGATTTCACTAGCAGATGGCGCTGGAAAACAGAGAGCTTTGGTAACTTTCTCTGGACGATCAATTATAGCCGTGTACTAGAACATGAATATCAACAATCAAAAGATGGCGAGAAAGATGACTATTTAAAAGATTTAACCATTCCTGATTGGCGTGACCGTTTTAATACCAGTCTCAGCTGGAGCTTTGGTGATTGGGCATCAACAGTATTAGTTAATCGTTATGGCAAAATTCCAAACGGCGACCAGACTGCCTATCTAAGCCCAACGTATTTAGTGAACTGGAGCGGTACTTATCAAATCTCTCCAAAAGCGTCTGCTTCAATCATTATTAATAACCTGTTTGACAAAGTGAAACGAGATGACACAGGCGGTTGGCCGTATTATCCGGTAGGATCATATTCACCATTTGGCCGTCAAGGTTGGTTGGAGTTTAACTATAAATTCTAAGAATGATGTATGGATGCAGCGAAGTGGTACAGCATTTGCTGCATCTTTTTATTTAAAACTACAGAGGATAAAACCCCTTATGCTGGTCAAGCCTTCATTTAAAAAAAGATTGCTACTTACAACATTATTATCTTTATCTGCGACACAGATTTTTGCATCGAATAACAGTGAACAAATCCCGATTGGTAAATTACCCGAGTGGGTCGTACCCGAATCTTATGATTTAGATTTTAAGATTGATCCCGCACAAAAAGGCTATACCGGTAAAACTACGATTCATCTAAAACTGGCTCAAGCCACAGATCACATCTGGATTCATGGTAAATCTTTGACGGTGAAAGATGTGAATATCACATCGGCAGAGGGCGTCAAAACCAAAGCAAAATATGAGCAAGCCTCTGAAGTAGATGGGGTGAGTAAAATTAAATTTGCCAAGACCTTGCCCGCAGGACAGTATCAACTTGTTCTAGATTTTAATGCAGCGTATGACCAGCAACTTGACGGTATTTATAAAATCGAGTTTGAGGGTAAACCTTATGTGATGACTCAAATGGAAGCAATTAGTGCACGCCAGTCATTTCCGTCATTTGATGAGCCACGTTTTAAAACGCCGTTTAATATTCGTTTGACGATTCCAAGCAAATATTCAGGTTTTGCCAATACCCAACAAACATCTGAGCAAGCAGATAAGTCAGGTTGGAAAACACTCAGTTTTGCACAAACTAAACCACTACCCACTTATTTACTTGCGTTGGCTGTCGGACCTTGGCAATTACAAAAAGGGCCTGATATTGGTGCAACTTCATGGCGTAAGCAGTCTATCCAGCTACGTGGTATTGCACCCGATGTAAAAGCTGAAAAAATGCAGCATGCCTTATCTGAAACGCCAGCCATTTTAAAAACTTTAGAAGATTATTTTGCCTTTGGTTATCCATTTGACAAGCTAGATTTACTGGCAGCACCAGACTTTGCCGCTGGTGCAATGGAAAACCCAGGGCTAATTACTTTTAGAGATTACTTGATGTTGCTAGATAAGGACTCGCCAGTCTCTTTTGTACAGAATTCATTTAATGTCAATGCACATGAGCTGGCGCATCAATGGTTTGGTGATGTCGTCACGATGCCGTGGTGGGATGATTTATGGCTAAATGAATCTTTTGCGACATGGATGCAAAGTAAAATCACTCAAAAATTACATCCGGAATTTAATGCTGACCTAGAACGTATTGCAGATACTGCCGATGCGATGAAAAGTGATAGCTTGGTGAGTGTGCGCCGTATTCGTCAACCTATTTTAAGCAATGCCGATATTCAAACGGCTTTTGATGGCATCACTTATCAAAAAGGTGCAGCTGTTTTAAATATGTTTGAAAGCTACTTAGGTGAGGAAAAATTCAAACAAGGGGTACGCAATTATATTAATAAGCACCAATATGGTAATGCGACAGCCAATGATTTAATTAGCGCTTTAGCAGAGCAGTCTGGACAAGGTGAGCGTTTTGCCAGAGCGATGAAAAGTTTCCTTGATCAACCTGGTGTGCCTTTAATTAACACCGCATTACAGCAAGAAGGCAATAAAGTCTTTTTAAATGTGAAGCAAAGCCGTTACTTACCTGTGGGTTCAAAAGGTGATGCAAGAAGCCTGTGGGGTGTACCTTTATGTGTACGTTATGAAGTTCCAAATGCAGGTAGTAAAGTGCAATGTGAATTGGTAGATCAAGCAGAAGCCAAGATTGAACTCAAAGGTGCTAGCCTTGGCAGTTGGTATATTCCAAATGCAGATGCGGCAGGATATTACCAATTTAGTTTGCCACAAAAAGAGTTTACTCGTCTGACTGCTGCTACAGAAAAGCTTTCTAATACTGAACAGTTGGCCTACGCCTACGCGATTTCAGCTGCTTTTAACCACGGTGATATTAATTTATTGGCTGTCGTAGATGCTGCGAAGAAATTTGCCAATTCAAATAGCCGACAAATTAGTACAGCGCTGTTTTCCCAGTTAAGTACGATTTATCGTCATGTATTGAAAACAGAAGCTGAACGTGAACATTTTAGAAAAGTCTTAGCTAATTTATATTTACCTAAATTAAATCAGTTGGGTTATGTCAGCAAAACAGGTGAACCAGCTGAAGACAGTTTATGGCGTAGTGAGTTGGTTAGATTTCTTGCTTTAGATATTCAAGTTTCAGAAGTTCGTACACAACTGTTAAAACAGTCAGATACTCTCTTTGCTCAAAAGCAGCTTAATTTTGCGCAAGTAACACCTGAATTATTGCCAACCATTTTAGCAGTACGTGTACAAGAAAAAGGTCAACCAGCTTTTGACCGATTGTCTGGAGAGTTACAACGCGTGACTCAACCGACACAACGTCTTGCAATACTTACCGCTTTAGGTTCAGCAAACCAAGACGCAACGCGCCAACAAGCCCGTCAGTTGATTTTAAACCCGCGTGTTAAAGTCGGTGAAGTTCGTACCGTGGTCAACTCAATCAATAATTATGGAGATGAACAAGGTGGCTTATGGTCTTGGTTTAAGGTAAATCATGACGCTGTGTTTGATCGTTTAGGTAAATCTTCAGCTGGGCGTTTCCCTGCAATGTTTAGTGGGGCAGCATGTACCCAACAACAAGCGGCGCAGTTAAATGACTTTTTTGCACCACGAACTAAAGAATTGGTCGGGGTGGAAAGAGGATTGAAACAGACCAAAGAGCGAATTCAACTCTGCGAATCTTTGGTGGCAAAACAAGATGGATCGATTGTGCAGCAGTTAAAGTTGTAATTGATTCAGCCATAAAAAAAGCCAACTGATCTTAGTTGGCTTTTTTATTAAGGATTCTTATCAAATTACTTTTAAAACAATCTATTTACGGCTGCCTTATGCATATATATCTAAAAAGTTTTTAAAGATTTGATGGCCATGTTGACTCAAGATCGACTCGGGATGGAATTGCACGCCTTCAACAGGAAGTGTCTTATGTTTAACACCCATGATTTCTTCCATTGAGCCATCTGCTTCATTAGTCCAGCACGTTACTTCAAGACAGTCAGGTAGTGTTTGCTGATCAATCACTAATGAATGATAACGAGTTGCCGAGAAAGGGCTAGGAAGATTACTGAAAATACCTTTATTGCTATGGTACATGTCAGATAAACGTCCATGCATTACCGTTTTGGCTCTTACAATTTTTCCGCCAAAAGCTTGCCCAATACTTTGATGCCCTAAACACACGCCAAGCAAAGGAATTTTTCCTGCAAAGTGGTTAATTGCAGGAATTGAAATACCAGCTTCACTTGGAGAGCAAGGGCCAGGACCAATCACGAGATATTTAGGTTGCCATCGTTCAATATCCTCTAATGTGACTTGATCATTGCGAACTACTTTTACTTCCTGATTCAACTCGCCAAAGTATTGGACGATGTTGTAGGTAAAAGAGTCGTAATTGTCGATCATTAGAAGCATGATGAACTTAACCTCATAATAATTAATATATATTTAATAAGTGATTAGAGTGGTTACTCACATTAATACTCACTTTTTAGAAAGAACATTTATTGATTAAAAAATAAAAAGCCACTTTCTAAGCGGCTAATATAACAAAAAAAGAAGTAACCAGTTTAACTATTTCATTCGTTAGAAATTTGCAGAAAAAAAGACTTTGAGAGGTGAGCCTTTTTGAGATGATATATAAGTACAATTAAGGCAGAATAAGCTTTTCTTAAAAATAAAAAACTATTCTGCCTTGGTCATACAAGAAGATTAAATCTTACGTGTGTTATAGATCAGCCAATCTAAAACATCGCCAGATAAATGTTCGGCCAGTCTTTCTTGAACAGTTTGATGGTAACCATTTAACCAGTCTTTCTCTTCATTCGTTAGCATGTCAACGATGATACAATCTAAATGAATCGGGCAAAGGGTTAGCGTTTCAAATTCTAAGAAATCGCCGTAGGTTTTCTCAAACCCTGAGTGAAGTCTGTTTGCAACCAGATTTTCAATACGAATGCCGTATTGTCCTTCATGGTATAAGCCCGGTTCATTAGAGAGAATCATTCCTTCACGCAACTTACTATAGGCATGTATAGGCGCGTAATAAGAAAGAACTTGCGGACCTTCATGAACGTTAAGTGCAAAGCCTACACCGTGACCTGTGCCATGGCGATAATCTAAACCATATTGCCATAAAGTATGGCGACAAATTGAATCGAGTAGTGGTGCAGCTAAACCTTCTGGATAAATCGTTTTTGCCAAAGCAATGTGACATTTTAAAACCAGAGTATAGTCACGTTTTTGTTGCTCTGTTGGCGTTCCTACAGGAACAACACGGGTAATATCCGTTGTTCCATCAACATACTGCCCGCCAGAGTCAATCAGTAATAGGCCATCGCCTTCAATAAATGAATAGTGCTCTTCAGTTGCACGGTAGTGAGGTAAAGCACCATTAGCATTAAAGCCAGCAATCGTTGAAAAACTTGGGCCTATAAATCCGTTTTGCTCAGCACGGCAAGCTGTAATCTTCTCATCAATAGTGAGTTCTGAAATGCTTTCACCATGATGAAGGGCTTTCTCTAACCAGTGAAAAAAGTGGCAAAGCGCGACTCCATCTTTAACCATTGCGTGACGGATATGCGCAATTTCGCTTTCATGCTTACGCGATTTAAAAAGTGTACTTGGGTTGATGTCGTAGACAACCTGAATATCTTTTGCGATAGCCTGTTCATGAAAAATCGAGACTTTGGCTGGATCTAAAAGTACCGAGGTATCAGAAATATTCGATAAAAACTTAGCTGTATCTTCGTAGTCACGAATCTCAATGTCATCAGCTTTGAAAGCTTGTTGAGAGGTTGAATCAACTTTGTTGCTATCAATGAATAAAACAGCCTGTTGAGTACTGATATACAAATGTGAAAGGAATACAGGGTTATACTCTACATCTTGTCCACGTGCATTTAAGACCCATGCAATATCATCTAAAGATGAAATAAAATGACCCGCAATATTCTTGTTAGCTAAGCTCTCGCGAATTGCCTGAATTTTTTCTTTACGAGAGAGGGCATTTAACCCTTCAGGCATCAAATGGATTTTTTCTGATGGAAGTTCTGGACGGTCTACCCAAATCTCTCCAACTAAATCTTGCTGGGTTTCAAGTTTATAGTGATTAAGTCGTGCAGTATGTTCGAGCGCCTTAAATTGTTGAATGGATAATGTTTGGCCATTTACTGAAATGACCGAACCAGTTGGTAAATTTTTCTCAATCCAAGCGAGATGTGTTGAAGTTTCATCACTGGTTAGTTTTTGTAATTGAAAGCCAGTTTCAGCGAGTTGTTGCTCGGCTTGTACCCAATAGCGACCATCCGCCCAGAGACCAGCAAAGTTTTGGGTCACGACGAGTGTACCAACCGAACCACTAAAACCGCTTAACCACTGCCTTGCTTTCCAGTAGTCTGGTAAATATTCTGACATATGTGGATCGGCACTCATCACAATCAAAGCATCAATATGCTGATTGCGCATGAGTTGACGAAGTTTCTCAAGTTTTTCTGGAACAGTTAAAACGCTCATATAGTTTCCAACTCAGGTTGAACTTTACTGGTACTTTTGTTCATTAATCTATTAATAGGTTTCTTTAATAAAAATAACACGATTGCACCAACGACTAATGCCAAAACGCATCGCATAAAGAGATTCGGTAAATGATCAATATTATCTGCTGATACATGCCCGCCAATAAGACCAGCGATGAGATTACCTAAAGCTGTGCCAGTAAACCATAGCCCCATAATTTGACCGCGTATGACATCAGGTGCAAGTTTAGTCATGGTTGATAGCCCAATTGGGCTTAAACAAAGTTCTCCTATGGTAAGTAAAAATAAAGTTCCTACTAACCAAAATGGTGAAACTAGCCCGCCAGCAATTGCGAAACGACTAGCAAAAGACATAACAAGAAAGCCACCTGCTGCGAATAACAATGCAATAATAAATTTGCTGATATAGCTTGGGTCTTTATTTGATTTACCTAGTCTTGCCCAAAGCCATGCTGCAACTGGGGCAAAAATAATAATAAATAGGGCATTAATTGATTCAAACCATACAGTTGGAATCTCAAATCCAAAAAACATACGATCTGTATAGTCTTGTGCAAATAAAGTAAAAGTTGTGGGCTTTTGTTCAAAAGCTGACCAGAATAGGGCAGAGGCTGCTAATAAAACAAAACAAATAATAATTTTAAATTTGTCATGCTGCTCTAAATTCAAGAAAAGTAATAAATAAGCAAAGTAAGCAATAATGCCGATGCCAATCCCAACTGTTAAATAAGTTGCTACCGCGACCGGATTAATATGAATGACACCAAATAAGGTAAGCGTAATAATGACTGCAACTGCAAATAAAAAGCTAAATACAATTTTAGGCGCATTTTTATTTTCTACGACAGGTTTATTCCAATTGTCATTTTCTTGACGTAACTCATTAAAAGTTTGTAACTGAGGAACAGCCAATACACGAAAAATAAGTAATGCAACTAACATCCCAAGGCCACCAATTCCAAAACCTAAGTGCCAGTTATGATCACGTGCTAATAAGCCTGTAAGAAGAGGAGCAATAAAAGAACCTAAATTAATCCCCATGTAAAAAATGGAAAAACCAGCATCGCGCCTACTATCTTGAGCTTTATATAACGTTCCGACAATCACTGAAATACAGGTTTTAAATAATCCGGTACCTAAAACAATAAGGACTAAACCGAAATAAAAAAAGAATTGATCAAAAATGGTAGTGAGAGCAATAGATAAATGACCTAGTGCTATAATAATAGAACCATACCAGACCGATCGTGCCTGACCTAACCAGTTATCGGCAATCCAGCCACCAAAAACAGTCATTAAATACATAGATCCAGCGAATAACCCAACAATTGCGGCTGCAGTTGGACGGTCAAGACCTAAACCACCGTCATTAACCATTGCAATCATATAAAGAACGAGTAAAGGCCGAATACCATAATAAGAAAATCTTTCCCAAAGCTCTGTAAAAAATAAAGTTTTTAATGGTTTTGGATGGCCGAAAAAAGCTCTGTCATATTGTTCGAGTTCATGCTTCATTTCAAATCCTTTGAACATATTTGTAGTTTAGATAAAACAAAACTTTTAGTTTGTTTAATTATAAAAAAAAGTTATGTTTTATTTTTTAGATTTTTTAAAATGAAAAAGCAAGTTGGTCATGTATAAAAAAGGTATATAACAAATGGTAAAAAATTAGAAAGTTGAAATTATCAGTCGAAAAGATTCCTCTTGGTGCACCAAAGCTGATCAGGCTAGCCCTAGCGTAAAACTACGATGAGAAAAATTAAATTAGCACTTTAAAATCTCAACCTTTCTATGGATGGGCAGTGAAGAGTGGTAATTGATATTATTTAAAAAAATTGTGTAGAGTTACTTAGAAATCGTATTTATGTTCAAACTTTTTTGGCAAGGGCATATTGTAGATAACATCGTCTAATTTAGAGATTAATAGTTCTATCGGGAATAGATTATTATTTTTAAGGATTACAGTAAGAAAGTCAGATTTCTATATAAGAAAGTATTATGATCACAAATTACTGTTAGATATTGATGCGGTGATTCATATTAGCGCAACAATTTTGCACTAAATTAGGGCGATTGCGAGCTATTCTTGTATGCCATAATTTGAAAATGTCTGAATATGGTGCATTTAACTATGCAAACAGTATAATGGGTTCAAGACAAGGGGCCTAAATCATGGATAGTTATAAGCAATTCAATGTTTTAGGTAAGTCTTATAAAGTTGGTATGAGAATTGCTATATAAATACCAGCAACTATCACGCACTTAACAAGTGCAACAAAATTTCATTGGAGCAAAATGAGCATGGCGAACAAGGTCCTTCAACTCATACAAGAAAGTGGCGCAAAATGGGTCGATTTTCGCTTTACTGATACTAAGGGTAAAGAACAGCACGTAACTTACCCAGCTGATTCTATTGATGAAGATACTTTTGAAGACGGTAAAATGTTTGATGGTTCTTCAATCGCTGGTTGGAAAGGCATTGAAGCATCTGACATGATTTTACGTCCAGATGCGGAAACTGGTTTTATCGACCCGTTCTTTGCTGAACCAACTGTAGTTGTGACTTGTGACGTTATTGAACCTTCAACTGGTCAAGGTTATGAGCGTGACCCACGTTCGATTGCTCGCCGTGCAGAAGAATACTTAAAATCTACAGGTATCGGTGATACTGCATTCTTTGGTCCAGAACCAGAATTCTTTGTATTTGACGAAGTGAAGTGGGACATCGATATGTCTGGCGCTCGTCATACATTAATCGCTGAAGAAGCTGCTTGGTCTACTGGTAAAGACTACGAGTCTGGTAACTCTGGTCACCGTCCACGTGTTAAAGGCGGTTACTTCCCAGTTCCTCCAGTTGATTCTTCACAAGATATGCGTGCAGAAATGTGTGCAAAAATCGAAGACATCATGGGTCCAGGTCGTGTAGAAGTACATCACCACGAAGTTGCTTCTTGCCAGTTAGAAATTGGTGTGAGCTTCAATACACTTGTACGTAAAGCTGACGAAGTTCAACAGTTCAAATATGCTGTTTGGAACGTTGCACATCAATATGCAAAAACTGCAACCTTTATGCCTAAACCAATGGTAGGTGATAACGGTTCTGGTATGCACGTTCACATGTCTATCTCTAAAGATGGCAAGAACTTGTTTGCTGGTGATGAATATGCAGGCCTTTCAGAAATGGCGTTGTACTTCATCGGTGGTATCATCAAGCACGCTCGTGCATTGAATGCAATCACAAACCCATCTACAAACTCATACAAGCGTTTGGTTCCTCACTTCGAAGCACCAATTATGCTTGCTTACTCAGCGCGTAACCGTTCTGCTTCTATCCGTATTCCATACGTTTCTAGCCCTAAAGGTAAGCGTATCGAAGCTCGTTTCCCAGACCCAATGATGAATCCGTACTTAGGTTTCGCTGCATTGTTAATGGCTGGTATCGACGGTATCCAAAACAAGATCCATCCGGGCGAAGCTGCTGATAAGAACTTGTATGATCTTCCTCCAGAAGAAGAAGCAAAAATCCCAACAGTTGCTCATAGCCTAGATATGGCTCTTGAAGCACTTCAAGCAGATCACGAATTCTTATTAAAAGGCGGCGTGTTCACTAAAGAAATGCTTGATGCATACATCGAACTTAAAACTGAAGATGTACGTCGTCTTAACACGACTACTCACCCAGTTGAATTCGATATGTACTACAGCTTGTAATACATATTTCGTAAAAAAGCCTGCTTATGCAGGCTTTTTTATTGCTTAGAATGTTGATTGAATTCTCTACGTTTTTTATCAAAAAATTGGGGTAAACTAGGTGCGAGTTTTCATGTGAGCAGATTATGCGTAAACGACAACCAGTACTTAAACAGGAAAAGACTTTAAATCCTGAGTTGAAAACATGGTTGTATGCGTCTGGTTCTCTGACTCAACAACTCACTGAGCTTGGTGGTGGCCAGTTCAGCGTGAAGCCTTTTAAAGAACACTTTCAGCGTTTAACTTTGGCAGATAGTCAATGGATGAACATGCCTCATGCTCATACTTCATGGGTAAGGGAAACCTATTTATATGGTTGTGAAGCAAAACCATGGGTGAAAGCAAAAAGTATTTTTCCAATTCAAAGCTTACAAAAAAGAGCGCGTATATTTCAGCACATCGGTTCTAAACCGATTGGCTTTTTCCTATTTCAAAGAACAACTCCGCTTTGTGACCGTCGTGTCATTCGTTTGTCAGAAGGCTGGACGCGACAAAGTTGCTATACTTGGCATGGATGTAAATTTATCGTCCAAGAAACATTCTTACCGGCTTTTGAAGCTTTTTTAAATCAGCAGCACGACAAGGAATTACTATGACGACTGCAACAGGTACAACATGGCGTCAGCGTTTAGAGGCTTATTATTATCTATGTCGATTTGATAAGCCTGTTGGAACAGAACTGGTGTTTTGGCCAACCATGTGGGCACTTTGGATTGCAGCAGAGGGAATGCCACCTCTACATATTCTTTTGGCGATGGTATTAGGTACAATTTTTATGCGTGCCGCTGGCTGTGCAATTAATGATTTTGCTGATCGTAAAGTAGATGGACATGTAGAGCGTACAAAAACACGCCCTTTGGCAACAGGGGTAATTAGTCCAAGAGAAGCGGTGTATGTATTTTTAGCATTAGTATTTGCCAGTGCTTGTACATTGTTCTTTTTACCTATCGCGACGTTCTACTGTGCATTAGGGGGCCTAGCGTTAGCATTTATATATCCTTTTATGAAACGTTATACCCATTTACCGCAAGTAGTGTTAGGTATGGCATTTTCTTGGGGGATTCCAATGTCATTTACTGCAATGGGTAAGCCTTTAGATATAACGTGTTGGCTAATTTATTTTGGTAATTTGGCATGGACAGTGGCTTTTGACACTCAATATGCAATTACTGACCGTGAATATGATTTAAAAATTGGTGTGAAATCTACAGCTATTCTTTTTGGCCGATATGACATCCAGATTATTGCACTCTTACAGGCAACCAGTCTTGTTTTGATTGGTACTGCATTATATTTAGAAAATATTTTATTCCCATGGGCGATCATCGCTTTAGTGATTGTAGCATTCGATTTTATATATCAAACAATTAAAACCAAAGACCGCAACCCTCAAGTCTGCTTTTGGGCATTCCGTCACAATCGTTGGGTTGGATTAATCATTTTTCTAGGAATATTTTTAAATTTCATATAGTAAAAATGACCGTGAGGTTGAAAAGTGTTCTATGCAGAGCACTTTTTTTATGTCTTAATATTTGTGCATAAAAAATATGCGGAATAAATAACACATAAAAAGGATATTCTATGAAACGGTCAAAAATTGCTTTAGCTATAACATTATCAATTTCAGCACTATTTCTTACAGCGTGTAATGACGATGATGATGACTACACAGGGATAGACACAAATAAAGCTTATGTCTCAGAAAGTAATTACGCAATTGATAAAGTTGATAATGCTTCAACGATCAAAGTAATGACTTATAACATGGCAAATGTTCAAGGAAAAACAGCAACTGCTACAGCAATGGTATTGTTTCCAAAAGCAATACAACCGAAAGATGGTTATCGTGTAGTGGTATGGGAACATGGAACTGTTGGGGTGGGTGATGGTTGTGCGCCAAGCAAAAATGCTATTAATCCTCGATTTAAAATCCTTGCTGAGTCTTTATTAGCAGCAGGTTATGTGATTGTGGCACCAGATTATGAGGGGTTAGGCACACCAGGGGTGCATCCGTACTTAAACTTATCTAGCGAAGCAAAATCAGCGTTAGCTGCAGTTAAAGCAGTAAAAGAGCATTATGGTGCTCAGTTAAAAGGTGATTGGATGTCAATTGGTCAGTCTCAAGGTGGCCATGCATCATTGGGTACTGCTGAGTTTGCTAATACGGATGTAAGTTATAAAGGTGCTGTAGCTGGAGCACCTGCATCAAGCTTAGGAACAATTATTCAGATTTATATTGATCCTGAAATGAATCAAGACAGTAATTTTGCAGTTAGTAAGCTAGATCAAGCGATTATAGCGCGTAGACAAATTGATGCAGCGATAGCAGCAGGTCAAATGTCTCCAAATGATCCACTAGCACTTGCTGTACCTACAATTGATAAAACTGCAGAAGGATATGCCGAATTATTAGCATATGCAGCATTCGCAAGTGCAGGGATTAAAGCACAGCAACCAGACTATGACTTGAAGGCAATTTTTACATCGGGAGCAGCTGACATTGCAGAATTGGCTTATGGTCGTACAGGGGATGATGGTGCATGTCTAAGTTATCCTACACCTGATAGTGCGAATGGCTTGCAAGAGAAATTTAAAGCAGGAATCTTAGCTTTCTTGGCCGACCCTACACATCAAATTACCCAGTATGGTATTGATCTAAATAAATTTAAAGCAGATCAAGTCGTTCAAAACTTTTTGACAGCAACTCAGCCTGCAACAAATGCTACTGCTGAGAAAGTTATTAAAACACCGGTATTTATTATTCAAGGCAAAAAAGATCAAGCGGTATTGCCTGTGGTGACGCAAGGCTTATTCGCGAATATGAAAGCGAATGCTTTGAAGTTTTTCCCTCAAGCAGCCTACGATCAAGGCTATAAGCTAACCATTGTACCGAATGCGACCCATACTCAAGCAATCATATGTCAAAATGCCAATGCTGTAGATTTCATTCAAGCTAAAATGTCAGCGGGTACAGGTATTGTATTAACTGATGCACAGAAAGATGCCAGCCAAAGTCCACACTGCACAGGTAAATTCTAAGATTTATTTGTTGAATTAGAAAATAGCTTTAAAAAAGAGCCACTTTATAGTGGCTCTTTTTGTTATATTGTTACGCATTCTGAAATCGATACTATTTGAGTTTGAAGAACTTATGAGCCAGCAACCTGTTGAAAAAAAATCTGTTCCTTGGTTATTAATGGGATTAGGTTTACTTATTCCTTTTCTGATTATTGGAATACTTTTCTTGGCTGCAAAAAGTGATGCTAAGAATAAAAAACAATATGAACAGCAGCGTTTAGAGATGGCAAAAAGAATAGCTGAGAAAGAAGCTGCAAACTCTGAAACAAAATAGCTTGTTAATGAATATCCTTTTGTAATTGGCGTACAGTAGGAATATTTGTGTAACGCTTTACAAGGTAGCCTGCTTCAGTGAGCATTTGATCACGAATACGGTCTTCTTCTACTTTTTCAAGATGGGTAGGGTCATCTAGCTCAATAATGGCCATGACTTCCATCTTGTCGTTGAGCACCACAAAGTCAGTAACTTTACGATTGAACTGACTACGAATTTTATAGTCATTACTGGTAATTAAAGCGCTAAAAGCCACTTGTGCTAACACATGATAATTGGGAAAACTTTGTTTTAAGCGTATAAACATTTGAGTTTCAAAGTTTGTAATGACAGGGCGAGCAAAGAATTTTTGTTTTGGAAATAAATAAGGGCGTAAACAAACAAGAAGAAAAATACAGGTACTTACGCAACCTAAAACAATAAAAAATAAGTGACTCGATTCGAACATGTGAAGGCATCATACAAATAAAAACCCACTCATGATGAGTGGGTTTTTAAGAATCTTGGCTCTCCCACCTGGGCTCGAACCAGGGACCTGCGGATTAACAGTCCGTCGCTCTACCGACTGAGCTATGGGAGAATCTGGAAAAGGATTTTAGGCAGGAAAGAGGGCTGGGTCAAGCCTTAATAGCAGAATTAGAGAGAATATCTTGTCGTTTGGTTTAAAAATACTCGAAACATTGATTTTATTCAAAATAATGAAAAATTATTAAATCTTAGAAAAGAAAAAACCCGCAATAAATGCGGGCTTTTAGAATCTTGGCTCTCCCACCTGGGCTCGAACCAGGGACCTGCGGATTAACAGTCCGTCGCTCTACCGACTGAGCTATGGGAGAATCTGGAAAAGGATTTTAGGCAGGAAAGAGGGCTGGGTCAAGCCTTAATAGCAGAATTAGAGAGAATATCTTGTCGTTTGGTTTAAAAATACTCGAAACATTGATTTTATTCAAAATAATGAAAAATTATTAAATCTTAGAAAAGAAAAAACCCGCAATAAATGCGGGCTTTTAGAATCTTGGCTCTCCCACCTGGGCTCGAACCAGGGACCTGCGGATTAACAGTCCGTCGCTCTACCGACTGAGCTATGGGAGATTAGTAGATGGCTCTCCAACCTGGGCTCGAACCAGGGACCTGCGGATTAACAGTCCGTCGCTCTACCGACTGAGCTATTGGAGAATCTGATGCGCATTTTATGGATGAAATCTAAAAGCGTCAATAAGAATATTAAAGAAAATGAATCGTTTGCTTGATTAATATGCTTTTGTTGTATTAAAAATAAAAAAACCACCCAAAATAGGGTGGTTTTTTATAAAGAAATAAAATTATTTCTCTACGCCAGCTGGTTGACCTGCAAGTTTTGCATTTGCATAGTCCCAGTTCACAAGGCTTTCTAAGAAAGTTGCGATGTATTTAGGACGTAAGTTACGGAAATCGATGTAGTAAGCATGTTCCCATACGTCAATTGTTAAAACAGCAATTTGACCATGTGCAAGTGGAGTGTCTGCATTAGAAGTTTTAGTAATAGATAATTTACCATTTACTTCATCAGCAACTAACCAAGCCCAACCTGAACCAAATTGAGTTGTTGCAGCAGCAGTAAATTCTTCTGCAAACTTTTCGTAGCTACCAAAAGCTTCATCAATTTTAGCAGCGATTGCGCCAGTAGGTTTACCACCACCATTTGGCTTCATGCTGTTCCAGTAGAAAGTGTGGTTCCAAACTTGAGCAGCATTGTTGAAAATACCAGCTTTAGATGCATCACCAGCAGTCGCTTTAATGATTTCTTCTAAAGTTTTACCTTCAAGGTCAGTCCCTTTGATTAAGTTGTTTAAGTTAACAACATAGGTATTGTGGTGTTTATCGTGATGGTATTCTAAAGTTTCTTTACTAATATGTGGCGCTAAATCATCATAGCCATATGGAAGTGCAGGTAAAGTAATGGTTGTCATGTTCCTATTCCTTGCATTTGCTGGGTTATACAATTAAGTGGCTCTATTGTAAATGATTCTGGTAACAATAGGGCATCGTTTTAAAGAACTATACACAATAAAGATCTAATTAATACGCATAACACAGATTGAAAAAAAGACTTAATTAAATCGGATTATTCAATTCAAAATATTCAGCCTCAATTGAAAACTGTTTTGAGATCGCTTGTGCCAAACGCTGAACTCCATAACGCTCAGTAGCATGGTGACCACAGGCGAAATAGTGAACCCCTAATTCTTTTGCTTCATAAAAAGTTCGTTCACTGACTTCACCTGAAATATAAGCATCACAATTTTGCAAAGCAGCTTTAGCAATAAAATCTTGAGCGCCGCCTGTACAGAAGCCTACTTTTTGAATGCTTTGCTTTTCTGCTGGTAAATGAATCACTTTAAAATCAAAACTGTTTTGAAGCTGTGCTTTAAACTCATCTACAGAAACTGCTTGCTCTAAATAACCAATATTACCAATCGGATGTTTCTCGGTTAAATCGAGTGGTTCTAAATTCTTCAAGTTTAGTTTTTCTGCAATCGCTACATTGTTGCCCAAAGTTAGGTGTGCATCTAAAGGTAGATGATAAGCGACTAATGAAATATTATTTTGAATGAGTTTTTTAATGCGGTTGCCTCGCATTCCAGTAATTGGATACGGTTCACCCTTCCAAAAATAACCATGATGTACGAGTAATAAATCTGCATTTTGAGCAATTGTTGCATCAATCGCATCTTCGGAAGCAGTAACCGCACAAACGATACGTTTTACTTCAGTTGAACCTTCAATTTGCAGGCCATTTGGTGCGTAATCTTTAAATTCTGCCGCTTTTAAGGTTTGGTCGCACCACTGAATAATTTCATGCAAATTTGCCATGATATTTCCTGAATTGAGTAGTAAATAATTGCTAAAGCTATAGAAACATATTTTGTTGTGTAACTAAAGCTAGACAAATCTTTTTTGACTTTTTTATGTATATCGACATATTTAATTTAAAATGCTTAACTGAAAACTCTTTTTGTTCAATATATTAATTTAATTAAAAACTTCTTTGCGTAGAGGATATGAACGTGCGCCGCACCTTTACATGGTTACCTTGGGTGTTACTTATTATTGTAATTGCCAGTTTTATTGCATGGCAAAAATACCATCAGCCGAAACCAACTGTTGCAGTTGATGGGGTGCAAATGCCTGCTGAGAAAGTTGAACCACTCGTTGATACTTCGCGAGCGGGCGGGGTGGTATCTTATAGCGCTGCAGTAAAAGTTGCAGCGCCAGCAGTTGTTAATATTTTTACGACCCAGAAAGTTAAACAAAATCATCCATTATTAAGTGATCCGGTCTTCCGTGAGTTTTTTGGAAATCAGGTTCCTGAACAACAACAGCAAAATGAAAATAGCTTAGGCTCTGGGGTTATTGTACGAGCTGATGGTTATATTTTGACGAATAATCATGTGATTGCTCAAGCTGATCAGATTGTAGTTGCATTACATGACGGCCGTCGTGCAGAAGCAACGATTGTTGGAACTGACCCAGATACCGATTTGGCTGTAATTAAAATCGACTTAGATAAATTACCGGTATTGCCATTTAAACTGAGTGGTAATGAAGTAGGTGACGTGGTCTTAGCAATTGGTAACCCATTTGGCGTAGGCCAAACGGTAACTCAAGGTATTATTTCTGCGACTGAACGCTCTGATTTAGGCATTAATACCTATGAAGACTTCATTCAAACAGACGCCGCAATTAACCCAGGTAACTCTGGTGGAGCATTAATTGATGTGGCTGGGAATTTAATCGGGGTAAATACTGCTATTTTCTCTCAGTCAGGTGGTTCTTTAGGAATTGGTTTTGCAATTCCTGCTAAAGTTTGTCAACAAGTACTAAACTCAATTTTGAAAGATGGCCGTGTAGTTCGTGGATGGTTAGGGATTAGTTTAGTGCCACCTACACAAGAAGATGTATTGGCACCAAAACAGCAAATTGGGGTTGTGGTTGCAGATGTCTTGAAAAATGGTCCAGCTGCCTCAGCAGGTATTAAGATTGGTGATAAAATTATTCAGGTGAATAATCAACAAATCACTTCAGCATCTCATTTGATTAATTACGTTGCATTACAAGCACCTAACAGTGAAATTAATGTAATGGTCGAGCGAGATGGGAAGCAACAAAACTTTGTGGTGACAGTAGGGGAAAGAAAAAACCAAAATACTCAATCACAATTTATACCGCTGCCTAAACAGTAAAGATAAAAAAGCCTCGTAATGAGGCTTTTTTCTTGGTGTTAATTAAGTATGAGATAGTGCTTGATGCTGATGTTTGAACTCAGTTAAAGCATCAATACGGTACTGAATGAGCATTTCACCAATCTCAGCACCTTTAATGTTTTCAGGTAAATCCTGAACTTTAATAGAGCGAACGATTTGCATCGCATCCAACATGTATTGAGCTTGTGGATAAGGTCGGTCTTCTAAACCTAATCTTCCTTTAGCATCACATTCACATGCTTGTACAAAAGCTTCAACTCTCTCAGGACGACGTAATACATCTAGACGCTGTAATAGACGCCATACAGTTCCTGGTTTTAACGACATAATTTGATGACATTTTAGATGTTCTTTACACACTGATAATGCCAACTGTCTAGTTTGAGTTGGAACTTTTAAACGTTCACATAACTCGGTAACAGGTTTTACTCCACGTTCTTCATGCATGATGTGGCGAGGAAGTTCGTTAGCTGGAGTCAATGCTTTACCCAAATCATGTACTAAAACAGCAAATCGAACATCAAGTGAATAGTTTGATTTACAAGCTTGCTGTAATGACATTAAGGTATGTATGCCGCAGTCCACTTCTGGATGATATTCAGGGCGCTGTGGTACACCAAATAATGCGTCAATTTCAGGGAAAAGATGTTTCAACGCCCCACAGTCACGCAATGTCTGAAAATAAACGTCCGCATGATCTTCTAAAAGTGCGCGAGAAGTCTCTTTCCACACACGCTCTGGTGTTAAGGCATCAAGCTCACCTGACTCAGCCATAGTTTGCATAAGCTGCATTGTCTCTGGCGCAATCTGAAAACCATATGAAGAATAGCGAGCCGCAAAACGTGCAACACGTAAAACACGTAAAGGATCTTCAGCAAAAGCTTCTGAAACATGACGCAAAGTTTTATTTTCTAAATCTGTTTGACCGCCATATGGGTCATATAGTTTGCCATCCTGATCCATTGCTATGGCATTGATGGTTAAATCACGGCGGATTAAATCTTCTTCTAAACTTACTGTGCTATCGGTAAAAAATTGAAAGCCGTGGTAGCCTTTACCAGATTTTCTTTCAGTACGTGCAAGTGCATATTCTTCTTTCGTTTCAGGATGAAGAAACACAGGAAAATCTTTGCCTACAGGTTGAAAACCTTGGGCGAGCATGTGTTCCGGCGTTGCACCGACAACAACATAATCTTTTTCTTGATAGGGATGCCCAAGTAAAAAATCACGGACGGCACCGCCTACTAAATACACTTGCATGAAAAAACCTCTATTCTTCAAGCAATCATGCTACAGAATAGAGGTTTTCTCAAGTCATTAGAGATGCTTTTCGTAAAAAGCAGTTTCTAAATTACTTTTCTTGTTGTTGGATTTCAGCAACAGTTAAAGCAGTCATATTGATAAGACGACGAGTTGTTGCTGTCGGTGTCAAAATATGAACAGGTTTTGCTGCACCAAGTAAAATTGGACCAATAGTAACGTTGTTACCAGAAGTTGCTTTCAACAAGTTAAATGAAATATTTGCAGCATCTAGGTTTGGCATAATGAGCAAGTTTGCAGAACCTTTAAAACGTGAGCCAGGGAATGCAAATTGACGAATGTTTTCGTCTAATGCTGCATCACCGTGCATTTCACCTTCAACTTCAAGCTCAGGAGCTTGCTCAGATAAAATACGATAAACTTCACGCATTTTTTGAGCACTTGAATCAGTTTGGTCACTACCAAAACTTGAATGAGAAAGAAGTGCTACGCGTGGAGTAATACCAAAGCGACGTACTTCTTCAGCTGCCAAAATAGTCATTTCAGCAAGTTGTTCAGCAGTAGGATTAGTGTTTACATAGGTATCTGCAATGAACAAATTACGATCTTCAAGCATTAATGCATTTAATGTGAAGAAGTTGTTCATGCCTTCTTTAAGACCGATAACATTGCGTACAAAGTCAAGGTGAATGTTATAGCTACTGTAAGTACCACATAACATACCGTCTGCTTTACCAAATTTAACCAGTAAAGATGCAATTAAAGTTGAACGGCGACGAGCTTCACGTTGAGCATATTCAACAGTAATGCCTTTGCGTTGCATTGTTTGATAGTAGTCTTTCCAAAACTCTTCATACATCGGGTTTTGTTCTTGATCTACAATCTCAATGTTTACGCCATGTTGTAAACGTAAGCCTAATTTTTTGATATTAGCTTCAATTACAGCAGTACGACCTACTAAAATTGGTTTAGCTAAATCTTCATCAACTGCGATTTGCACTGCACGTAATACGCGCTCATCTTCACCTTCAGCATATGCGATGCGTTTAGGATCAGTTTTTGCTTGAGCAAAAATCGGTTTCATCAAGAATGCAGAGTTATAAACAAACTCAGATAATTTTTGACGGTATGCAGAGAAATCTTCGATTGGACGAGTCGCGACACCTGAGTCCATTGCAGCTTTAGCAACAGCAGGAGCAATTTCTAAAATTAAACGTTGGTCAAGTGGGCGTGGAATTAAGTAGTCACGGCCAAATGAAGCAGATTTTTCGCCATAAGTTGCTGCATCTGCTTCTACGTGTGCCATACGTGCAATTGCATGTACACATGCAATTTTCATGTCTTCATTAATCGTTGTTGCACCAACGTCAAGCGCACCACGGAAAATGTAAGGGAAACATAATGCGTTGTTTACTTGGTTTGGATAGTCAGAACGACCAGTTGCCATGATTACATCAGGACGTACTTCATGTGCATGTTCAGGTAAAATTTCTGGATCTGGGTTTGCCAAAGCAAAAATAATAGGGTTCTCAGCCATCTGTTTCACCATTTCTTTGGTGAGAATACCAGCAGCAGAAAGACCCAAGAACATATCAGCACCAGCCATCACTTCATGTAACTGAGTCGCTTTGATATCTTGAACATAACGTTTTTTCGATTCATCCAAGCCTTCACGTGAAGTAGTGAGTAGACCGCGAGAATCGGCAACAATGATATTTTCTTTATTTACGCCTAAAGCACAAAGTAAATCTAAACAAGAGAGGGCAGCAGCGCCTGCACCTGAAGCTACAATTTTGATTTCATCAATTTTCTTATTTACAAGTTGCAATGCATTGAGCAAAGCTGAACCTACAATGATACTTGTACCGTGTTGATCGTCATGGAATACAGGAATTTTCATGCGTTCGCGAAGTTTCTTTTCGATATAGAAACATTCTGGCGCTTTAATATCTTCGAGGTTGATACCACCGAAAGTTGGCTCAAGAGAGGCAACAATATCTACAATTTTATCTGGATCGTTTTCTGCAATTTCGATGTCAAATACGTCAACACCAGCAAACTTCTTGAAAAGTACGCCTTTACCTTCCATTACAGGTTTAGATGCTAATGGTCCAATATTACCTAAACCAAGAACAGCTGTACCGTTACTGACTACGGCAACCAAGTTTCCGCGAGCTGTATATTTAGCAGCAGCAGATGGATCACGTTCAATCTCTAAACATGGCGCAGCAACTCCTGGTGAGTAGGCTAGAGCCAAATCTCGTTGGTTGACAAGTTGCTTACTTGGGGTGACGCTGATTTTCCCTGGGTTTGGATATTCATGGTAATTTAAAGCGGCCTGTTTTAAAGATTGATCGTCCATCTGAGTCTCTATTTGATACAAAAAAGCAAACTAGTCAAATTGCTCATTTAGGGAGAGGCAACTCACTTCTTTAACTACGCTTTAATTTTTACCAATTAAGAGAATAGTAGACGAATTGCCAATAGCCCCGTTGTGAGCTAAATGCTAAAGAATATAACACTACTTCTTTATTTCTCACAGTCAAAAACGCTCATTTTTGGAAAAAGCAGCATAGGTAAAATAGATGATTGGAACAATTAAGAAATATGCGGATTTGTTTGTAGATAAGGAATAATCTGCTCGGCAGGAATAGGACGACTAAAGAAATAGCCTTGTAAAAAATCACATTGTTGTTTTTGTAGATAGGTGACTTGTTCTTTTGTTTCTACACCTTCAGCAACCAGTTTAAGTCCCATACTTTTACCCATCGCGATCATTGCATTTACAATTGCTTCTTGTTTATGGTCACCAATTTTAGAAATAAAAGCACGATCAATTTTTAATACGTCAATTGGGTACTCTGTCAAATAGGCTAAAGAGGAATAACCCGTACCAAAGTCATCTAAAGCAATTGAGATATCTCGTTGTTTTATCGCATGTAATAGTGTTTTTACATTGGCAGTATTATCTAAAAGGGCTGACTCTGTAATTTCAAGTTCGAGATCTGAACCTTGAATATTATATTTTTGCAAAACCTCATCTAAGTCATTGAGTAATAAGCCTCGATGTATTTGTTGAGCGACAATATTTACAGAGACTTGAATATTGATATAGCCTGCATTTTTCCACTCTTGGAGTTGTTTTCCAACTTTATCTAAAACAACTTTACCAATGTCTGAAATCAGGCTACTACGCTCAGCAAAAGGTATGAACATATTCGGCAGGATTAATCCTTTTTCAGGATGCTGCCAACGAATGAGTGCTTCAAAACCGATAATTGATTGATCCTGTAGATTAATTTTGGGTTGGTAATAAACGACAAATTCATCATTTTGAATAGCTTTACGTAGCTCTTGTTCTAAATCGGCAGTTTTATATGAGTGATTTGTTTTATTGCAGTAATAGCAAATTGTATTACCACCTAAACGTTTTGCCTCTGAAAGTGCTTGCTCTGCATGATTGTTGAGATGATCAATTTGTCTGCCATGTTCAGGAAAACATGCAACACCGATAGATGCGGTAATAAAATATTCGTGATTATCAATGTAAAAAGGTGCATTGAGTGCTTGTAAAATATTTTGGCAATATTGCTCAACATTTGGGTGAATTGGCGAAATCTCATAAATGATTGCGAAATCATCACTATTTAAATAGGCGACTAAAATCGCATTGATATTGATTAAGCGTAACCTTTGCGCGAACTGTTTAAGTAATTCATCACCACTATCATTATTTAAAAATTCATTGAACGCTCGGAAGCGGTCAATATTTACCCGTATTAATGCTAAATTTTTAATGTTATATGAAGGATTTACAAGATATTGATGTAATTGATTATAGTAGTAAAGACGATTAGGCAGGTGGGTGAGGCTATCGTAGTTTTTTAAGTAAGATAGGTGTTGCTCTTGGCGCTTTTGCTCAGTGAGGTCGCTTGCAAATCCAATATAATTGGTAATTTGATTGAATTCATCTTTGACCACATTGATATGCAACCATAAATATACGCTTTTACCAGAACTAAACTTTTCGTCAAACTGACCCATATATTCTCCTGTCTCCAAGAGCTGTTGGGTTATTGATGTATGAAACTGTTGTTGCAATTCTTTTTGATTAATTGTAATGCTAAATAGTTCTTTATTCAGAAGTTCTGATTTGGAAAATCCAGTTAATTTTTCGTAGTAGGGATTAATATCAATATAGTTTAGGTGCTCATCTAAAATAAATATTCCTTCCGCAGCTTGCTCGAGCACAATTGCAGATAGCCTTAGATGTTCTTGATCCTTTTTCTCTTGATGTATATCACGGGTCATTCCCACCATACGAAGCGCTTTTTGTGTCTTTGGATCTCTGGTGATGACACGGCCTACATCATGAATCCATCTCCAAGAACCATCTCGACGTAAAATTCGAAAGGTGATATTAAAATGATCTGTAATGCCTTCCAAATGTTGTTTTAAACGTTCGTCAAAAAGTTTTTTATCGCTTGGGTGTATACGATCTAATATTGTATTGAGATGAATAACGGCAGTTTGAGTTTGTTTTTGTTGATCGAAAAATGTAATTTCCAATCTTTGACTTTCAATATCCCAATCCCAAGGTCGAATACCCGCAGTTTCATGTGCAAAAGCTAAATTATAGTGATGGCTTTCGAGTTGCTCATTCATTTTGGTGAGGTCATAGGTACGTTCTCGTACTTTTTGCTCAAGCAAATGATTATTAAATTGAAGCTGGGCTTCAATATCTTTGGACTTATTCACTTCTTGTTGGAGTTGTACACATAATTCTTCAGCCCATTGGGTATGTTGGTCTGAAATTTGAACAAGCTGTTTATTTTTTAATAATAATTGAGAGATCTTTTGGTAATTGCGTTGAGTTGCATATGCACAAAGCACAGTTGCGACAAAGGTGAGGTTATAGGCGAAATAAAAAGGTAGCTGAGTAATTGGTTTATGTGTGAATTGAGCAATTAGTAGAGGGAAGGTGCTAGGAATAAATAAGAGATAAAAATATCGGGGTTGCTGTGTTAAAAAAGTAAGTCCAATGATATGAGCCGAAGTAATAAATAAAGCAATTAAAATATGCGCATCTGGTAGTGCAATTAATTCAGGAGGAAGATAGAAATGAATAATTGTGACATTTATTCCAATTAAAATTCCTGAGAATAAACAAATACTTTGTAAGACAAGATCAGCTTTTTTTGTAAAATCAATCGTGCGATAGTGAGTTAAAATATTTGGAATAAATAATAAGCAGACAAGAGCTACGACGGTAAGGCCAATAGACCAGCTAAATATTGTTATTGTAGATGAAAAATAGTAAGAAAAAATACCATATGAAATGAGGCACAGTAATATCAGGCTAATTAAATACCAGCGGATATATTGAGTTGAAAGTTTCAGCTGTTCAATTTTTGTTTGATGCTGTAGATATTCTTCCTGAAGCCCAGACATAAGATTTTTCTATCCTATTTTTTTACATATATACAGAAAGAATCTGATTTATCAGTGAAAAAGAATTTGAAATTTTATTCATACAATAAAAGTAAGTTAACTTTAAATAATGATTTAATCAATGTGCAGAGAACTTAGGTGGATAAAAATCGATAATTTAAAATAGACAAGGCAACAACAGGGGCAGTTTCTGTACGCAAAACTCGGTCACCAATGCACCAGTTCATAAATCCAGCTTGATTGGCTTGGGTAATTTCATTTTCACTTAGTCCACCTTCTGGGCCAATCAATAAGGCAAGTTCAGGCTGTATTCCCGCCAATACATCTTTTTGTTCTTTTTCTGGTGCTAAAACAAATTTAGATTGTGGAAGCTCAGAAGAACTTAACCATTCATGAAGAGAAATAGGCGCTAATACTTCTGGAACCAAGTTCAAGCCACATTGTTCACATGCTGCAATTGCAACAGCTTGCCAGTGATCTAATTTTTTTTGATCTCGATCGTATTTTAAGCGCATTTCACAACGCTCACTTGTTAGCAATTGAATCTGGCTTACACCTAATTCAGTGGCTTTCTGAATGGCATAATCCATTCGATCGCCTTTACTCATGACTTGACCTAAAATAGCTTTAAAAGGGGCATCACGGTTTGCAGGGTTAAAATCCTCAATTGTGACAAACGCATTTTTTTTATTAATTTCTGTCAAAGTCACAAGATATTCCCCACCTTGTCCATTAAATAGAGTCGCTTGTTCTTGTAGTTGTGCACGTAAAACACGCACCCAATGATGGAATACTGATTCTGTCAGTTGAATTGTTGAGCCAACTGTAAGTTCAGTTTCGATAAAAAAACGGTTCATTGGGTACGCCTTACAAAATTAATTTAAACCAAGATCAACAACAAGTTGACGAGTTGGTTCGATTTGATTCATTGAATAGAAGTGTAAGCTTGGCGCACCACCTGCAATAAGGCGTTCACACAACTTAACAACAACTTCATGACCGAAAGCTTTAATACTTTCACTGTCATCACCATAGGCTTGTAATTGCTTACGGATCCAGCGAGGAATTTCAGCACCAGTACCGTCTGCAAAGCGAATTAAGTTACTTGCGTTGGTAATTGGCATGATTCCTGGAGCCACCGGAATGTTAATTCCAGCTTGCTCTAAACGCTCTATAAAATAAAAGTAGGAATCTGGATTAAAGAAGAATTGAGTAATCCCTGCATTGGCACCAGCTTGTACTTTTTCAATAAAACGTTGAATATCTGAATCAAGGTTTTCAGCTTGAGGATGCATTTCTGGATAAGCTGCAACTTCAATATGAAAATGGTCACCTGAGTGCTCACGAATAAAACGTACTAAATCCTGTGCGTAAGGAAGTTCCCCAAGTCCAACCTGACCAGAAGGTAAATCACCGCGTAAAGCAACAATACGGTTAATACCTTGAGCTTTATATAAATCCAGTAACTCAGCAATACGAGCTTTATCATCACCAATACAAGAAAGGTGAGGTGCAACTGGTGTACCTTTACCATTGAAATCATCAATAGCAGCTAGAGTACGTTCGCGAGTAGAACCACCAGCCCCATAAGTAATTGAGAAAAACTCAGGGTTCAGAAGTTGTAATTCTTGGTGAACAATACGAAGTTTTTCAGCACCAGCATCAGTTTTTGGCGGGAAAAACTCAAAAGAAATAGGTGTACGTTTAGTCATGTCAAATCCTTGTAAACAGCGAAACATTTTAGAAAAAAGGGCAGTCGGTTCACCGTCTGCCCTTAAGTTCTTAGTATTTGTAAGCGTCAGACTTGAATGGTCCCTCAACAGCTACACCTAAATAATCGGCTTGCTCTTGAGTTAACTGTGTAAGTACACCACCGAAACCTGCAACCATTGCAGCGGCAACTTCTTCGTCAAGTTTCTTAGGAAGAACTTCTACACGAATTTTTGCAGCTTTTTCATTTGCAGGAAGATCAGCAAATTTCTCTTGGAATAAGTGAATTTGACCTAAAACTTGGTTAGCAAAAGAACCATCCATTACACGTGATGGGTGACCAGTTGCATTACCTAGGTTTACAAGGCGCCCTTCAGAAAGAAGGATAAGGTAGTTATTTTCATCTTCTGAACGATAAACTTGGTGAACTTGTGGCTTAACTTCAACCCACTTGTAACCACGTAAATAAGCTGTATCGATTTCTGTGTCGAAGTGACCGATGTTACATACAACTGCACCAGCTTTTAAGCTGTCTAACATTGCTGCATCGCACACGTGGTAGTTACCAGTTGTTGTTACAACGAGGTCAGTGTTGCCAAGAAGATCTTGGTTAATATCTTCTTTTTTACCTGTTTGTACGCCGTTCTTGTATGGAGATACAACTTCATAGCCATCCATACATGCTTGCATTGCACAAATCGGGTCAACTTCAGTTACACGAACGATCATGCCTTCTTGACGTAAAGATTGAGCAGAACCTTTACCTACGTCACCATAACCAACTACAAGTGCACGGCGACCAGACAAAAGCATGTCAGTTGCACGTTTGATCGCGTCATTTAATGAGTGACGGCAACCGTATTTGTTGTCGTTTTTAGATTTAGTAACTGAGTCATTTACGTTAATTGCAGGAACTTTCAAAGAACCGTCTTTCCACATTTCGATAAGACGTTGAACACCTGTTGTAGTTTCTTCAGTAATACCGTGAATACGTTCTAAAAGAGCAGGGTATTTTTCATGAACAAGAGCAGTTAAATCACCGCCATCGTCCAAAATCATGTTGGCATCCCAAGGTTGGCCATTTACATTGATCTGTTGTTCAAGGCACCATACATATTCTTCTTCAGTTTCACCTTTCCAAGCAAAAACTGGAATACCGCGAGCAGCAATTGCAGCAGCAGCGTGGTCTTGAGTAGAGAAAATGTTACATGATGTCCAGCGTACTTCAGCACCTAATTCAACAAGCGTTTCAATAAGAACAGCTGTTTGAATGGTCATGTGAATACAACCAAGAATTTTTGCACCAGCAAGTGGTTTAGAAGCTGCATAGCGTTTACGTAAGCCGATCAAAGCTGGCATTTCTGCTTCAGCTAGTTTGATTTCTTTACGACCGTAGTCAGCAAGAGAGATGTCAGCAACTTTGTAATCTGTAAATGAAGCATTAACCGCGTTCATCAGGATCTCCTAGGAAAAAATAGTATTGATCATTCTGTTCGCGGATGCCGTTGTTGGTTAAAACGAGTGTTTAACCGATCGTCGAGCCTGGCAAATTGATCTTTAGTGCCGATCAATTGTCGCAGCATCCCTCGACTAGCGAAACATTGTACTTGGAAAAGCTTTTAGTGCCAATCCAGTTTTGTTTATTATCTGCGTAATTATCACTTTAGATTCTAATTATGGCATTAAATATTCCCGAGTCATTGGCAAGCCTAGAGTCAAACTGTGGTGTTTTTGCAGTTTGGATGGTGCTTCAGCATCATGGAGTACAAATTGATGTGGTTGAGCTGATTAATGTTTGCCGACACGATGAAGGAGGCACCTATACTATTGCCTTAGCTGTTGCTTTAAAAAAACTAGGATTTGAAGTGTCATTTCATTCAGATGAGGATCCTAGCATTAGCCAAAGCGAACGCATGAGCTATAAAGAAGCAAAGGTATTAAGAATTCCAACTGGACCTGCGCTGAGCTATCAAGATATTCAAGTTGCAATTCAAAACGGAAAAATGGTGATTGTGTACTACGATACTTTAGAAGGTGTTGGAAATCAGTCGCTCATTTATTCTATAGATCAAAATGAAATCTGCTTTTTTGATAGTTTTGAACCGATGTCAGCGGCAGTTTTTGAAAAGCAGCGTCAAGTAGAAGGGATTTGCCGTCAGGCTATTGTGATTGATGATTGTAATTTTCAGATGTATTCATCCAAATTGAATTAGATAAAAAGAGCCAGTAGAGTGCTGGCTCATATTGAAGTTATTTTTGTTGATATTCTTGAATGACTTCTAAAGCAGCACGAAAAGCTTCTTGTGTAGCAGGGGCGCCGCAATATGGCAGGCTGTGCAATAAAGTTTCTTGAATCTCTTCAACTGTACAACCATTGTTGAGTGCACCACGAACATGGCCTTTGAGTTCGGTTGGTGACTTAAGTGCAGTTAACATCGCTAAAGTAATTAATGAGCGATATTTACGAGGTAGCACACCTTCACGCTGCCAAGTCGATCCCCATGCATGTTCATTAATCCAGTCTTGTAAAGGCTGGGTAAAGGGTACGGTATTTTCTTGGGCGCGCTTTACAAAAGCTTCTCCCATCACTTCTATGCGAACTTTTAATCCATTTTCGTAATCTTGCTTAGACATTAATTTCTCCTAAAAATAAAAGCGTCGATTGACGCTTTTATGGCTGTTTATTAATTAATGCGAATCAAAAATGATTGCAATAGTGAATTAGTGGAGGCATCAGTCACTAAATTTGATGAGGGTTCGACAAAGGAAGATCTTTATTTAAATCTTCATCAAACACATCTGTAAGCATGCTATCGAATCGAATTGCGTTGTATTGCAATAATTGTTGAGCTTCACTTTCAGAAATAAAGCCTTCTTTTATCGCTTGTTCAATATTTTCCTCAAAGGTGAGTCCTGTAAATTTACCCTTAGATTCAGCTTTTTTAAACTTATCCCAAAGTGGTTCAAGAGTTTGTAGAATTTGGAACGTATGTTCTAAACGTCCAGTCACATCATCGGCTTTGGTAGAATAAAATACATGATGTTTAAGCTGCTCTCTAAAAGGATGCTCTTGCATCATAAGTTCAGCGACTTGCTGTTTTAACTCATCGTCAGGTTTTGAAATGACACGACCTAACGGGAAACAGATCCATTTTACAAATGCTGCTGGAAGTTTAGCTGGGAAGTTTTCAAATAATCCCCAAAATGCTTCCTGAATATTTAAGAAAGCTTTTTGTAGAGCTAATTTAGCGTGAAGTTGTTCGGCTTCAGTTTTTTGGCCAGCTTCATAAAATTTTAAAATCGCAGTAGAAATAAAGAGGTGCGCGTGAATATCTGCCAAGCGTCCTGATAACATTTCTTTGCGTTTTAAGTCTCCTGCAAGTAAACCAAGTGACATATCCGAAACAAGTGCAAAGTTGGCACTAAAACGGTTAATCGTCTTATAGTAACTTGCAGTGAATTGATCTGCTGACTGAGGCGCATCGCTTGAGCCACCTGTCCAACCGTAGGCAAATGATCTAGCACCGCGGTTAAAGGTATAGGCTAAATGTTTAAATAACAAATCATCAAATTTTTTGACCGAGCTATTTTTATCTTCAGATTGCAGGAGTTGTAACTCTTCAAATAGATAAGGATGACAACGCATTGAGCCTTGACCAAAAATCATCAATGAACGGGTCAAAATATTTGCGCCTTCTACCGTAATAGCAATTGGAATTGCTTGATAGGTAAGGGCAAGGAAATTACGTGGCCCAAGTTGAATAGCACGTCCGCCAGCAATATCCATTCCGTGATTTACGACTTTACGCATCGTTTCAGTTGCATAATATTTTGCCATAGCAGTCATCACGGCAGGTGTTCCACCTTGGTTTAGGCCACATGTCACTAAATAACGGAATGCTTCAAGCATATAGGCATCGCTGGCAATTTCACTGGTTGCTTCTTGTACGCCTTCAAATTTACCGACAGAAATATTGAACTGTTGACGAATTTTCGCAAAAGCACCAACGGTTAAATAGCTCATTTCACCTGCGGCTGTGGCTAATGCTGGAAGGGAAATACCACGGCCCACACCTAAACATTCCATGAGCATACGCCAGCCTTTACCGGCATTTTCTTGACCACCAATAATCCAGTCAATAGGAATAAAAACATCTTCTCCTTCTACGGTTCCATTCATAAATGGAGAACCTGGAAAATGTCGTGCTCCTATTTTTACACCCACATGACTTGCAGGAATTAAGGCACAAGTAATACCGTATTCTGTTTTGTCTTTATCTCCCAATAGGCCTTCTGGGTCATAAAGTTTAAATGCAAGACCTACGACTGTGGCAATTGGCGCAAGCGTAATCCAGCGTTTAGAGAAATTCATGCGAAGTCCAAGGACTTGAGCACCTTCATATTCGCCGTAACAAACAACGCCCGAATCTGGAATGGCACCTGCATCTGAACCTGCTTCTGGGCTGGTTAAACCAAAGCATGGGATCTCTTCACCTTTAGCAAGGCCCGGTAAATACTGTTGTTTTTGTGCATCTGTACCGTAGTGCATGAGTAGCTCACCCGGTCCTAATGAGTTTGGAACCATACAACTCACAGCTGTGGTGAGTGAGCGGGAAGCAATTTTGCTCATAATACGGCTTTGAGCAAACGAACTAAATTCTTTACCCCCAAATGATTTTGGAATAATGAGTCCTAAAAATCCTTTGTCTTTAATAAATTGCCAAACTTCTGGTGGTAGATCTTTTAAGTGATGATGAATCTCCCATTCATCTAACATGCTACAAAGGAGCTCAACTTCATTGTCGATAAAACTTTGTTCTTCTGCTGACAAGGTTGGGTAGGGATATTTTTCAAATTGAGACCAATCGGGTGCCCCCATAAATAATTCTTTTTCCCACCAACTGGTACCTGCCTCTAAAGCCTCTTGTTCAGTCGTACTGATGCTCGGCATTGAGTTTGCTAATGTTTTATATGCAGGTTGAGTAATTAGATTAAAGCGTAATGGTGCAAATAAAATAATGATACTAAGGACAATAAGGGGAATACCTAAAAGGAGAGCCCATGGCGTTAGTATGAGTGCAGTAAGTATGGCTACAGCAATCGTAATAACACTACCAATGGTTCTGTTTAGATTAAAAAAGAAAATTGCCCATATTGCAAAAAGCTGAATGACAACGCTTAAAACAAAGAGTAGGAAAATCATACTTGCTCCTTGCTAGATAAGCCCTCAAGTTAGAAGTTACAAAAAAGCGAGGAGAGATTTAAGGCTTAACTAGCTAATTTTTAATGCTGTTTAAATTTAATTTTTTATGTCGCAATTGATGTATATGCTAGAGCAGGGATATATCGTACTTTTAGGTATAAGATATTTTTAAGTGAAAGTGTAATGGGTTGTTTTATCGATTTGTCAAGAAATGTTATTGATTTTCTTATACAAATAAAAAGCCCTCTAACGTAGAGGGCTTTTATAGATATTTAATTTTTAAGCTTCGACAACTTGAACAGCGATTTTTTTAGCTGGATCTACTTTGCGACGAACTTCTGGTACTGGTTCACCGTGGTATTGACGATCAGCAAAGTAACTTGAACGAACCATTGGTGCAGACCAAATATTTCTAAAGCCAAGTTTACGGCCATGCTCTGCATAACGTTCGAACTCTTCTGGTGTTACAAAGCGGTCAATTGGCGCGTGTTGTTTAGAAGGTTGTAAGTATTGACCAATAGTCACATAGTCAACATCGTGAGCACGCAAGTCATCAAGTAATGCAATAACTTCTTCTTCAGTTTCACCGATACCCACCATCAAACCACATTTTGTTGGGATATCAGGGCAATATTCTTTAAACATTTTTAATAAGTTTAAAGAATGTTGATAGTCTGAACCTGGGCGCATTGCTTTATATAGACGTGGCACAGTCTCGATGTTGTGGTTAAATACGTCTGGCGGACATTCAGTCATAATGCGTAAAGCAATATCCATACGTCCACGGAAATCTGGTACTAAAATCTCAAGCAATGTATTTGGGCTTAGTGCACGAGCTTCTTTGATACAGTCCACAAAGTGTTGTGCACCGCCGTCAAGTAAGTCATCACGGTCAACCGAAGTAATTACCGCATATTTGAGCTTAAGATTAGCAATTGTCTCTGCCATATGACGAGGTTCATCTGCATCGAGTGCATTTGGACGGCCATGTGCTACATCACAGAAAGGGCAACGACGTGTACAAATGTCACCCATGATCATGAATGTTGCTGTACCACCACCAAAACATTCTGGTAGGTTTGGACAAGCAGCTTCTTCACAAACGGTATGGAGTTTTTGAGCACGTAAAGTGGTTTTAATACGCTGAACTTCTTCTGGTGCCGTCATCTTGACACGAATCCAGTCAGGTTTACGCGGCACTTCAACCGTAGGTACAACTTTTACAGGAATTCTTGCGACTTTTTCTGCGCCACGAAGTTTTACACCCTGTTCAGGTTTACGGTGTTCTGACATATTTAACTTTTCCACTCGTTTATAGAGACATTGACATTGTATTATAGCGAACTTCTTCAGTTAATAGCGGAAAATAACTATTCATATAATAAATGTGGTTATTCAGAAATATAGGGTTGAGAAATACATAAATTCACCGCATATTAGCCATAATTTATTATAAAATATGGTCATTCAAGTGAGGAAGGAGCTTTCAATGCCACGTAAAAAAGAGGTCGTTAGTGGGAATTTCGTTAAATACGATGCGGTAGTTCTCGGTTCTGGACCTGCAGGTGAAGGCGCGGCAATGAAGCTTGCAAAAGCGGGTAAGCGTGTTGCAATTGTAGATGTGCGTGATCAACTGGGTGGTAACTGTGCACACGTAGGTACCATTCCAAGTAAAGCATTGCGTCAAACAGTTTCTAGTATTATCCGCTATCAGCGCGATCCAATGTTTCAAAAAGTAGGTGAATGGAAACAGTTCACCATGAAACAGGTTTTGCGTAATGCACACAAAGTAATTCAACAACAGGTTGATACGCATACACGTTTTTACGATCGCAATAAAATCGGTGTATTCCACGGCCGTGCATATATTCAAGATAAAAATACAGTTTTAGTTTTTAGCCATGAAGGTATTAAAGAAACAATTATCTGTAAGCAAATCGTGATTGCTACAGGTAGTCGTCCTTATCATCCGCAAGGTTTAGACTTTGATCATCCTCGCGTATTCGATTCGGACAAAATCCTTGATCTTGATTATTCAATTCAAAAAATTATTATTTACGGCGCAGGTGTTATTGGCTGTGAATATGCCTCAATCTTTATTGGTCTAGATCATAAAGTTGACTTGATCAATACTCAGCAAAAACTATTAAGTTATCTAGATGATGAAATTGCTGATGCATTGTCTTATCACTTACGTGAACAAGGTGTATTGATTCGTCACAATGAGCAAATGGATCATCTTGAAACGTTTGATGACCATGTTGTACTACATTTACAAAGTGGTAAAAAGATTAAAGCCGATGCGATTCTTTGGTGTAACGGTCGTTCAGGAAACACTGAAGGTTTAGGTCTTGAGAATGTTGGCTTAGTACCAAATAACCGTGGTCAACTTTCAGTAAATGATCAATACCAAACTGAAGTTGAAAATATTTATGCTGCTGGTGACGTGATTGGTTGGCCATCACTTGCTTCTGCTGCTTATGACCAAGGGCGCTGTGCTGGCGCAAACATGAGTGGTGAAGATGCGAAACCAGTACGTGATATCCCAACAGGTATCTATACCATTCCAGAAATCTCATCAATTGGTAAAAATGAACAGGAATTAACGGAAGAGAAAATTCCGTATGAAGTAGGTCAGGCTTCTTTCCGTCATTTGGCTCGTGCGCAAATTACTGGTGATACAGTGGGTGAGTTAAAAATTCTTTTCCACCGCGACACTATGGAAATTTTAGGTATTCATTGTTTTGGTAATAACGCTGCCGAAATTATCCACATTGGGCAAGCAGTTATGCACAGCCCAAACAATACCTTGAAATATTTCGTTGAAACGACATTTAACTATCCAACAATGGCAGAAGCATATCGTGTAGCTGCGCTTAATGGTATGAATCGTTTGTTTTGATTTTAAATAAGTTTTTCATAAAAAAGCCCGCAAACTTGCGGGCTTTTTTATTTTCATTAGACCATAGGTTTTTTATATTTTTATGACAATTTGCAGTATGCGTCTGGCTGTCTATATCTCTAGTGGGCACAAAATGCTTGATTAAAATATACAAATAAATCAGGAGTTTGTTTCCATAAAATGATTGAACAGGCCAGCAGAGTAATCACGAGCAAAGTCATAATTGTTTTCAAAAGTAAGGCATTATGCGTCATGAATAACAGCCTCCTCATTTACAAAGAAATGTACGATTACCCCTAATATACTCAAAGCTATTGAACATAGCCAAATAGCATTGTAATTACCTGTTAAGTCATGGTTAACACCGCCAAGCCAACCGCCAAAGAAAGAACCGACTTGATGGGTGAAAAACACAATACCACTTAACATTGAAAGGTATTTAACACCGAACATATTTGCGACAATGCCGTTGGTAAGTGGAACTGTAGAGAGCCATAAAAGTCCCATAATGACGCCAAAAGCATATACCGTATAAGTGTTTAGAGGTAATAGTAAAAAGGCGATGATTGCGATGCCGCGGCTACCGTAAAGTGCCATTAATAATTTAGGTTTTGAGAATCGATCTCCCAGCCAACCCGCCCCATAAGTTCCCACAATATTAAATAGTCCTACTAATGCCAGAAACACAGTTCCTGTAGCTGCATCAAAGCCATGATCGATTAAATAGCCCGGCAGATGAACGCCTAAAAAGACCACCTGAAACCCACAGACTAAAAAGCCTAAAGCTAACCACCAGAATGGCTTATGTTTTCTAGCAATATTCAGTACTTGTTTAAATGTGAGCTGTGGTTCAGCAATTGCTTTTGGCGTTTGATTGCTTGGTCCTTTTAGCATCCACGCTAGGGGAATAATAAGAGCAATTAATAGTGCACTCACCATCAAAGCTGACGACCATCCTACCGTTTTAAGCAAGAGAAGGGTGGAAGGTAACATAATAAACTGACCAAAAGAGCCTGCTGCACTGGCAATACCCATTGCCATACTTCTTTTTTCTGGAGGGGCAGCTCGGCCTACTGCACTCAGTAAAACAGTAAAAGAGGTTGCTGATAAAGCTAAACCAATAATAAGACCTAAGCTTAAATTCAAAATGAGTACACTTGAACTAAAAGCCATTAAAAGTAGGCCTAGGGTATAAAGTAAACCACCAACAGCAACCACAACTTTACTGCCATATTTATCTGCAATTGCTCCAGTAAAAGGCTGAACAGCTCCCCAGATCAGGTTCTGCATGGCTATTGCAAGACTAAAAACATGTTGTCCCCAGCCAAATTCATGGCTCATGGGTACAAGGTAGAGACCGAAACCATGACGGACACCTAATGAAAGGGCCAAAATAATTGCACTGCCAATCAGCATATAGATGAGGGACTGAGAAAATTGGTTGTCAGTTTTAGTCATGATTAATGGAAAATTATAATAATGATGATTTATTGTAGAAGATATATCGAAAAATATCGATATAGTTGGAGAGAATATTTAAGAAGAATTAAAAAGTTCTTAAGGATCGTATTTTATGACAAGAAAATTAAAGAAGCAGACATCATTTTGATCTCTGCTTCTTGTAGAAATTATGCTGCGGAATTACGTTCAAGTAATGCTTGTTCAAAAAGTACTTGTTCTTTTTCTTTATGTTCAGTCGTGAAGCGAATTAGAATTACGCTACAGCCTGCGACCATAACCAAACCACCTAAAATAAATAGACAAGTTTGAACATCTAGCAAACCTTTTAATAAGAAGCCAGCTGCAACAGCACCCGCATTGCCACCTGCACCAATAATCCCTGCAACACCACCTAAAGCATTACGATCAATAAATGGTACGAGAGCATATGTCGCGCCACAAGCCATGTGAGTAAACAAGGCAAAAATGGTCATGGAAATAATTGCAAGAGCAACCACATTCATTTGAGAGAAAAGAATTAAGAATAAACCTTCACCTAAAATCATGAGCACTAGTACTTTAGTGCGGCCATCTAAACCTTTTTTGAGTGCGACTTTATCGGAAATAATACCGCCAAGTGCACGAGCAAAGAGTGCAAGAAGACCAAATATCCCCGCGGTTAAACCAGCAGTTTTTAAATCCATTTTGAACTGATCAACATAGTACATTGCTGCAACGTTATGGATGAAAATTTCAATCCCGAAACAGGCACCGTAAGCCACAAATAAAATCCAGACACGGTAGTTACGAGCAGCCTGCATTAAAATAGCCATGCCACCTTTTTTACCACTGCCAACTTCAATACCTTGTGCGCGGACTTCTTTGAAGTTTCCTTGAGGACAGTCTTGGGTGAGTTTCCAATAAAGAATACCAACAATGACCATCATTACGCCTGGTACGATTAATGCAACACGCCAACCCATAGTTTGTTCGACACCGAACATTACAATGGCACCAAGTAATAAAGGCATTAGAGCTTGGGTTGCACCGCCACCAGCATTACCCCAACCAGCTGCTGCCGCATTTGCTGTACCTACAACATTAGGTGCAAACATAACACTTGTATGATATTGCGTAATAACAAAGCTTGCGCCAATTGCACCGATCAGTAAGCGGAAGAATAAAAAAGACTCATAACTGTTAGCAGCAGCAACTCCAAATACAGGAATACTGCCAAGTAAAAGAAGGGCTGTATAGGTAATCCTCGGGCCATATTTATCACAAAGTGGACCGACAGCGAGTCGTACTAAAATCGTAATTGCAACGGCGGCAATATTGATATTGGCAATTTGATCTTTGGTTAAGCCGAACTCACCTTTAATCACTGGCATTAATGGTGCGCAAGCAAACCATGCGAAGAAGCACACAAAGAATGCGAGCCATGTCATGTGGAAAGCGCGCATTGCAGGAGTAGAAAAGCTAAATAATTTTATTTCAGTTGCTTTTTTTGCATCTAGATTGATATTTGAAGACATACGCCGTCCCTCTGAACTGAACGAAATTTTAATTTGCATGGCAATTTATTGCCTATCTGCAGACCGATCAGAGCGGACATCGTTGGCCGTCTTGGTTTATTCATTGAATCATCGTTGACTCATCTTGCTATGAATAAAGCAAAGCTTGTGCCAAAAAATTAATTTTACTAAAAAGGAAAAATTACTTTCTAATTCTATTGAGTTAGTTTATTAAAAATAAAATTAATTAAAAAATTGAAATAAATCAGTAAATGCTCATAAGAGAGGAAGGCGGTAGATTTTTTCAATCGGCTTTATAAAAGTGCTCATTTTTTTAGCATTTTGATTTAAAAAGAAGCAAAATTTGGAAAAAAGAAAGCTATAAAAACGTGCATAAGTTTTTATAGCTTTGGGTGACACAAAAATTAGAAGCGGTAACCGACACCAACATATGTAATGAGTGGATCAATATCAATTTTGGTATTCGCTTTAATTAGCTCTTTACCTGTATTTTGGTCAGTCACATAGATTTTTGCTTCACTATTCATTTTGGAATATGAAACTGAACCAACAGCAAACCAGTTCGGGTTGAAGTCATAAGATGCACCTAAAGTCACAATAGGGGCAAAAGTATCGGTTGCTTCTAGTTTAACGATAGGATTTGCTGATGATGTTTTGCGATCTAATGCTGCACCAGCTTTACCATCATGGATATTCTGGATCATGTGACCCGCTTGAATTAAATCGGCCTCAATACCGGGATTCATTTTTAAATCATTAAAGTATGCATACATCACGCCAGCTCCGATATAAGGACGGAACTTATTTACCCCTGATTTACCAAATTGATAATGTAGTTCAACGGCTGGTAACCATGCACGAGCAGTCGCAGCCTTACCTCCCTGAGAAAGATCAGTAATATGCAGGTCTTGTTTTAAAGGAATATCTCCACCCGCCTCGGAAATTCCATCTCCTATGATTCCTCCTATTAAAGATCCATCTTTTAGTGGAGTCGCTTTTCCAGAAAGGGGAGCGTAAATATTACCTTTTCCATTAATATCTACTTTAGGAGGAATACCACCTTTAATTTCTAAAGATAAATTGTCCGTAAAGTTGTAATTAAACATAAGACCAACAGTATCAACATCAGCAGCTTCTAAGCCAGAACCTTGTTGTTGCCATTGAGAGAGACCATTAACTTCTGCTGTACCTGCAAGTGATGAGGGAAGAGTGTCTGTAAACTTATCAAGAAGGCTAATAGTGCTATACCAGAATTTTCCTGAAGTTTTACTTTGGTCGATTGCATCTAAAACGGCTTTTGTAGATACATCTCCAACTTTAGATGTTGTACCTTCTGCAACGCTAGTATTGATATTGACAGGGTTTCCTGAGCCTTGAGGCATCGCATGTAACCAGCCAGCAGAGACAGAAAAACGTTTGAAGCCATCGCCATCTTTAAAACTAAAATATGGTGAAGCGGCATAAGTGAATGTTGGCAGAGCAAAAAAGGCAGCTGTCATACAAAATAATGACTTTTTCATCATAAAAGGACTCCATGTCCGACATTTGTTTACTGATTTTTATTGAGCCCACCATACCTTGTTTTATTGAATAGATTGTGTATTAAAAATTAATAATTGTAATTTTTTTGAAATATTTGTTTATATTTAGAAAGATTTATTAATAAAAAGTACATAATAAATAATAAAAGGCTACACAAAGTAGCCTTTTATTTAAGTTTTTTAAATTATTGGTTGAAGCGAGATAGGTCTTCTTCAGGACGAGCAGTTAAGACTTCAATGCCTGTTTGGGTAACTAAAATGGTATGTTCATATTGAGCTGAAAGTTTATGGTCTTTCGTTACGACAGTCCATTTGTCACCTAACAATTTAGTTTGCCATACGCCAGCATTTACCATAGGTTCAATTGTAAAAGTCATACCTGCTTCCAGACGCATACCTGTACCAGCTTGACCATAATGGAGTACTTGAGGTTCATCATGGAAAACAGTTCCAATACCGTGACCACAATATTCGCGTACTACACTAAAACGTTCTGATTCGACATACTTTTGGATTGCGTGGCCGATATCACCTAAATATGAACCATCTCTAACAGTTGCCATCCCACGATACATCGCTTCTTGAGCAACTTTGCATAGACGGTTGGCTAAAATAGAAGTTTCACCACCAACGACATACATCATGTTGGTATCGCCGTGATAACCATCTTTAATGACAGTAACGTCAATATTAAGGATGTCACCATTTTTTAAAATTTTATTTTCAGAGGGAATACCATGACAGACAACATGGTTAACCGAAGTACAAATAGAGTGTTGAAAAGCAGGGCGCCCAGGAGCTCCACCATAGCCTACACATGCAGGAATAGCATGCTGCACATTTTCAATGTGATTGCGACAAATGGTATCAAGTTCAAGTGTACTCACACCTGCCTTAATATGGGGCTTGATCATCTCTAGAACTTCAGCCGCCAGTCGTCCTGCAATGCGCATTTTTTCAATTTCATCTGGAGTTTTGATTAATCGACGTGGAGCTGTATAAGTACTGTTCATGATCTCTAAAAACTTTTGGTAATTTACAAGTGTCTATGGTATAAATAGCCGCCCATTTTATCAAATGCTTTTCGTGAATATCTTTTACGAACAATTTTGATAGATGGAGTAAAAAATCCGCACATATATCGTCACATTACTCTGGGTGCCTGTAAAAAGGTGGAGAATGCGGATATATGGAGGCCTAACCCAACTTTTAAGGTAAAGAAAATGGCAGATTACAACGTAAGCATGCGCGACCTTCTTCAAGCAGGTGCGCACTTTGGTCACCAAACTCGTTTCTGGAACCCAAAAATGCGTCAATACATTTTTGGCGCGCGCAACAAAATTCACATCATCAACCTTGAGCACACTGTTCCTGCGTTAAATGATGCTTTGAACTTCGCTAACCAATTAGCAAGCAAAAAGAACAAAGTTTTGTTCGTTGGTACAAAACGTGCTGCTTCTAACATCATCCGTGAACAAGCTCAACGCGCTGGTCAACCATATGTAGATCACCGTTGGTTAGGTGGTATGTTGACGAACTGGAAAACACTTCGCCAATCTATCAACCGTTTAAAAGATCTTCAAACTCAATCTCAAGATGGTACTTTTGCTAAGCTTACTAAACGTGAAGCTTTAGAACGTGCTCGTGAGATGGAAAAACTTGAGCGCTCTTTAGGCGGCGTTAAAAACATGGGTGGTTTACCTGACGCATTATTTGTAATCGACGTTGATCACGAAGCGATTGCAATCAAAGAAGCTAAGAACTTAGGTATTCCTGTTATCGGTATCGTTGATACAAACTCTAACCCAGACAACGTTGATTACGTTATTCCTGGTAACGACGATGCGATCCGTGCAGTAACTCTATATGCTTCAGCTATGGCTGACGCAATTCTTGCTGGTAAAGAATACGCTCAATCTCAAGCGAACGCTCAAGCAAAAGGCGATGACGCTGCGAAAGACGCTTCTGAGGCTTAATGCGTTTTGACGCAGGCTTGTCATTTTTGCGACATGTAATGGTGGCAAATTAAGCGTCGAGAGTGCAAACGGCCCAGAGTTTCTTTGGGCCGTTTTTGTTGAAAAGATTTATTTTCTACCGATTTTAGGAGATCAACATGACTGCAATTACTGCAAGCATGGTAAAAGAATTACGTGACCGTACTGGTCTTGCAATGATGGAATGCAAAAAAGCATTAACAGAAGCGAACGGTGACATCGAGCTTGCTATTGATAACCTTCGTAAATCTGGTCAAGCTAAAGCTGCTAAAAAAGCTGGTAACATTGCTGCTGACGGTGCAATCACAATCGTTCAAGAAGGCAACAAAGCAATTTTAGTTGAAGTTAACTGTCAAACTGACTTCGTTGCTAAAGACGAAAACTTCTCTAACTTCTCTAAAGCTGTTGCTACTGCTGCTTTAGCTGCTGGTGAAACTGATGCTGCTAAAATCGCTGAATTAAAATTAGCAGACGGTCAATCAGTTGAAGAAGCTCGTATTGCACTTGTTCAAAAAATCGGTGAAAACATCCAAGTTCGTCGCGCGAAAATCGTTGAAGGCGAAAACTTGGCTATCTACAAACACGGTTTAAAAATCGGTGTTGTAGTTTCTTATACTGGTGATGCTGATACTGGTAAAGGTATTGCAATGCACGTTGCTGCATTCAACCCAGTAGCTGTAAATGCTGAAGCTGTTCCTGCTGACCTTATCGCTAAAGAAAAAGAAATTGCTGAAGCGAAAGCGTTAGAATCTGGTAAGCCAGCTAACATCGTTGAGAAAATGGTAACTGGTTCAGTTGATAAATACTTGAACGAAGTTGCTCTTGATCGTCAAATGTATGTAATCGACAACGACAAGAAAGTTGCTGATGTATTAAAAGCAACTGGTACTACTGTTGCTGAATTCGTACGTTTCGAAGTTGGTGAAGGTATTGAGAAGAAAGCAGAACTTAGCTTCGCTGAAGAAGTTGCTGCTGCTCAAGCTGCTGCGAAGTAATTCGTATCACAATAAAAAAAGCCCCATTGGGGCTTTTTTTATCTCAGTTAAAATAAGGGTGTACAATGACAAATAAAAAAAATCTCAGTATTGCTGGTGTGATTATTTTATTGATTGCTGCGTATTTTGGTCTAGATTTATCTGGGCATAAGCAAAATCAATCACCATCATCAACTATACCCGCAGCTCAGCGTAATGAAACTACACTTTCAAATAATGGGGTGGACACTGTAAAAGCTGCTTATGAGCAGAGACAAAGTAATGTTCAAGTGCAGGGAAGTGGTCGAGTCAAAGCAATTTTAAGAGATGATAATGATGGGTCAAGACACCAGAAATTCATTCTAGTATTAAAAAATGGTCTTTCAATTTTGGTTGCACATAATATCGATTTGGCACCTAAAATTTCTAATCTAAATAAAGGTGACATCGTTGAGTTTTATGGCGAATATGAATACAACCCGAAAGGTGGTGTACTACATTGGACTCATCACGATCCACAAGGTCGTCATGAAGGTGGATGGCTTAAACATGACGGACAGATCTATCAATAAAGCTCAAGTGAACGTTTAATCAGATTATTTTCATAGAGCAATTTTGTTCTATTCAGTTTATTAAAACGTGCTATGGTTTTTTTATTGAATAGATGAGACGTATTTATGCAGCGGGAGCAAGCCGATTATCTGCATGTGCGAGAGTTGGGCGGTTTAGAGTTATTAAAAGCACATTATCACCAAACACAATTTTCAAAGCATACTCACGAAGGGTACTGTATTGGTGTGATTGAAGAGGGAGCACAGTCTTTTTTTAGGACAGGACAGCTACATGTAGCTCCTAAAGGCGATATTATTTTAGTCAATGCTGACGAGATTCATACTGGTTCATCGGCTGTTGAGTCAGGGTGGCGTTATCGAGCGATCTATCCAACACCTGAAATGTTAGCAGAAGTTAGTCAAGATTTTTTTGAAAATCCACATGGAGCACCATGGTTTCCTCAAGCTGTGATTCGCGACCTAGGTTTGGCTCAACAGCTTTGCTTACTTTTTGATTTATTAGAACAAAAAGATAATTTCCTACTCAAAGAAACGATGTATTTAACAACGTTAGCTTGTCTTATGAAGAGACATGGTAAATCAAATCATACTTTTTGTGAGTTACCAGAAGCATATTCAAAAATATTAAGAGTTAAAGAATTACTCGTAGAAATGCCTGAAACAAACTTTTCTTTACAAGATTTGGCTGACATGGTCGGCTTGAGCGCTTGGCATTTCTTAAGGCAATTTAAAAAATATGTAGGTCTGCCACCTCACGCTTGGCTTGTACAAGCACGTTTACAAAAAGCAAGACAGTTATTAAAACAGGGGGACCAAATTGCCATGGTGGCACAACAATGTGGTTTTTCTGACCAAAGCCATTTTAACCGTCACTTTAAAAAAGCAATGGGCGTCACACCCACTCAATATGTAGCGAGTTTGAACATATAAATAAATTAGTTTTAAAGCAATTTTATCCAATATAAGTCGGCACTCATCAAGCATGGTATAGAGATGTTTCTTATATTGGATTTTATATATGAATATTCAGCTTAATCAGCCAGTTGGGTTTTCAAACAATAAGCCATCCTATTTATTTTTACGTGGTGCAATGGATATTTTGCCCTTGTCAATTTCTGTTATTCCGTGGGCAATCTTAGCGGGATCTATGGCAATTCATGCAGGATTATCTTTCTATAAAGCACTAGCAATGTCTGGGCTCATCTTTGCTGGAGCTGCTCAGTTGGTTAGTTTAAGCATGGCTATGGAAGGTGCTTCTGTTTTTACAATTTATTTGACTATTTTCTTTTTAACGGCTCAGCATTTTATTTATGCATTAACTTTAAGAAATGACATTTCTATCTTGTCTCTACCTAAACGATTGAGTTTAGGCTTTTTATTAACAGATGAATTGTTTGCGGTGAGTGCTCCATTTGAAAAAAGAAGTTCGGAATATCTGTTGGGAGCTGGACTATGTTTTTATTTATTTTGGGTTGCTTTTAGTTTGGTGGGAATACTGCTGGCGACAGTGATACCTGATCTTTTAAATTACCATTTGGATTTTTCGATCGTTGCTATTTTTATTGCTATGATTGTGCCGTTATGTAAAGGATTTCCGGTCATAGCTGGGGTGCTAACAACTTGTTTAAGTGGGTTTTTATTTAAATTTTATCAAATTGAGGGTGCGATTTTACTTTCAGGATTGATGGGAATGTTGATTGCTGTTTTAACTGAAGAAATAGGTAAGGAGCAATAATATGTCTTGGTTTATGATTTTAGGCTTGGCAGCAATCGTCTTTTTTAATCGCTATTATTTTTTAGAACCTCACGTAAAAATTAAACTGCCGCTTATTCTGAATAAAATGCTTAACTATTCTGCACCTTGTTTGTTAACTGCAATTTGTATTCCAGTTATTTTTTTCGATGGTAATCATTTAAGAGGCGTGATAAATAATCCTTATATTTATGCAGCAATTTTTTGTATTGTGATTGCTATGTACCTAAAAAAAGTTCTTTTAAGTGTGATAGCAAGTTTAGGATTTTTTTATTTTATAAATTTTCTAATAAATTACTAACATGCAAAAGCTGAATCGAAAGGATTCAGCTTTAAATTCATCTTTAAGCAAGAGCTTGTTTTTGTCTGCTTTTCCATTTTGGTAAGATTTTTGAGAGATAAGCATCCATACACCAAACTGGTCCAATTAGTAGGAATTGTAAATCTTTAAAGAACGAGGGCTTTTTGCCTTCCACTTTATGTCCATAAAATTGTCCAACCCAAGCAATCACAAAAATAGCGATATAAAACCCGACTCCTACAGGTAGGGTATAAATGAGCCATGCCATAACAACAAGTAAAGCAGCCATTGCCACAGCAAGTACAAGATCTAAACGTGCATAAAATACTAAGGTCAACACAAGTAATAAAGCAGTAAGCAATGTGCTGAAATGTGCAATGATTCCAATAATAGAAAATAAAATGGCGGGAACGCAAAGCCAGTGAATTTGTTTATTGGTTGGATTTTGATGACTTTCGCTATATTCATCAAACCATTCAGTAATGGATTTCATTAGTAGCACACTCCTTGTTTTAACTTTGATTTATTTTTTGTGAGTATATTTTAGCCTGTTCTTGAGGATCTCGACAAGAAACTAACACTATTCAACTATAGGGAGCGTTGTATTAAAAAAAACTAAGAAAGGGCAAATGAAAAAATAATGTGACTGTAGTTGAAAAGGTGGACAATTCGACCACAAGAATGGGGCGATTTTTCATAATATTTTTTCTGTGTTGCTAGATGATGAAATCATCTAAAAAAGCGTAATTTTGAGATTGATGGGAAAATTGTATGAAAAAGCTCTACTCATCTACTCTAAAAACGCCATAAATAGCGTTTATTTTGGGGAAATGGTACTAGGGTAGCGCAAATTTAAAAAAGACGCTCTAAACGCAAATTAGACGTAAAATTAACTGGTATTAAATAAACATAGTTTTTTGTTTAAAAAATATTCAAATTCAGAGCTGAATAAGGGTCAAAAAAAGAGGATTTTTTAACTTTACGTTAGGAATTATTTTGATAACTTAAAATATAAAAAAGCCGCAGAAAAAAATGCGGCTTTTTACATGAACTCGAGAGGCTATAACTTATGAAGTTGGGCCATCAACACGCTCAATATTTACTTTAGCTGTACCAGCATTGGTAATACCAAGACGTTTAGCTGCACCGTATGATAGGTCAAGTACACGGTTGCCATGGAAAGGACCACGGTCATTTACTTTTACAACCACACTTTTACCATTGTCTTTATTCGTTACTCGAATGTAACAGTTCAACGGTAGGCTACGGTGAGCAGCAGTTAAAGCATTCATGTCGAATGTTTCACCACTTGCAGTTTTACGACCATGGAATTGGCGGCCATACCAAGATGCCATACCAGTTTGGCTAAACTTACGAACAGTGTTTGAAGCTACTGTGTTAAGTTTTTCAATCACTGAAGGCTCATCTTCAGGGATTTCAATTTTTGCTGCGATAGCTTGACGACGGATTTGATCGCCAGAACGTTCAGTGATTGAAAGACTGTTAATGTTAGAAAAACGAGAATTAAAGTTTTGAGTATCTTTACTCAATACACGTGCTGCTAGATTAGGACCATCTACATCACTGTTTAATGATGATGACTGCACCATTTCAGCGTGCAGTGGGGCCATACTTAAACTAGCCGTCAGTGCAAGAACGTATTTCAGCGATAACTGCATTTGTATAAACTCCTGAGAACATGTACTTTTTTCTTCCAGCCATTGACTGAAATTTAAAGTGAACATGCCTTATTATTCACTTTTGCAATTGCTATATTGGGGTGGATAATATTCATCGGTTACGGAGAGTGTCTAGTCTTTAACGAGAAATCTTTACAAAAAGGGCAAAAACTTACAGTTTTAGGTTAAAAAATAATCAATAATGTAACAAGTTATTAAAAATGTATGTATTGCGATCTATTTAACAAAAATATTTATTGACTTTTACATAAAGTATAAAAAAGCTAGCCTATCGGCTAGCTACTTCGGTGCCTAATAACCATACAGCAGTAGCGTACATACGGCTCTTATTATAAGTCGTAATCACTTGAAAATTCGGGTAAGTTAAATAGTAAATTGGACCATTATAGTCTTGTAATTGAATAACATTCACCATATCGAGATCATCAATTTTAACTAAAGGATTCAATGGAGAAATACCGAGTGTCTTTAATGCACCATATGGGAAAGGTTGCGTTAAATCTTTAGCAATAATACTTTCTGGATTTGACCCAGTGTAACGAGCCATAAACCCGATCGGTTGGTCGCGTTGCCAACCTTGTTTTGCTAAGTAGTTTGCAATTGATCCAATAGCATCTTCTGCTGAGTTTCTTAAGTCGATATGTCCATTACCGTCATAATCCACCCCATATTTACTAATATTGCTTGGCATAAATTGTGGATAGCCAATCGCACCTGCATAGGAGCCTACAATACTATTTGTTGGGTAGCCTTCTTTATAAGTCCATGCAATAAGAGCAGCTAGCTCATCACCAAAATATTCAGCACGGCGAGGGTAGCCAAAAGCAAGGGTAGCTAAAGCATCACGTGTAATAAAAGAACCTTTATTTGCGCCATAACCTGTTTCAACGCCCAAAATACCTAAAATGACAGCTTGAGATACGCCATATTGTTGTTCTGCACGATTTAACGCATCTGCATATTGATTTTTAAAACGGACACCACGTTGAATTGTGCCTTCAACCAAGAACATAGAGCGATAATCATACCAAGGCTTACTTTCACCCGGGCGAGTCATAATATTTAGAATGTTTGGTAAATTTTTTGCGCCACTCATGGCTGCATCGACTTGATCGCTACTTAAGCCATAAGCATTCATCGTTTTTTGTTTAAAATTCAAATAATCAGAATGTGTTGCAAAATCGTTGGCCTGAGCGAAATGACTTGTACTGATTAAGCCAGTACACAAAGCGAGCATTTTTAAAGTTTTATTTAAGTGTTGAGACAACATATCGTTTTAAAATTCCAGATTATCGATGTGTATGAATGGACATGACTAAACCAAAGGTGGCCATTAAAGTAATAATAGCTGTTCCGCCATAACTCATAAAAGGTAAAGGAACACCTACTACAGGTAAAATACCACTGACCATTCCCGCATTTACAAATACATAAACAAAAAAAGACAAACCAAAGGCGCCAGCAACTAAACGTCCATAGTTATGGAAGCTTTGTAAACCGATCTGGAATGTTCTAAAAATAATGGCAAAATAAAGAATTACTAAAATAAGTACACCGATCAGTCCAAATTCTTCGGAATATGCAGCAATAATAAAGTCAGTATGTCCTTCGGGTAAAAAGTGTAAATGTGATTGGGTACCTTCAAGGAAGCCTTTACCTGAAAAACCACCAGAACCAATTGCAGTTTTAGATTGAATAATATTCCAACCCGTACCGAGCGCGTCTGCCTCTGGATCAAGTAAGGTTAAAACCCTTTGGCGTTGATAGTCGTGTAAAAGAAATTCCCACGCAATTGGAATTACGATTGCTGCACATGCGGCAGCTGCACCAATCATCCGCCATGATAGCCCACTTAAAAATAAGACAAATATACCGCTTGCTAATACTAAAAGTGATGTCCCTAAATCAGGTTGTTCTGCAATCAGTAAAAAGGGAATACCAATTAACATTAAAGATAAAATAACTTGTGAAAAACTAGGGGGAAGAGGTTTTCGTGCTAAAAACCATGCAATCATCATCGGCATGCCGATTTTCATGAACTCACTGGGTTGGACACTTCCGAAACCCGGAATATCAATCCAGCGCTGAGCACCCATTCGGACTTCACCGAATACCATAACTGCCACAAGCGAAAATAGGCCGAACAAATAAAAGTAGGGAGAAAACGCTTGATAGACCTTGGGCGGAATTTGGGCTAGACCAAACATCACTAAAAAGCCAATACCAAAACTCATGGCTTGTTTACTGACCAGACCTACATCCTGTGCCGAAGCACTATATAGTACGGTTAAACCTAATAGCGCATTTAATAGCAAAAATAGACATAACCACGGGTCAATGTGGAGTTGTTGCCACCTTGATGGTTGCATAGCGGTGCTAAGACCATCTCGAGGAGCTTGGCGTAAAAACTTATATTGTGGGCTAGGAGACATGCGGCGTTAACTAGGTCAATCAGTGCTTGGCGCATGCTAACATAAACCTGATTAATGGCAATGTATATCAATATTTTGCAATAAAAAAACCTAGCTCTCGCTAGGTTTCCGATAGGCTATTTCTTATTAGTTAAAGAATAGACTTTCGTGATATTCAGCCATCGCTTTTAGTTCAGTGCGATTTAAGCTAGGGATGAGTTTGTCGATCGCAATATGAACTGCTTTTGTTACAGCTGCCGCACCAATATCAGCTGCTTTACGCTTAATCATGCCAAGGTCTAATGTCTTATTAAAATCAGACATAAAATGTTTAACCATAGCATCTCCAAACTGTTTATACAGTTCAGCCAATGCAGCTTTATTGATATCGTTACCCGCCTTAAGCTCAGTGAAGTTATGCTGAAGATTAGTGACTAAACTAGGATCTAGAGTTACACCTACTTTATATTGACCTTGTGGATCTTTAAATAAGCTTTTTTCAGAGAACTCTACTGACTGTTTAACAACATCGTTTGGCGCTTTGCTTAACAATTGTTTTAAAAGAACAGCGACTGTTGATTTGACATAGCCTGCTAGTTTTTCGGCAGTATCGCGCTTTTCACTTGCAGGGAAGTGCTGAACTAACTGAATTAAGACATTATCAATAATCTCTTCATTAAGTTGTAAAGCAATCTTATCGCGAAGTGGATATAAAGGCTCACTAGAATTTTTGTTCGCAATTCCAGTTTGTATATCGTTCAATAAGCCTTCAGAAGGGGTAAAACCAAAAAACGGCATGGTGTATCCTCAAATTATTCGTTTTATTGTCGTGCCAATCGAATCGGTTTTGGCATCCATGAAAGATCCGATACTCGGCAAGGGTTAATATCAAGTCCGCCGCGACGAGTATAAGTTGCATAAACCATCAGCTTTTCAGGCTGCAAATTTTGCCAAATATCAGCAAAAATCTGCTCGACACACTGTTCGTGAAAGCCGTTATGCTGACGGTACGAGATAATATAAGCTAAAACACTACGATAACAAGGTTTTTTGCCCTTAAAACGGATAAAAACTGTACCCCAATCCGGTTGCCCCGTGACTGGGCAGTTACTTCTTAAAAGATGAGAATACAGTTCAATTTCGACTTCTTCATCAGACACATCTCGTTTTAAAAGAGTTGCATCAGGATGTTGCTCTAAACGCTCTGGATCTAAGTCATCAATACAAATGCCTTGAGGCTTAGAAATCTCTAAATCATCTACTTGAAATAACGTTAACTCAACTTTTGCACCTGCCGCAGCAGATAGATCTTTTTCAACCGTTTTAATAAACGACTGTTTAGAGTCAAACTGTGTGAAGTTAAGGCTATTGAAGTAAAGTTTTAGTGACTTTGATTCAATCAAATTTGGTGAAGAAGCTGGCAGTGTAATTCTGCCAATAGCAACTTGCGGGATAGCATGAGCGTTTAACCATGAAATTTCAAAAACATGCCACCAATCTTTACCTTGTGTAATACCTTCAATATGCGAATAGGCTTCACGAGACTGAGCACGAGCAATTGGAAATAAAACATCAGGTTGATAGTTAGTTGGATATTGAGTTTCTTTACCCAATAAAGACTGTTCGACACTCATTCACGCATTCCTGAACCACGAGCAAGTAAATAGTAGGCAATTCCGTAAAGTACAGCACAGCATAATGTCACAATGATTAAAGAGAACGTAACGTTCACGTCACTATGACCTAAAATGCCGAAACGGAAAGCGTTAACCATATACACAATAGGATTAATTAAAGAAAGTTTTTGCCAAAAAGGGCCAAGTGCACTAATGGCATAGAACACACCACCTAAATAGGTCAAAGGTGTAAGGACAAATGTTGGAATAATAGAAATATCATCAAATGATTTTGCATAAACTGCATTAATAAAACCACCTAATGAGAAAAGAACTGAGGTAATTAAGACTGTATATATAGTCACAAACCAGTTATGTATAAAAAGGTCTGTAAAGAACATACTCATTGTCGTCACAATTGCTCCGACCAATACACCACGGCAAATACCACCAATGACATAGCCCCACAAAATAATATGTAGTGGCACAGGACTCATAATCAGTTCTTCAATGCTCTTTTGGAATTTCACACTAAAGAAACTTGAAGATACGTTAGCATAACTGTTGGTAATAACCGCCATCATAATCAGGCCGGGTACGATAAACTGCATGTAGCTCACGCCGCCCATTTGTCCAATGCGCGAACCAACCAAATTACCAAAAATGACAAAGTACAAACTCATCGTAATCGCAGGTGGTAATAAGGTTTGTGGCCAAATACGTAGAAATCGGCGTACTTCTTTACGAACTAGAGTCCAGAGGGCAATTTGCAGTTGGCTAAAATTCATTTTGCCTCTCCTTCAAGATTTTTCTCGACCATTTTGACGAATAGCTCTTCTAGACGGTTCGATTTGTTTCGCATACTACGAACACGAATACCTTGTGATTCTAAAAGTTGGAATAAGTCATTTAATGTATGTGCCTTATCCATCGTCACTTCTAAAGTGCTGCTATCAATTAAGTTGAACTTCACACCAATAATATTTAACTGGAGTGGGGCAATAGGTTCTGCCAAATCGAAAATAAAAGATTCTTCACTCAGCTGGTTTAAGAAACTTTTCATGCTGGTGTCTTCTTTAATGACACCGCGGTCAATGATAGCAATTTGACGACACAACATTTCTGCTTCTTCAAGATAATGTGTAGTCAAAATAATAGAAGTACCGCTTTCGTTCATTTCGGTTAGAAAATCCCACATAGAGCGGCGTAATTCAATATCAACACCCGCAGTAGGCTCATCTAAAATAAGAAGTTTAGGTTCATGCATCATGGCGCGTGCAATCATAAGACGGCGCTTCATACCACCAGACAGCATGCGTGCTTGTATATTACGTTTTTCCCATAGACCTAGTTTTTCTAAATAATGTTCGGCACGTTTTTCTGCAATCTTTCTATGGATACCGTAATAACCAGCTTGGGTGACTAAAATATCGAACGCTTTTTCAAACTGTCCAAAGTTAAATTCTTGAGGGACGACACCAAGTTGTTGTTTTGCCAAGGATGGATGAGTGTCGAGATTATGTCCAAAAATCTCAACTGTTCCTTCGGTTTTTTTCGTGAGGGAACTGATAATACCAATGGTTGTTGATTTGCCGGCACCATTTGGGCCTAACAACGCATAAAATTCACCTTCAGGCACAGTGAGGTTAATACCTTTTAACGCCTGAAAACCATTACGATATGTTTTGGACAAATCTCTTAAAACCAAAGCATCAGTCATGAAATTCTCACATTATGAAAGAGGGGTATATTTTGAGCGATAATGATTAATAAACCAAGTAAAATAGTCGGAATTTTATAAAATTGAGATAAATTTATTAAGTTATTATATATAAACTGGTGCGCCCGGCGGGGATCGAACCCACGACCCCAGGCTTCGGAAACCTGTACTCTATCCAACTGAGCTACGAGCGCACATGTGTGGGCCACATCATAGGAAAAAAATACCAATAGGTAAAGCACGAAATAGGTAACAAGTGGGTTTAATGCTTAATTAAACAGCAACTTGTTGTTTTTTTAGATGCGTTGTTGAATAAATTGAATTGAATAATTAATAGAATGAAGCGTATGTGCTAGTTCATTAGGGGGAATACGCGACTCCTGTAAGCTGGTAATCCATTGCATTTGGCACATTTTAAGCTCTTGAAGCGTTTTTATTTGCTCTATTTTCTGAATAAGTGGTTTTGCCATAAGCCCACAATATTGACTCAAGCTTTGCTTCATCAACTGTTGTATCTCTTCAAAAGAGAGCTGTTGAACTGGAATTGATGGCTGGGTAATTTCAGTAGGTGAAAGTTGAAAAGATGATGATTGAGTAACCTGAATTTCTCCAACTATATCGCCACTTTTATTATCATCAATAGTATTTTTTTGATGAGCTTCTATTGCAGTTACGGATGATTGTGGGAAAGATATTTGTTCATTTAATTCTGAATAATTTTCGCCAGAAGGAGCAATGAGTTTTAAGTCGATAAGCTGTTGAATAAGCTCTGGAGATGCAATACGTTTTTTAAATTCGCTATTTAAATTTTGAAAATCTTCGTGATCTATTAATAGCAGTAAACGTCTTTGTTTTGCATTTAAAGTAATGTTGCGTTGTTGAAGCGCGACTCTTCCTAAATTGGTTCGATAAAAACCAGCCATCATTTTTCCCCAAATAAAAAATAAATCAGACTGTTCAATTTTCTCAGTTGAACAGTACTGTTTTTAATAAAATATAAATGGGGTTAACCATAAAACTCAAAAATGACAATATGATGAAGAATTGATGAATATCATCTATTTAAGACTTTAAAATGCGCCTTCTAACGCTTTACGTAAATAGACGTCAAGTTCATCTTGGCGTAATAACCATTGAATATAGTCTTTAGGAAGTTCAGCAATTGCTGTGCCTTTATGCTTACCAAAATTAATAGTCGTAGGGATACGTGCTTCTTCAGAAACTCGGTAAAGCTCTTCAATGTCTTGAATATTTAAATGATAGACAATATGCATCAAAATATTAGCAGTCAAAATAATATCTGCATCGGCACGGTGTGCGCCTTTGAGCAATTCTCGAGCTTTACTGCTGCCTTGAGAAATCATATAGATGAGTGCAGAAATATTATGCGCTTCTGCATCAGGCCAAGTTTTGCGCGCTAAAGCTAGTGTACAAATCGGTTTGATATTCGATACATCCACACCACAACGAGCAATCGCGGCAATATCGTAATCAATATTGTGACCAATAATATAAGTTGTAGTATCTGGCAATTTAAAAGTTTTATAGTGGGGCTGGTTTTCTAAATCTGACTCTAATATATGGTGTACTGCCATAGCCGCGTAAGAAATAGGGGTACCGACTTGATAGAGCTGATCAAACAATTTGCTCTTATCTAAAGTCAATTTGCCTTCATTAATTTCAATTGGGGCATACGCAATTTCAATAGGCAAACCATTTAGTGTATGTGTTTCTGTATCTAAAATAATGGTTTGCATAACTGGCCTTTTAATCAATCACGAGTAATCAAGAATGTTAACAGTTGGCTACCCACTTTAAAACATGAAGTGAGGCCTGAGAGTAGTGAGAACGTTAATTTATATTAAAAATAAAGTTTTCAGAGATTAATTTCATCCAATAGAACTTGCGGAAAATAAAGATTAGGCGTAAATATTTTTAAGACATTAGGAAATGTTGATTAAAAAACTAAAGCAAAACAAAAATGGAATTTAAGGGAAGATATACTAATGAAAATGAACCTATTAATGACGAGCGTTCTGAGCACGAGTTTATTTTTAGTCGCTTGTGGAGGAGGGAGTAGTGATGATGGTCCAGCTCCTACTAATCCATCAGGGACACCAATCAATAATATTCAGAATCCAGTTGTTAAAGTTGAGGCTTACACAAGTACCAACTTAGGATCAGTTGCCGCAGAAAGTAGTATTTTGACTTATAAAATGTTGGGTCAAAGTGGTCAAGAAGTGCAGGCAACCAGTTTGGTATTTACACCAAACACTCCACCACCAGTAGGCGGTTGGCCAATTGTGGTTTGGGCCCATGGCACTACGGGTGTGGCAGATGCTTGCGCACCAAGTAAAGCAGCTTTAGCAGAAAGTACAAAAGATTTAATTAGTAAATTACTAGCAGCTGGTTATGTTGTGGTCGCACCTGACTATGAAGGTTTAGGTACTTCAGGCATACATCCATTTTTAAATGTTAAAAGTGAGGCCTTTTCAATTACAGATGCCGTGGTTGCAACACGCAATTATTTATTACAGCGTAACTTATTAACTTCAAAAAAATGGTTAACAGTAGGACATTCTCAGGGGGGGCATGCTGCATTAGGTGCTGCACAATATGCGAGCCGTGCACAACTAGACTATAAAGGTACAGTAGCGGTAGCACCTGCTTCTAATTTAGGAAGTATTCTTTTAAATGGGGAATTAAAAGCTGCAAGTGCATCAGTATATGAAAAAAAGGCAATCTATGCGCAGCTTGATGCATTTACAGCGCTTGTTGTAGCAGGAATTCGTAATACCCATCCAGACTTTAATTATCTTCAAGTATTTACTGAATCTACTGCAAGGATTGCACAAGGCGCTGAAGGTTTTTGTTATGAACCTTTACTCGGGGATTTTAGCGCTACTATGCAAGTTTATATTGCAACTCATGGGGAAACATTAGATGGTTATACGCGTACACAACCTAATTTTATGGCTGTGCCGCTAGTTAAAACATTTTTGGAAAAAGATTCGCAGCCCTTACAAATAAAAGTCACTACTCCAATCATCATTTATCAAGGGATAGCTGATCCTACAGTACCTAAATTGGCAACTGATCTATTGATATCTAATGCCACTGCTGTAGGCACTAAAATTAATAGTTATGTGACTGGTAACTGGGATCATGGCACAGCGATGAGCAGTAACGTAGATAATATTGTTGGAAATGTTCAGACTTTACTGATGGCTCAATAGGATTGTTGATATTTAAAGGATTTTTAATGTTTTTCTAAGCTAAAATAAACGATGAAGACATTTAAAATATAAGCTTTAAACGAGCTTTTTAATTGATTTATAAACAATGGCTCATTTTTTATAAAACTTGAGCCATTTTTATTTAAAACTGAGCTAACTTCATTCTGTTTAATTATAAAGTTCATGCTACAATATGCCGCAATCTTAGCACGGCTTAAAAGCCCTAATTTATAGGACCCCCGCTAATGTTTGCCAATATTTCCATTTCTGAATTTGATCCAGAATTAGCTCAAGCAATTGCTTCTGAAGGTGAGCGTCAAGAAGCACATATCGAGTTAATTGCATCTGAAAACTATTGCTCTCCTGCTGTGATGGAAGCACAAGGATCAAAACTTACGAACAAATATGCAGAAGGTTATCCAGGCAAACGCTATTATGGCGGTTGCGAGTATGTGGATATCATCGAGCAAATGGCGATTGATCGTGCTAAAGAACTTTTTGGTGCAGATTACGCAAACGTTCAACCACACGCTGGTTCACAAGCTAACTCTGCTGTTTATTTAGCGCTTCTTAACCCGGGCGATACAGTTTTGGGTATGAGCTTGGCTCACGGTGGTCACTTGACTCACGGTGCAAAAGTAAGCTTCTCTGGTAAAACTTATAATGCAGTTCAATACGGTCTAAACGCTGAAACTGGCGAGATCGATTACGAAGAAGTTGAACGTTTAGCGTTAGAGCACAAGCCACGTATGATCGTTGCTGGTTTCTCTGCTTATAGCCGTGTTGTAGATTGGCAACGTTTCCGTGATATCGCGGACAAAGTTGGCGCTTACCTTTTTGTTGATATGGCTCACGTTGCAGGTCTTGTTGCTGCTGGCGTATATCCAAACCCAGTTCAAATTGCTGACGTAACAACAACGACGACTCATAAAACACTTCGTGGTCCACGTTCTGGTTTAATCCTTGCGAAAGCGAATGAAGAAATTGAGAAAAAACTTCAATCAGCTGTATTCCCTGGTAACCAAGGTGGTCCATTAATGCATGCGATTGCTGCTAAAGCAATCTGCTTCAAAGAAGCTATGTCTGATGACTTCAAAGCTTACCAACAACAAGTTGTGAAAAATGCTCAAGCTATGGCTGAGGTGTTAATCGCTCGTGGTTATGATGTTGTTTCTGGCGGTACAGACAACCACTTGTTCTTGTTATCTTTAATCAAGCAAGATGTAACTGGTAAAGATGCAGATGCTTGGTTAGGTGCTGCTCACATTACTGTGAACAAAAACTCAGTTCCAAATGACCCACGTTCTCCATTTGTGACTTCTGGTATCCGTATCGGTACTCCAGCAGTAACAACTCGTGGTTTCGGTGAAGCTGAAGTTCGTGAACTTGCAGGTTGGATCGCTGACGTGATTGACAGCAAAGGTGACGAAAAAGTTATTGCTGAAGTAAAAGCGAAAGTTGAAACTGTTTGTGCAAAATTCCCTGTATACGCACAATAAGTTGTAAACATAAAAAAAGCGCCATATGGCGCTTTTTTTATGTCAAGTTAATTAGACAAGAATTAACTTTTAGATTTTACCGATGACTCAGCATTATGCCAGCCACCACCTAATGCACGGATTAAATTTACACTAGCCATCATTCTAGTGCCATTAAGCTGTGCAGAAAGTTGTTCTTGTTGCAAAATAGTCCGATCCGAGTCAATCACATCAAGATAACTAATCGCACCTTCTCGATAACGTAAATGAGACAATTGATTTGCATGACGAGAAGAGGAGAGTGCTTGGCTTTGAGCTTGAATTTGCTGATCAAGTATTCTTTGATCTGATAAACCATTTTCAACTTCGCGAAATGCATTCAATACAGTTTGGCGATAGTTTGCAACGCTTTCTTCATAGGCAGCTCGTGCTTGAGCAACTCCAGCCTTACGTTGTCCACCGTCAAATAATGGCAAAGATAAAATAGTACCTGCGACTGGACCAAGCAAGAATGTACGGCTCGACCATTTACCCAACTCACCTAAACTTGATGATTCATAACCGAGTGCACCTGTCAGGTCTAGTTTTGGGAAGAAAGCAGCACGTGCAATTCCAATACGCGCATTATCTGCTGCCATAGCACGCTCGGCAGCCGCAATGTCTGGTCGTCTTTCCAGTAAAGCTGAAGGTAAACCTGCTGGAAGACGAATGCTGTTTGCAGTTAATGGTTGCATTGCCAAGCTAAACTCAGCAGGTGTTTTGCCTAACAATACTGCAAGTGCATGTTCTGCATTGGCTCGGTTACGAGCAATGTTCAGTGCATTGGTCTGGGCGGTAGCCAGTTCAGTCTGTGCGCGAGAAACATCTAATTCACTGACTAAACCATTTTGAAAACGTGTTTGAACTAAGTCGCGTGTCTCGCCAAGCAGTTTAATAGTGCGATTATAAATTGCTTGTTCAGCATCAAGCTGACGAATGAGAAAGTAGCCTTGGGCAACATCTGCTTGTAAAGCTAAAAGCGCCGATTGATATAGAGCTTCTTGTTGCTGTACATCAGCTGTTGCTGCATTGACACTACTGGCAATACGGCCAAATAAATCGAGCTCATATGAAACATTCGCTTGAGCACGCCATAAGGTTTGTGCAGATGTATGAGCGTTGCCATCTAAACCCAATGAAGCCGGAGAGGGTTTTTGACGAGTTGGGCCAAAGCCAGCACCAATATTTGGCAAACGTTCAGCTTGTGCTGCGGAACGTAACGCACGTGAAGCCTGAATATTAGCCGCTGCCGCTTTAAGGCTCTGGTTTCCAGAAATGGCTTGTTGTTCGAGCTCATTTAATTGAGCATCATTAAAAACACGCCACCATTCACCTCGAACCTGCTGATCGGCAGGTTGAGCAATTTTCCAGTTATTGTCTTCAAATTTAGGGTCAGACTCTTTAAATTTGACGGGAACTATGACCTTTGCAGGTTGATATTCCGGTGCCAAAGAGCAGCCTGCAAGCAGCAGGCTTCCCATGAGTGAGGACAATAATAAGCTTTGTTTTGCTGTAGCCATCAAATGTCCTCCTTAATGATCATGTGGGGTAGATAAAGGTGCTTCATGAACTGCTGCCGAATGCAATTTATGTTTGCTGTTCAATGTGCGAATCAGGACATAAAAGGCAGGGGTCAGAAACAAACCAAACAGCGTTACACCGATCATGCCGAAGAACACTGCAATACCCATCGCATGACGCATTTCAGAACCTGCACCAGTTGAAGTAACCAGTGGTACGACACCCATAATGAATGCAATAGAAGTCATTAAAATTGGGCGTAAACGTAGACGACTTGCTTCAACAGCAGCTTTAAAGGCAGTTGCACCTTGCATTTCAAGTTCTCGTGCAAATTCAACAATTAATATGGCATTTTTACAGGCCAGCCCGACTAGTACCATCAGACCAATTTGGGTAAAGATGTTGTTATCTCCGCCTGTTAGCCAAACACCTGTCAGAGCCGCCAAGATTCCCATCGGTACAATTAAAATTACAGCTAAAGGCAAAGTCAGACTTTCATATTGAGCAGCTAAAACCAAGAACACCAGTAATACGCTAATTGGGAATACCCAGAGTCCTGCATTACCAGCCAAGATTTTTTGGTAAGTTAAATCTGTCCATTCAAACTTGATACCACGAGGTAGAGTTTGTGCAGCAATACGTTCAACCGCAGCTTCAGCTTGGCTAGATGAATAACCTGGGGCAGGGCCACCGTTAATATCTGCTGAGGTATAGCCGTTATAACGAACGACCATTTCAGGACCATAGGTTTGAGTTACATTTACCAATGAAGATAACGGCACCATTTGTCCCGCACTGTTTCGGGTTTTAAGCTGCAAAATATCTTCAGGATTTGCACGGAAAGGAGCATCGGCTTGTGCACGAACCTGATAAACACGTCCAAAGCGGTTAAAGTCGTTAACGTATTGAGAACCTAAATAAATCTGCATGGTGTTGAAAACATCTGTCACGGCAACACCTTGCTGTTTAGCTTTCACGCGGTCCAAATCTACATTGAGTTGAGGTACGTTAATTTGATAACTTGAGAACATTGGACCCAGTTCAGGGGCTGATTGTGCTGCTTTCATAAAGTTTTGTGCAGCATCATTCAAGGCTGAATAGCCTAAGGCACCTCGGTCTTCAAGTTGTAGTTTAAAGCCGCCCATGGTCCCTAAGCCCATCACTGGTGGTGGTGGGAAAACTGCAATATATGCATCTTGAATAGCTGAATATTTCTGGTTAAGAGCACCAGCAATTGCATTGGCAGATAAGTCTTTAGCCTTACGTTCGTCGAATGGCTTTAAAGTCACAAAGACAATACCAGCACTCGAACTGTTGGTAAAACCGTTAATTGATAGACCAGGGAAGGCAACAGCGCTTTCCACACCAGGCTGTTTAAGTGCAGTGTCACTCATTTTACGAATCACCGCTTCAGTACGATCTAATGAAGCGCCATTTGGTAATTGAGCAAAGCTAATCAAGTATTGCTTGTCTTGAGCTGGAACAAAGCCACCCGGAACAATATAAGAAATACCAACGGTTAAACCTAAAAGCGCAGCATAGACACCCATTGCCGATGCTTTATGAGATATAACACGGCTGACACCTTTACCATAGTTATCTGACGCACGGGTAAATACGCGGTTAAACAATGCAAAGAAACGTCCAAATACACGATTCATAATGCGTGTTAATGCATCAGGTTTAGCATCATGTCCTTTCAGTAACATGGCGGCTAAAGCAGGAGATAGAGTAAGGGAGTTAAATGCCGAAATAACAGTTGAAATGGCAATGGTCATGGCAAATTGTTTATAAAATTGCCCTGTTAAGCCTGTCATAAAGGCAAGTGGAACGAACACGGCAACCAGCGTTAAAGCAATGGCAATAATCGGTCCGCTCACTTCTCTCATCGCGCGATAAGTTGCATCTCTTGGGCTTAAGCCTGCTTCAATATTCCTCTCGACATTTTCGACGACGACAATCGCGTCATCGACCACAATGCCGATGGCAAGTACCATCCCGAATAGTGATAGCGCATTGATCGAGTAACCAAAAGCAAGCATGAGCGCGAATGTACCAATAATTGAAACTGGTACAGCAAGCAATGGAATGATCGAGGCACGCCATGTTTGTAAGAATAAAATAACAACCACAACAACCAGTGCAATCGCTTCAAGCAAGGTATGAACAACCGCTTTAATACTGGCACGTACGAACTGGGTTGGATCGTAAACAATGTCGTATTTAATTGAAGATGGGAAATCTTTTGAAAGTTCTTTCATCGTGCTGCGCACTTGATCGGAAACTTGCAAAGCATTAGCACCCGGTGCTTGGAAAATTGGAATCGCGACTGCTTGTTTATTATCGAGTAATGAACGTAAGCCATATTGTGAAGCTGCGAGTTCAACACGAGCAACATCACCCAATCGGGTAACCGCGCCGTCGGGTGCAGTTTTTAAAATGATATCTGCGAATTCTTGCTCAGTCGTTAAGCGGCCTTGAGCATTGACTGAAAGCTGTAAAGGTGAATTACTTGGTGATGCACCGATTGTACCCGCTGCAACCTGAATGTTTTGTTCACGGATTGCATTCACAATTTCGGTCGCGGTGAGGTTACGCTGCGCTACTTTTTGTGGGTCGAGCCATACACGCATTGCGTAGTCACCAGAACCAAATAATCCGACTTCACCTACACCTTGTAAGCGCGCCAAACGGTCTTTCACGTTCAATACTGCATAGTTACGTAAGTAGGTCATGTCATAGCGACTATCTGGTGAGGTCAGATGCACTACCATGGTTAAAGTTGGTGAGCTTTTTAAAGTAGTGACACCTAAACGCTGTACGTCTTCCGGTAAACGAGGCATGGCCTGAGACACACGGTTTTGAACCAGTTGTTGCGCTTTGTCTGGATCAATACCAAGTTTAAAGTTCACCGTAATGGTTAAGTTGCCGTCGCTGTTAGCCTGAGATTGCATGTACAGCATGTCTTCGACGCCGTTGATTGATTCTTCAAGCGGAGAGGCAACGGTTTCAGCAATCACTTTAGGGTTTGCACCCGGATATTGAGCGCGTACCACCACAGATGGCGGAACAACTTCTGGGTATTCAGAAATCGGTAACTGGAATACCGAAAGCAGACCGGCGAGTAAAATCAGTACTGATAACACACCAGCAAAGATCGGCCGATCAATAAAAAATTTAGAAATATTCATATGTGATTAACCTTTTGCCGGAGTTGATGTTTTATCTGTTGGCTGAGGTTGAGGAGTAGTACTGCTAGCAGTGATTTGTGAATTTGGCATTGGAACGAGGTGCGGGGTCACAGGGTCACCCGGACGAATTCGCTGTAAACCGTTCACCACAATACGATCACCCGCTTGTAATCCGCTATTCACGATTTGCAAGCCATCTTGTTGTGCACCGAGTTTTACTTCACGGTAGGCCGTCTGATTTTTAGCATCAACTACTACGACAAAGCGTTTATCTTGATCGACCCCAACTGCGGTTGGGCTAATCAGAATTGCTGAACGAGGCTGACCTCCGCCTAAACGGATTCGTGCATATAAGCCTGGTAATAAAACTCCGTTTGGATTATCAAAAGTCGCACGAACACGAATCGTACCTGAGGTTGCATCTAGGTTATTGTCAATTGAGTTGATGGTACCTTCGCGAGAGAAACCAGTTTCATTGGCAAGTCCCATATAAACAGGAACTTGTGCAGAATTACGCTGGTTACTGATGTATTTCAGGTAGGTTTGTTCATCAACATCGAAAGATGCATAAAGGCGAGATACAGAGACCAAACTTGTTAAAACCTGTGCTCCGTTACCTGCAGAAACTACATTGCCGACAGTGACTTCGGCTCGTGAAATTCGACCGCTAACAGGCGCAGTAATACGAGTGTACTCAAGATTTAAGCGGGCAGATTGAACGGCTGCTCTAGCGGCTTGTAGGTTAGCATTGGCTGAACGTGCATCATTTTCGGCTAAATCCAGTTCTTGGCGAGAAACAGCATTACTTTGTATTAAACGTTGAATACGAGAAAGGTTAGAACTCGTATAAGTGACTTGTGCTTCAGCTGAAGCGAGTTGAGCTTGGGCACGATTCAGTTCTGCCTCGAAAGGCCGTGGATCAATGGTAAAAAGTAAGTCGCCTTTTTTTACGAGACTGCCATCTTTGAAGTGAACGGCAATGAGTTTGCCGGAAACTTGAGGCCGAATATCGACTTGATCAATTGCTTCTAAACGACCGGAATATTCTTGCCAATCGGTAATGGTTTTGCTGATGACATTAGAAATATCAACAGTTGCAGCTTGTTGGGCAGAGGTCGGTGCAGCTTTTGCATCGGCATTTTCATGTAAAAACATAAAACTGCCTCCTGTTGCTAAAAGGGCAACAAAGATGGCAGACAGTGCGAACTGTTTGCGGGAAAATGACATGAGGTGCTCCTAGTTATTTGGATACCTGTTTTCAGACTTTTAGTTTTGGTCCGTATGGGAGAAACAGGGTTTATGGGATGGACGGAGCATAAAAGTTTGTCAATCACGAATAAATATATTAAATTCGATAACACTATTCGTATTTTTATAACAATTGATGTGTTTGATTAAAAAATGCATTAATTGATAGGAGTGTGCGTGTGGATCTATTTCATGCGATGAAAGTATTTAACAAAGTTGTCGAAACAAATAGTTTCAGTTTAGCTGCTGACAGTTTAGGCCTACCGCGTGCTTCAGTGACCACAACCATTCAGGCTTTAGAGAAACATTTACAAGTTCGATTGCTTAACCGAACAACCCGCAAACTTAGTTTGACACCAGATGGTGCGGTTTATTATGAGCGTACTTCGCGAATTTTAGCTGATGTCGAAGATGTAGAATCAACTTTCCATGATTCGGAGCGCGGACCACGAGGAAGACTGCGTATTGATGTTAAAGCTTCAATTGGGCGGCTGATTCTGATTCCAATGCTTTGTGATTTTCATTCCAAGTATCCTGATATTGATTTGGTGATTGGAATGAGTGATCGTCCGGTCGATTTGGTTCAAGATGCGGTGGACTGTGTCATTCGTATTGGTCAACTGAAAGATTCGAGTTTAGTTGCCCGCCGTATCGGAACAATTCAATGTGTGACGGTTGCTGCACCACGTTATTTGATGGAGCATGGGGAACCCAAAACCATTGAAGACTTACAAAAACATCAGGTCGTGCATTACTTTAACAGCCGTACAGGACGCAATATCGACTGGGATTTCATGGTGAACGGTGAGATTCATAGCGTTGGTGTGAAAGGGCGTGTTTCTGTCAACGATGGTGATTCATATATTGATTTGGCAGTGCAAGGTTTTGGCTTAATTCAATGCCCATATTACATGGTAGCAAAACATTTGGAATCTGGTGCACTTAGGGAAGTATTGACTGAATGGTTACCTGCACCTATGCCAATATCAGTCGTTTATCTACAAAATCGTCATTTATCGCCTAAAGTTCGAGTCTTTGTCGATTGGGTAGCCGAATTATTTGCAGGTTGTCCATTGTTGAGTGGTTGTTCAATGTCATTGGATCAAAAATGTGAATTTGCCAGTGCTAAAGAACATAATCATGAATACACCATTCGGACATTGGTTGAAAATGAAAATATGGCAGAAGCTTATACACTCAAAAACTAACTTAAAATTTGAGTGATTTTTCAACATTTAATCAATTAATAGAATCCACTGTTTAGTCATCTTCATAAATCCTTAATTTACTGGTATAGAAATTGCAATTCTTTCGGCAGAAGAGTAATTTAGAAATTGCTCAAGTTTTTATCACCTTATTAGGATTTTAAGGAGAAGCTTCAAGATGGCAAGCTTTATGAAAAAAATGTTCGTTTCAACAACCTTAGTTTTAGCTGCTGTTGCAACGAATGTTCAAGCAAAGGATTGGAAGGTGATTCGTTTTGGTACTGAGTCGTCTTATGCGCCGTTTGAATATAAAACACCAGATGGCAAGTTAACTGGTTTTGATGTTGATTTGGGTAATGCAATTTGTGCAAAACTCAAAGCCAAATGTGTTTGGGTTGAAAACTCTTTTGATGGGATGATTCCAGCACTTAAAGCGAAAAAATTTGATGGCATTCTTTCATCAATGACAGTCACTGATGAACGTGCAAAACAAATTGCATTTAGTAGCAAAATCTACAATACACCAACCCGTATGGTTGCAAAAAAAGGCTCGCCTTTATTACCTACCGCTGCCTCTTTGAAAGGTAAACGTGTCGGTGTACAACAGGGCACAATTCAAGAAACTTATGCTAAAACCTATTGGGCGCCAAAAGGTGTAACGGTTGTACCTTATCCAGTCCAAGATTTGATTTATCAAGACATGATGTCAGGTCGCTTGGATGCAACTTTACAAGATGCAATTATGGTTGATGGCGCTTTCTTAAAACAACCAAAAGGCAAAAACTTCAGTTTTGCTGGTGGCAATGTGGTTGATGCAAAAACACTAGGTGTAGGTGCAGCGATTGGTTTACGCAAAGAAGATGCGGATTTAAAAGCCAATATTAATAAAGCACTCGCTGCAATCATTGCAGATGGTACATACAAAAAACTCGAGAAAAAATATTTCTCCTTTAGCATTTACTAATGATGTGAAAAATGTCGGCTTTGCGCCGACATTTTTAAATCTATTCTCATCTCATCAATATTAGATATTGTTTTTAAGGAGAAGATGAGTCATGTTTTTTTCTGGCTTTGGGCCACTCCTGCTCAGCGGGACATGGATGACCATACAGCTTGCGTTGTTGTCACTTTTACTTTCTGTGATTATTGGCTTAATTGGTGCGAGCTCAAAACTCTCTAGTATTAAAATTTTACGTTATATAGCGACAGCTTACACCACGCTCATTCGAAGTGTGCCTGATTTGGTCATTATGCTGCTGTTATTTTATAGCTTGCAGTTGGGTCTCAACCAAATTACTGAAGCACTGCAAATGGACCAAATTGATATCAACCCATTTGTGGCGGGTGTGATTACTTTAGCGTTCATTTATGGTGCATATTTTACCGAGACCTTTCGTGGTGCATTTCAATCGGTTCCTAAAGGCCAAATTGAAGCAGCAATGGCCTATGGAATGACTCCGTGGCAGGTTTTTTACCGTGTATTATTCCCACAAATGATGCGTTTCGCTTTGCCTGGTATTGGTAATAACTGGCAAGTTTTAATTAAGGCGACAGCACTAGTTTCTATTATTGGCCTGACTGACATTGTAAAAATTACGCAAGATGCAGGTAGAAGTACCATGCAACTGTTCTTTTTTAGCATCGTGGCTGCTGCCATTTATTTAGCGATTACCACCATGTCGAATCTGATTTTAATGTGGCTTGAACGTCGTTATTCTGCTGGTGTAAGGAAGGGACAATTATGATTGAAATCCTTCAACAATATTGGCAGGCATACCTTTGGACCGATGGTTTGCAAATGACCGGTGTCGCGATGACTGCTTGGTTATTGGTGCTTTCTATTGGTATTGGATTTGTGCTTGCTGTGCCTTTATCACTTGCACGAGTATCAGAAAATCTTTGGTTGCGTGGCCCAGTTTGGCTGTTTACCTATGTTTTTCGTGGCACTCCACTTTACATTCAATTGCTGATTATTTACTCAGGTATTTACAGCTTTGATTATATCCATGAACACCAGACTCTTGATGCTTTTTTTCGAGAGGGCATAAATTGCACCATTTTGGCATTCGCGCTCAATACTGGTGCATATACAACTGAAATCTTCGCTGGGGCGATTCGTTCTATTCCCCATGGAGAGATTGAGGCTGCACAAGCTTTCGGTATGTCAAAATGGAAACGGTACACTCGCATTATCATTCCATCGATGTTACGCCGTGCTTTACCGTTTTACGGCAATGAAGTCATTTTAATGTTGCACGCGACAACCATTGCATTTACAGCAACTGTTCCTGACATTTTAAAAATTGCGCGTGATGTGAATGCGGCAACCTATGACACCTTCAATGCTTTTGGAATTGCCGCGGTGTTATATGCAGTGTTGGCTTTTATTTTGATTGGGCTATTTCGTAAGCTTGAAAAACGTTGGTTGGCATTTTTAAAGCCATCGAATCATTAGGAGACATAAATGGAACAAGTTGCAAAACTAGTGATTCGCGATTTACATAAGAAATTCGGCGATCATGAAGTGCTTAAAGGAATATCACTTGATGCAAATGCCGGTGATGTGATTAGTATTATTGGTTCATCGGGTTCAGGTAAAAGTACTTTACTCCGCTGCATTAACTTTTTGGAACAACCGAGCAATGGCACGATTAAGCTCAATGGTGAAAAACTACGCACAGTCTTTGATAAAAAAGGCAATTTAAAAGTAGTTGAACCAAAGCAACTACAAAAAATGCGTACGCAGCTCATGATGGTATTTCAGCATTTTAATTTGTGGTCACACATGACAGTGCTAGAAAATGTCATTGAAGGGCCGATTCACGTACTTGGGGTAAAACGTGCTGAAGCTGAAGAGCGTGCAAGGAAATATCTACGCAAAGTTGGATTACCTGAAAGTGTTGAAAGTAAATATCCGGCATTTTTATCTGGTGGTCAGCAGCAACGTGTAGCGATTGCTCGTGCTTTGGCTATGGAACCAGAAGTTATGTTGTTCGATGAACCAACCAGCGCGCTTGATCCAGAGTTGGTGGGTGAAGTACTAAAGGTAATGCAGGGCTTGGCTGAAGAAGGACGTACTATGATTGTGGTGACACATGAAATGGGCTTCGCGCGTCATGTATCTAATCAAGTGATTTTTTTGCATCAAGGGAAAATTGAGGAACAGGGCCATCCTGATGAAGTACTCAATAACCCGAAAAGTGAGCGTTTAAAACAATTTTTGACGGGTAGTTTGAAATAAGCTGTTCATACCGAGTAAGGTGAAATTTTTTATAAAAAGAGTTTCATCGTACTCGGTTTCTTTTTATTTATATTTTATAAATGGGTATTTTTAGAAAACACATTAATAATGATAATACCTGCAATCATTAAAGTAAGACCAATACAGGCCGCCAAGTCTAAATGTTGTTTGTAAAATATCCAGCCAATTGCAGAAATTAAAATAATACCCGCACCCGACCAAATGGCATATGCAATTCCGATCGGAATCGTTTTTAGTGTAAGGGACAATAAATAAAAAGCGATCGCATAGCCCACAACTGTAATAATGGATGGAATAGGAACAGTAAAACCTTGAGATGCTTTTAAAGCTGAAGTTGCAATGACTTCACAAGCAATCGCAATTGCTAAATAAAGATAAGACATGGGGAGCTGCGCCAGAATGATTTTTGATCAATCTACATGAAATGTTGAAATGGTTTGGCAGTTTTAACGATTGTTTAATTTTTTTGGTACAAAATGACCATTAAATCAAACTGAACTGATAAATTGATTTTATCACTAGCAAAGTGTTCTCAGCTATTTTATTCATTTATTTAATCATTGATCTGTATAGTCATAAAAAGAGGATCAGCAATCTTAGCCTGATCCTCGATAGACTTTTAAGAGATAGATTCGCCGAGTATATTTAAATCCTTAAATTTCTCTAGCAGTTGCTCTTTATTTTCAATATGTGCAGGGTCTGGTTTTATGCAATCGATTGGACAAACCGCCTTACATGTGGGGGCATCATAAAAGCCTACACATTCTGTACAACGAAGTGGATCAATTTCATAAACTTTGTTGCCTTCAAAAATAGCTGTATTGGGGCATTCCGGTAAGCACATATCACAATTGATACAGTCATTTGTAATCAAAAGTGCCATGTTTAACTCGCTGAATAAGCTAATGTTGAGGCAGTAATGTTTTCCTTAGCATGCGGCAAATTGCGTATGAGTAGGGCATAACTAACATCAACATCTTGTGAAAGTGGAATCTCAACAAAATGCCCCGAACCTTTAGCATCGGTAATTGGGTTACCTTTTAAATCGCGCATTTCGGTTAAAGTAAAGGTGATATTACCTTGAGGCGTCATCAGCTCAAGTGAGTCGCCCACCACAAAACGGTTTTTAACTTCAATGCGAATATAATCGCCTTGACGTTCTAAAACCTCTCCACAAAATTGTTGGTAGTCGAAATGCGATGAACCATCAGCATAGTTTTGATATTCACTATGTACATGACGTCTTAAAAAGCCTTCGGTATAACCACGGTTTGCCAAACCTTCGAGTTGGTTCATTAAGCTTGGGTCAAATGGTTTGCCTGCTAAAGCATCATCAATAGCTTTTCGATAAATTTGGGCGGTACGGGCACAGTAAAAATAGGATTTAGTACGGCCTTCAATTTTTAGTGAGGCAATCCCCATTTTGGTTAAACGATCTACATGTTGTACCGCACGTAAATCTTTAGAATTCATAAAATAGGTGCCGTGTTCATCTTCTTCAGCAGCAAACATTTCTTCATCATTGCGCTGTACCAACAGCGTTTGAGCTGAGGTTGTTTCTAATTGTGCTGATGAACAGCAAGACTTTTCTGATGTATTTAGCTGAGTGACTGGAATCACATCTCCATTTGCATCTTCTTGGGTTTCATGCAGTTTATAGTCCCAACGGCAAGCATTGGTACAAGCACCTTGATTGGCATCACGCTTGTTCATATATCCGGAAAGTAAGCAGCGGCCTGAGTAGGCCATGCATAGAGCACCATGTACAAAAACTTCGAGTTCAATATCGGGTACGTGTTGCTGGATTTCTTCTATTTCTTCTAATGATAACTCACGAGATAAAATGACTCGGCTTAAACCGTAATCTTTCCAAAACTTAACAGTGGCCCAATTAATAGCGTTGGCTTGAACAGATAGATGAATTTGCATTTCTGGAAAATGCTCACGTACCATCATGATTAAGCCCGGGTCAGACATAATGAGTGCATCTGGTTGCATGGCTATAATTGGTTCAAGATCACGAATAAAGTTTTTTAATTTGCTGTTATGTGGCTGAATATTCACTACAACATAAAACTTTTTACCCAAAGCATGGGCTTCATCAATTCCGATTTTTAAGTTGTCATGATCAAAAGCATTATTACGAACACGTAAGCTATAACGTGGTTGGCCTGCATATACTGCATCTGCACCATAGGCAAATGCATAGCGCATGTTTTTAAGTGAACCTGCGGGAGAGAGAAGCTCAGTTTTCATAAAATAAAAGGCATAAAAAGTATATGGTTTTATTTTATTAACTCCGCATTTGGGATTCAACCTACTGAATTAGTAGGGATTTGACCAATATCTTTTTGTACGGGCATCATATTTTTTGCTAGCTCTCCTAAGCGTATCAAAGCATTTAACATTTTGGGATTTAACTCAAAACAAGCTGCAATACGTAAACAATGACTAAAACGTTTATCAGCTGAACACAAAATTCCCGGCATACATAAGATTTTTTCATCCATGGCCTGATGGAACAGTTCTAGTGTGTCAATTGATTCGGGAAGCTCTAACCATAAAATAAATCCCGCTTGCGGACGACTGACTCGGGTACCGAGTGGGAAATAGCGGCAAATATAAGATTTGATGGTGTCAATTTGTTGTTGATAGCGTTTTTTGAGTTGACGTAAATGCAGGTCATAACCACCATTTTCTAAGAAAAGGCCTAACGTTTCTGTGAGTAAAGCTGGCTCGGCAACAGTGGTTGTAAATTTAAGCTGCTGCACAATATTACGAAAGCGCCCAGCTTCTAACCAACCAATCCGATAATCAGGTGCTACAGTCTTGGTATAGCTCCCACATACCAAAACCCATCCGTTTTGGTCAAACGCTTTGATGTTGGGCAAGAGAGGCTCGGTGAGTTGCAATTCGGCATACATCGCATCTTCAATAACAGGAATCTGAAACTGATTAGCTAACTCTGCCAAGCGACGGCGGCTGCTCTCAGGCATGCTAAAACCGAGAGGATTGTGTCCTGTCGGAATGGTTAAAATGGCTTGTACACTTTGAGATTTTAAGAGTTCTTCAAGTGCATCCAGACACATACCTGTATGTGGTGAGGTAGGTACTTCTACAATTTTTCGACCTAAATTATTAAGGAGTGGATAGAGGTTGTGAAATGTAGGAATCTCAAGCGCTATGCTGTCACCCGCTTGAGTTGTTGCCATAATCGCGAGACTTAAAGCCTCCATCGTGCCATGAGTCAGCACAATATCATCTGCTGAAAGAAACATACCTAGCTGTAAGCTTCGCCTAGCAATTTGAGTGCGTAAACGTATAGAACCGGGCGGCAAGGTATAGCTTTTAAAAATATCTGATTGAGAGCGCAACACCTGAGCAGTTAAGCGTTTTAAGCGTTCAATTGGATAGAAATTGTCCCCAGAAGGGCAAGCTAGGGCCAAATTGACATAGTCAGGGTCCATCTGCTTTTTAACAATTTGTGCTAGAAAACAGCTAATTCCTGAAAGAGATACTTTTTCTTCACTGACATAACGCTCTTCGAGTTCTAATAAGTTTGAAGGCGCATGACAAACATAGTAGCCAGACTGTGGGCGAACTGAAATTAAACCTTGATCTTCAAGCTGGCGATAAGCTTCTTTTACGGTATTAATACTGACCTGATAATGCTGGGCACAATCTCGAATTGATGGCAACCGAGAACCAATAGGCTGCCTGCCATTTTGAATTTGCAGGGTGAGGTCATCACTCACTTTTTTATATTTGTACATATCCATTCATTAAAAAGCCAAAGCAATGGATACACTTTATAGCGATCCCTGATTTATCTCAAATATTGTTATGCATTTAGATTAATCCATTTAATAGGGATATAGTTTTAATAACTGTGTCTATTATTTTTCATATTAACTGATACTGTGACCATTAAAAATAAATCAGTAAGATCAAGAAATGGTGAGGACTTAAAAACCATATTTTAAATTACAAAATCAGTAGGAGAGGTCTATGTCTGTTGTTGCATTTAAACAAGTTGATGTTTTTACTTCACAAGCATTTAAAGGAAATCCTGTTGCGGTCATTATGGACGCCAGCACCTTAACGTCTGAGCAGATGCAAGCCATTGCGAACTGGACCAATCTTTCTGAAACGACATTTGTGCTCCCTGCGACCGATTCTCAAGCTGATTATCAGGTTCGAATTTTTACTCCGCAAAGTGAGTTGCCATTTGCAGGCCATCCTACAATTGGTACTGCCTATGCTTTGCTTGAGGCGGGTCTAATTAAATCGAAAGAAGGTAAGCTGGTACAGCAGTGCGGTGCTGGTTTAGTGACTCTGACCGTGAGTGAGTCAAGTCATATTTCATTTGAACTACCTAAGCCTAAAATTACTCCACTAGATGCAATGCACACTGAGAAATTAGCAGAAATTTTAAAATGTGAAATTAATACTCAATGGAACGCTGCATTGGTAGATGTAGGGGCGCGCTGGATTGTATTGCAAGCTGTTAATGCTGAGGCTGTTCTAGATAGCCAACCAGACTTTGCCGCTTTAAAAGAACATGATTTAGAAATGAAAGTTACGGGTGCGACAGTTTTTGGTTTTCATGAAAATAATGATGAACAAAAACACATAGAAGTTCGTTCATTTGCTCCTTCATGTGGAATAAATGAAGATCCTGTTTGTGGTAGTGGTAATGGTAGCGTAGCTTCATTTATTCGTTATTATGGGATTCTTCCCGCACAAAATGATGTCGTACTTTCTTCACAAGGTGGGGCGGTAGGTCGAGACGGACAACTTCAACTTGAATTGTATCAAGATAAAATTTTAGTGGGTGGAACCGCTGTCACCTGTATCGATGGCACAATTAAGTTATAAAAACAGACATAAAAAACCGAGGACTTTGCCTCGGTTTTTTTATGTCTAGAAAAAATTATTTTTCTACGAACGCACGTTCAATTACGTAGTCGCCCATTTCACCCATACGAGGTGATTCAACTAAACCGTGTTGGTCAAGTAATGCAGCCACATCTTTTAAGAATGCAGGGCTACCGCAAAGCATTGCACGGTCAGTTTCACGGTTAAAGCGTGGTAAACCGATTTTTTCAAATAAAGCGCCAGTTTCAATTGCAGTTGTTACACGGCCTTGAGTGTGGAAAGGTTCACGAGTAACAGTAGGGTAGTAAACAAGCTTGTCTTTAATACCTAACTCTTCAAAGAATTCGTGGTTTGGTAATTCGTTTAAGATAAGGTCTTGATAAGCTAATTCAGAAATATAGCGTGTACCATGAACAACGATTACTTTTTCAAAGCGTTCGTAAGTTTCTGGATCACGAATAATTGATAAGAATGGAGCAAGACCAGTACCAGAAGATAAAAGGTATAAGTTTTTACCTGGTAAAAGGTCATCATGAACCAAAGTACCTGTTGGTTTTTTAGAAACTAAGATTTCATCACCAACTTGTACTTTTTGCAAAATCGAAGTTAAAGGACCGTCTTGTACTTTAATTGAGAAGAATTCTAACTCTTCTTCGTAGTTTGCACTTGCAATCGAATACGCACGCATTAACGGTTTGCCATTCACTTCAAGTCCGATCATTACGAACTGACCATTTTTAAAACGTAAGCTGGTATCGCGTGTAGTTTTAAAACTGAAAAGAGTGTCATTCCAGTGGTGAACATGAGTAATGCGTTCAACGTTAAAAGCAGCCATTAAAGGTCTCGATCACGATTAAAAGAAAACAGATTGCTATTCTAATCTAATTTCATTCCCGATAAACTGAATATATTTAATTGTGTTTATAAGAAAAAGTGATGATCAATTCTGTCACCTTCCCTATCATTGGCCACATGTGCTCTCCCTATCGTGAAAAATTCGGTATTCCACGCCAGCCTAATTTGGTCAATATCGAGTCTTATATTGACATGGTAGAACCATATAATGACTTGTTAGCATTTGAGGGAATTGAGCAATTTAGTCATCTCTGGTTAGTTTGGCAGTTTCATGACAATAAAAATCAAGGCAGTGCAGATAAGTTCCGTCCACAGGTTCGTCCGCCACGTTTAGGTGGTAATGAAAAAATTGGAGTATTTGCTACACGAAGTATGTATAGACCTTCTCCAATCGGGCTTTCAGTCGTAAAACTTAATAAAGTCGAAAAAGTGGGGAAGTCTGTGCGTGTTTATGTCACTGGAAGTGATTTATTAAATGGCACCCCAATTTTAGATATCAAACCCTATATTCAATATTCTGATGCAATTGCGGAGGTTCAAAGTGGTTATGCACATGCAGAACCTGAACGAAAGGCAGTCATGTGGACTGAAGCTGCATTAACAGCGCAAAAATATTTTCTGCAAAATAAAGAAATAGATTCGCAGTACATTAATGAGCTTGTGCAAGTATTAGCTTTAGATCCTCGGCCTGCCTATCAACAAGACCCTGAAAGAATCTATAAAATGAAATTTTCAGACTTTGATATTCATTTTAAGGTCGATCAATTTGTAGTTACAGTCATTGATGTGGTGAAGACTTCTTCGCTTACATAATAGATATTTTAAAACCAGTGGATGTTGAGCCAAAGTAAAGTAATAAAAATAGCCATATGAATGAGCTGGGCGGGAACGAAAGCAAGGGCGTAGCGTAGTCCGCCCGAAATTGCAGAGTTCACACTTTTAGCAAGAGCGTGAACTGCAAAACCTCCTAAAAAGGCAATTAACAAAGGTGTCATATGTGCGCTATCAGGTTCTCCTTGCACAATGACCGCCGCTATAGCTGCATGTATTTCAAATAAAGAAGCAAGTAAGGTCCCCGCGATTAATCCCGCATCGCCTAAAGATAGACTTAAACCATAAACACCTGCCTGAATAAGGGTAAGTGTACCCGCAATAATAATGGCTTCTTTTAAGCTGAACATTCTTGAGTCCAGCTCGGGTGAAGCTGTACTAGGCTCGGCTTTACGTAATAAAATAAAGGCCCATACTGCTAAAACTACTAAGGCAATAAGTGTAGGAAATATAATCAGCTTGAACCAAGCAAAGCTAATGCCGATCACAATAATTAAGGTTTGAATCAGTGTTGAAACGCAAGACATCAATGCAGCACCTGCATTTGTTGTTGCGTTGGCTTTGCCTGAGCGTACTTCTAAACCTAAACTGGCAATAGTTGCTGTACTAGACACAAATCCGGAAGCTAAAGAAGAAAGCAATAAAGCATTTTTAGATGACAAAAGTCGCTTTGCTATATGGGCAAGGGCTTGTACAAATAAGATTAAAGTCAGTAATTTTAAAATCACATGTGGATTTAAAACTGGACCCCAAAAAGGTTTATTTGGAACTAAAGGCAAAGCAATTAACAGTAAGGCAAGTAGAAAAATACCATCACGTAATTCTGATTCAGTAATCCATTGACTGGCAATGCCATGCATAGACTGCTTAGCTATTAAGATAGTTGTGATGATCACAGCTAGGCCGGCAGCGAGCGAAATATTCCAAATACAAAGTGCCCCAATGAAATAAGTCATAATAAAGGCGAGTTCGGTGGTCACGCCCGGGTCATTGGGTTGATTTTTGAGGGAAACAATACTAATGGCACCAATGAGTAAGGCACCCACAATTCCAATTTCAATGCCAAATAAAAAACAGACCGCTCCTAATAAAGCACTAATTGCAAAAGAACGGAAACCCGCAAAGGTTTTATATTCATGTTTAAGCTTACTTCGTTCTCGTTCTAAACCAATTAATAAGCCACAACCAAGCGCCGCAGCAATCACTGTAATGAATTCTTCAAATGATGCTGTTTGTAATGACATTGTCATTGGAAGTTCCATATTACTTCCTCTTTGCTTATTGTTATATGTAGGTTTGAATCATTTTAAAATCATGTATTCATATTCAGTTTATTCTTTTTATTATAGTGAGCATAGTGTCTTTTTTAGACAAAACTATGTAGAAAATATTTCTATAAATATGACCTGTGACACAAAAAAATATTAAGATGAGAATTAGTTTAATTAACTGATGTTAAAGGATATTTAAATATAAAACATCTCTGCTATATTATAAAAATATATTGGGGATAACGCATGAATGCACATGTAGAAATAGATACGTATTGGTGTCTAGAACAATTATTACAAGAAGGCCGTATAACAGAACGAGATAAATTACTGGTACAGACAAGTCACCGCCAAAAAGACCAGTTAAAGTGGCATCCATTACAGTGGATTGCACATTTTAATTTAAAAGATCAGCAACACACACATGCGCATTTGAGTTTAAACCGCTTATGTTTATGGTTTGCAGATCGGGTTCAGCTACCTCTATTTGTGATCGATCCTTTAAAGGCAGATGTCAGTGCTTTAACGCAGGTTATGTCACAAGAGTTTGCCATTCGTAACCATATTTTAGCTGTTGAAATTCATGCTGACCGAATCGTGATTGGAACAGATCAACCATTTCAAACAGATTGGCTTAATAACCTTGAACGTAGTCTAGCGCCTAAAAAAATTGAACGGGTACTGCTTAATCCCGAACAGTTACAACGCTATTTGCGCGAATATTATCAGGTGAGTCGCGCGGTAAACTCTGCTCAAAAAGATGCAGCTCATGACCGTGACAGTAAAAATGTTGAAGCACTTTTGCAGCTTGGCGATAGTCAAAACCCAGATGCTAATGATCAGCATATTGTGAAATTAGTTGACTGGATTTTACAGTTTGCATTTGAGCAGAGTGCCAGTGACATTCACATGGAACCGCGCAAAGATAACGGTAAAGTCAGGTTTAGGATTGATGGCGTTTTGCACACCATTTATAACATGCCTTCAAATACGCTGACCGCCGTGATTTCTCGGATTAAAATTTTAGGACGTTTAAATGTAGCGGAAAAGCGTAAGCCACAAGATGGTCGGTTAAAAACACGGACACCTAAAGGACAAGAAACCGAACTCCGTTTATCTACCTTACCAACAGCATTTGGTGAGAAACTGGTCATGCGTATTTTTGATCCCGATGTGTTGGTACGTTCTTTTCAGCAACTGGGTTTTGAAGAGCGTTTATTACAACAGTGGCAGCAATTAACAAAAAATAGCCACGGTATTATTTTAGTCACGGGACCCACAGGCTCTGGTAAAACGACCACGCTATATTCATCTTTAAAGCAGCTTGCAACCGAGCAGGTCAATGTATGTACCATTGAAGATCCGATTGAAATGCTAGAGCCTAGTTTTAACCAAATGCAGGTCAATAATGCAATTGAATTAGGCTTTGCAGACGGTGTGCGTGCGCTTATGCGTCAAGACCCTGACATTATTATGATTGGGGAAATTCGTGATCAAGATACAGCGAATATGGCCATTCAGGCAGCATTAACAGGTCATTTGGTTTTATCAACTTTACATACCAATGATGCACCGTCTAGTTTGACTCGTTTGCATGATCTAGGTGTACAACCATTTCTGACAGCTGCAACAATTTTGGGTGTTCTCGCGCAGCGCTTAGTCCGCCAACTTTGTCCACACTGTAAGAAAAAAACTCACATTAATGAGGATGAGTGGGAACATCTAACCTTTGACTACATTATGGACATGCCTGAAACGGTTTATCAAGCGGTAGGCTGTGAAGAATGTCGTCATACAGGCTATAAAGGGCGAGTTGGTATTTACGAGTTTATGCCAGTCAGTCTTGAGCTTAAACACCTTATTAGTAGTCATGTGACATTAAATGATTTAAGAACTCAAACTAAAAAAGAAGGTATAGAACCTTTAAGAATTGCAGGAGCCCGTAAAGTGATTGAAGGACTTACGACATTAGAAGAGGTCTTGAGGGTTGTGCCATTAAATTAAGTTTTTCTTAAGATTCACCTCATTTATGGTTGATTTAATTGCTTTATCCCAAGAGGGAACCATAAACAGAGGGTAATAATATGAATATGCTTAAAGTAATGTTGATGACTGCTGGTATGACTGCTGCTGGCGTAGTTGTCGCGAATACACCAGTGAATCAAGCTGCAATTGCTCCGGCAACTGTCACCACAGTAAAACAGGCATTAACCTCAAAAGATAATACACCGATCAAATTACATGGTCAGGTTGTAAAGTCTTTAGGTGATGAAAAATATCAATTCCGTGATAAGACAGGTAACATTATAATTGATGTAGATGATGAACTTTGGCAAGGTCGCCCTATTTCAGCCAATACAAATGTGACTTTAATTGGTGAAGTAGACATTGACTATAAACCTTTAAAACGCGTAGAAATTGATGTGGATCAAGTTCAGTTCTAATGAATAAGGTCTGTAGATCTACTACTTTTAGCCGCATTTAAATCATGCGGCTTTGCTTTTTTTATAAAGGCTTGGCAAGATCAAATCAGGATATAACAGGAAAAATAGATGAGAATTTTGCTTGCAGAAGATGATCGCTCTCAAGCTGAAAGCATTCAATCATGGTTGGAGTTAGACGGTTATCAGGTAGATTGGGTCGAAAGAGGTGATTATGCACTGACGGCAATCGAACAGCATGATTATGACTGTATTTTACTTGATCGAGGGCTGCCTCAACTGGCTGGTGAAAAGGTTTTAACAACGATCCGCCATAAACAAAAAAATGTTCCTGTTATTTTTATCACTGCACGTGACAGCATTCATGATCGGGTAGAGGGGCTAGATTTAGGCGCAAATGATTATTTGGTTAAGCCTTTTAGTTTAGAAGAATTATCGGCTCGCATCCGCGCTCAATTACGCAAACAAACTTTGAGTCAGCAATCGGTTTTAACATGGGGTGACCTACAACTTGATACACAAGCGAAAGTCGTATTAAGCGCTGGCAAGTCTATCGATTTAACGGCAAAAGAATTCCAAATATTACGTAAGCTTATGGTGCATCCCGAGCATATTATTACCCGTGATCAATTAGAAGAAGCACTCTATGCATGGGGCGAGGAAATTGAAAGTAACGCAATCGAAGTATTTATTTATCAACTTCGAAAAAAAATCGGAAGCAGCAGTATTAAAACCATACGGGGGCTCGGCTACCGTATGGGAGATTTAAAATGAAATCGAATCGCTCATCTTTGCAGTCTCAACTGGTTAAAACTACGATGTGGAGTAGTATCGTGGTGGGATTACTGGCTTTAAGCTTACTCACCATATTTTCTATCTATCACAACATGTCAGTGCAAGACGAAATCATGGATGAAATTTCAGATACTTTGCTGGTTTCAGATCTTTCTGAACACTCCATGAAACAGTTTGATGAGCTGAGTGATGAATTTGATATTCAGTATGAGTTATTAAACACAGGCCAAGTACTTACTCATTCTCATACCTATCAGCATGAACTTTTTGAGCAAGGTAACTTATCAGAAGGTTTTTCGTATTTTTGGTTTGATGGTCAATTATGGCGTAGTCTGGCTGCACAACAAGAAGACTCTCAACTACAAGTTGAAGTTTTTCAACCAATGAGTACACGTGTTGAAGAGGTACTCAAAGCACTTGCTGGATATAGTGGCCTTATGGTGTTGTTCTGGCTACTGCAATGGGTCATTGTAAGTTGGCGTACCGAACATCAATTGGCTGCACTCAATTTACTTTCTAGACGAATTGCTCAAAAAACTGCATCAAATTTAGAGCCAATTCAAGAGCCGGATGTCATTACAGAAATTCAACCTGTTATAGATGCATTAAATCAATTGCTTGCAAGATTACAAAGGGCTCTCGTTGCTGAACAGCGTTTTACTGCGGATGCTTCGCATGAGCTACGTTCTCCATTATCTGCCATACAAATGCGTCTTCAGGTTTTGCAGCGTAAATATCAACATCTTCCAGAACTTCATCAAGATTTTGAACGCATACAAGAAGACGTTTCTAGAAGTACAAAAATACTTGAGAATTTACTTCTTCTGGCCCGTTTAGAACCTAATGAAGCTGAGCAGCCCGATCTGCCTAAGACAGTTATCGATTTAAATTATTTGTTGGCAAGAGTGATTGAAACTGTAGATTTAGATGCGAAAGCTAAACAGATGTTGATAGAGACAAATACTTTATCGACAGAAACTAAAACATATGCGAATGAAGAATTGCTGTTTATTGCTTTTAGAAATTTATTTGATAACGCCATTCGTTATAGCCCGAATTTAGGCTCTATTCATGTTGAGATTAGTCAGTATGAACAGCAAATTAAGGTGTCTATTGAAGACACGGGAAATGGGGTAGATGATGAAGTGCTATTACGGTTAGGGCAGCGTTTTTTTCGGGTGCTTGGTACTCAGCAGCAAGGTTCTGGGTTAGGAATTTCAATTACTCGAAAAATTATTGAATTGCATAATGGCAAGTTACGTTTTATGCATGCTAAACAAGGTGGTCTGAGGGCAGAGATTATTCTTCCTTCATAAAAAATAGCATGGTTACCCATGCTATCCATTTTTTGTTTTCCCACGAATATTATTGAAACGCGAGTATGTTTTTTATTTGGTTAAAATTAGGCGATTGTTGCGAGTGAGGCGTAAACGATATTCCTCGCCAGCATGCATAATGCGAATTTCACGGCCTAATGCAAAGAGGTTATTAGAATGTAACATTGGTAAGGCATGAGCTGTGTCATTGTTACGGGTAAATAAGCTAAAAGGTGCGTTCATTTGTTGTGCTCCGTGGTATGTTCTTGAACGATTTAAATGATAATCATTATCGAATAGATCTGTCAATGAGATTTTTAAGATTTTATAAAATGATAAAATTTGCTTACACTTGAGAAAAGTTTTAGAGAGTAAAAAGATGCCCAAACCAATAGTCGATGTCGCTATAGCAATCTTGATCCATCGTGGAAAAATATTAGTTGGATGGCGCGAAGAGCAGCAACATCAAGGTGGAAAGCATGAGTTCCCTGGTGGAAAGGTTGAACAAGGTGAAACACCAGAAGAAGCCTGCCGCCGTGAGATTTATGAAGAGGTGGGTATTGGTTTAAAAGATTGGCATCAGTTTGATTATATTCACCATGAATATGATGACATTATCGTCAACCTTCATTTGTTCCATAGTTATGTACCTGATGAGTTATTAAATCTTATTCACCAGCCATGGGCAGGGTACACACGTGATCAGCTACTTCACCTAAACTTTCCAAAAGCCAATAAAAACATCATAAAACGACTCTATTGGCCTCATCTCATCAAAATTAGCAATACGCTTTCAACGGTAGAAAGTAGTGATGCTTTATTGTACTGGCGTATCGAAGAATTTGAGCCGCAGTATATAGAGCAATTAATTGCTTTAGATGAAGGGCAACGATCAAGTTTAATTATAAATGTAGATATCTGGCATCAATTAAGTCCTGAATTACAAAAACAAATAAAGACCGTTCATTTAAAACAATCTCAGCTCATGAATTTGCATAAAGGCGATTTAACAGTGGGCGTACGATATATTGCTGCTTGTCATGATGCTGTTTCTTTAAAGCAAGCTCAGCAGATTGGTTGTGATGCTGTTTTTATTAGTCCTGTAAAACCAACAACGACTCATCCAGAAGCTGTAGCATTAGGTTGGGAACGTTTTAGTGAGCTTGCCCAAAATAGCCAGATTCCGGTTTTTGCATTAGGAGGAGTGCATCCGGATGATTTAGCCACTGCACAGCAGCATGGTGCATATGGCTTAGCAGGTATTCGTAATTTCTAATGAGAAAATAAAAAAGCATTAAAAGCTATAGGGCTTTTAATGCTTGTTGTGCTTCTTGAACAGTTTTTTGATTGTTGCGTTGTTGCCCAGCTTTTAAGATGACTAACCATAGCTGCTTTTTCATTGGCTGACTTTGGGCAAAACTCAAACCACGTCTTGCTAAAGACTCAGCATTAGAATATTGCTGTTTATGATTTGCCGTAAGCGCAAGAAATAAATAAGTCTCAGCCGCTTGTGGCGCTAAACGCTGTGCTTGAAGCGCATAGCGCTCAGCCTCTGACCACTGTTGATTTTTATAAGCCTGCTGTGTTTTTTGCATTAAAACTTTAAATGCAGGTAACTGGCTACCATCATCACTAAAATGTTGAGGCTTTTTTTGCTGAGGAACAATCACCTGTAAATTTTTACGTTGAATTTCTGGGTGATCATAAGGCGTAATTTTTACACCTGATGGAGTTTCCGTCTTTTTGACTGGAGGAGTAGGTGTTTTCTCTTTGGAGTCAGAATGATCGGGCATAGTTGTACAGCCGACCATAAGAACAGCACCAATATAAAAAACACCTTTCTTCAACATATCCTAATTTCCTGTTAACGCTTAGTTGTTATAACTACCACTTGAAATTACTCGTGAGTTGTTTGACAGATCTTGTTCCATCTGGTTTTCACTTTCACGAATATAACTGTCGGTATTATCATCCTGAGAGTCAGGAATTGTGTTATCACTTTGTGGCGTATATGTTGGATCAACTTGATAATAAGGTGCTCCACATGGCGTAGCACGGTGCGGAACCGTATGCGTTAGCATCGGAATATACATAGCACCATCACAAGCTTGAGCAGATAAATCACCCGTTGCACGGTCAATCCACTGCCACTGTACTGTGTCTGGTTGACGTAGATTTACAGGCGTTTGACGTAATTGTTTCATCACATTAATCCATACTGGCAATGCACCCGATGAACCTGTTAATCCTGTTACTTTGTTATCATCTAAACCTAACCACACTACAGCAACGTGGTTACCTGAGTAACCCGCAAACCATGAGTCACGTGTATCGTTAGTCGTACCTGATTTACCTGCCAATTTTAAAGCAGGAGACAAGCTATTATAAGCTGCGCGACCAGTACCCGAAGACATGACCTGTTGTAAACCATAATTCATGATATAACCAACAGATGGATCAATGGTTTGTTGAACATTAAGGCCATAACGGTCAAGTAGGCGACCATTGGCATCTACGACAGATCGAATTGCACGAGTCGGATATTTAAAGCCACCTGTAGCAAAGTTCTCATAAATTCCCAATACCTCCATTGGTGACATATTGACTGCCCCAAGGAAAATAGAAGGGTAGGCAGGAATGGTCGACTCAACACCAAACTTTCTTAAGTTGTTTGTAAATGTAGATAAACCAAACTCTTGACCCAAGCGTACAGCAGAGAGGTTATATGAATTTGCCAAAGCTTCACTCAGGCTGACTACACCATGTCCGCCACCACTATAGTTTTTAGGTGTCCAACTTTTGCCACCATCTACAGGGACACTAATCGGCGCATCTTCAATTTGGGTTGCCCAGTTGTAACGCCCAGATTCAATAGCACTTAAATAAATTACAGGTTTTAATAAAGAACCGACTTGGCGTTTCGCATCCACAGCACGGTTAAAACCAGTAAAGTCTTGTGTAGAACCAACAGCAGCAACGAGCTCGCCGTTTTCTGGATGTGCAATGAGTACCGCACCCTGTAAGTTTTTCAAACGGGCTGGGTTGCTGTTTGCTAAGCGGTCTACTGAAGCTTTAAACGCATTTTGAACTTGAGTTTGAGTAATTGGGTCTAAAGTCGTAAAAATACGTAAGCCTTGATTAGTTAAATCACTTTCTTGATATTCTGTGCGTAATTGACGACGCACGATATCTAAAAAGTCAGGGAATTTTGCAGGACCTAAACTTGGTTTGCTTAGCACATTTAAAGGACGTGCAATTTCATCTTCGTATTCTGCTTGAGTTAAATAGCCCATTACACGCATGTTATTTAATACGGTATCGCGGCGTTTTTTTGCACCTTCAGGATTTTTCCAAGGATTATATAAAGAAGGGCCTTGCACTAAACCAACTAAATAAGCTTGCTGTGCAACGCTAAGTTCACGTAACGGTAAACCAAAATAAAATTGAGAAGCCAAACCATAGCCATTAATTGAGTAGCTACCATTTTGGCCTAGATTCACTTCATTTAAATAGGCTTCTAAAATTTCATCTTTGCTGTAATGCAGCTCAATGAGTAAAGCCATTAATGCTTCATTAACTTTACGTTTTAATGTGCGTTCAGGTGTGAGATAGAAGTTTTTAACTAATTGCTGAGTCAGGGTTGAACCACCTTGACGTTTACCACCTGTGATATTACTCACTAATGCACGGGCAGTACCACGAATTGAAATACCGTGATGATGATAGAAATTACGGTCTTCTGTTGAAATTAAAGCTTCAATAAGTGGTTTAGGGACATTATTCAGTTTAATGAGAACACGGTCTTCATTATGTTGAGGGTAGATCCCTCCAATCAGAAGTGGCTCTAGTCGCGCAACACCCGTTGAAGAAGGTTTTGTACTTCGAACTTCAGCAACTTGGTCATTTGCAAAACTTAACTCTAGTACTTGTTCGGGTTCAACACTGTCGCCGTAATCAAAACCACGCGTGTGGATATACATATTGCTACCCTGAGCAACATAGGTTCCAGACTTGTCATAATTACTTGAAGTTTTGTAACCCAAGAGTTTTAATTCTTGAGTGAAATTTGCTTGGGTAATAGGTGCGTTATTATAAATTTCCAAAGGACGTGCAAACACTTTGGCGGGAATATCCCACCGTTGTCCTTCAAATTTTTCACGGATAATATTATCTAAACGAATCAGATAGATACTAAGAGCAATAAAAGCACCAATGACCAAAATGGAAAAGATTAGTGCAAAGAAACCGATACCACGTTCAAACTTCATAAAAATGAGATAAAACCCTAACAATGCCTGTAATGATGCGATAGCTTGTCATCAATTTGCAATGATAAAACTGTGAATAATTGGAAAACTTAGATTGAATTTTACAGCATCTTGTTGTTATGTTTTTTTAAATTAATCAGGTTAATGTTATTATAGCGAAGTATCGCAGCGGAGCTTACTCATTCGTGCAAATTTCACATAAGTCCTTCAGAAACGTCGGGTTAATCGGTCGACCAGATAAATCATCAGTAGTAGAAACACTATGTTTAATTCATGATCATTTGTTGAACCTTGGCTTAAACCCCATTTTTGATCAGGAAACTGCTGAATTAGTGCCTTATGATCATGCACAAATTGTAAGCCGTCATTTATTGGGTGAAGTTGCTGATTTAGTCATAGTTGTTGGAGGCGACGGTTCTTTACTCCACGCTGCTAGAGCTTTAGTTCGCTACAATACCCCTGTTATTGGTATCAACCGCGGGCGGTTAGGTTTTTTAACTGATATCAAACCTTCAGAAGCCATTTTCAAACTTGACCAAGTACTTCAAGGGCATTTCCAGCTTGACCGTCGTTTCTTGCTTGAAATGGAAGTACGAACAAATGGTGAAGTCATTTATGACGCCATTGCTTTAAATGATGTGGTTTTGCATTCGGGTAAATCGGTACACATGATTGACTTCGAACTTAATATTGATGGTCAATATGTTTACCGCCAACATAGTGATGGTTTAATTGTTTCGACGCCAACTGGATCAACGGCTTATGCATTGTCAGGTGGTGGCCCAATTTTACATCCAAGTATGGATGCTATTGCATTAGTTCCAATGCATCCCCATACATTGTCATCACGTCCCATCGTAGTCGGTGGTCAAAGCGAAATTAAAATCGTTATTCGCGAAAATCGGGTGTTACCAATGGTGAGTGCAGATGGACAACATAGTGTCTCGCTCAATGTTGGAGACAGTTTACACATCCGTAAACACCCATTTAAACTAAGTTTATTGCATCCACCAGGTTATGATTTCTATATGGCCTGCCGTACCAAACTTGGTTGGAACCAAGATTTTGAATCTTTTCAAAGAGATGAATCATGAATATTGAACAAATGCTATCTGTTTTAAACCCTGAAATTGTAGAGCGTTTAAAAACAGCAGTAGAAATTGGTAAATGGCCAAATGGCGTTGTTTTAACGAAAGAGCAGCGTGAAACTTGTATGCAAGCTGTAATCGCTTGGGAGTTGAAGAACTTACCAGAAGATCAGCGTAGCGGTTATATTGACCGTGGTACAAAAGAAGAAGGCGAAGAGTGTGATGATGATCATCACAAGCATGAGCCAGAGTTTAAACCTATTCGTTTTGTTTAAAACTTAATAAGACAGAAAATTATTTTTGGTTATTCCATACAGCCTTATATAGCATGTTTTTCATAAGTTATAGCATATAGGCTTTTATTACTTTTGAAGGATCAAAAGTAACCAAAAATCCTTTGTATCACTGACGATACTTCCTGTATCGCAGTGATACGGTCGACATCCATGTCGACCTTCACGATAGCATTTGTTAACTACGAATTAAGATTGCTTAAATTTCGTGTATCCCATAACACTTTTGCTTTTTGCATCGCTTCTTCAAAACTAGCAACAACGCCCATCGTATATAGCGCGATTCCGATGGTTTCTGTTACGGCTATTTCTCCATATTCATGGTGCTGTTGACCAAGCCATACTGCTTTAAACGTTGCTAAATCTAATTCTTCTTCAATTGGGCTTCGTTCAGGTGTGATCTTTGGCAACTCATGTTCATAGAGCTCACCATTTTTAATACCGCAAATGAGTGTTTTAGCATCTGGGTTTCGTTCAAATTCACCACCTTCGCCTTTAATAACGGCACTATTTTGATAGCCTAAGCGTAATGCGCTATGTTGGTGAGAAGTTCTGTAAGCAGGGTGGAATATTGCTTGTAAGGTAGCCTTAGCGTTAAAAGGATTAATTAAACGGGCCAAAGTATGAATAGGTGAACGCAATCCCATGACATTTCTTAGAGATATCAATTCGCTTAAAACTGGTGAAATCACGTCTAGTGGTAAGTAAGCAAAATTTTGCTCTGCTAATTGTGTACGAACTTCTTGTTCAGAATGGCAAATTTGATAACCAAGATATTCTAAGACTTGCTCAGTATAAACACGGTTAAGCGTGTGACCTGATGCACCATGCATAACAATTTTATGGCCATGCTGGGCAAGTGTAAGAGCGGCTAACAAAAACCATGGATAGTGTTTTCGCTTACCTGCATAAGATGACCAATCTAAATCAACATCTAAAGGTTCAAAATGAAGCTGATCTTTGGTCGCTTGCACAAACCCTGCAAGTTCATCAATCGATTCTTCTTTAACCCGAAGTAGCATTAAAAATGCACCTAGCTGCACATCTAACACTTCACCTTTTAAAATCATGGTAAATGCTTGATAGGCTTCTTCATAACTTAAAGAGCGAGATCCAGTTTTCCCCTTACCTAAAATACGGACATATTGAGCAAAGGGATGTTCAGCATCTTTATAGATATTGCGTTTAGTATTCATCGTAGTTCAAAACAATAAAAATGATGGGATGTAGGCAGCTCAAAATGAAATGTCCACAGGTATTTAATCAATATGACATAAAAAGCTACTGAAAAAATATCAAAAGTGTTTCTTATACTAAAGTCTTAGGACTGCCTGAGTGTTTTTTATGCGTATCAGCTAAAAATTTAACCGAATTGTTATTTAATTCGAGTACACTTTCTCGTGCTTTTTTGAGCACTCATATCATAATTTTATGTGATTCTCCTATATCTTCAGCTTTTTATTGAAAAAGTAAGAGGTTATTTCTAGCTACTCAAAGTGGTTAGAAACTTCAGGTATTCTCCTGTTTTAGAAAACTTGATTTTGTTTTCATTGAGGTAGTAGGAAGGTTTTTTGTTCACAAAAAACCATTTCCCTTTTGCGGTGTTAATGTGAAAGGTTAGGGCTGTGTATTCGTAAAGAATAGACGTTTCATTTTGGTATTTCCAACGGACTTGGAAATATAGATTGAAGTAAAGTTATGGCTAAAAAACCGATTTATAAATCACTTTATTTTCAGGTGATTATTGCGATTATTGCGGGTATCTTGGTAGGGCATTTTTCTCCAAGCTCAACGCAAATTGTCAATGGTGTCGAACAGCATATTCCGGGGTTAGGTGAAAAACTCAAGCCATTAGGTGATGCCTTTATTCGTTTGATCAAGATGATCATTGCTCCAGTTATTTTCTGTACCGTGGTAAGCGGTATTGCTGGCATGGAAAGCATGAAGTCAGTCGGAAAAACTGGCGGCGTTGCGTTGTTATACTTTGAAATCGTTTCAACAATTGCACTTCTAATTGGCCTTGTTGTAATTAACATTGCTAAACCGGGTGTAGGGATGAATGTTGACCCTACCACTCTCGATACTTCGGGCATTCAAAAATACGTCAGTTCTGGTGAGTCACAATCTACCATTGATTTCTTAATGCACATCATCCCGGATACGGTGGTTGGCGCGTTTGCAAATGGTGAAATCTTACAAGTCCTTCTTTTTGCAATTCTCTTTGGTTTTGCTTTACATAAGTTAGGGGATGCAGGACGTCCAGTTTTAAAATTTATTGATCAAGTTGCACATGTGTTCTTTAACATTGTGAATATGGTCATGAAATTAGCTCCGATTGGTGCATTCGGTGCAATGGCATTCACTATCGGTAAATATGGCGTTGGTTCACTCGTACAATTAGGGCAGCTCATTATCTGCTTCTATATTACGTGCTTACTCTTTATCTTCTTAATCTTGGGTACAATCAGCCGTATTAGTGGATTCAGTATCCTTAAGATGATTCGCCTGATTCGTGAAGAGTTATTAATTGTACTTGGTACATCTTCTTCTGAATCTGTTTTGCCTCGCATGTTACGTAAACTTGAAATTGCAGGTTGTGAAAAATCTGTAGTTGGTTTAGTTATCCCCACAGGTTATTCATTTAACCTAGATGGTACGTCAATTTATTTGACTATGGCTGCAATCTTTATTGCTCAGGCAACAAATACACAGCTTGATATTCAACATCAGATTACTTTGTTGTTGGTACTCTTAATTTCATCTAAGGGTGCTGCGGGTGTAACAGGCTCTGGCTTTATTGTTATGGCTGCAACTTTATCTGCTGTAGGGCATATTCCAGTGGCAGGTCTGGCATTGATTTTAGGTATTGACCGTTTCATGTCAGAAGCCCGTGCATTAACTAACCTTGTTGGTAACTCATTAGCAACGATTGTTGTTGCTAAATGGGTTGGTGCTTTAGATAAAGATAAGCTAAATGATGCCTTAAATAATCCAGATGAAGTCGACAGAAAAATGATGGAGCAAAAAACTCCTCAAGTCGCTGAAGGTTTAGATTAATTCAAATAAAACTATATAAAAGAGGAAGCTTGGGCTTCCTTTTTTATTGGCTGACTGAAAAGTACAGTTTTAATGAGCAGCTATGTCATGACAGTAGCTTAAAAAATGATTAGCATGCACAACAATCAGATTAGATAAAACAATAAAGCCGAAGGAAAATATTATGTTGGCATACGATGCAGATTTAGAATTATTCCGTGATAATTTTAAACGTTTTATGAATGAGCATATTGCACCGCAATACGATCAATGGGAACGCGAAGGAATCATGCCTCGCTCTGTCTGGAATCAACTGGGCGAAAATGGCTTTTTATGTGTGGATGTTCCAGAAGAATACGGTGGTTATGGCGTGCCAACCTATTATTCACTAATGTTGGTTGAAGAATCTGCACGTGCTGGATTCTGTGCATTATCAACAGCGATTTCTTGCCACTCTGAAATTGCTGCACCGTATATTTTGCACATCGGGACAGAAGAGCAAAAACAATATTGGTTGCCGAAAATGGTAACAGGTGAAGTGGTTGGTGCAATTGGTATGACTGAACCTGGAGCGGGTTCGGATTTACAATCAATGCGTACTAGTGCCATTTTGCAAGATGACCATTATTTGCTAAATGGTTCAAAAACATTTATTTCAAATGGACAACATGCTGATCTTGTGGTGCTTGCAGTAAAAACTGATCCTCAAGCGCGTGCGAAAGGCGTGTCGTTATTATTGGCAGATACTCATCTAGAAGGTTTTAAAAAAGGTACCAACCTCGACAAAATCGGTCTGCATTCTCAAGACACATCTGAGCTATTTTTTGACAATGTTAAGGTTCCTAAAAACCAGTTACTCGGTCAAGCTGGACAAGGCTTTGCTTATTTAATGCAAGAGTTACCACGTGAACGTACCGCTATTGCATCTACCGCAATTGGCGCTATTCGTGGTGCAATTGATTTGGCAACTGCTTATGTAAAAGAGCGTCATGCATTTGGTCAACCTATTTCACAGTTCCAAAATACTCGTTTTGTTTTAGCACAAGCAAAAATTGACGAGCTTGCTACAGCTGCTTTTTACGAGAGAAACGTTGCATTATATCAAGAAGGTAAACTTGATGTTGAAACAGCAGCCGCGCTCAAAAGTTTTAGTACGGATATGCAAATGAAAGTCGCAGACAACTTGCTGCAACTTTTTGGTGGCTATGGTTATATGACTGAATATCCAATTTCACGTTTCTTTGTAGATGCACGTATTCAACGTATTTATGGTGGTACAAATGAAATTATGAAAGAAATCGTAGCGCGTGGATTAATTGGCAAAGCTTAATTAAGCAGAGAAAAACAGCCTGTCCTAGAATGGGCTGTTTTGTTTTTAACTATTTGGTCTTCTGTTGAATGACAGGATAGTCTTGTTGTTTCGGTAATTGCTGTAATGCATGATTTATCTTTCTTAAAAACTCATCTGCTTCATCTTGATGGAATGAATCTTCGGTGTATTTACTACGTTCTTGAAAGATGACACCACAACCTGTTATTTTCATATTTTCAGGATTAAATGACCAATCATTTGGATTCTTTAAGTTAATGTTTAAATCACTTTCACAGCTTTTCCATAAACGTAAAAATTCATTTGATAATTCTGCTTTAAATCCTCGTGCTGGATAGACCGAGAAGCCTTTCATTTCGGGATTAGAAAACTGTATAAACATATCTACTGGCATACCGCCCCAAATGATTGCTATATCTGGTGGTAAATAGATGCCTGATAAATTTTTCTCTTTTAAAGCATGTGTTTGCTCATATTTCTGCCTAAAATGTTGTGACTGGTATGTCAGCTTGGTTTGAGGTGGAATTGGAATGTCACGAACTTGATTACCGACAGTCGTCATATAGTACGGAGAATTATCCCTACCATTGCATCCTGCGATTAGGGGGCAGCCGCTACAAGCCGTTAAACTAAAAATTGTAATACCCAGTAAGCCTAAAACAATAATTTTATTCATTCTATTTTACTGTTGTTACGACATATTGGGTCAGTATAACCAATCTATACATTAAGAGGACTATCTTTAAGAACAACGAAATAATCATCTTTAAATGTAATTATGTTTTTACTTGGCTGGCTGCTGCAATGGCCCATCAAATAAAGATTTACAGCTTTCTAAATTTTGACAAGAAGCAAACATAAGTGCTTTAGGTAAGCTCGCATACAAATTTGTAATGTGTTGTTCAGCAGGGTTATAAAAATGCCAATAACTAAATTGGGTTGAACGTTTATTCTCTAAAGCTTTAAAGAAATCTGCTTCATTAAATTTATTGTTAAGTTGAGTACGAGGACCACCTTGCTCATGTGTACCGACTGTGGTCATGAGTAAAGGGGAATGATTTGGTTTCTGATTTTGCCAATGATTTAACTGCTGAAATAACATGCCTTGGTCAAACCAGAGAGAAGGGCTTGCAGCAAAGTAACGCTGAAATACATCTGGCTTTTGAAAAAAATGATAAAGAACCAATAAGCCACCAAAAGAATGTCCATAAAGACTTTGCTGTTGGCTATTAATCGGAAATTGTTTTGCAATTGTAGGCTTGAGTTCGCTATTTAAAAAAGCAATAAACTGATCAGCACCCCCATATTTATATTTTCCTTGTGCTTGAAATTGGGCAGAAGGTTTTGGAGTGTAATCATAAGCACGCTTTTGCACATCAAAGGTTTTTTGCTGAGGGTAACCAACCGCTACTATCATGAGTGGATTTAGTCCTAATTTGGTAGAACCAGCGCCAATCGACTGAGCAATATTGGCAGCACTTGGAAATATAGCATTTCCATCTAATATATAAAGTACTGGATACCCATGTTGGGGCGGGGCGACAGGTGGTTTATAAATTTGAATAAGATAATCATGGCCTGTATTTTTAGATTTAATTTGAAATTGTGCCTGATTATTTTGAAAAACGATTTTTGGTTGATTTTGTATAGGCGTTTGGGCGAAGGTAGAACAGCTTATTAAAGTACTCAATAAAAAACTAGTAGATAAAAGGAAAAATGATTTTTGCATAATGGGCGATAATAAAATTTATTATACAAATAATAAATGAAAATCATTATCAAATAAAGTAATCAAGAAATGGGAGCAAAAAGGTTAATGAAAAAAGCTCTTACAGCTATATTGCCTAACAAATCAAAGCAGACTATTGTTATACTCTCGTTTAAAAGATGATTTTACTGAGGCTGCATTCTAATGATCAACGATGATCAAAACAAAACGACTTCTCTTAGTTTAGAACAAATTCGTGAAGATATTGATAGTGTAGATCAACAGATTCAAGAATTATTAAATCGCCGCGCAAGCCTTGCTGAAGCTGTTGCTAAAGCTAAATTTGCTTCCGAAGAGAATCCTTTGTTTTATCGTCCTGAACGTGAAGCACAAGTTTTACGCAAAGTCATGGAGCGCAACCAAGGTCCTTTGTCTGATGTCACCATGGCGCGTTTGTTCCGTGAAATTATGTCTGCTTGCCTTGCTTTAGAAGCTCCGCAAAGTATTGCATTTTTAGGACCGGAAGGTACTTTTACTCAATCTGCCGTGCTTAAGCATTTTGGTAAAGATGCAGTTGTTCGTCCATTACCAACAATTGATGAAGTGTTCCGTGAAGTGGAAGCAGGTAGTGCACATTACGGCGTAGTGCCAGTTGAAAACTCATCTGAAGGTATTGTGAACCATACTTTAGATTGTTTTAAAACATCGAATTTAAATGTGATTGGTGAAGTTGAATTACGTATTCATCATCAATTTCTTGTTTCTGAAAATACACGTAAAGACAGTATTAAGCAGATTTATGCTCATCAGCAAACTTTGGCTCAATGTCGCCAGTGGTTAGACGCGCATTATCCTGGTGTTGAACGTGTTGCTTTAAACTCAAATGCAGAAGCTGCGCGCCGTATTCGCAATGAATGGCATTCGGCAGCGATTGCATCTGATATTGCAGCAGGCATGTATAACCTTGAAATCTTACATAGCAATATTGAAGATAATCCGGAAAATACCACTCGTTTCTTAGTGATTGGCCGTGAAAAAATTCCACAAAGCGGCAACGATAAAACATCTTTATTGATTTCAGCACATGACCGTGCGGGTGCTTTATTAGAAATTTTAGCACCATTTGCAAAACATAATATTAGCTTAACAAGTATTGAAACTCGTCCAGCATTACCTGAAAAGTGGGCATACGTATTCTTTATTGATTTAGAAGGTCATATCGAACAAGAGAATGTTGCTGCTGCGATTAATGACATTCGCCCAATGGTGAAAGAGATTCGTATTTTAGGTTCTTATCCTGCCGCTGTTCTGTAATCACTTATGTTGGAATAATGACATGCATCAAGATAAGCATGTCATTATGCTTAAAAACAAATTGCTCAATGGTTTAAATAACTTTGAGCAAAAGCAAAGTTGAAGTTATGTCACAACCCCTATTTAAAAAAGTTGCATTTATTGGTTTAGGACTCATCGGCTCGAGTTTAGCTCGTGTTATTGTTGCAGAAAAGTTGGCCACAACAGTTGTTGCATCTACACGCTCACAGAAAACTTTAGAAGATGCAAAATCACTTGGCTTAATACAAGAAGGATTTTCTGATCCTGTTGAAGCCGTGAAAGGGGCAGATTTAGTCGTTTTAGCCTTGCCAGTGCGTGCTACGCAAAAAGTGCTTGAGCAAATTAAACCTTATTTGTCAGAAACCACGATTGTAACTGATGTGGGAAGTACAAAAGGTAATGTCGTTGATGCAGCAAAAGCTGTATTTGGTGAAAATTTACCAGCAGGTTTTGTACCGGGACACCCTATTGCAGGTAGTGAACACACGGGTGTTCATGCAGGTAAGGTTGATCTATTTGCAAATCACAAAGTAATTTTAACGCCGTTACTGACAAGTGCAGAATGGGCTGTTGATAAACTGATTCAACTTTGGTCAGCAGCTAAAGCTGAAGTCATTTGTATGGATGTTGCTAAGCATGATGAAGTGCTGGCACATACGAGTCATCTACCACATTTGATGGCATTTAATTTGGTCGAGCAACTTGCAAACCGTGAAGATAATCTTGATATTTTCCGTTATGCAGCAGGTGGTTTCCGTGACTTTTCAAGGATTGCGGCTAGTGATCCTCAAATGTGGCATGACATTTTCTTTGCCAATAAAACAGCAATATTAAATGCTGTAGATGGCTTCGAAAAGCAACTTACCGTACTTAGAAAATTGATTGAAAACGAAGATTCTCATGCATTAATGGGATTACTCGGCCATGCTCAGGCAGCACGTCAGCATTTCAATCATATGTTAGCCAAAAAACCTTTAATGGAGAAAAATAAGGTGACACAGCAATTCAGTATCTTACCGGGAAATAAGGCTTTTAAAGGTAAATTTACCGTACCGGGTGACAAATCTGTGTCACATCGCTCCATTATGTTTGGTGCTATTGCCGAAGGCACTACGCATGTAACAGGCTTCCTCGAAGGTGAAGATGCTTTAGCAACTTTACAAGCTTTCCGTGATATGGGTGTAAGCATTGAAGGCCCTAAAAATGGTGAAGTGACCATTCATGGCGTGGGCATGCATGGCTTAAAAGCGCCAGCAAGTGCATTGTATATGGGTAATTCTGGTACAAGCATGCGTTTGCTTTCAGGCATGTTATCTGCACAAAAGTTTGATTCAGTGATGACTGGTGATGCTTCACTTTCTAAACGTCCAATGGAGCGTATTGCTAAGCCATTACGTTTAATGGGTGCACAAATTCAGACTACAGGTGAGAAAGGTACACCACCTGTCAGCATTACGGGTAGCCAGCAATTAAAAGGCATTCAATACGATTTACCTATGGCATCTGCTCAAGTGAAGTCTGGTATTTTACTTGCGGGCCTATGGGCTGAAGGTGAAACTTCAGTCACTGAACCAGAGCCAACTCGTGACCATACAGAGCGCATGCTTCGTGCATTTGGTTATGATGTTAAAACCGAAGGTAATAAGATTTCACTCGTTGGCGGCGGAAAATTAGTGGGTACTGATATTCAAGTACCATCAGACATTTCATCAGCTGCTTTCTTTATGGTGGGTGCTGCAATTACTGAGGGTTCCGATGTTGTTCTGGAAGCTGTAGGTATTAACCCAACACGTACTGGCGTAATTGAAATTTTAAAACAGATGGGTGCTGATCTAACTGTTGAAAATGAACGTATTGCTGGTGGCGAACCTATTGCTGATATTCATATTAAAGGTTCACGCACGCTTAAAGGCATTCATATGCCAGAAGACCAAGTACCTTTAGCAATTGATGAATTCCCCGCTTTATTTATTGCAGCAGCTTGTGCCGAAGGCCAAACAGTATTAACTGGTGCGGCAGAACTTCGTGTGAAAGAGTCTGACCGTATTCAGGTTATGGCTGATGGCTTAAAAATCATGGGTATTGACTGTACGCCAACTGATGATGGCATCATTATCGAAGGTAAAGGCAAATCTGGCGATTGGTCACCAATCTTTGCTGGCGGCGAAATTGAATCACATCATGACCACCGTATTGCTATGAGTTTTAGTATGGCAGGTCTTCGTAATTCTGGTCCGATTACCATTCATGGTACTGAAACTGTGGCGACAAGCTTCCCGACTTTCACTGAGTTGGCGAATCGTGCAGGCTTAACAATCGAAGTTAGCCAATAACTTTTGACCTAACACATTTTATAATTGCTAACACAATAGCAACGGCAGCAGCGGGCTAAAGGCTTGGCTGCTGTTTGTTTATTGCTTATGCTAAGCGCAGATAATGATAAAAGTGTTAGGACAAAGGATGAAAAAATTACAATTTATTGCCAGTTGCCCACAACATGGGGTGCTTGATCATCCACCAAATGAATGCCATATCACTCAAGAATATGTAGCGGCTTTACTGTTTAAACAATTGGGGCATTATGGCTTTGATGCACAGCACATTGTGCATGAGCATGAAAAGGTAGAAGTCAGTATAGATAATCATCTTTTACCCTTGTCGATTACTTGTCAGAAAACAGACCATGAAGGGCATTTGATGTGTGAAATCTCTGCCAATCCTGATGAAGAACAAGATTGGTTTGAGAAAATCGAAACACAAAGCATTATTCGTCAGCTTGCACAGGCCGTTGAAAATAGTTTGAAAGCTGATCATAGCTTTTCAGCATTTGAATGGAAAAACTAAGCAGGCGACTGTTAAGACTTATTCATGAAGTACGGCTTTTTAGAAAAGTCGTACAATTTCTTTAGATTAAAGATAAAAATACAAAATCTTTCCTGAAATTCCTACCTATCTTTAATGCATTGTGTATATTGAAATTATTAAGATATTTACATAATTAGAGTATGATTTTCATGACACAAGTCAATATTGCAGCATTATCTCCTCAAGTGGTTTGGCAGCATTTTCAAACACTTTGCACTATTCCTCGTCCTTCAAAGCATGAACAGCAGCTTCGTGAATTTTTACAAAACTGGGCTGAAAGTCGGAATTTAGAAACATACGTAGATGAAGTCGGTAATTTAATTATCCGTAAGAATGCGACTGCGGGTAAAGAACATGTGTCTGGAGTCATTCTGCAAGGCCATTTAGATATGGTCACACAAGCCAACACTGGCACAGTACACGATTTCTTTAAAGACCCAATTCGTCCAATCCTTGAAGATGGCTGGTTAATTGCTAAAGATACTACTTTAGGTGCAGACAATGGCATAGGGGTAGCTTTAGCTTTGGCAGTTTTAGACTCAAATGATATTGCTCATGGCCCAATAGAAGTTCTTTTAACTGTTGATGAAGAAGCAGGTATGAGTGGTGCACGGCTTTTACAGGCAGGTGTGCTAAAAGGAAAATGGTTATTTAATATTGATACAGAAGAGTGGGGCGAGTTATATCTCGGATGTGCTGGCAGTATTGATGTTGAAGTAGAGCAGTCACTTACGTATGAACCAATTTCTGAAAATTTGACGGTTGTAAATATTCAGGTTGCTGGTCTTAAAGGTGGTCACTCTGGCGTAGATATTCATTTAGGACGTGGCAATGCCAACGTTATTTTAGCTCGCTTTCTAAATGAGTATTTAGCAAAGCTTGGTGGACGACTTGTTGAGTTTACAGGTGGTACAGCTCGTAATGCTTTACCTCGAGAAGCAGTGGCAACCATTGCAATTTCGTCTAACCAATTACCCGAATTAGAAAAATTACTTGCTGAATATCAAACGACATGGAAAAACCAATTACAAGGTATTGATGACTATCTGCAATTAACTATTCAGGCCAATAGCGCTGAAGTGGCGGGAGTGATTGCTCAACAGCAGCAAAACGAGTGGTTGCAAGCTTTAGCAACAAGCCCTTATGGCGTTGCAAGTATGAGTCAAGCTTTACCAGATGTAGTTGAAACCTCAAATAATATTGGGGTGGTAAAACTAAATCCAGAAGGTGGAAAAGCTGTCTTAATGGTTCGCTCAATGGTGAATCAAGAAGCTCAAGATTTTGCAGAAAAAATTCAAAAACATTTCGGTCAATTTAATATCGGCTCTACACTTACGCCGTTAGTGTCGGGTTGGACACCAAATCCAGATTCGGCTGCTCTAAAGTGCTTACAGCAGGCCTATCAAAATGCATTTAATATTGAGCCAAATCTAAAAGTAATTCATGCAGGCTTAGAGTGTGGGATTATTGCCGAGCATTATCCACATTTACAAATGGTTTCTTTTGGACCGGATATTCAAGGTGCGCATGCACCGGGTGAACGAGTCAAAGTTGATACTGTAGAGAAATGCTGGAAGCTGTTGGTGACAGCTTTGGCATCTGTAGAGTAGTTTTTTATAAATAAGAAGCTCAATCATGAGCTTCTTAAACTTTAACCTTTACATGAAAATGATGTGGATTTAACTTGATAAACTCGATTTCACAATCAATAAATTTTTCAATCATGGCTGCTTGAGTACGAGTGTGTTCGCTAATACATTGTGCGGTGAATTCACCACCTTGACCTAGAGCTAAAGGTAGAAGTAACTGATCTGCCAAATACTCATCTACAACAGCCTGCGAAGATAAATATAGATTTACATCTTTTGCTAAATGATCAGCTATTTGCTCTGCACTTTTGCGCATCTCACCTAAAGCTGTAAACAGTTGAGTGTGATATTGATGAGTAACTTTCACATAGACTGTATTGCCTTGGCTAATTCCATTTAAATGAAATTGTTGCTGAGAGCTTAAGTTTAGTTTTTTACTTAATGTGGTTAATTCACGTTGTACTATCTGTGCTTCTTCTGAAAGATTTAATACGGCTGCAAAAGCTTTATTGCATTGCAAAGCACCACGATCTAATAACTTTAAGCTGTTTCGATCTTGCCATGGCTGAATGGTAACTTGAATTTCACCCGCACCAATTGGAAAAAAGCCAGCTTTATTTAATCTAAAATCGACGTTAATTCCAATCTTTGTTAGAGCAGGTAAAAAGCAGTGTTCAATAAAATCTGCTGTTGGTGCAAGTGGGTTATGTGTACCCCCTGAAATGGTGAGTTCGGTAGCTTCATTTTGTAATAACAAAACAGGTAGAAGCGTTTGTAAAACCAGTGTTGTACTACCCGCTGAACCGATTTGAAATTGATATTTACCACTTTGAACATGCTGAGGTGCGAAATATAAACGTTGGCTATGTAATTCAGCACCCTCTACATAAGCTTGGCTAATTTGTTGAGATGCTTGTACACAAACCAAATGTTGACGCATTAAACCTGGTTTTTTACGCCCAGCACGTATATTAATTAATTCAAACGGCTGGCCTGTAATCATTGAGAGGGCAAGGGCAGTTCTTAAAATCTGTCCACCACCTTCACCTTGTGAGCCATCAATTTGAATGACTTTTGGTATATTTACCAAAACTGTATTCACTTCTATTTTCCTTATTTTCTAATTTAATGAACATACTGTCAGTACATGGTAATGCGAAGTAATGTGTGACTTTGTTTTCGACAAAGGTTTACTAGGTGCATAGTGCTGAGCCTGATAAGTGAATATCGATGCACGGCTCACATGCTGCCATAGCCGCCTGAATTATTTTCAATCCCTCAGATCGGAGTAATGCAGGATCTTGTACTCGCCCAGTATGTCCAAACTTTGATTGTGAAAGGATTTCACAAAATCTATTGTTTAATCGATTAGATCAATTTGCCAATTAGTAGCCTGAATTTTAACGTTTAAGTCATGGAGTTTTGCACTGATATCATCCGCCTGTTTTTGTAAGCTAGAAACTGGAATGACCTTCTTCCACTTAATTTCACGTGAGCTATAACGATCAGGTTCTCGATGCGTATTGGCAATCGCATCGATTAAAATCTTATGCTGTTCAGCATAACTATCGCGCAAGCTTAATAGAGACAATAATACTTTGCCATCTTCCAGTTTTGCTTGTGCATTGGTCAAATGGATACGATAAATCAATTGATTGCTTTCCTGAGTTAAAGCAAATACTTGTTTGATGAGTTCATTTGGATCTTCACTAGGTTCATCACCGTCTTGTACCAATACATTCGCATTGATTCGTTGTTTTAACGAAGCGAGCTTTTTTTGTTGATCGCTTCGAAGTAAAAGTGCTTCTGCGAGTTTCATATTTTATTTTCCTAAAAATTTATTCTTTAATCTGTTGAGCTGGCAAGTAGTAAGCAGCCTTTATTTTGCTCTGGTGAATAGATGGTTAAGCACCAATTACCCCACCATTCTCGGCCCGTTTCAAAATAATCATTCCATTCAGAACTTTCTTCCCGACCACTACCTGGATAGCCAACCCAATCATATATTTCACAGTCTTTCTCCGTGAAAAGGCATAGCCGCAAGAAAGCTTGAAAGAATGCTACCTGATTAGAATGGGTAAGGGTTGTGCCATATGGTGGATCAATGATTGCCTCTAACAAACCCCAAAACCAATTATGTCTAGAAAATAAATTAGGTTTGTCCAAACGATCAAAACTTACAAGGCTGCGATCTAATTTTTTAGTGGTTAAAGTATTTAAGTCTAACGTTTTTTCTATTGCTAAACTTTCACAATTCAATAACATCTGTTGATGAATAGCTAGCGTATTCGAAGATTCTGTCTTATGTACAACATTAAACAAAAATACTTCAAATACGGCTTGTATGGCATCAAGATCAGATTGTAACTCTTTGGTCTTCAAATGATCTAATTGGACAAACATATGCTCACCTTCTGGGTATGGTAAATTATCTAACCCTTAACACACACCACTTGTCTTAATGTATAAACCACTTCAACCAAGTCGCTTTGTGCTTTCATTACATCTTCAATCGGTTTATATGCCGAAGGAATTTCATCAATAACAGCAGCATCTTTACGGCATTCCACACCTTCAGTTTGTGCAATCTGATCTTCAACAGTAAAACGTCTTTTTGCTTCAGTACGGCTCATAACACGACCTGCACCATGCGAACATGAACAGAAAGATTCCTGATTTCCAAGTCCACGGACAATAAACGACTTCGCTCCCATTGAGCCTGGAATAATTCCATATTCACCTAGACGCGCACGGACTGCACCCTTACGGGTAACCATTACTTCTTCACCGTAGTGTTCTTCCTTTTCCACATAGTTATGGTGGCAGTTCACTGCTTCCAAACGTGCCTGAAAAGGCTTTGGTACAATAGTAGCCAAGGCTTTAATCGCAGATTGCATCATGATTTCTCGGTTCTTCATCGCAAAGCGTTGAGCCCAACCTACAGCAAACCAGTAATCATCAAAATGTTCAGTTCCTTCAACCAAGTATGCTAAATCTTTATTTGGCAAATTAACAAAATGCTTTTGCATATCTTTACGGGCAAGTTCGATAAAATGATTACCGATAGCATTTCCTACACCACGAGAACCTGAGTGCAACATAACCCAAACATGGTCATGCTCATCTAAACAGATTTCGACAAAGTGGTTTCCAGTACCTAAAGTTCCCAAATGTTTGCGGTTATTGGTGTTTTTTAAGCGTGGATGTTTTGCACAAATGTATTCAAAATCTGCAACCAGATCAGCCCAAGCTTGATCTACCATTTCTGGTGGAGTTTCCCATGAACCACGATCACGTCCGCGCTTAGTCATTCCATGTGGAATTAATCGTTCTAGTTCAGTACGTAGAGCATGTAAGTTATCTGGTAAATCTGAAGCAGTTAAGCTTGTACGGGTTGCCATCATTCCACACCCAATATCTACACCCACAGCAGCAGGAATAATTGCCCCTTTAGTTGGAATTACGCTACCAATAGTTGCTCCTAAACCGAAGTGTACATCTGGCATGACAGCCATCCACTTATAAATAAAAGGCATTTGAGCTGTTTGTAATAATTGTTGTTTTGAGTTGTCATCAACAAGCACGCCTTTAGTCCACATTTTGACTGGCATACTTTTTTCATTTTGCAGAACTTCATAAGAACGTTGTTGCTGCTTTTGTTCAAACTGAGCTTGTTGGTTAATTTCTTCAATGACAGACATTTTCTTTTCCTTTCAAAGCCTGCCTGCCAAGCGTTTGCAGGCAGGTGTTATTCACAAGATCCCAATGATGTTGTGTGCTTTGTACTATTGCACTGAGTGTGCCAACTTTTTTAAAAAGCATTTAATTTAATTGTAAATTATTGAAAATAATAAATAAAAATAATTTTATTTTATATAGTGTGAATTTTATTGGCGGTTTTTAATATTAAAAATATATCTAAAAATATATTTAAATATCTTTTTAGATATATTTAATTGATAGATTTTACGATTTTATCGACTTTTAAAAGCTGTCCAGCTTCATTTAAAGTAAATTTGTCAAAATCATTGGCTAAATAAAAATGTCCTTTATAAAACTGGCGAACTTCTTCAGTAATAGCTTGCTGCCCAGCTTTATCCTGATGTCGGGGGCTAAAATGCGTCAGAATTAAATTGCTTAAAGATTGCTGTTCTGCAAATTCAGCCACCATTTTTGCTGAGCTATGCATTGGACCTTTGCCGACTTTATCTAAAACCGTTTGTAAGTATGTGGACTCATGAATAAGGAGTTGGGCATCTTTGCAAGCGTCAGCTAATAGTTCTGGTTGGTCATTATCACCACCTATAATTGCATGAACTTGTTGATTTTGAATTTTGATGAAGTCTTGAGCTTTTAAAGTTTGCCCCTCAAATTCAACATTGTAGCCTCGTTTTAAATGGCCCCACATATCGCCTTGAGGTACGCCAAGCTGAGTTAGAGCTTGGGTATCTAACTTCTTCTGAATCGATTTGATATAAATGCTAAAAGCAAAACTTGGAACACGATGGCTTAGTGGGTGTGCTTGAACAATGAATTCATCAGTGATCTGTTGTGGCTGCATTGCTTCATTTACATCAATAAATTGTAGTGAGTAAGGTAAGTGTAAGTCAGTAAGCTGGGCAGTGATTTCAAACCATTGCTGAATTTCTTTCGGTGCAATCACGATTAATGGTTTGCTGCGGGCATTCATGCCTGCACTTGCCAATAAACCAACTAAACCATAACAATGGTCGCCGTGAACGTGTGTAATACAAATGGCAACTAGATTTTGTAGTGAAAGTTTAGCTTGTTGAACGCGGTGCTGTGTCCCTTCGCCGGCATCAATTAAAATCCAGTCCTTATTTTTGGTGTTACGAACTGCTAATCCTGAAACATTACGTGTCAGGGTGGGTACACCCGAAGATGTGCCTAAAAAAGTAAAATGAAGCATATTCTTGGAATTTTTTGGTCAAATGCGTATTGTATATTATAGACAGTTATAAAATTTTATAGAAATTATGGCGGATGCAAAGAAAACAGTCGTTATTGGCTTTGTCGGTTCTACACTTGATCAGGGGAGAAAGCCAGATCGATGGCAACGTTGGCGTCCTACGATCAGCTTGTTAATGCATGAAGATTTGCTTATAGATGAATTGGTACTGTTACATGATCGACAACATCATAATTTAGTTAAATCTATAGCAGCAGATGCTAAAGAGATCTCTCCCCAAACACAGGTTTCTGGACATAAGGTAAGTATTAAAGATCCTTGGGATTTTGCTGAAGTTTATGGTGCACTTTATGATTTTGTAAAAACCTATCCGTTTGATGTTGAAAAAAATAACTATTTACTGCATATCACAACCGGAACGCATGTTGCTCAAATTTGTTGGTATTTATTGGTAGATGCACATTATTTACCAGCTCAACTTATCCAAAGTTCACCTAATCAGCAAAAGACCTCAGAAGGTGAATATAGAATTATTGATCTGGATTTGTCTCGATACGATGTTTTAAAACAGCGCTTCGATGATGAACAAAAACAAAATTGGCAACAACTTAAAGCAAATATTTCTACTCATAATAAAGCGTTTAATCAGCTTATTGAGGAAGTTGAATTAGTTGCAACCCGCTCTAGTGCACCTATTTTGATTATGGGGGCAACAGGGGTTGGTAAGTCTCATTTAGCAAAACAAATTTTTCAGTTAAAGAAAGATAAATTTCAATTAAGCGGTCGTTTTATTGATGTTAACTGTGCAACCTTGCGTGGTGATAGTGCCATGTCAACTTTATTTGGTCATATAAAAGGTGCATTTACAGGAGCAGCAGCTTCTCGTGCTGGTTTATTAAAAAGTGCTGACCAAGGCATTTTATTTTTAGATGAAATTGGTGAATTAGGACTTGATGAACAAGCTATGCTGCTAAAAGCGCTAGAAGACAAAAGTTTTTTTCCTGTTGGAAGTGATAAGGAAATTCAGGCCGATTTTCAGCTAATCGCAGGTACTAACCGTGATTTACGCAATGAGGTTCAAGCTGGTCGTTTTCGTGAAGATTTATGGGCTCGTTTGAATACGTGGACGTTCTTCTTACCAAATTTAAAAGACCGTGTAGAAGATATTGCACCCAATATTGATTTTGAGCTACAGCGTTTTGCTGCAATTCATCAAAGACAATTACGTTTTCAACGTGATGCTTTAGAAACATATTTAAAGTTTGCTAAATCAGTAGATGCATCATGGCAAGGAAATTTTAGAGATTTAGCAGCGAGCGTAACTCGTTTGGCAACTTTATCGCAAGGTGAGTTAATTCGCCGTGAAGCTGTAGAAAAAGAAATTCAACGTCTAAAGCAGCTTTGGCTTATTCAGGATGAATCTTACAATGATAAAAATACAGATATTTTGTTGAACTATTTAAGTCCTGAGCAGCTAGAACAAATAGATGAATTTGATCAGATTCAATTACGAGGTGTGCTCAAAATCTGCGAAAATTCAAAATCCATGGCAGAGGCGGGAAGACAACTCTTTTCAGTATCTCGTCAACAGCGTAATACAACGAACGATAGTGACCGAGTGAAAAAATATTTGGCACGTTTTGGGTTAAGTTGGAATAATTTTCAATAATGACACGGCTTATAAAATGATGGGCATACTCTCGAGTTATGCCCATCAAGTTACCGTTTATTTCATGATAATAAAACGTGTAATGATTTGGCGAAGCTGCTTTAAATAGCCTGTAAAGAAGTGGTTAGCACCCGGTAAAATCGTAATTGGATGCTTCTGGGGTTTTGCCCATGCAATTGCATCTGAAAGTAAAGTAATATCATCTTGCTCACCATGAATGAGTAGAATATCACCTTGAATTTCAGGAGTTTTATAGTGACGTAAACCTACTACAGTAGCTGTTGGTAAACCACATAAAATTAACTGTATAGGTCGTAATTCAGGATTAAGCTGTGCAAAGCATTTTGCTAAAACATGTGAGCCAAAGCTAAAACCGCCTGCATAAAATGGTAGGTCTTCATGAAGCTTACGAACATGTTCAATGACAGCTAAGATATCTTCAGTTTCACCATGGCCTTCATCATGAACGCCTTCACTGCCACCTAGGCCGCGGAAACTTGGGCGGTAAACAATGCAACCATATTCATTAAAGATTTGGGTTAAAAGGGCAGGGACTTTATGTTGAGGGGTTCCACCTTGCAATGGGTGCGGATGACAAACAACCGCAAAGCCTTTGATTTCACCTTCAGGGCGGTCAACGAAAAGTTCAATTTTACCTACTGGACCCTGGATGAAAGTTTGCTCAGACATATAAGAACCGCTAAATAACAATACGTGATGCTATTTTACCGATAGTCGTCATTGAAAACACGAGTTAGCATTAAAAAATATCTACTGTTATAGTTGGTATTAAGAATAATTTTTTCAGGTTGTCTATGCTTGCTTTAATTTCTCCTGCAAAAACTTTAGATTATGAAACAGCGTTACCTACAGATGAGTTTACTCAGCCTCGCTTGTTAGAAAACTCAGCACAATTAATTGATGTTTGTCGCAAACTTTCTGCTTCGGAAATTGCGAGTTTAATGAGTGTCAGTGAAAAAATTGCCACACTAAATGCAGATCGATTTAGAGATTGGAATCCCGAATTTAATTTCTCAAATGCTCGCCAAGCAATCTATGCATTTAAAGGGGATGTTTACACCGGTTTAGATGCTTATCATTTAAAACATAAAGATATTGATTTTGCACAGCAGCATTTACGTATGCTGTCTGGTTTATATGGTTTATTGCGTCCTTTAGATTTAATGATGCCTTATCGTTTAGAGATGGGCACGAAATTAAAAAATACGCGTGGTCATAATTTGTATGAATTCTGGGGTGAAATTATCACAAACCAGATTAATGAAGACTTGGCAGAAATTAAATCTGAATTGCTGGTAAATCTAGCTTCAGATGAATATTACAAGTCTGTCAATGAAAAGAAAATTAAGGCTGAAATTGTGAAGCCTGTTTTTCTTGACCAGAAAAATGGCAAATATAAAGTCATTAGTTTCTATGCGAAAAAAGCACGCGGTTTAATGGCTCGTTTTATTATTGAAAATCAATTAAATAAAGCTGAAGACATCAAAGCGTTTAATACCGAGGGTTACTACTTTGATGTTGATAACTCAACGGCAAAAGAGCTGGTGTTTAAACGTGATGAGCAAGTGGCTTAATTAAATTAATAATTTCACATGCCAAGCGGCCTTGATCTCATTTTTAATTTATTAAACTCTATATTGGCTATGACTTACTTTTGAAAGGTCAAAAGTAACAAAAACCTTTGTTGAACAGAGGGCACATCCATGTGGCCCCTGTTCAACAGTGGCATCCATGCCACTCGGCACGATAGCTTTTGTTATCGTGCTTTAAAATTTAGGCAAAATTAATGATTACTTAAAGAAGTAGCCTGTTTCTGGCGAGCTTGCATTTGCCATGCGTTTACGTGGCATACGACCTGCTAAAAATGCTTCACGTCCTGCTTCAACAGCTTTTTTCATTGCGGAAGCCATCAAAATAGGGTTTTGAGCAGCTGCAATTGCTGTATTCATCAATACACCATCACAACCAAGTTCCATCGCAATAGCAGCATCACTTGCTGTACCAACGCCTGCATCGACTAAAACTGGAACTTTCGCATTTTCTTTAATAATTGAAATGGTATGTGGATTTAAAATACCTAAACCTGAACCAATTAGACTACCTAAAGGCATAATCGCAACACAGCCCATACTTTCAAGTTCTTGAGCAATGATTGGATCATCAGAGGTATAGACCATAATCTCAAAACCGTCATCAATCAAAGTGCGCGCGGCTTTTAAAGTCTCGGTTACATTTGGATATAAGGTTTTTTCATCACCCAATACTTCAAGTTTTACTAGGTTATGACCATCAAGTAACTCACGCGCTAACATGCAGGTACGTACTGCGCTATCAGCATCAAAACAACCTGCGGTATTTGGCAAAATTGTATATTTTTCTGGTGGAATGACAGACAGTAAATTCGGTTGATCTGGATTTTGTCCAATATTCACACGGCGGATTGCGACAGTTACGATTTCTGCACCACTGGCTTGAATAGCTAAATCCGTTTCATTTAAGTCTTTATATTTGCCAGTTCCGACCAATAAGCGAGATTGAAAAGAACGTGAACCAATAATGAGAGGGGTGTCTTGCATGGATAACTCCGACTTAGCCGCCGCCAACAGCGTGAATAATTTCGATACGGTCATGTTGAGCAATAGAAATTTGCTCTAATTTGCTTTTAGAAACGATTTGCTGATTGTGCTCAACAGCAAAACGTTTTCCTTCAAGTGCCAACTCCTGAATGAGTTGCAACAGGTTTTGGCTAGGCGTGTCCGTTAATTCGCCATTTAAATAAATTTGCATGATCACATTCCGATTATTTTGCGTATTTGAAAGCATTCCAAGCCAAGACTAGCCATCCCGCAATCATTAAGGCTCCACCGATTGGCGTAATTGCGCCTAATATTCGTGGTAAACCTAGCGCCATGATGTAAAGCGAACCACAAAAAAATAGAATACCAATTTGGATAAGCAAGAAAGATAACTTGATTGGGAAATGAGGAAGAACCTTACTTAAAATACCAAGAGCTAATAGGCCAAGCGCATGATAAAAAAAGTAGTCGGTTGCAGTCTGCCACCAAGCAAGTTGCTCAGGACCCGCGTGAGCTTTAAGACCATGTGCTCCAAAAGCACCCAACATGACTGCAAAAGCAAGATTAAGGGCTGAAATGGCGATCCACATAACAAAAAACGCAACTGAATAATGAAAGGCAACGTTAACATAGATTGGGTTGGCTAAACATAGCCAGATAAAACAAAAGGGCGATTCGCCCTTTTATTTTTTTCATTTATTTTAGCTTGCTGACATGGCAGTTTTGATTTTTTCCATCGCATTTTTTTCAAGCTGACGAATACGTTCTGCCGAAACATTATATTCAGCTGCTAACTCGTGAAGAGTAGATTTGTCATCATCTAACCAGCGGCGTTGTAAAATATTACGCGAACGGTCATCTAACTGGTCCATCGCATCATGCAAGGCTGAAGTACTTTGCTCTTCCCAGTCTTCGTTCTCGACTAAACGGGCAGGGTCGTAGCGGTTATCTTCAAGATACAACGCAGGAGCAGTATGGGGGGTATCGTCGTCATCATCGCCTTGTGCTTCAAAAGCAGCATCATAAGCAGTTAAACGACCTTCCATTTCCAGAACTTGTTCTGGAGTTACATTTAAGTCATTAGCAATCGATTGAGCTTCTTCGAGCGTTAACTTTTTACTCGATTTCTTTAAACTACGTAAATTGAAAAATAATTTACGCTGAGCTTTTGTCGTTGCAATTTTGACGATACGCCAGTTGCGAATAACGTATTCATGAATTTCTGCCTTAATCCAGTGGACGGCAAAAGATACTAGACGCACGCCCATATTTGGGTCGAAACGTTTCACGGCTTTCATTAAGCCTAAATTACCTTCTTGAATAAGGTCGCCTTGTGGTAGGCCATAACCTGCATAGCTGCGCGCAATATGAACGACAAAACGTAAATGCGACATTACCAGCATTTTTGCGGCATCAAGATCTTGGTCATAATAATAACGTTCAGCAAGTTCTTTTTCTTGCTCGGCCGTTAAAATAGGAATCTGATTGACAGTACTGATATATGCACCAAGGTTTACACCGGGCGCAGACAATGACAGGGGCATCAATTGATTGCTGCTGTCACTCATGAGTTCTCCTTATAGGATCGAATGGGATAACCAATAAATTCATCTTAATTTGAATCAGCTTCATAATTAAGGAAAATTGGGTAGAGAAATGTAAAATTTTATGCAATTTCTAATCTTTTAGTTTAGCAAAGAATTATTGAGTTTCAATTAAATAGTGAAATTCTCTTTCTGATATGTGTGTAGTTTGACACGTAAAATGATGTAAACCGCAGTAACGAGTTACATCAATTTCACTATGAGGATCTGAAGATTTTAATAAAAATTGTTGTTTGCCTGACGCTTTTTTAAGTTCACGTTTTAGCATTAACAATGGCATTGGGCAGGGTTGTCCAAGGGCATTAATTTCAATGGGTGCTGTATTAGAAGAAGTATTGCTCATTCATCATCAAAACAACTGAAAAAAATATTCTAACAAATTTTTAATAAATACAGCATATTTTATGAAAGAAGATGCAGGAATTTCTATAAAAAATATTGTAATAAGCTGTTTAAAAAAAGAACTAAAAATAGGGGAAATATTTGAAAAAAATTCTATTAATTGTCATAAACCCGTGTTAAGCTCGAACCGTTTTAGGATTTACCACACAATCAAATTGATTTAATAACCCTATAACAAATGGATGTAACCGGAAATTGTTGATAGTTTTACAGAATGATTACAAGCTTTAAGATTATAAATATTTTAAAACCTTGTTTGCTCTGCTGTTTGCAACACCGGAAGGTCCTTTTTTCAACATCTGAGGATTGACTTATGACAGCTCGTGAACAAGGCGTAGTAAAGTGGTTTAATGACACTAAAGGCTTTGGTTTTATTCAACGTAACGGCGGCGACGATGTATTCGTTCACTTCCGTGCAATCGTAGGTGATGGTCACCGTTCTCTACGTGATGGTCAACGCGTAGAATTTAGCGTTGTACAAGGTCAAAAAGGTTTTCAAGCTGAAAACGTTCAGCCTTTAGACTAAGACTAATTCATCTTTTTGATGAATGATGGACGCTCCAATTTTTGAATTGGGGCGTTTTTGTTTATAATGATCTTCTCATTCGAGAGATTGTTTGTTAGAGCGCGTATTTATGACATCTGGTTTTGAAACCTTGAATTTACATCCGCAACTTAAAAAGGCGATTGATGCTTTAGGGTTTACTCAAATGACCCCAATTCAGCAAAAGGTTTTAAAATATACATTAGCCGGGCATGATGCAATTGGGCGAGCACAAACAGGAACAGGTAAGACAGCTGCCTTTCTGATTAGTGTAATTAATGATTTACTCAATAATCCGATTCAAGAGCAACGTTTCCGTGGCGAGCCTCGTGCTTTAATCTTGGCACCTACTCGTGAGTTGGCATTGCAAATTGAAAGTGACGCAAAGCTACTCACAAAATTCTCAGATTTGCATCTTGTAACATTATTAGGTGGTGTAGATTTTGATAAGCAAAAGAAACAGCTAGATGCTAATTTTGTCGATATCATGGTCGCTACACCTGGGCGTCTAATTGATTTTGTAGAACAAAAAGAAGTTTGGCTCGATCAAATTGAATTTTTAGTGATTGATGAAGCCGACCGTTTACTGGACATGGGTTTTATTCCTTCTGTAAAACGTATTGTCCGTTACTCTCCGCGTAAGGAACAACGTCAAACACTGATGTTCTCTGCGACGTTTAGTTATGATGTTCTTAATTTGGCAAGACAATGGTTGTTTGAACCAATCACTGTTGAAATTGAGCCGGAGCAAAAAACGAATAACGATGTAGAGCAACGTGTGTATGTCGTGGCTAAACAAGATAAATATCGTTTATTACAAGATATTTTGCGTGAAGAGCCAATCGATAAGGTCATGATTTTTGCTAATCGACGTGATCAGGTCCGCCGTCTTTATGATCATTTAAAGAAAGATGGATATAGAGTTGGTATGCTTTCAGGTGAGATTGCTCAAGATAAACGTTTAAAAATGTTAGAGCAATTTAAGCAAGGTAAACATAATATTATGATCGCGACAGATGTTGCTGGTCGTGGTATTCATGTGGATGGCGTGTCGCATGTCATCAACTTTACGTTGCCTGAGCAGTCTGATGATTATGTACACCGTATTGGTCGTACAGGTCGCGCTGGGTCACAAGGTGTAAGTATTAGTTTTCTTTCAGAAGATGATGCCTTTTATTTACCCGAAATTGAAAAAGCAATTGGTAAAAAATTACCACTGACCAGATTAGATGGTTACTGCTAATAAAAAAATCCCAATCATTTGATTGGGATTTTTTTGATTAATTAATTTTACAATAGAAAGTAAGCGTTGTTTGGTAGTCATCATCTTTTGCTAAAGACGCATTTTTACCAGTCAATGTACCAATAACACCTGCCGCAGCTTCAACCATTTGACCAGTTTTTTCACTTACCACATCTTTTAATACACCGTTATAGGTTGTTTTTTCGTCCACAACGACTGGTGAAGTGCTTTTTGAGCAAGTTTTTTGGGCTGCTGTAATTGCATTGTTTTTTGCAATTAAATTGGTTTTGCCGATACCTGTAACTTCAAACTGATTATTTTCTTTTTGAACTGCTAAAGTATTTTTAGGAGTGGTTGCGCAAGCACCAAGTAATAAAACAACACCGCTCATTGCGCTCGCTAAAATTATTTTTTTCATAATGCACCTAAAGTTAATCGCTAAAAGACATAGCTATTTGAACATAAGTTTTCTAGTTGATTTTGAAGACGTTGTATGAGTTTTGATGTTTTGTATTAAAAAATGTCAAAGTGTGAGTTCGCTAATTTTATAAGCTAGATTCAATGGTGGATTAACGGTAGATTATGCTAATCTATTTTGAATTTTTGAGTTAGATCAATATTAATGACGGATTCAGCAATACAAATAATTCACCAAAATATTCATCAGCGTCAGTCTATTGGCCAATTAGTTGAGCCAGCTCCAAATACAGAGCAATTAGAGTTGGCTTTCCAAACAGCTTTGACAGCCCCAGATCATCATAGACTTAAGCCAACGCGTTTTGTGGTTGTTTCAGGCGAACAACGTGGTGCTTTTGGTGAAGTTTTAGCAAAGGCTCTAGCAGATTTAGGTGAAACTGATCCCGCTCAACTCGAACGTGTTAAACAACATCCTTTTCGCGCACCATTACTTATTTTAGCGCTTACACAACTACAAGATCATCCGAAAGTACCGCATTTCGAACAAATCTTAAGTACGGGTGCTGCAGTACAAAATCTTTTATTATCTCTACAAGCTCAAGGTTTTTCGACCATGTGGCGTAGTGGTGCAGTTGTCGAATCAAATTGGTTAAAACAGCATTTAGGTCTGCAACCTCGTGATTTAATTTCAGGTATTATTTACGTCGGCACAGCAGCTAAAGTAATTGCACCGCGTGCAGATATTGAAAGTAAAGAATTCGTAAAAGTTTGGCAGGCTTAAGCCTCTGTAGAAGTAAGAAATAGGATAATAAAAGATGGCTGAATTTAAGTTTACAGATTTGGTGGAACCTGTTGCGGTTGATAAAAAAACCGCTTTACGTATTACCGTTCTAGGGGGGGGAAGCTTTGGAACGGCTATGGCAAATTTAGCTGCACGTAACGGTTGCGATACCATGATCTGGATTCGTGACGCCGAAACAGCTGAGGAAATTAATAAAACACACATTAATAAACGTTATTTGCCAGATTTTATTTTAGAGTCATCATTACGCGCTGTGTCTGATCTTGAGCAAGCTGTATGTGACCGAGATATTATTTTAGTCGCAATTCCAAGTCACTCATTCCGTGATGTTTTAAAACAAATCGCTCCTTATATTACTGCACAAGCGGTTGTGTCTTTAACCAAAGGCGTTGAAGCTAAAACTTTCAGCTTCATGAGCGATATTATTCGTGAAGAATTACCTGAAGTTCCCTATGGTGTGCTATCAGGTCCAAACCTTGCAAAAGAAATTATGGCAGGTATGCCATCTGGTACTGTTATTGCCAGTGACTCCGAATTAGTTCGTTATGCTGTGCAACATGCTCTGCATAGTGCTCTATTCCGTGTTTTTGGTAGCGATGATGTGCACGGTGTAGAGTTAGGTGGTGCGCTTAAAAATATTTATGCGGTTGCAATGGGAATTGGTGCTGCTTACAAAATTGGTGAAAACACCAAGAGTATGATTTTAACGCGTGCTTTGGCCGAGATGAGCCGTTTTGCAGTAAAACAAGGTGCAAATCCGCTTACATTCTTGGGATTGTCAGGTGTTGGTGATTTATTCGCGACTTGTAATAGCCCTTTAAGCCGTAATTATCAGATTGGTTATGCTTTAGGTTCGGGTAAAACGCTGGATCAGGCGAGTAAAGAGTTGGGGCAGACAGCAGAAGGCATCAATACAATTGTTCAGGTGCGTGGTAAAGCAGAAGAACTAGATGTTTATATGCCTATCACTAACGCTTTATATGAAGTTATTTTCGAAGGGGCGCCTCCTTTAAATATTGCATTATCTCTTATGAAAAACGGACACCGTAGTGATGTTGAATTTGTTTTACCTCATCACGAAGTCTGAAGAAGAAATGTCATAAATTGTGGTTATAATGCAGGAATTATTAACAAGGAAAATTTATGCAACTGACATTGGTTCGCCATGGGGAAGCCGCTCCACCTGTAAATGGTAACGACACTAAACGCCCTCTTACTGCTCGTGGACATGCTCAAGCAGAACAGACAGCAACATTTTTAAAAGATATTGTTAAGCCTGATATTTTTGTAGTTAGTCCTTTGTTACGTGCTCAAGAGACATTGGCACATATTCAAGCGTATTTTAAAGATGTGCCTGTGTTGTTATGCGATAAAATTAAGCCAGATGATAACGCCAAAGAGGCAGTCGAGTGGTTGTCTCAGATTCCTTATGAGTCAATTGTGGTCGTGTGTCATATGAATGTAGTAGGGCATATTGCTGAGCTGCTGACCCATGAAAACTTTAATCCATTTGCGTTGGCTGAAGCTCGAATTTATGATCAGGCTGTAATTGCAACTGGTTTATCAACACAAAAAAATAGTTTTATACCCACAATATAAATAAAAAGGTTATTTAGCCCATTATGCTGTATTTATGGATGCCTGAAACCAATGGAATATGGCATTGGTCTAACGGAGAAAACTGGTTGCAGGCTGAAAGCCTTGATCAATTAATACAAGACCTACAATTGCACCAAGGAAAAGAGGCTGTCGTCTTTTTTCCTAGTCGTCATGCTCAGGTATTCCAACAACAAATAGCAAAGTCTCATTACAAGCAACTTGGAGCAGATGGTGTTAAATATTTGCTTGAAGAGTTTGTAACTTTGCCTATTGATCACATGAAAGTAGTTCATCATTTTCATGCTGATCAATTAACAATATTGGGTGTTGCAAAAACTACTGTGGAAACATGGCAACATGCGATGAATTTGTTGCCAATCAAGCTGGTTGCTTTGTTGCCAGACTTTTTGATTTTGCCGGAACCACAAGAGCACCAAGTTATCCTGTGTAATATTGACCAAAAATTATTGGCGCGTGAAAGTAAATGGGTCGGTAATTCACTAGATGATTTGGGATTGTTTTTGGAATTCCAGCCAGTTGAAACAAACTATCAATATAGTGGATTAACGACAGAACAATTAGAAAGCTTAGAAGCAGCTTCTAGTGTTGAGCAACGTTCAGAATTTTTTTATCAGTTTCAGCGTTTAGATAAACCTAAACAGCATCCTTTTAACGTTTTACCAAAAGCCAAAGGGCAAGAGCAAACGGTTTCTGGGTACTGGAAAGCATGTGCGGTTATTGTTTTAGCAATCATTGTGGTTCAGTTCAGCTATGATTTGTTGCGTTGGGTAAAATTAAGAAATGTAGCAAATCAAACAGCTGAGCAGACAATTGAGCAATATAAATATTGGTTTGGTCCTTCTAGTCGCGTAAATGAACAAAATATAAAAAGCCAATTTGAAAGTCATTTAAGAATGAGTAAACAAGGCGATACACAAGCACTTTCTTTATTGAGTCGTGTTGGACCTATTTTGATGCAAAGACAAATTTTAGCTCAGCAATTAAATTATGATGCTTCTACACTAACCATGGCCTTGAAAGCAAAATCGGCAGATGATTTGCAAGCTTTAACACAGCAGCTTAATCAGCAAGGATTTAAGGCGGAGTTAGGTAATGTTCAAGCCGATGGTGGTGGGGCTATTGGGGTGGTGAAAATACAATAATGAAAATGTTAGCTCAATTGCAAAACCGCTTTGATCAGTGGATCGAACAAGTTAATCAATATTTAGACCGTTTGACTGTCCGTGAACGTATCATGGTGGTCTTTACTACAATTTTTGTTGTAGTGGCTATTATTGGGGCTTCACTTTGGAAAATGCATTCCTTAGCAGAACAGCAGCAACAGCGCTTAAATGATTTAAAAGATTTGATGGTGTGGATGCAAAGTAATGCAGTCACTATGAAACCTGCGAGTGAGCTTGAGCTGGGGCAGGCAGAAAAAATACAACGTGTAGCTCAACAGCAAGGTTTAACGGTTACTTCTCAGCAAAATGGCGAGCAGTTACAAATTATTGTTACTCATCAGAATTACGCAATTTTAGCTAACTTTTTAACCCAACTGGCACAAATGGGCTTAAGTATTGAAAAAATGGAAATGGTTTCAAGTGAAGGTCAGATTAAATTAACAGCGACGGTTCAATAACATATTAAAATATGCTGGTCTTAAGCATGGTGTTTTGTGCTGCCTGTGCCTATAATATGCCTACCTAAAATCAGTAGATTGTGATTGGTATGTTATATTCACTTGCTCGCCCGATGTTGTTTAGTTTAGCACCAGAGCGTGCCCATGAATTAACATTATCTATGCTTGATAAAGCACATAAGTTCGGCCTACTCCGTCAGAGCGTAGAGGCGAAACCGACGACTTGTATGGGAATTGAATTTCCAAATCCAGTAGGTTTGGCAGCTGGTCTTGATAAAAATGGTGCACACATTGATGCTTTAGCTGGGTTGGGGTTCGGTTTTATTGAAATTGGAACCATTACACCTCGTCCTCAATCGGGTAATCCGCAGCCGCGCTTATTCCGTATTCCTGAAGCTCAAGCCATTATTAACCGTATGGGGTTCAATAATGATGGTGTTGAGAAGCTGATTGAAAATGTCAAAGCTTCAAAGTTTAAAGGAATTTTAGGCATTAATATTGGTAAGAATGCTGATACTCCTGTAGAAAAAGCTGTTGATGACTACCTGATTTGCCTTGAGAAAGTGTATAACTACGCTTCTTATATTACCGTTAATATTTCATCTCCAAATACTAAGAACTTAAGAAGTTTACAAAGTGGCGATGCATTAACTGAACTATTGCAAACCTTAAAAGAAAGACAACTTGAGCTAGCTGAACAAAATAATCACTATGTTCCTTTGGTTCTAAAGGTTGCACCTGATTTAACAGCGGAAGATGTTGAATTTATTGCAGCACAGTTAGTGCAGTTTAAAATTGATGGCTTGATCGTTACTAATACGACCTTATCAAGAGAAGGTGTAGAAAATCTTCCTTATGGTAATGAGTCGGGCGGTTTATCAGGCGCCCCTGTTTTTGAAAAAAGTACAGAATGCTTACGTTTGTTTGCCCAAACATTAAAAGGACAAATCCCGTTAATTGGCGTGGGTGGAATTTTGTCGGGTGACCAAGCAGCAGTCAAACAGCAAGCTGGAGCAACATTAGTACAGATCTATAGTGGGCTAATTTATACAGGTCCTATTTTAGTGAAACAATGTGTTGCAGCTATGTCTTAAGTGAATATGAACACAATTGATATCATTATTCTGATACTTTTGCTCATTGGGGGGCTAAACGGTTTGCGACAAGGATTTATTAAAGCCTTTGCGAACTTGGTAGGATGGGTCATTGCATTAATTATGGGTGCAAAATATGCTGTCCTTCTTGCTCCGTCTATGTCGGGTTTAAGTCATGATCCAGTTGTTCAGAAAATTGCAGCTTTTGCATTTATAGCGCTTTTGATCATTGTTTTAACATGGATCGTCTCTGCATTTTTAAATGGCCTCTTGAAAAGTCTGAAACTGGGGCCATTAAATCGTTTAGCAGGTGGTGCTTTTGGTTCTTTAAAGGGCTTGTTGGTTGTACTAATTACAATGCAGGGTGTAGGGCCTTGGGTTGAGAGTTCACCACACTGGAAACAGTCCAAATTTATACAGTTTTTATTGCCTTATGCGCCTTTGGCTACCGAGTTGTCTAAAGATGCTGCAAGTGAGGCATTTCATCAAATAACATCTGGAGGTAGTGCATCAGGCACTCCTTCAAAACCAATGGACGAATCGGAAGATTTAGAAAACCGATCCGACCATTCGACAAAGAATCCTTTTTATTAATTCCTAGCTTGTCTGCGAGGTTGCTATGTGTGGAGTTGTTGGTATAGCCGGTAAATCGCCAGTGAACCAAATGTTGTTTGATGCTTTAACGATGTTGCAACATCGTGGGCAAGATGCAGCTGGAATAGTAACCTGCCATGAAGGCCGTCTTTTCCTTCGTAAGGATAACGGTATGGTGCGTGATGTCTTTCATACTCGTCATATGAGAGCATTACTTGGTAATTATGGTATTGGCCATGTACGTTACCCAACTGCTGGTTCTGCGAGCAGTGCTGAAGCACAACCATTTTATGTAAACTCACCTTACGGTATTACGCTTGCGCATAATGGTAACTTGACCAATGCAGAAGAAATTCATGATGACCTGTTTAAAACAGATTTACGTCATATGAATACAGATTCTGACTCAGAAGTTCTTTTAAACGTATTCGCGCATGAATTACAGAAAAAAGGGACTTTAAATCCTACCGCTGACGATATTTTTCACACGGTTTCTCGTGTGCATGAGCGTTGCCAAGGTGCGTATGGTGTAGTGGCGATGATTACTGGTCATGGTTTAGTAGGTTTCCGTGATCCAAACGGTATTCGCCCACTTATTTACGGTTCGCGTGTAACTGAACAAGGTGAGATGGAATACATCATTGCTTCTGAATCGGTTGCTATTACTGCTCTTGGTTTCAAAATTGAGCGTGATATTGAACCGGGTGAAGCAATTTTCATCAATGCAAATGGCGAGTTGTTCTCTAAGCAATGTGCTGCTAATCCGAAATACCGCCCATGTATTTTTGAGTACGTTTATTTTGCTCGTCCTGATGCGATTATTGATGGAATCTCAGTTTATAAAGCACGTTTAAAAATGGGTGAAAAGCTTGCTCATAAAATTTTACGTGACTGGGGCGAAGACCACGATATTGATGTGGTGATTCCAATTCCAGATACGAGCCGTACTTCAGCTTTAGAACTTGCAAATATTCTAGGTGTGAAGTTCCGTGAAGGTTTTATGAAAAACCGTTATATCGGCCGTACCTTTATTATGCCGGGTCAACAGCAACGTAAAAAATCTGTACGTCAGAAATTAAACCCTGTTGAGTTAGAATTCAAAGGTAAGAACGTTCTGTTGGTGGATGACTCTATTGTACGTGGTACAACGTGTAATGAGATTATTCAGATGGCACGTGATTCTGGTGCAAAAAAAGTATACTTTGCTTCAGCAGCACCAAAAGTAATGTATCCAAACGTTTACGGTATCGATATGCCTGCTAAAGCTGAGCTTATTGCTTCAGAACGTAGCGTGGAAGAAATCCAAGAAATTATTGGTGCTGATCGTTTGATTTTCCAAGAATTGGAAGACTTGAAAAATGCTGTACGTACCAGCAAAGTGCCTGACTTAACTGAGTTCGATTGCTCAGTATTTGATGGAATCTATGTAACAGGTGATATTGATGGTAACTATCTAAATAATTTGGAGCAGAAGCGTAATGATTCTGCCAAGAAGAAAAAAGATGGTTATATTGACGTTAATGTCGATGCTGCTTCTGTAGATTTAACAGGCATCAAAGAAGAATAGAAATAGCCGAAAAAAGCGGGTATTTCCCGCTTTTTTCTTTTATGATGAAACCTAACAATGTAATTGGGAATATTTACATTGAAAGAAGTAAGCCACTATCTCATCGAAAATAAAAATATGGCATGGTCCATCACTATGTGTTTGGTTGCTGTGCTGCTTACTATTTTTATCTTAAATTTAATTTTAGGTTTACTCGTTCATTTTTTTGATTATAGCCAGCCAATTTGGTGGCATACCTTAAGTCCTTACTTCGTTGCATTATTACTTTTTATTATGGTTTGGTCGGTAGTTACCGAACTTTATATCCTGCGTAAAGGTGGGCACTCTTTAGCAAAACAACTTAAAGCACGTCGTTTGGTGAAAGAGGAGAGTACTCCCGAAGAACTCGCAGCATTAAAAATTACAGAACACTTAGCTCAAAATTTTTCACTAAAAGTTCCAACCGTATATGTACTACCTGATGAAGTTGGTGTAAATGCACTTACGGCAGGTTTTCATCCCAAAGATATTGTAATTATTCTGACATGGGGCGCTTTACAGAATCTGGATAAGCTTGAGTTATATGGCTTATTAGGCCATGAGTTTAATCAGATTTTATCGGGGGAGGCTGTTGAGAATACAAAATTAAAGATTTTATATAGCGGCTTAACAACTTTTAGTCAGTGGGGCAGTAAATTAGCCAAGCAAGGTTTTAAGCGCTATAGCCCGGGCTATAAACATAAATTTGAAACAGTTTTTGTTGCGGTGGGTGGAGTCATTTGGTTGGCTGGAAGCCTAGGTGTGTTGATTACTCGTTTTATTAAGTATTTGACTTTGAGTGGGCGCACATTTCGTAATGACCAAAAAACAGTACGACTATTAAAAAATAATGCGAACACCCAAACCTTGTTGCGTATTTATGTTCACCACTCTGGTTCGCAAATTCATAGTGCTTATTCTGAATCAATCGCACATATGTGTTTTGCTAACTCCCTTAGCCCACAAAGCTGGATGAATATTCACCCGAGTATTCGTGAGCGTATTTATGAGTTAAATCCCACTTTGCTACAAGATTTACAATTAGAAAATTTAAAAAAGCTTCGAAACCGTCCGTTGTTTAGCTTATTTCATTTCTTGGAAGAATCTGAGAAAGAAATTTATATTCCGTGGTCATCTCCACAGCCTTTACCTTTATTAAGGTTGTCACCAATTAGTTTTGCATTAAATGATGCCATTAAGCCCCTGAGTAGTGATGTACGTCGAAATAAAAAGCGTCCTGAATTAATTCAGCGAGCACTACAAACTGCGACTGGTTCACGTGAAGTGATGGTTGCTATTTTGATGATTCGCCAATATCGGGAATTCATTCCAAAAGATGCACCTGTGAGTCATGCCATTATCGATGCATTATTGAATTTGGATGGGCGTATTCATATTCAGATATTTCATGATGCTTGTAAAAATATTGGGCATATACCTGCAAGTATTGCGCGGCAATTTCTTACTAAGCTAGCACTTATTATCCAAGAAGATGGTGAAATTGGGTTGTTAGATGCACTTTTACTGGAGCGGGTTAAACATGAGTTGAACTTGATGCCGTTACATTTACCGACTGCATTTGAAGAAGTCAAACCTCAAATTGTTCGTTTAATTGATGCTTTACTTCATGTTCAGCAAATTAATAGCCCTAATCAGTTGGAAGTACGTGAGCGCATTTTACGTTCGCTGCTCAATCCCGATGAAATGTATATCTATGATGAAATTTCAGATGAGCCATTAGATCTAGCTGAAATTTTAAATGATATTGCTGGTTTATTATTACGTGACCGTCTAAGTATTCTAGCTATTGCAGAAATGTGTTTGTGGAGCGACCGTATTATCACGCAAGATGAACTCGATGTGCTCGAATTGCTTTATTGGCGTTTTGGCTTTGAGACAGAAGAAATTGTGGATCAAATGCAAAAGAGAAATAGTGTGATGATTATTTAAAAGACATCTACGATTATAAAAACATCTGAATGAAATAAAACACTGAAAAAAAAACTCAAGCCCGTTAGAATGTAGATAGAGTAGAGGTATTGATTTACAGATGATTGGGCAGCAAAGAAATATATTGGCAACTTTAGGAATTGATATATGGATTCCTAAGACACAGGTGTGCCAAAAAAATAATGCTCAAAGTCTTTGGCGAGATCAAGCTGCTCCAGAAGGTGAGCCAATTATATTGCCTTCTAATAACAATCCAGTTGTTGAGCAGCCGACAAAACCACAAGTCAAAGAAATTCCAAAAGCGGAACCTGAAATTGCGGTATCACTTCCAGTAGAAGTTCCGCCTGTTGTAGTACCTCGTAATGAAGTACAAGCTCCAGTAGTTACGATTGCTTCATTTGAGTTGCAGGCTTTTGCGCTTGAAAAATGCGTTATTTTTTTAGATGTTACCAATTTAAGTGAAGAAGAAAAGCAGCTTTGGAATAACATTCAAAAAGCAAAAATAGGGCAATATGCTGAACTAAAATGGCCGTTCCCTTTAGCTAACTATCAAGACCAACGTGGTGCAGGTTCATATATTCAAGGCTTTTTAGATGCTGTCGCAGCAGACAAGAAGATCTTGTGCCTTGGTGAATGTTCTTATATTCAGCATGCCAATATTATTCATTTGGCGAGTTTAAAAGAGATGTTGGAGAAACCACTCCTTAAAAAAAGGTTATGGCAATTAATGCAAGATAACAACGAGTAGTAGGGATTTACATGAAAAAAGTTGTAGTTTTTAGCCAAATTGATGAAGAAATTTTGTCTCGATTACAACAGGATTATCATGTTGTGATTCTTAATCCAAAACTGGGTGATATTAATGAGCAAATACGCCAACACGTTGTAGATGCTGATGGGATGATTGGTGCTGGTCGACTTCTTAATGAAAGTAATCTTGCACCTGCTCAAAAACTCAAAATTATTTCATCTGTAACAGTTGGCTATGACAATTATGATGTGGCTTATCTAAACCAAAGAAAAATCTGGTTATCAAATACACCTCATGTTTTAACTGAAACAACGGCTGATCTTGCTTTTACATTATTACTAAGCGCTGCTAGAAAAGTTCCTTTTCTTGATCATTGGACGAAACAAGGTGAATGGAAAAGAACTGTTGGGCTTCAGCAGTTTGGTTTAGATGTTTTTGGAAAGACATTAGGAATTATTGGGCTTGGTAATATTGGTGCTGCAATTGCACGACGTGGTTTTTATGGATTTAACATGAATATTGTTTACCATAACCGCCGTGAAAAACCTGAATTGGCAGAGCCTTTAAAAGCACAATATCTTGGTTTGGATGAGTTATTGCAACAGTCTGATTTTGTAGTAACCGCAGTTGACTTAAATAATGAATCGAAAGCTTTGATGGGGAAAGCTCAATTTGAGCTTATGCAAAAGCACGCTATTTTTATTAATATTGCGCGTGGTTCAGTGGTTGACGAGCAAGCATTGATTGAGGCCTTACAAAGCGGAGAAATCTTTGGGGCTGGTTTGGATGTATATGAAAAAGAACCTTTACAAGATTCAGAGCTTTTTAAACTGTCAAATGTTGTTACTTTGCCTCACGTAGGATCTGCGACTGCAGAGACCCGTAAAAAAATGGCAAATCTTGCTTATAAAAATCTAGTTGAAGCTTTAGAGAATAAAACTCCTAGATATTTGGTAAACCCAAACTTTGCATAAATGATTAATAACACTTCATTGCAAAACTAAGCGATCTCGAGTGATATATTAAAAGTCTATTGATTGAACATAATTTTTTATGTTTTATATCAGTAGACTTTTTTTTGATGGTTTAATTTTACTAGAGAAAAACATTTGAGATTTTTGCCAATTATTTTAAGTACGGCTTTTATAACAAATGCTTCGTACGCGCAGCCTTTCGACCCTCAGCCTTCTGCAAATCAAGTAGAAATTCCAAATATTGGAAGTGGGATTGGTTTGCTTGATCAACAAAAAGAAAAATTTATTGGCGAAAAAGTTTTTCGTGAAGTTCACAAACAAATGCCCGTTATTCAAGATGTTTGGCTGGAAGATCAATTTTTTCAGGTATTTTCGAGTATTTTAAGTGAAACTCAGCTTGGTCAGCCGATTGGTCTAGTCGTGATTAAAGACCCACAAATTAATGCTTTTGCTGTCCCGGGTGGCTTATTTGCGCTCAATACAGGGCTTATTGCCTCAGCACGAAATATTGATGAAATTGCTGGTGTTATGGCACATGAAATTGCGCATGTATCGCAAAGGCATTTTAGTCGCTCTGAAGAAGCCTTTAAAGGTCAAACATTGCTAAGTCTAGCAGGACTTTTAGCGGGGGTGGCTATAGCTGCGCAGGGTGGTGGCGATGCGGGTGCAGCAGTGATGCTTGGTACCCAAGCTGCACTCATGGATAAGCAATTAACATATAGTCGAAATCAAGAGCGTGAAGCAGACCGTATTGGTATGCAATATATGTATGCGGCGGGTTATAACCCACAAAGTATGGCAGATTACTTTGAAACAATGCATAGGGCTACAAGTCGAGTGAGTTTTTTACCAGATTTCTGGTTGACTCATCCATTGACGACTGAACGTATGAGCGAAGCGCGGCTGCGTGCAAACCAGATGCCGAGAGTTAAAAACCGTATATATGATGCTGATTTTGAGATTCTAAAATGGTACACCATGGTGGTTGCAAATCAGGCAACTGAAAACCAACTACAAAGTTTGGCCTCTCAAAAGAATATTGCTGGTCTGATTGCTTTAGCAGCATTTTACACAAGACAAGGCGATTATGCTCAAGCCCAGTCTACTTTAGATCAAGCGAAATCTAGTGGAAAGCCTCTAGTGGCATTATTGCAGACAGATATTTATCTTGGCCAAAATAAATTAGATCAAGCTTATACAACAATTGCTTCTATGCAGATGACGATGCCTGAAAATAAAGCTTTTAGTTATAAGTTAGCTGAGGTGCTGCTACGACAAGGTAAGTTTGCGCAAGTTCAAACCTTAGTCCAAAGATTTATTAATAAGAATCCAAGAGATATACAAGGCTGGCAATTTTTACAGCAAGCCGCTAATTTGGATAAGAATGGACCTTTAAGAGCGGTTAATGTTTTACGCTATCGAGCTGAAGCAGAATATTGGTCAGGTAGTGAGGAAAATGCAATTAAATCAATGTTGCATGCTCAGCGATTGGCAAAAGACAATCAAGCAATGTCGGCAAGAATAGACAGTCGTTTGAAACAAATGCAAGATGAGCGAAGAATGAAGATTTAACAGTTATATCTTACTTAATTTGCAGATGTGCAAATATATACAAACTAAAGAAGCTTGATTGGAAGAAATGTAAAATTTAAAAAGGGGGAATTAAGCTAACTTAGCTTTAATTTTTGCTGAAACTTGAGCAGGATCGGCACGCCCGGCTATGATCGGACGTAGAGAATTCATCACCTTACCCATATCTTTCATGCTAGTTGCTTCTTGAGCAGCAATCGTTTGCTCAATGATAGAATCAAGCTCTTCCTCAGTCATAGCTTCTGGTAGAAACTGAGAGATAATCTCAGCTTCGGCTTGTTCTTTACTAGCTAAATCATTACGACCAGCACCTTCAAAGGCTTTGATCGATTCTTTACGTTGTTTAATTTGCTTTTCAATGACCGCAAGAACCTGAGCGTCGTCAAGCTCTTTGCGCTCATCGACTTCGATTTGCTTAATTGCCGCTTGTAGACTACGCAAAACCGTCACTGTTGCCATATCTTTGGCACGCATAGAAGTTTTTAATGCATCAGTAATTTGGTTTTTTAAAGTAGTCATAATTCAGCAGTCAATCACAAATTAATTAGTAAAGGCGAGTAGTACGTACAGATTCGCGAGCCAATTTCTTTTGGTAGCGTTTAACTGCTGCAGCTTTTTTGCGCTTACGTTCTTGAGTTGGTTTTTCGTAGAATTCGCGTTTACGAACGTCAGCTAAAACACCAGCTTTTTCGCATGAACGTTTGAAACGACGGATAGCTACGTCAACTGGTTCGCCTTCTTTCAACTTAACTTGTGGCATGTAAAATCCTCTAGATTATGGATAAGATCAGGCACACCATTGCGCCGGATCACAAGTGAAGGTCAGTATTTTACTCATTTACAACTCATATCACAAGTCTATAATAGCGATTGCAATATTTTGACTCATATAAAAGGCAGTTTTGATGATTGTTTTAGGCTTGGAAACTTCTTGTGATGAAACAGGGTTGGCACTTTATGATAGCGAACTCGGCTTACGGGGACAGGTTCTTTATAGCCAGATTAAACTTCATGCTGAATATGGTGGCGTAGTACCTGAACTTGCTTCTCGAGACCATGTTCGTAAATTAATTCCTTTAATGAATCAATTGCTTGAACAAAGTGGTGTAACAAAACAAGAGATTGATGCGGTTGCTTATACGCGTGGTCCTGGCTTAATGGGAGCATTAATGACAGGTGCACTGTTTGGCAGAACTTTAGCTTTTTCTTTAAACAAGCCTGCAATTGGTGTTCACCATATGGAAGGTCATATGTTGGCCCCATTACTTTCAAGTCAACCACCTGAATTTCCGTTTGTAGCATTGTTAGTTTCAGGTGGACATACACAATTGATGGCAGCCCACGCTATTGGTCAATATGAACTATTGGGTGAGTCTATTGATGACGCTGCGGGCGAAGCTTTTGATAAAGTTGCAAAAATGATGAGCTTGCCATATCCAGGTGGGCCAAATATCGCAAAACTTGCATTATCTGGTGACCCATTAGCTTTTGAGTTTCCAAGACCTATGCTTCATCAAGGCTTAGATTTTTCTTTTAGTGGCTTAAAAACAGCTGTTTCTGTTCAATTGAAAAAATTGAATGGCGAAAATCGTGACGCTGATATTGCTGCTTCATTCCAAGAAGCAATTGTAGATACCTTGGTAAAAAAATCAGTAAAAGCTTTAAAGCAAACTGGACTTAAACGTTTAGTGATTGCAGGTGGAGTTAGCGCAAATTTAAGACTACGCGAGCAATTAGAAACCTCTTTGGCGAAAATTAAAGCGCAAGTTTATTATGCAGAGCCTGCTTTATGTACTGATAATGGGGCAATGATTGCTTTTGCTGGATATCAACGTTTAAAAGCAGGTCAGCATGATGGTTTAGCGGTAACGACCACGCCGCGCTGGCCGATGACTGAACTCACTATTCCTGAGTAAAATTATTCATCTTCAAAAGCATGTTGGTTTTCGATATCAATATATTCGATGTAACCACGGCCTTGAACTTCATTACCAAAATAATGACCTGTAAATATATAGCTACTCGCATAACCTCGCCCATGACCATAGCGGAATGGGCAGTCAATTTCTGCCTGAATGTTTAAGATAATTTGCTTTGCCTCATTTCTAGCGATCCAAGAAAAATATTTTGGAAGTCGCATTTTTTGCCCACTAAGTGAAACAAAGTCATCAACTTGATGCGAAATAATATCAAAGCTTACATCTGTATAAATTTCAGCTGGCTGGTCCAGATGTCTAATATGTAGGGTATATGCAGCTGTTTGTCCTGCAATATCGGCTTTGGTAAGAAGAAGCTGAGTGGTTTCATTTAAATTGATGATTTGATAAGTGAAAAAATCAAGTGGCAGTTTATATACATCAGGAATAAGTTTGTTTGTGATGGAGTGAGGACCAACTGCTCGAGCATATTCGTAAGTGCAGATTCCTTGGCTTTCAATGCGTTCTGCTTGATAGCTTAGAAAACCTTTAAACTTTGCCAATAAGCTAAAATGATCATAGATTGGTGTTTTTATAAACCATGAAACATGTGAAGTAATATCGATATCAAAGTCGAAATCAAATCCATCATAATGACCATTAATGTGAATTTGAGGAAATTTCCCTTGAATTGAAATTTCCTGACCTAGTTCTATTAAGGTCCCATCTTTATTAATTTTTGTATCTTCGGGAATGACATAGGCCTTCAGTAGAGCTTGTTCCAGAGCAGCTGTGCTTGAAAAGAAAGTAGCTGTTTTTCTCGGGTTTCCAGTGATGATGTCATCATGGTCAAAAGCAAGTGCACCTGGTGTACCGATTAAAATCATAATATTTAAGTAACGATGCGGCTCTGGTAAAAGTGGGAAAAAGATACCGTAATGTGTCCAGCTATAATATTTTTCGTCAACTCGTGGACGGATGATATGGGCTTGAGTAAAAGGAAGAGTTGAATATTTTTTTGCTTTGTCTAAAACACCTTGTGCAAGTAATAAACTTTTACCAAGCGCTTTACTTGTTGTAGAAATTTTTGGCAATTGCTTTTTCATATATAAACCTAAAGAAGAACTATCTTTGTTTTAGGTTATGAAAAACAACTGCCAAAGCTAAGCGGTTTATAGGCCAAAGCTAAGGCTTTGCAGGACATTTTATTTAATTGTTAGACAAATCTTTTAATGCGTTTAAACCAATCCAATGCTTAGAAAACTGATAAGCAGCTCGACCAGAGCGCTGACCACGCATCTGACACCAACGTAGACTTTCTGCACGAACTTCATCATTGAAAGGCATGTTTGCTTTATCAAGATAATGCTTAACGATTTCTAAATATAGGTTTTGATCCATTGGATAAAAAGATAGCCATAGACCAAAACGATCCGATAAAGAGATCTTTTCTTCAATCGCTTCTTGTGGGTGTAATTCAGTATATTGGGGGACGTCCACCTTAGTTACAGGTGTATTTTCATGCATGAATTCTGGTAACAGGTGGCGACGGTTACTGGTTGCGTAAATAATAAAATTACTTGAACCTGACTGTAATGAACCATCTAATACACTTTTTAGACTACGGTAATTTTCATCTTCGGCATTAAAAGCCAAGTCATCACAATAGACGATATATTTTTCAGGACGATTTTGAATGAGTTTTTGAATTTTAGGTAAGTCTGATAAATCATCACGTTCAATTTCAATTAAACGTAATCCCTGAGGGGCATACTCAGTGAGTAAAGCACGAACAATAGATGATTTTCCTGTACCACGTGAGCCGGTTAACAGCACATCATTTGCTGGTAGGCCATTTAAAAATTGCAAAGTATTTTGAATAATTTTTTCTTTTTGACGCTCAATGCCTTTTAAGTCATCAAGATAAATATTTTTTGGCTTATAGATGGCATTAAGTTGCTGATTTTCCCATCTAAAAGCAGGTGCAGTAAAATCTGTTTCTTGTCGAGGCTCAGGCAAGACTTGCTGTAACTGATTTAATACAAGTGATAATGTTTGAACTAAATTGTCCGGTAAATCAATGGTAGCCATGGTAAGTCAATCATGTTAAACAGTGTTTGATAGGATACTAACACCGAAATTAACAGGCTGACAAAAAACTTATTACCTATCCACTTTATCGGTTTTGCAATTGATTGAAATGTTCAGACCGAGCATAGTGTTGTGATGTCTATTCAGTAAAATCATCTGTGAAGATGAGGACGAAATATGTTTGAAAAAATACGAAGTGATATGAATCCACATCAGGCTTACCGTATCAAAAAATTACAACGTCAATTAGACATGGCTGAATCTTATGAAGAATGGAAGTCTTTTGCATTAAAATTAGATGAAGAAACGGGTGTGCAAGAGTGGAAATTTGATAATAGTTCACCTTACTTCGATGCCGAACTGATTTCTTATCGATACACTTTGCTCAAAAGATATCGTCAGCAACATCGGACATTAGACCTCATCTATTTACTTAAAGAGGGTCTAACTTACGATATTGCAAATATTGGTCATCCAATGCTTTTTGCCGCAACACATGTCGGTACAAAAAAGTTAATTGAAGACTATATTGAAGAAGTTAGCCAAAGCTTGGCTTACATCGCTTCAAGTGAATGCATTACGTTTCAAAGAAAAGAAAAAATAGAGTTTTTTGAAAACTGTGAAAAGGCATATGGACAACCTGCACTTATGTTTTCGGGTGGGGCGACTTTAGGCCTTTTTCATACAGGTGTGTGTAAAGCTTTAATTGAACAAGACTTAATGCCTAAAGTGCTCTCTGGCTCAAGTGCAGGGGCAATTATGACAGGTATGCTTGGAACCTCTGCCAGTGAAGATATTCAAAACTTATTAAATGGTGAGCAATTCTTTAGTGACGCTTTTCATTTTAGGAAATTCCGTGAACTCATTAAAGGGAATGGTGGAATTGCCGATGTTCAGTATTTAAAAAAATTCCTCATTGAGAATTTAGGCGATCTTACGTTTGAAGAGGCTTTTAAAAAATCAGGTTTAAACATTAATGTGGCTGTAGCGCCGTATGATGCAACAGAAAACCCAAGAATTATGAACGCCATTATGACACCGAATGTTTTGGTGTGGAGTGCTGTATTGGCTTCATGTGCTGTGCCAATTTTATTCCCACCAGTACGCTTAACCAGTAAACGTTATGACGGTGAACATACACCTTATATGGCAAATACAAAGTGGGTAGATGGAAGTGTAAGAAGCGATTTCCCGCAAGAAAGAATGGCGCGGCTTTATAATTTAAACTACACCATTGCGAGTCAGGTTAACCCACATATTGTTCCATTTATGCAAAATGATGCGGATCGCTTCCGTAAAGACGTTTTAAGCTGGCCTGAAAGAATTCTAAGACGCCAAGGTAAAGTGCTATCAATGGGCATTATGGACTTTACGCGTCAACGACTTGGTTCTATATCCCCAGTTAGAAGATTGTTGGATCATGGCTATGGCGTAATGGGACAGCGTTATTATGGTGATGTAAATATCATTGCTAAATATAGCCTAAGTCACTATACCTATACTTTGCAAAACCCGCGTCCGCATCTGTTTAAGCGTTTGCAAAGAGAAGGGGAACGTGCAACTTGGCCAAAAATTTCTTCAATTGAGACCCATGCTCGTATTGGTAAGACAATTCAGCATTGTTTAGAAGTTTTGCGCTTTGAAGAAAAGAAACAACAGCCTGAGTCTTATTATGCTGAAGCATGATTTTGCTTCGCATATAGAAAACTTAACATGTGTAACAAAGCCAACAAGTGCAGCATTAGGACGGTGTTTATGGACATGTACCATAGATACCAAGAATTACTGGTTAAAATATCATTTGCCTGAAACCCATGCTCAAAATGAGCAAGATTTCATGCATGAGCAACTATTTTATAAAGAAATTCACCTTAAAAAACCTGCATGGCTTTTACCTTATAAATTGATTGAGGTCAGTTTAATTCCTCAGCTAGGCCATTCTTTAGGTAAGGTTTTAATTTTACCTGATAGTGATGTGTGGTTCGGTTCATTGACTCATGAAAGTGATTTAACTGATGTATATCGTAAGATTTGGTTCGCAATAAATAAGCTTGCAGAACTTCATGAACTTGGCTGGATTCATGGAGACGTTAAGGCAGAGCATTTTAGAAAGTTTCAGCAAAAGCCTTATTTAATTGATTTTGAGAAAACGAGACCGATTTCAAGTTGCGATACAGTCATGGATGCAACACCTCGTTATATGGCTCCTGAGCTATTTAGAGGAGGGTATAAGGGAATACAAAGCGATTTATATGCATTTGGCATCGTTCTATATGAATGGTTAACACAAACTCGCTTAGAAGCTGGTAGTTATCGTGATTGGGCAGTCTTGCACTGTCAAAAATTAAACATTCAATTACCCACGCAGTTTTTGATTTTTTATCCCTTACTTGCAGGTTTATTACAAAAACAACAGCAAAATCGGTTTTCAAATGCTGATGAAGCAATAAATTGCTTAAAAGAGATTCAAATTGATAAAAATCATTGATCTAGTATCTGTATACAATTTACACGGTTAGTTTTTTTTAGAAAAAAAACACTTGTCACTGTCAGATCTTATCGCTAATATACACAGCCATCGGGGGCGTGGCGAAATTGGTAGACGCACTGGATTTAGGTTCCAGCGCCGCAAGGTGTAAGAGTTCGAGTCTCTTCGCCCCCACCACTTTAAGTTAATAACTTAAAGTTTGATGTAGATGTTAAGTCATCTAGATCTTGGAAGAGGATTGGTGTAATGGTAGCATGACGGTCTCCAAAACCGTTCGTCAAGGTTCGAGTCCTTGATCCTCTGCCACATTTATTTTAAATAAATGTCCCAGATGGGGGCGTGGCGAAATTGGTAGACGCACTGGATTTAGGTTCCAGCGCCGCAAGGTGTAAGAGTTCGAGTCTCTTCGCCCCCACCATTAAAAAAGCAAGATTATGATCTTGCTTTTTTTGTGATTAAATCTTGAGTGTTTAATCATGAATATAGAGGATTGGTGTAATGGTAGCATGACGGTCTCCAAAACCGTTCGTCAAGGTTCGAGTCCTTGATCCTCTGCCATAAAATAAGGCTCCTATTCAGGAGTTTTTTTATTATCTATATTTTTAAAAATAACTTTTCATTCGTGCTCAAGCAATTTTCTAAATAGATATTTTTATAGCAGTTGCTTTTCAATGTTTTTATCACATCATAGATTGTTTTTTAATTAAGCAATATACTGAATTTCTTAATCTTTTTATTAAGCTATTGTTTTATATTTATTTAACTTAAGTTTTGGAAATTATTTATATAAAAGCCTTGAATACAATTTTATTTCATGTATGATGCTGTTAACTAGAAAAAAGACTTGTTAGTAAATCTTCTTTTAAGTATCGTAGTTTTAGTCATAATCCTTCGTTTTTTAAGATATTAAGCTCAATTTGTTATTCTTTTTTCAAAGTTATGATAGGGTCATTATTTAATGATTCTAAAATATTAGAAATCAGTAGGATATATCATGTCTAATACAGTAAGTGGTACAGTAAAGTGGTTTAACGAAACTAAAGGTTTTGGTTTCATTCAACAAGACAACGGTCCAGATGTGTTCGCTCACTTCAAAGAAATCGCAGGTTCTGGTTTCAAAACTTTGCATGAAGGTCAACGCGTAACATTTACCGTTACTCAAGGGCAAAAAGGCCCAAATGCTGTAAATATTATTCCACAATAATATAACAGCAAGTAAAAAAAGCACTTTTTAGTGCTTTTTTTACTTTAGCTTTTAAAGCAATTTATTGTTCTTTTAGAGCATTAGAAGCCCTCAATAGTAGGGCTTTTTATTTTCTTGTTAATATAAATCATTAGTTATTAAGCTCTTATAGTTAATAATCGAACATATTTTTAATATAAACTTTAGAATATGTGTGAAATATAAATTATTAGTAATAGAGATATGGTAGATTAAAAAATCTTTAAATAAAGAAATTTTATATTTCACGGAATTGCTAATGAACGTTCGCCTGTGTTATGCCAGTCAACGGAACGAAAAAAATGAAGACTTGTTGCAAGATTTACGTGATATTTTGACAGAAGCACGAGATTTCAATGATTTGAATCAGATCTGTGGGGTGCTCTATTATGCCGATAATGCTTTCTTTCAATGCTTGGAAGGTGAACGAGAGGTGGTTGAACGATTATTTGAAAAAATTACAAATGATAAAAGACACCACAATGTTAAATGGTTGTGTACATATTCCATTGAACAAAACTCGTTTCAACGATGGTCAATGAAATATGTACAACGTAATACAAATATCGAATCTTTCTTTCTAAAAATGGGAGAAAGTACTTTTAATCCTATTCGTCTTGATGAGCAAAACTTAAAAGCTTTCATCAATGAATTAGTCATTGCCGAACAAACTAAAATTAACACAGTTAAGAAAGTGGGTATGGTGAATCGTGGGGTGAAACCGTTTTAGCTATTTGGCTATCACGCCAATATAGATGGTCTTGAGTTTAGGTAATATTTTAGTCATGACTAAATATACAATAACTGAACTTGCGAGCATCCATATCACTTCTAAACTTTGACTAATGACAAACATAGCCCAATAAAAAAAGCTAAATAGGGCGAGACAGAGTCCACTACCTTTAAAATACCAAGTAATAAATATTCCAAACAGTGCAGAAGAGAGAAGAAGATTAATCGTCTCGTTCATTCCTATGTAATTAAAGAAAATAATCAGTAAGCATAAAGCTAACATTGATAGTAAATATACAAATATATTTTTTGCAATAAACATTTTCTATACCCTATCTGATGATTAAAAAAGTATCTTTCCTCTGTTTCCAGAGGAAAGATAGTACATATTAATTTTTGAGATTCTTTTTCTATTATTAAGAGTTTTTATATTAATAAAGATGACTTTATCATTTTCTCCAGATCTCTTTATTAATATTCAGCTTTCTATTTAATAGTAAAGAGTGCTTATATGTACTGAAATTAATTATAAGAAAAACAATCATTTGGGTTGTAGGCTTTGGCTTACATAATTGTGAGAGATTGCCTACATTTGTATAAATAATGATCGAATTTTACAAAATTAAATTTATAAAAAAATTTGTTTAACAATAACTTAAGTAAATATATTGTTTATATGAGCTTTACATAAATAACAAAAAGTAACATCAACTTTAAGAGGTACTTTTCTTAAAATTTATAAATATTAATAAGAGAAAATTAATTTATTTAAAAAATTTTAACATTTGATAAAATATTGTTTTATTAAATTATATTTCTAATAAATAAAATTTATGTGTTGAAGGGTTTTTAATGTGATTAATAGTGAGGAAATTATATTTATATTTTTGTGTCATCTAGTAATGAGCTGCTTTTGAATTAAGAGAAAAAACTACTGCAATATAAATGAAACTAGAATATCAGATTTATAAAATTTGAATTATGGCCAGCATAGAACTGACTACACTGGCTTTACTGATTTTGAATTAATTATTCTGAACGAGTAGCTAACCAAGTACTTACTTCTGGCCAGACCGTAGTGGGTGCTTGACTACCAGAAACTACGCCCATATGACCACCTGGTACCACCTTAAATGTTTTGTCTTGGCTACTAATTAAATCCATGAGTGGTTTAACAGCATCAGCTGTGACAATGATATCTGTGTTACCACCGACAGCTAACACAGAGCATTTAATGTCTTTTAGATAGGCGGTAAGTTCACCAAATTTAACTACACCTTTAGACAGTTCATTATCAATCCAGAAACGGAGAATAATATCGCGCATGACACCGCCCGGATAGGCCAACATATTATCGATAAATGAGCTTGAGGTTGCATGGTCGACAATAAACTCTCGGTTATCTAGATTCTTAAAAAGTTCCCAATATGTTTTCAGATTTCCAATCGGGTCAGTTAATTTAAAACCAAGGGTATTTTGCCAACCATGAATATGAAATGCTTCACTTGGTACATGATGACGAATACGAAATGGCGTATGTTTGCGAACCCATTCGGTAGGTTTGGTAAGACTACCGTATAGTTTCCCCATATAACCTGCTTTGTGTGTGTCGATAGGGGAAGCGAGAATAATTAGATTTTTAATATCTTTATCTTTAAACAATGCGGTATAGCACAGCGAAAGTGCGCCGCCTAAACTCCAACCATGCAAAGAAAGCTGTTGCTGACCACTGTGTAGGCGAACTTGCTTTAACATCTCTGGCATGAAAACTTTAATATAAGTACCGAAGTTGTATTTTGCTTGGTGTCGGGTTGGTATGCCCCAGTCAATTAAGTAAACATCAAACCCTTGGGCTAAAAAGAAACGTACAAAACTACGAGTAGGGAACAAATCGTAAATGAGCATGTTCACTGCTAGTGGCGGAACAATAACTAAAGGTACGCGGTGTTTAGGAGTGAAGGTATCAGTCTCATTTTTATAATGGCGTAAGGTAATGATTTCATGCTTATGAATCACATCAAAAGGTGTTTTTCCTGACAAAGCTATTTGAGGGCCTCTGAAAAAGAGATCTGATGCATTGATCAGCATGTGAGGTATTTTTTGACCAGCACGTGTCTGAAGAGATTTTTTAATAGATTGTAGCTGTGGAACGTTCTGACGAACTTTAAGCAATAAACTCATTGAATATAAAACCTATAAAGATGTTGCCCAGAGCAATAAAGAGCTGGTCTTTGAAGGATATTAAAGTGAATGAGAGGGAAGTTCAGTGACCCAAAAGACAGGATTTTTCTTTAAATGTATCAAGTAGAGCTTAGCTTAGCTAAATATACTGTTGCTTAAAAAATGAGTAATAAGATTGAGGCAACCAGATGTCTTGATTTCATCACTTAAGCATTTAAATCTTTAAAAAACAATTATCAAAGCAAGATAGAAATTTAGGAGAAGATACATTGTGATTTTTTACTAAATACTCAAAATAACAAATTGATTTATATGATTATTATTAAATAAAGAGGGTTTTTGTAAAGTTTGTTTGTGTTTTTTTTAAATAATAAAAAATAAAATATAATTATTTTACAATCCATTAGGAATGTAATCAGAAAGTAGTATATATGGAATTTGTTTTTAATGGTTTTTATACACTAATTTCGGCGGTTATCGTCTTATTGTTGGGCCGCTTTCTTGTTAATCGTATTGATTTTTTAAAACGTTATAATATCCCTGAACCTGTAGCTGGTGGTTTGGTTGCTGCTGTAGTTTCTTTACTTGTCCACACATTGTGGGGATACAGTATTGTTTTTAGTAGCGAATTACAAACCAGCTTTATGCTCGTGTTCTTTGCTTCAATTGGTTTAAGTGCCAATTTTATGAAGCTTAAAGAAGGTGGTACTGCTTTAATCATCTTCTTAATTTGTGTAGCCTCATTTATTGTTGTGCAAAATGCTGTTGGTATGAGTCTTGCGACATTATTAGGTCTTGACCCACTTATTGGTTTGATTGCTGGTTCAATTACCTTAACCGGTGGTCATGGTACAGCTGGCGCATGGGGTGAAATTTTAGAAAGTCAGCATGGTATTCAGGGTGCTTTAGCATTAGGTATGGCGAGTGCGACCTTTGGCTTGATTATTGGTGGTGTGATTGGTGGGCCTTTAGCGAAATTACTTATTAATCGTTACAGTCTTGCTCAACCAAAAACCAATGCTGAAATCCAAAATCGTGACACACATCTTGAACAAAATTCAGATGATCTTGCTCCGTTTGAAAATCCGCATCAAGTTCGTTTAATTACTGCCGATAATGCAATTACTACACTGGGTATGTTTGCAGCATGTTTAGCGTTTGCTGAATTTATGACTGGCTTTAGTAAGGGAACTTGGTTCGAGTTACCAACTTTCGTTTGGGCACTTGGTGGCGGTGTAATCTTAAGAAACATTTTAGAAAGTGTGTTGAAAATTGATATTTTTGACCGTGCGATTGATGTATTTGGTAACGCGTCTTTATCGCTTTATTTAGCAATGGCATTGCTTTCATTAAAGCTTTGGCAGCTTGCCGACCTAGCAGGCCCGTTAGTTGTAATTTTAGGTGCGCAAACCATTACGATGGCTTTATATGCAGCATTCGTGACGTTCCGCGTTATGGGCAAAAACTATGATGCAGCAGTGTTAGCAGCAGGCCATTGTGGTTTCGGTATGGGCGCAACTCCAACCGCCGTTGCAAATATGCAGGCCATTACTAATATGTATGGTCCATCGCATAAGGCTTTCTTGATTGTTCCGCTTTGTGGTGCATTCTTTGTCGACTTAATTAATGCAACGGTTATTCAGCTCATGTTGAAATTCATTGCTTAATTTGAAAAAAGCCCGTTAGGGCTTTTTTTTATGGGTGTTTGTCTATGAATATTTGATTCCTATTTATAGGCTCAATTTTTATTTTCGTATGACTCAAGCCATTTTATTTTTAGGATGCTTTTTCTCAAAACTAATAATCGCCCTTAAACCTCGTTTCACATAGAATAAATTGCAGATAAATAAAATGAGAAATGTATGAGCTCAGAAGCACATTCAATTAGCTTGGTTGCCCCCGTGGTTTTGTTGGCGGCTGCTGTCATTGCAGTTCCTATTTTTAAACGTATTGGTTTAGGTTCGGTATTAGGTTATTTAATTGCGGGTCTAATTATTGGCCCATTCGGTTTTGCTTTTTTTCAAGATTCCACAGCAATTTTGCATATTGCCGAGTTGGGAATCGTGATGTACCTGTTTGTGATTGGTTTGGAAATGCAACCCTCACATTTGTGGAGCCTTAGACGCGAAATTTTTGGCCTTGGTACATTGCAGATCATCATTTGTGCGCTGGCTTTGACTGGCGTTGGGCTGTTATTTGGTTTTACGTGGCAAGTGGCATTTATTGGTGCCGCAGGGTTCGTCTTAACCTCGACTGCAATTGTGATGCAGCTCTTGGGTGATCGGGGTGATCTGACTCAGCCACGTGGGCAAAAAATTGTAGCCATCCTACTTTTTGAAGATTTACTCATTGTGCCATTGCTGGCTATTGTTGCTTTTATGGCACCGAATCATGTGGTTGAAAGCACATCGGTGCGTCTAGAAAATATAGGAATTGGTTTACTCGCAATTGCAGGGCTTATTGCGGCAGGATATTGGTTACTGAACCCATTATTTAGACTGTTGGCCGCTGCTAAAGCCCGAGAAGTCATGACTGCCGCGGCTTTATTGGTTGTGTTGGGCGCGGCGTTACTCATGCAAGTCAGTGGTTTGACTATGGCAATGGGTGCTTTCTTGGCGGGCGTACTTTTATCTGAATCGACCTTTAGACATCAAATTGAAGCGGATATTGAACCATTCCGAGGAATATTACTGGGACTGTTTTTCCTTGGGGTCGGTATGTCATTGGACTTATCGGTAGTTGCTCAGAACTGGCAGCTTATTGTGAGTGGCGTAATTGCCCTGATGTTTGTCAAAGCGCTGATGATTTATATAGTCGCCCGAGTAACGAAAAGCCCTCATACAGAAGCGTTGGATCGCGCTTTACTTATGGCTCAAGGTGGAGAGTTTGCCTTTGTACTTTTCTCGGCTGCGCTAAGTGCACAAGTTATTGATAGTACCGTTAAATCTAATTTAACCGCCATTGTTGTGCTTTCAATGGTGTTGACCCCAATTGTCGGTATTATTTTTAAACGTTTTACTCAAGCAAAAACGAAGGTTTCATTAGAAAACATCGACATTGCCGACGGGCTAAGTGGTAGTGTTTTAATGATCGGTTTTGGGCGCTTTGGACAGGTCACCAGTCAATTATTATTAGCAAGAGGTGTCGATGTCACCATTATTGATAATAATACCGACATGATACGAAACGCCGAAAAATTTGGTTTTAAAATTTATTATGGCGATGGTTGCCGTTTAGATATCCTGCATGCGTCTGGGGCCGCAACAGCACAAGCGATTGTGGTGTGTGTCGATAGCAAGGAAACGACCAATAGAATTGTAGAACTCGTGACCCATGAATTTCCTTTAGCGAAATTATTAGTGCGTTCATATGACCGCGAGCATTCACTGCATTTAGTTAAACAAAAAGTGGACTTTATGATTCGTGAAACGTTTGAATCTGCCATTAAGTTTGGCGGCGTGATTTTGCAAGAACTTGGTGTGGATGAAGACGAAGTAGAAAGAATTACCGAAGAAATTCGAGATTTGGATAATGAGCGTTTTGAAACTGAAATTGCGGCAGATGACGTCAATGCAGGAGTAGGTATGCAATATACACATACTCATCATCCAAGACCAACTGCGCCATTGATTCGACCAAAACAAGAAGGGCGGATTTTAAATAAAGAAGACGCCTCAGATAATGAAAGTCTCAATTAGTATAAAAATATCTGTAAAAGTTCTGTTTAGAAGAGCTTTTACGGAATGACTATAAATGCTCTCAAGCTGTACATTTCACTGGGGTGTTATATAAATAAAATCGCAAATAGAAGAGGTGAAGAACTTTTTATTTTGAACTCTTAAAAACTTACTCAAGCTCTAATTGGTCATCATCTTTTGTAATTTTAATTTTTAACTTTTTATATTTTCGCTTATTTGGATCTAGGGCTGAATTCATCACTTCATCTGCAAAAGGCGGGCACTGCATCAATTTTGCATACGCCCTATAGCCGATGCGTATTCGAGTAGGAGGGCAATCGGTTCTTTTTGAGTAGTATTCAATGAGTGAGTTCAGTTCTTGTAATAAAGTTTGCTGTTCCATCATACATACTTAACAATTAGATGACTTAAGCATAATAGACTTAGTCGTTTAGCGGAATATGCCTTTAAAATGTACAGGTATATAAATTGTGATGTAGTTCTCTAAAACACATATTTTATGTATGAAGTTTGTTTAGGAGAGATTTTGGATGTTTTTTTAATCGAAATGTCATAAAGAAAGGCTAATTTAGACTCATAACAAAAATGATGAAGATTGTTGCGAACAATAAAATCAAAAGCAATTTTCACAGACGTGGTCGTGAGGTAATTAGGGCTAATTCGAAAGAGTTGGCTTTTTTGTTTTAGTGCATTTGCTTAGATCAAGATGTCCTTTATTAACATTCAATTGCAAATAATCAAGTTCTAATATGGAACTTCATTTTTTAAGTAGATAAAAATAAAGGATCTTAAAAATGTTAATCTCAAGCGATAGATTACCAAAAAGTTTTAAAGACAGAGCCAATCAAAAGGTTGCCAAACTTTCAGGCTCATTGTTGGGAGCTGTTACATCAGAGCGACAAGCAACATTGCCAAAAGAGTTTGAACTCAGTCCTCATACTCTTTATAAGCGCTTTGGTAGTACACATTACGGGGTCATGATTCCTGACTTACCTGAACCATTTCGATATTTATCTTGGGCTTCGGTATTAGGTTATGTTGGATTTACGATTACAGATACCAACTATCAAATGTCTAAAGATGGAAAAGGGGATACAGCTTCTTTGGTACATGGAACAGCATTATCGACAACGCCTGAGGCCTACAGAACATTTTCAATCAAAAATGATATCAAGTTTAACCAAACTCCTTTCGCTATTAATTTTGACAATCAGAGTGTCATGCATGAGGATGGTGATGGATTTATATTAATTACTAAAAGAGAAGATTTAGAACTAGAACTTCATTTAAAGCCTACCAAAGCTATTTCATGGTTTGCCTATAGTGCTTTTTATAAACATTTTAGTGTCTTGATGCATTATGACGGCTACATTAAACAAAAAGGCAATAGTAAGAGTATTAAAGGACTTTGCACGTTGGAGTCTTGGAAAGCTGTAGCTACCTCAATGCTCAAAAACAAATGGTTAGTTGAGAATATTCAACTTCCTGTAAAAGTCTTTAGCTATCAAGTTATTAATATTGACCACGAACAGCAGTTATTGCTGGCTTTTATTTGCTATGAAGACCAACCCATTTTGACTTCTGTTTACTATCGTCATATTGATGGAACGTCAATTCAATATAATGGAGATATACTTTTTGAAGTAACGAGTCTTCAAGAAGAACCGCAGATTACTCCCGATAATTTTTCAATGAATGTACCAAATACTTTTTGCTGGGTTGCTTATCACAACAATCAAAAGGTTTTAGATATTTCAGCACATGTAGATACCCCGTATTGTTTCGGATTGGCAGCTGGTTTTGTTTCTTCATATGCATGGCAAGGCGAATTCTATGATCAGCCATTAGTGGGAAGGGGTTACTTAGAATATATCGACCGAAGGTAGAAACTTATTGCTTTTAACTTGCCAAATAAGCAAGGTAAGTTGATCAGGTTTATCAGTGGATGGGATTTATTGTCCAGAAACTCTAGACGAAGCTAATTTTGCTGTGCATTCTGTTTTCTGAATGTACAGCCTATTCAGACTTTAATTTTTTTCTATATTGATGAGGAGTTATACCTGAATATTTTTTAAAAGCCCTAACAAAGTTAGTAGACTCTTCATATCCAATCAAGTTTGCAATATCTTGAATATTATATTGTTCTTTTGCTAAAAGTTTTTTTGCTTCCTTGAAACGAATCTCATTAAGAAGTTGAAGAAAGCTAGTTCCTTGTGTCTGTAAATGGCGTTTAATCGTTCTTTCAGACATATTTAAACGTTTAGCAATCTCGGGAAGAGAAGGATAGTTTTTATTAAAATTATGTAAAAGTTCCATCTTTATCGAGTTTTGCAAATGATGTGTGGCATCTTTTACTATTAAACCTTTATCTTTTTCACAGTATTGAATAGCTTGTTGGAAGGCAACTAAATCACCTTGTGGATTGGACTGTTTTAAATATTTTAAAGGAAAAGCTATAGCATTCCGCTTACTATTAAAATGATATTTTATATTTTTATTTAAAATCTCTTCATAATCTGAAGATTCACACCAATCTAGAAAAATTTCACATTCCTCTAAATTTTCTTGAATAAGTAGTTCTAATAAATGAATTCCACCAAATAAAAGACTTTCAATTAAAAATGCTCTTAGTTGTTGAGACTGCTGTTCATCACCTAATTTTACTGGATGAACATCGTCTAGATAAATGTATACAAGTTTTTCGTCGAAAGTCCAATTAGGTATGAAACTTTGAATACGTGTACAGAAAAAATGTTGGCAAAGATTTAGAGCTGTTTCTACATCTACGCAACTCAAAAAAGCAAAACCTAATGAGCCATGGGCCGTTGGTCGTAAAGCTGATCCGTATTCTATTCCTAGACGGTTGTTACCAGTCAGCCGAAGTGCATTGGCTACTAATTTAGACCATTGATGTGCACTCATCTTTGCATCATATTGCTTGATGTCTAATAAGGATAGTCCTGTATTTTCTAGAAGAATCGCAGCACTAATATCATATTTTTCGCAAATCTCTAATAAAAGACGGGCATAAGAAATGGATATGGTCTCATGAAATAATCCAAAAGGATCTTGCATATATTTAGTCTTGGCCTAAATTGATCATTAATATGGCATATCTACACCTATTGTGTGAAGAGTTTTTTTAATAACTTATAAAAATAATATTTGATCATTTTGAGTTCCCAGATGCTGGATAAATATTCTTATGCAATTGTTGAAAATCCAAGTGCAATGAAACAGTTTCCTTTCAATGTAGCCTCTAGATTTTTTAATAAAGATGCACCGAACGCTACAGAAGCACAGATAGCATCCTTTAATTGCTTTAGACAAATTGGTGATCCTATAGCAGATAATTTAGTTGAATGTATGCATAGAGTTGGATCTTCATCTAGGCATATGTTTAATCAAGCTCTTGAATATGGAATTGAGACTGTCGATAACCCACCTCAAGAACTCATAGATTTTTTTGCTGTAGTGGATGACTTCCCATATTGGGTAGATCATAAAAGGCTGGAGCGTGCTACTCGTTTTTATCAATTAATAGGTAAAGAAGCTTTTGCCATTTTTATTCCTGGTTTGGCTGTGAGTTATGTCGCTCCAGTTGCCAATCACGTTTTATTAAGATCGGGAGATCTTTATAAAAAAGCAGGAAAGCGTGCTGTAGAAACATTAAATTGGTTTAATGATGTCACTGCTCCGAATGGTATGTCTAGTCGTTTTAGTCCGGGATATAAGGCATGTATACGAATAAGAATGATCCATGCACATATGCGCAAAGCTATGAAATCCAAAAATGACTGGAATTTTGATCAGTGGGATGAACCTATTCATCAAGTTATTTACACTGCAACAATTTTACCATTCGCCTTACTTGCAACTTTGGGTGCAAATATTTTAGGAGTACTTTATGCGAAACAGGAGCGTGAAGATATTTTTCACCTGTGGCGTTTAATAGCACATGTTGTTGGGGTGCATCCTTCACTTGTTCCAACGAATGAACGAGATATTTGGCGTTTAACTTGGATCGAATTACATCAAGTTTTTATCCCTGATGAGACATCTGCCATGTTAGGAGGTGCTCTGTGGCAATCCTTAGATGAAATAATACGCATTGATCAAAATAAACTTATAGACCGTATTCAAAGAAAAATGACCCAAGATTATATTAGTACTCTTGCTCATTTAATGCTTGGTAAAGAGATCGCAAGCTCATTAACTTTCCCAAAAAAATCAATGACAGGCATCGCACTAGTCGGTGGTTCATTTGCTAAGAATTTTGTTGTCACTTCAGTTGCACGTGTTCTACCTAATGGTATTGATCGTTTAGGTAAATATAAAGCTAAACAACGCAATGAGTTCATGCAACAAATCATTAAAAATACTCAGGCTGATCTTAGTTATGAGAGGGGATAATGATTAAATAGTTGTATAAACCAAATTTAATAATAAATTTTAATTATTTATCCTTACTTTTTTAATGATCTAATTTAAAACAGATGTCATTTTGTGTGCTTGACTGTAATAGTGTTGAGCACTATCCTTTGCCTGCTGGCCTACATTGCCAGCCGGCTTTGACAGGCTGTTTTAGACCGCATCAGAATATTCCTTCTGAGGAATACTCTTGTGTGTAAGCTTCTCGTCTCCTCCCGTTGCGGTAGGACGGGAGAGGGACACCTTCGGGTGTGCTGGCGTCTAACCAGTCTGTCAACCTTCTCTCGTTCTGCCACCATAATTATTTGACAGTAATTCGGTAGAACTTCTTTAGACATGAGGAGTCCTCTATGCGTACTAATTCTTTTTCTTTATTGGCCTTTGCCAAATTCTCTCTACCCATACCGCTTAAACAGTCTTTAAAACGACGTAATCGACTTTAGGTTTCTACACCTTAAGAATCGTTACGACTAAAACATAGCAACAATAAACCAGAGATAGGTGAGCACACCATTATTGTGGGGCTTTTGCATGCCTGTATTTAGCACTCATTTTAAGAGTGACGGTATTTCTATCTCTTTTATATACAACAAAAAATTATTTTAAGCGGTATACATGAAAAATTTAGAAGTTTCATTTAGAGCAACTCGAGCGCTTTATACAGCAGCAGATTTATTTAAACAATATGGCTTTAACAAGGTCGGGGTAGACCGAATTGTTAGTGAAGCCAAGATGACTAAAGCCACTTTTTACAATTACTTTCACTCCAAAGAAAGATTAATTGAAATGTGTTTGTTGGTTCAAAAAGAACACTTAAAAGAAAAAGTGAGAGCGGTAAGTGAATCTCGTCAATATCCAGATTTGTCTCTTACGCTTAGACAAATTTACCTTTTACATGCGGACTTAAAAGGTGCGTATTATCTGTTGTTTAAAGCGATTTTTGAAATTAAACAGCTTTATCCAAATGCATATCAAACCGCAATTCGCTATAGGCGATGGCTTAAAAATGAAATTTTCTGGGTTCTGCGAGAATCTAAAAAAAGGGCTACGTATGAAGAGTCAGATATTTTTGTATTTATGATTGATGGTGCGATTTTTGGTCTTTTAGATTCAAGCCAAAATGAAGAGCCTGATCAGTTGCTGACTTACTTTTTAAAAATAAATGCTTAAATTGAAAAACTGAAATAGCAAATTAAAGAACAGAAAGGAAAAAGTGAGGCTGCTAGAGCCTCACTGTATATAGGTGCTTATTTGCCTTTTTTAGTTTTTAAATACTCTGCATAAGCTTCATCTGCAAAGCGTCTTAGAGAATCACCAATTGCAGCATATTGGTATTCATTCAGGTTAGCTAAAGATGCACGGGCAGAAGGGTGCTGCACACCGAAGCCAGAACCGGGTAATAAAACCACACCTGTTTCATCTGCTACTCTAAATAATAGCTCGGTCGGATTTTTATTTTTCATAACCCAATCGGCAAACTCATCTCCATAGAGAGTCCGTGATGTGTTTTCAAGGTTGACTAGGGTGTAGTAGTCCACAGCATTCGGATCTGTTGGAACCTCGACACCAAGCTGTCTATAAAGTGCTGCATCGCGTTCACGAACAACAGATTTAACAGCTTTTTTATAGCTTTGGCGTGAGTCCATCATATTAAATAGTGCAAATAAAACCATTTGAACTTGCTGCGGGGTAGACAGACCAGCGGTATGGTTCAAAGCAACATTTCGGCTATCGGCAACTAAACGGTCAATAAACTTAATGCTTGCTGGGTCGGTAGTTAAAGATGAATAGCGCTCTTCAAGCTCTTTCTTCTCTTTTTTCGATAAGTTCGCAATTTGTTTATCAAGCACATTGTTATTTGAAAGTGCAATGACACCGAGTCGCCAACCAGTCGCACCAAAGTATTTAGAGAATGAATAAACCAAAATTGTATTGTCAGGACAGATTGCAAAAAGTGATTTGAAGTTATCTGCAAACGTACCGTAAACGTCATCGGTCAAAATAATCAGATCAGGGCGCTTTTTGACGATATCGGCCAAAATCGCAAGTCCTTCATCACTCATTTTCACCGATGGTGGGTTACTTGGGTTGACTAAAAAGAATGCTTTAATAGACGGATCTTCTAACTTTCTAAGCTCCGACTCTGGATATTGCCAACCGAGTTTAGGGTCGGCTTCAATTAATACTTCTTCAAGCTGGTAGTCATTGAGTTTTGGAATCTCAAGATATGGCGTGAAAATAGGGCTACCAATGGCAATACGGTCGCCATTTTTGATAATTTTATTTTCTTTTAATGAGTTAAAAATATAGGCCATTGCGGCTGTTCCGCCTTCGACCGCAAACAAATCTAAGTCTCTTTTTTGCATGCCTTGTACGCCCATTTCTCTTAAGACGTACTCTTTAATAATCGTTTCACTGACTCGAAGCATTCGGTCTGGCACTGGATAGTTACAGCCTAAAATCCCTTCAACCATTTCAAGTAAAAAAAGATCTGGATCTAAGCCTAACTGGTCGCGCACATAAGATACGGCTTTGCCTAAAAAGACCACACCGGGTTTGTCACGGTTTTCCAAAATGAAGTTATCAAAACGTGACTGGAGTCCAACGGGGCGCGGGAAGCCACCTAAACCTTCCGGCATATAGGAAAATGAAAATTCGGATTCGGTCGCAGAAAACAAACCCAGTTGAAAGAACGCTCTACGTGGGATGGTAGCAAGAAAGTTTGGATTACCACGCCCAGCATTTAGCATCATTCGGTCAGTTCTGCTTTGAGCTAATTCTATTAAATTATCTTTTAGTTCAAATGGGCTGAGTTTTGCGTATTTAGAATAATCGACTTTCCCCATGGGACGTCTCCTTAATTATAGTGGGATGAATAAAATTTCTAATTCAATGTATAAAATCAGGCCAAGCCTACGATCAGTGGTCCGAGTAGGGTTAAGAACACATTTGCTAGGGCATAGGTAATTGCAAATGGAACGGTCGGAATCGAGTTTCCTGCTTTGTCTAAAATTGCACCAAATGCAGGGTTTGCACTGCGTGAACCAGATAGTGCACCTGCCATTACTGCAACGTTGTCATAACGCAGAACATAACGAGCAAAGAGCATGGAAAGTAGGAGAGGAACCAGTGTTACCACAACTCCTATCATAAAGAGTGAAAGACCACTTTCTTTAATGGTTTGAATTGCTTGTAAACCTGATTGTAAGCCGACGGCAGCAACGAAGCCTGCAAGACCCAAATCTTTAAGAAGCTGTGAAGCCGCTAAAGGCATATTGCCATGCACTTGATTTCGACTTCGAATCCAACCAAACAGAAGACCTGATAGTAAAGCTCCGCCACCTGCTCCTAGCGTTAATGGCACATCACCCAAACGAATCACAAAAAGACCAATCACCAAACCGACCACAAGGCCTGCACCATGGAAAATCCAGTCCGTTTTTAAGCTTTCAGGTAGGGCTTTACCTGCTTCTTTCACCAAGCGGTCGAGGTCGCTTTTTGTTCCGTATACAGTGACCACATCGCCTTGTCGTAAAACAGTGTCATCACTTAAAGGTTGTGGCTCATCCTTACGCTTAATTGCAAGTACATAAATACCGTGCTTTAAATACGCAGGCGTATTGGCCTTAATGTCTCCTAAGGTGCGGTTGAGATATTTGGAATTTCTTAGGATGACATCACTGGTATCCATAATCATTTCCATACCTTGCGATGACTGTAATTCGCTACCGATTTGCTCGGCAACTGAAACCACACTGGCACGGCGACCAACCAATAAGATGACATCGTCTGTTTGTAAAGTTAGCTCGGGAGCGACATCAATAAACTGATCTTTACGTTTTAACCGTTCAATCGTAATACTCGGCTCTTTTGCTTCAATTTCCGCAATAGTTTGCCCATTGGCTTGTTTAACTTTATAAATACGGCCAACAATTTCCGGGATTGCCAGTTCTTGGCCTGGGGCTAATTCAAAAGCACCTTTTAGCCGCTCACTCTGAGCTTTTAAAGCATCGTCGTGAATTTCTTTACCCATAAATTTAGGCAAGATATTCACACAGACAATAATTGCTCCCAATGAACCGAAAATGTAAGTGACCGCATAGCCAATCGCGACATTTGCTTGAAGTCTTTGAATTTCTGCGAGTGGGAGATCGAGTCTAGAAATTGCATCTCCCGCAGTCCCAATAATCGCTGATTGAGTCATGCCGCCCGCAGCGAGACCCGCAGCCAAGCCTTTATCGAGATGAAAAATTTTAGCCATTACTAAAACAGTGACTAAACCACACACTGCCATGAATACTGCTAATAAAATTTCTTTTATGGACTGTGGACCCAGTGATTTAAAAAACTGTGGACCACTTTCAAAGCCGACTGCGTAAATGAAGAGAGCAAATAAAATTGCTTTAACGCCGTTATCGACAGGTACGCCAATAAGACTTAAAACAACTGCGACGAGTAAGGAGCCTGCGACTCCGCCAAACTGAAACTTTCCAAACTGGAATTGTCCAATCCAGAAGCCTATTGCGAGTGATAAGAACAATAATATTTCGGGGCTGTGCTTTAAAACACCTTGTAACCATTCAATCATTTTGATCTCACTTTATTATTAGATCTATCTTTAATATATAAATTTATTTATTTTTCATTTTTAAAATACAATATGAAAATTACTTAAGCAAACCTTTAAGTTTGGTGGTTTTTTTAAGTTTAATTATAAGAATTAATGAGTTTAAAATGCTTGTGATCTAAGGGGTGGTGGTAATTCTGAGTGTTTAAATCAACTATTAATTTTTTAATCATAGATAAAATTTATTTACAATAATATAAAGAATATTTTATGAAATTAAAGCGTCTTGCTTATATCTAATCTTGAAAACAAGTTTTTAGTTTATTGATATTTAAGTGATTAATTTTTAATTGTTAGGCTGGTCCTAATTTTTATATAAATTAAAAAACAATCTACTTAAAATTGGTTTTTTGATAATTGTGTCGCATAAATTAATTTTTAATATATTTAAATTAATCTTTATAATGACATTTATTTTTAAAGAAAAATATAAGATTTGAAATTGCCGTTCTTAAATGGAATGTATATTTGAATGTGAAAGTGATTAATATTTTTATTTTATATCTTAATTAAAATTATCATATTAAAAAGAGAGGTTTATGGTTATTAAAAAACTTTAACTACTCTATGACCGCTCATACTTTTAAGTAAATCTCTGTCCGCGTGTATAACTAATACGCTATTCTTTCGTACTGGTTTCCCAATGACTCACATGCCGTACTGTTCAGAAATGCTAAATTTTTGATGATTCTGTGCTGTCACATGCTGATCTCAGATATTTTGGTCATAAAACTGGGTTATCTCAGCTTAAGCCTTTGACTTTTAGGTTCTATTTTAATTTGGCCACAGAATTTGTACAGATTATTCAGCAGTTTCAATAATATATTGAACAGTACACGGTAATTTTCATCTCAAAATTTATGATGACTTGGGTAGTTTTTCGATTGATTTATATTTTAATTTACCTTAGTAATAAAAAGAGTTTTGTGTGACACAGTTAAAACTATAAATCTCAGAGTATAACTATGAAGCTTAAAGAATTAGCAGGTTGTGAGGAATGCGATACTGTCTATCGTAGAACCCCGCTTGCTTATGGGAAAAGAGCTTATTGCTTATGCTGCGGTGCTGAACTCTATCGGCACACCAAACCTTTTTCGACACTGTTGGCTTTAATCTTAACGGCGTTGATCGTATTTGTTATTGCCAATAGCTTTCCTATTGTAAAAATTGAATTGCAGGGCAACATCTCTGAAACTACCTTACTGGGTGCGGTCTGGGTAATGTTTCATTATGATCGGGCTTTCGTTGGCATTCTTATTTTAATCACCACTTTTATTGTGCCGCTTTCCTATCTTTTATTACTTTCCTATGTGTTGGGCACAGTAAGTATATTGAAGAAAAGACCCACATTTTTAGTGTTTGCCTTACGTACACTTTATTTTATGAGAGTGTGGGGAATGGTTGAGGTGTTCTTAATTGGAATCTTGGTCACGCTTGTGAAGTTAATGGGAATGGTGTTGGTGATTCCCGAGATTGCGTTATGGGCATTTGCGATCTTGAGTGTATTGTTGGTTTATATTACTTCCATCAAGGTGAGTGATATATGGAACGAAATTGATAGGTCACTGCCATGAAAACGATAAAAAATGTGACCCAAACACAAAGCTCGCAGCAAGGGTCAATGCTTAAGCAATACCCAAGAGCCAAAGATCTCTCATTAATTGTGTGTCACTGTTGTGGGGTTGTAAATTCTGCTCAAAATGAAAAGAGACGACTCAACCAAAGCCATCAGGTATTACGTTGTACTCGTTGTAATAGTGTTCTGCATTCACGTAAACCAGCGAGTTTAAATCGAACTTTTGCTTTAGTGGTGGCTGCGACCATTCTCTATATTCCCGCCAATGTACTTCCAATGACGGTGACTGACTCACTGTTGGGTAGTCAGCAAGATACCATCATGAGTGGGGTCATTTACTTTTGGCAAAGTGGAGACTATCTGGTTTCAGTAGTCATTTTCATGGCCAGTATTTTTATTCCCATGTTAAAGCTACTGATTTTGTATTTTTTATTGGTGGCGGTATATCTTCAGCAATCTTCAGCATGGAAATTTTTACCTGAGCAATGCGTTAAATTATATCGAGTTGTCGAGTTTATTGGCCGTTGGTCAATGATTGACGTATTTGTGGTGGCACTTTTAACAGCGCTCATTCAGATTCAATCGCTTGCTACCATTTTAGCAGGGCCGGGTTCGATCGCTTTTGGTGCGGTTGTCGTGTTAACCATGTTTGCATCTTTAAGTTTTGACCCACGACTTATTTGGGATAACTTCTACGCATCTCAAAATACAAATAAACCTTCTACTTTTGCCTCAAACAAAACCAAGATTATTCAGGCTGAACACCCGCCGTTGAATAATGATTCCATTAATCCCAGTCAATAAAAGAACAATGAGTATGTCTGAAAATGAAATAACCCCTGGTAACTCAGATCGTCGTGATCCAGATGTTGAACTGGATAGCGTGAATGATTTGCCAGAACCCCAAGAAAAGAAAAGTCGGTGGAAGCCTCTTTTAATTTGGCTCATTCCATTGGTTGCTCTTTTAATCGCGCTTTCATTAGCGATAAAAGCGCTCTTGTCTCACGGCCCGACCATTGACGTGTCTTTTAGGACGGCTGAGGGATTGGTCGCAGGTAAAACAACGGTCCGTTATAAACAGGTGGATATTGGTGTAGTACGCCAGATTGATCTTTCAGAAGACCGTTCACAAGTGATTGCCAGAATTGATTTGCGCAAAGATGCCAGTAACTTTGCCGCAAAAGATTCACGCTTTTGGGTCGTGCGACCACGTATTGGGACGAGTGGGGTTTCAGGAATAGACACATTATTGTCAGGTTCATATATTGAAGTGGATGGCGGCAAGTCAGAAGAGAAAAAGCTTGAATTTACTGGCTTAGAAATACCGCCAGTGATTACTTCCGATGTGCCGGGTAAAGAATTTTTCTTAAATGCAGATGACTTGGGGTCTTTAGATGTCGGTTCCCCAATTTATTATCGTCGAATTAATGTGGGCCAAATTACAGCCTATAAATTGTCAAATGATGGTAAAACTGTAGAGTTGCAAACTTTTATCCGTGCACCATATGACAAGTTTGTCACCACCGATGCACGTTTTTGGCAAGCGAGTGGTATTGATGTGAGCTTAAATGCTTCAGGATTTAGTTTAGATACTCAATCGCTGGCAAGCATTGTCGCGGGCGGTATTGCTTTTGGAATCCCTGAAAGCTCGCGTGCTACTACAGCGGCAAATCATAGTCGCTTTAATCTTTGGGACTCGAAATCTGAGGCATTAAAAGAACCGGATGGGCAACCTCGTGGTGTGATTATGTACTTTGATCATTCATTACGTGGACTGTCTGTTGGCGCACCAATTGATTTCATGGGTATTGAAATTGGTAATGTTAAATCGATTAATGCAGAGTTTTATAACAACTATAAGCAGATTCGTATGCGTGTTGAGGCGGTTATTTATCCTTCACGTGTTGAAAATGGTCAAGCACTCAATCCAAACAGCAATATTTTCAAAGATTTTGTTGAACATGGATGGCGTGCTCAAATGAGAACAGGCAACCTTCTCACGGGCCAAAACTATATTGCCCTAGATAAGTTCCCTAAAGCTAAGCCAGCCACATTACAAATTTTGAGTGATGACCGTGTGGTGATTCCAACTACACCAACTGAATTGAGTGGCTTACAAGCACAAGTTTCTCAGATTGCTGATAAATTAACTAAATTCCCGTTAGTTGAAATTGGGCAAGATGTACGTAAAACGCTCAACAATATGAACACAGCCATTGAGTCTACCGACAAACTGGTTAAACAGTTAGATGGAAAAGTTGCACCTGGTTTACAAGCAACCTTAGACGATGTTCGTAAAACTGTAAGATCGTCAGAGTCTATTTTGTCGAGCGATGCGCCGTTACAACAAGACGTACGTAAAGCATTGCAGCAAATGACACGTGCAGCTGCTTCATTACAGTTAATGGCAGACTATATTGAGCAACATCCTGAATCAATTATTCGTGGTAAGACACCAGAGACCGATGATGAAAAATAAAAACACTCTATCTTTTCAACATCCTAAAGCAGCCAAATGGCTGCTTGGGAGCGGCCTGTTTTTAACGGCTGTTGCCATGACGGCATGTTCAAGTTCCCCAACGCCAAATTATTATACGATGTCCCCTAAAATTACTGCGGCTACAAAATCAACTGTGCAGGTGATTGAGGTATTACCCGTCGGGATTCCAGACCGATTGGACCGTGCGCCTTTGGTACTCCAAGACAGTAGTGGTAAGTCTACGGTGTTAAACAATGAACGCTGGACATCGACCATGGGTACGCAATTACGCGATACCTTGTCGGCGGGTTTACAGCAAAAATTAGGGGCAATTGACAGTTATAGCAGCGGGCTAGCTGGAAACAATCAGCCTTTATATCGAGTTTCTACAGACTTTTCTCATTTTGATATTGTAGATAAAAGCTATATTAATATTGCGGTGTCTTGGGTAGTGAAGCGTCAAATACCGCCCACTCAATTAGAGTCAAATAATGCAAAAGTCATCACGAATGCAGGATCTCAGCTCAATTGTCGAATTGCTTTTAAGCAGCCGATTGATCAGAAAGCTAAAAAGATGGAAGGTATTGTGAATGCTTCAAGTGAAGCAATGACTCAAATCATTAATACGGTTTCTTCTTCAATTGTGGCGCTAGATTCAAACAAAAAATCGGTTATTAGCAATGGTGTTTGTTCGTAAAACGCATCGTTTTTAATCAACCCCTTTACTTGAGCACAACAGATAAAGGGGTTTTTTATTTTAGTTGCCTCGATAGGTTGAATAACCGTAAGGGCTAAGTAGTAACGGAATATGGTAGTGATTTACGCTTCCATCGACTTTAAAAATTACAGGAACTTCGGCAAAAAAAGTTTGTTGTTTGTTCTTTTTAAACCAGTCTTCAGTTTTAAAGGTAACTTTATAAACTCCTTGCTCTAGTTTTTTATTTTCTGGATAGAGCGCAGTGATACGACCATTTGAATCGGTCACTTGCTGATTAAGTTTAATCCACTGGTTATTGGTGTTTTTCTCTAAAACCACTTCAACCTGAGAAGAGGGCAAACCCGTCTCTAGGTTTAACACATGTACACTTAGTGGATTAGTTTGTGCAAATGTAGCTGAAGCTATAAATAATGAAGATAAAGCAATAAATGATTTAGTCATGATGAACTCCTTATGAATGAAAAACGGTTTCAATGGCTTTGCTTGCGCATTGATTGTCATTCTGTGCGCCGCCAGCACCCGCAACTCCAATAGCACCGATCACTTGGTTCTCAAAACGGACAGGTACGCCACCGCTTAACAAAAGTAAATTTGCTACGGTAGTTAAATTTTTTGCATCGGGGTTTTGATTACTGTTTTGGCTTAAAACTAAGGTCGATGTTTTGGTAGATAACGCGGTATAGGCTTTTTTCTCGGCAGCCATTAAGTTATGCGGGCCCACCAACTCATGCCGTTCGGCAGTTAATGGATTACCACCGCGATCTACAACAACAACCGCAATGTTTTGATTTAATTTTTTGCATGCCTCTTTTGCACTGTCGGCTAGAAGGTGGGCAGTTTGAAGATCTAACGAATAAACTTGATTCAAAGCAGGGGGCTGTGCAAAAGTACTATTACCGAATAGCACGGTTGCTAACATCAGCCAGTTCAATTTTTTCATGATGATTGCCTCTATGTCGCTTTGAAAATCTTAAACAAATTGCTTAATTTCAAGCATGACAATCACATTACAAAGTTGTCATCTTTCAAATGAGTCTCTACAAAATGCGTATCCTTATTATTGAAGACGAGATCAAGATCGCCACTTATTTGGTTAAAGGATTAAAAGAGTCTGGATATCAAGCGGAGTGTGTTCACTTAGGGCTGCAAGGTTTGGAAATGCTAAAAAGAGATCAATATGACTTGCTTATTCTTGATGTGATGTTGCCAGACATAGACGGCTGGAGCGTATTACAAGTACTACGCCAGTTTTCAAAAATTCCGGTGATTTTTTTAACGGCAAAAGATCAGGTCGTAGATAGAGTGAAAGGGTTAGAGTTGGGTGCAGATGATTACTTGGCTAAACCTTTTTCCTATATTGAACTGTTGGCACGTATTAAAAGTCTATTAAGACGACAGCAATATCTGCAAGAAAATGAGCTATCTATTAGTGATTTAAAGATGGATGTGGTCAGTCATAAAGTATGGCGTAGTGGCAACTTAATTGAGCTGAGCAAAACCGAATTTAATTTGTTGCGCTATCTATTGCTCAACAAAGAGCAAATTGTGACACGCAGACAAATTGGTTCAGAGGTTTGGAATATTAACTTTGATACCGATACCAACTTTATTGACGTTGCGGTACGCCGTTTACGAAGCAAAATTGATGAAGGATATGAATTAAAACTCATTCATACCATACGTGGCTTGGGCTATAAAATTTCGGTTAGCTTATGAACTTTAAATTTCTACGTTCTCTTGAAGTCCGTATTACATTAATGGTCACGCTTTGTTCTGCCTTAATTTTATGTTCCGTCGGCTTTATGACCTATTTGGGTATTAACCAGATTTTATTGAAGCAGCAAGATAAAGCTTTAGCAGACAGAATTAATCGTTTGGAAATTTTGCTGCAAGATAGCGAAAATGTAGAGCAAATTATTGCGCGTCCCAAGCTGTATCAAAACATGCTCGGCAACCAAGACAACTTGTTTCTGCTCATCCATAAAGACAAAACTTTAATTAATATCAATCCGCTCCACATTCAACTGCCTGAACTTGCACAGCGCGACAGTCTTCAATTTCAAGATTTAGCTAACAACACATATCCAACGCGCATTGCTTGGAAATCCATAAAAATTAATAACGAACCTTATCTGCTCATTGCAGGTAAACAGTGGTCGGAACGCATTAATATTCTTTTACCTTTTCAAGAAAGTCTCTTGCTGTATGTGGTCGGGGGCGTGTTTGCAATCTTTGTGCTTTGCATTTTAGCGTGTCATTTTGGTTTACGGTCGCTACAACAGCTTCGCAAGCAAACTCATTCTATTAATGCAAATCAGCTACAGAACCGATTAAACCTCCCAAATTCATCTTTAGAAGTTGATCTGCTTTCAAAAGATATAAACCACATGCTTGAGCGTATTGAAAAGGGCTATACGCAGCTCAACCGTTTTTCTGAAGATATCGCTCATGAGTTCCGCACACCTTTAAATAATCTGATTGGGCAAACCGAGATTGCTTTAACTGGAGAACGTTCGGTTGAACAATATGAAGATTTACTGGTTTCTCATTTAGACGATTACCAGAGATTAAAACGCATGATTGATAGCATGCTTTTCTTGGCAAGAGCCGATCAGAAAATGGTGCTTGTAAACAAACAAGAAATAAACCTCAAAGATGTTATAGATGGGCTATGCCAGATTTTTGAATATCAGGCCGAGGAACAAGACTGTCATTTTAGTTTTAACTTAGAAACTCAAAAGTTATTTGCAGATCCTGAGCTTTTTCAAAGAGCCGTTTATAACCTGATTTTAAATGCGTTGGTTCACGGTGGTGACAAGCGAACTATTTACATCGCAACTAAACATAAGATGATTGAACGTAGGCAATGGGTAAGCCTGACTGTGGTAACGGGAGGTGTTTCAATTGCAGATCATCAACTTGAGCATCTTTTTGAAAGATTCTACCAATGTCACTCAAGTCGAAGTGATCAGAATCAAACAGGTGGATTAGGTTTGTCGATTGTTGCTTCAATTATGGATCTACATGATGGCCTCTATCGAGTTTATAACACGGTTGAGGGGGTGTGCTTTGAGCTTGATTTTCCAGTTGCAGATGCTGCAAAGAAATACAATTAAATCCTTATTAATGTTCCTTAATTTTTAAAATTCACACTTTGTTCACAGCCCTCTGACGTATGTTTAAACGTATGAAATAAACAGAAGAGGGCGATCATGAAATTATTATTTAAATCACTTGTCATTAGCAGCAGCCTTGCAGCGGTCAGTTTAATGCTTCCTTTGAGCACCTTTGCCGACACCAATACTAAACCTGTCGCTGTTGATTCTATCGATATTAATAAATACGCAGGTAAGTGGTATGAAATTGCGCATTTACCTATGTTTTTTCAGCGTAATTGTGTAGCCAATACAACTGCAAACTATTCTATTAACGCGGACAAAACCGTTGGTGTTTTAAATAGCTGTACGACTAAAAAAGGCGAAATGATCTCATCTGAAGGTGTGGCCTATCCGCAAAATGAAGGCAACAGTAAATTGAAGGTGAGCTTTTTACCCTCTGGCCTTAGATGGATTCCTTTTACAAAAGGCGATTACTGGGTTTTAAGAGTTGACCCAAATTATCAGGTTGCTTTAGTGGGTGGCCCAAGCCATAAATATTTATGGATTCTTTCTCGTAGCCCTCAACTTGATGAGGTGACATATCAGTCTTATCTGCAAACCGCAAAAAGCTATGGCTACGACGTTTCTAAACTCGTTAAGACAACACAGTCTAAATAGTGAAATGCTGGTTGCGTAGATGCTTATATTTATCTCGTAACCGAGTGAACTTCACATAAAATTCATTGCGCATTTTCTAAATTAGAACCAAAAGAAATGCTTTAGATCAGGAAGAATCAATGTCTAAATTTTTTCTGCGCTGGATCGATAGCTGGTCAGATTCAGAAAATGCGCAAGTGGGTGCTTCTAGCGAATATGTCATTGAAAAGAACATTCAATGGTTAAGAATTATTCCTTTTATTTTATTACATATCGCTTGTTTAGCAGCGCTTTGGGTGGGCGTATCTTGGTTCGCGGTTGTTTTCATGCTGGGGTTTTATTTTATTCGCATGTTTGCAATTACCGCTTTTTTTCACCGCTATCTTTCGCATAAAACTTTTCAGACATCACGTATTGTTCAATTTATTTTTGTACTGATCGGGACGATGAGTGCGCAGCGCGGGCCGTTATGGTGGGCAGCACATCACCGTTATCACCATCATTTTACCGACACCGATCAGGACCCGCATTCAGCGAAAGCAGGCTTTTGGTATTCGCATGTAGGCTGGTTTTTAAATGAGCAGAATTTTGCCACTCGAAAAAAAGTCATTAAAGACTGGTTGAAATATCCTGAGCTGATTTGGCTAGACCGATTTAGTTTGCCTATTGTGATTTTGACGGCCTTAGCAATTTATGGTTTCGGTTCATGGCTTGCACAACATTTTCCTGAGTTGGGCACGAATGGCTTACAGCTTTTAGTGTGGGGATTTGTGATTTCCACAGTTTTATTAACGCATGCAACCTTGTGTATTAATTCACTCGCTCATCGTTATGGCTCACGAGAGTTTAATACCCCAGATGATAGTCGTAATAACTTCCTACTTTCTTTAATTACATTGGGTGAAGGATGGCACAACAACCATCATTTTTACGCAGGCAGTGTGCGACAAGGCTTTTATTGGTGGCAGATTGATATCACCTTTTATGTGCTTAAACTGATGTCTCTATTTGGTTTGGTGTGGGGGCTAAAACCAGTACCAGACAAGGTTTATCAATATAAAAAGATTAAAAACCTATCGATAGAAAAAATTGAAAACGGTGAAGTGTTATGAAAATTGCCATTATTGGTTCAGGTATATCTGGACTTTACGCAGCTTGGAGATTGTCAGAACAACATCAAGTCACTGTGTATGAAAAAAATAACTATTTTGGCGGTCATACTGACACTCACGAGCTAGAGATAGAAGGCACTAAAGTCGCGGTAGATAGTGGTTTTATTGTGTTTAACGACTATAACTATCCGTTATTTACTGACATGCTTAAAAAATTAGGCGTAGAAACTCAAAGCAGCGATATGAGTTTTTCGGTGAATAATCTGGTCAGTGGACTTCAATATAACCCTTCAAAAAAATGGTCGCTCATTGCCCGTCCGCAGAACTTTTTAAACCGAAAATTTCTGCAAATGCTCTCAGATTTGCTGCGTTTTTATGATGACAATAAAGATATAGATGTTACAGATATCGATCCTAATTTATCGATTGAAGAGTATTTGGACCTTCACAAATATAGTCATGAGTTTCGTTATGAGCATCTTTATCCGATGTGCGGTGCCTTATGGTCGGCACCCGTTGAGCAGGTAGGCCAAATTCCATATCGATTTGTCGTGAGCTTTTTTCAGCATCACCGCATGTTGCAGTTAAAAGAGCGGCCGCAATGGCAAACGGTTAAACACGGTTCAGCAAGCTATATTCGTGCTATTCAAAAGAATTGCCCATCCATTGAGTGGAAGTTTGCAGAAGTAAAAGCTGTGAGTCGTTCACCAGAAACAGTTTTGATCGAAACCGTTGAAGGGCAAGCACAATATGACTGGGTAATTTTTGCAAGCCATGCTGACGATAGCCTAAGTTTAATTAAAGATGCGTCGGAGCTTGAACAAGAAATATTAAGCCAATTTGGTTATCAAGATAATCGAATGGTCGTCCATCGTGATCTTTCAATTATGCCTAAAAGCCGTTTGCAGTGGGCAAGCTGGCATGTGCATGTAACGCCAACATCTCAAGTTCAAAACGATGAGTCCGACATACATTATGGTTTTACCTACTGGATGAATAATTTGCAGAATTTATCCTGCGCTACCCAAATTTTTTCTACTTTAAATCCGAATATGAAAATCAAAGCCGAAGACATCTTGGTTGAGCGGCAATATCGACATCCCGTATTTGATGCAAAAGCGATTAAAGCTCAATCTCGTTGGCGCGAAATTAATGGGCAAAATCGTACTTCATTTTGTGGAGCATATTGGGGCTGGGGCTTTCATGAAGACGGCGCCCGCAGTGCAGCACGTGTTGTTGAGCAACTCTTAGCGTTATAAGAATAAATAAGGAGCTTTCAAATGTTATTAAATAAACTTGCTATCGCTCCTGCGCTTATTCGTCATCGGCGTTATAGCCCTAAACCGCATGAGTTTACATCGACCTTAAATTATTTATGGTTCGATCCAGATCAATTAGTTGATATTACAAACGATTGTTCACTCTGGTCGACCGATCATTGGAATGTATTAAAACTATCTAAAAATGATTTTTTAAACATGTATCACGGTTCTATAAGAGACAGAGTAGAGAAAGCGATACTGCAAAATAATCACTTACATCTTCGGCCAGACTGGCAAATCCGAGTGTTGGCTTTGCCTCGTTGTTTAGGTTTTCGGTTTAATTCAGTCGTATTTTATTTTGTTTTAAATAAAGCCGGGAAACCGTTATTTATTCTTAGTGAAATTACCAATACCCCGTGGAATGAACGAAAAGTCTATACACATGACTGTATAAAACAACAAGGTCAGGTAGGTGACTATCAAAGTTTCGATTTTAACTTTGAAAAATCATTTCATGTTTCGCCGTTCATGCCCATACAGCTGACTTACCGTTGGCGATTTAGTTTTTCAGATCAGCAGAATGTCATTCACATGCAGCTTTTTGAAGAGCAAAAACAAGTCTTTGATGCCACTATGCGTTTTGAGCTTGTGCCCATCACATTTCCTTCACAGCAATATCGATATGCTCTTATAAACAGCCTAGCGCCTTTTAAAATGTTGTTTTCAATATATTTAGAGGCATTTAAGTTGTGGCGAAAAAAAGTTCCATTTTATCGTCATCCTAAAAAGATCAAGGTAGATAAGACATGATAAAAACATTTCTTTATGGTGAAGATGACTCACTACCGTTACTGCTCAAGAGTCTTCTCAAACTACGTCATGGACAAATCACTTTTCAGGGCACGTGGAATGGGACGGTCGGTGAAGTTTCAGACTTACATGCTGTGATTGAAGTTCACAATCCTTTATTGATGGATCTTATTTTAAAAAATGGTGTTTTGGGAGCAGCAGAAGGCTACATCCGTGGTGACTGGAGCAGCGAGCACCTTGTCGAGTTGATCCAGATCTTGGCGCGCAACCGAGCTGTATTGGACCAAATCAACCAGAATGTTATTGCTCAAGCGAGCCAGTTTTTTCTTAAAGCTTGGTATCAAAATCGAAAGAATTCTATAAGTGGTAGCCGTAAAAATATTGCCGAACACTACGACTTAAGCAACGACTTTTTTAAATTATTTTTAGATCCGTCTTTAATGTATTCGAGCGCAGTTTTTGAAAATGAAAGCATGACCCTCGAAGAAGCATCTGATTTAAAAAAAGAGATCATTTGTAAAAAGTTAGATTTAAAACCACTAGATCATTTAGTTGAAATTGGAAGTGGGTGGGGTGGTTTTGCCATTTATGCAGCTCAACATTATGGCTGTAGAGTAACCACCATTACCATTTCACAAGCTCAATATGATGAAGCCGTTACTCGTGTGAATGAAGCTGGCTTAGCTCATCGAATTGATGTGCAACTGAAAGATTACCGCTTGCTCGAAGGAAAGTTCGATAAGCTGGTTTCAATTGAAATGGTTGAGGCCGTTGGTGCGCAATATTTATCGACATACTTTGATCAATGTAAAGCACTCTTAAAACCGAAAGGTTTGGCATTTATTCAAGCCATTACCATTGAAGATTTCCGATATAAAAAAGCATTAAATACAGTTGATTATATTAAGCGCTATATTTTTCCGGGTAGCTTCATTCCTAGCATAAGTGTATTAACTCAAACTGCTTCTGAAAGTGGTTTAAGGTTAAAACATTTAAATGATATTGGTTTAAGTTATGCACAAACACTTCATCACTGGCGAGCGCGTTTTTTAGCAGCGCGGGAACAAGTATTGGCTCTAGGTTTTGATGAAAGTTTCATTCGCATGTGGGATTTCTATTTATGTTATTGCGAAGGTGGTTTTAAAGAAGGCGTGATAAGCAATGTTCACTTGTTGTTTGAAAGTACTAGTTACTAAATCAAACAGCTCAAGTAAGGAGACTGCTCATGTTTTGGAATTTACTGATTCTAGATTTAATGATCATGTTGCTGAGCTGGCTACTTGCCACTCTAAATGGCCGAGCTGGAATTGTAGATGCTGCATGGAGTTTCTGTCTGGCAGTAAACATTATCGTGTCTTCTTTACTCATTTCAGTTGCCCCAGTTGAAGTGCGTCTTTTTATCGGTATTTTTAGCGGCTTATGGTTTTTAAGATTATTTTGGCACCTGTTAAGACGTTATCAATCTGAACAAAAAGAAGATGGCCGTTACGCGAGCATGCGTAAAGCGATGGGTAAGTTTCAGCATATTGGCTTTTTATTCTTTTTTATCTTTCAAACACTTTTAGTGCTTTTGTTCTTTTTGCCGATGTGGATGCTCCTCAATGTAGAGGCAACTGAATGGAGTAGTGGATATAAAGTCGCTTTAGTAATTGCTGCTGTCATCATGGCAATTGCTTTCATTGGAGAACAACTCGCTGATCAGCAGTTATACCGATTTAAATTAAATCCAGATCATCATGGCAAAACGATGGATCAGGGTTTATGGCGTTATTCACGTCACCCCAATTATTTTTTTGAATGGTTACACTGGTTTGCCTATCCAATTATTGGTTTAGCGGCAGGCCAATATTTATTGTGGATTTATCCGTTACTGATGTGGCTATTTTTATATTACGTCACGGGTATTCCATTTAGTGAAAAACAAGCAATTAAAAGTCGCGGTCAAAATTATCTTGATTATCAACAAAAAACGTCAATGTTTATTCCGCGAAAACCCAAAAAATAGGTGCGCATATGGATTTTATTGTTCATCAGTCTTTAAAAATTGTTGAAAGTGGTGTGATTCCAGATCATGCAATTCGAGCTGCAATTCGTGCTTTAAGTAAAAAGCGCTTAATCCAAGAAGGCCGTTATGACCCTGAACAAGGGGCACAGCGCTACATGGATGTGCTTAATATGCTGAAGAAGAGCGAAATCGCGGTTGAAACGGATAAGGCAAACGAGCAGCACTATGAATTGCCGACCGAGTTTTTTCAGGCGGTGCTTGGAAAAAGACTTAAATATAGTGCGTGCTATTTCCCGACTAAAACCACAACTTTAGATCAGGCAGAAGAGCTGGCTCTTCAGCTTTATTGTGAAAGAGCACAGCTTAAAAACGGTCAACACATTTTAGAGTTAGGCTGTGGTTGGGGTTCTTTAACTTTGTGGATGGCAGAAAACTATCCACGCTCACAGATTACGGCTGTTTCAAATTCTGCTACTCAGAAAAAGCATATTCTTCGGCAAGCAGAGTTGAGGGGTTTAACCAATGTTGAAGTGCTTACCTGTGATGTGAATGTACTTGAATTAGACCAAGACAAGTTTGATCGTGTTGTATCGGTCGAAATGTTTGAACACGTTCGTAATTACCAACGTCTTTTTGAAAAAATTCAGGGCTGGTTAAAAGCAGACGGCTTACTTTGGTGTCATATTTTTTGCCATCGCTTTTTACATTATCCTTTTGAAGTGAAATCAGATTATGATTGGATGTCCAGGTATTTCTTTACTGGCGGTTTAATGCCTTCGACTTCGACTTTTTTGCATTTTCAAGAGCATTTAGAGTTGGCTCAACAGTGGCAGTGGTCGGGTGAGCACTATATGAGAACGGCAAATGCTTGGCTTGATAACATGGATAACCAAGAAGTCGAACTGAAGCCACTGTTTAAAAAAATCTATGGAAAAGATGCCAATATTTGGTGGCAACGCTGGCGTATTTTCTTCATGGCTTGTGCTGAGTTATTTGGTTTTGAGCAAGGTCAAGAATGGGTCATTGGTCACTTTTTATTTAAAAAGCGATCATAGTAATTTCTATAGCCTATCCCGGCGATAAAGATATGATAAAAACTCGACATGATGGCAAAGCGAGTCATCCATTAGCCCAAATGTTCAATCGATATTACTGGTTGCAGATTGGTCTGATTGCATTATCGATCGTGGTCGGGTTGGCTTGTAGTGCTTGGGTAATTAAAGGCTCTTTACTTAAAACCGCTTTAGAACAGGAAATGGAGCATTACTGGTTACGCATAGAACGTAATCCAAATGCAGACTTACCAGATACTAAAAATTTATATGGATATCGGTGGAATACACAGGTCGCGCCTCAACCTTTTCGCGGCATGCATTTAGAAAGCGGCGTACACCGAGTATTCGTTGATGGTAAAGAACGAATGACGGTCTATGGTGAGCGTAATGGTCAACATGTTCTATTGGTATTTGGCGAAAGCAATGTTAATAAGCTGATCTGGTTATTTGGCCTTGCTCCACTCATGTTCAGCTTATCTGTTCTATATAGCTTTTTGTGGTGGTCAAACCGAAGAGCAAGACGCTATTTTTCTCCAATTACGCGCTTAGCGAACGCTTTAGAAAATATTGATTGGGCACATCAAGATACTCAGGCATCTCCTTTTAGAGATATTAATACCAATGGCAATATGGAAGCCGAATATCTCAAACAAGCTTTAGAAAAATATCATCAAGTTTTAAGTGATTTTATTCGACGTGAAAGAGAATTTACTGGAGATGTGAGTCATGAGTTACGCACTCCACTCACCATTTTGAAAGGTAATGTGCAACTGTGTCAGGCGAAATATGGAGACGATAAATCTTTAGTCCGTCTTCATAACACAATTGAAGATATGCAGCTGCTCGTTGATACCTTACTTGCGATTGCACGTAATACGGTACAGAGCTTGCCATCTGAGAAAAATTTATTATCGAAAACGGTAAAGGATCTTGTTGAAAGTTTAGAAGCGGTAAGTGCAGGTAAAGGGATACAAATTAATATTCAACCTGATGTTTCTGAGCAGCCACGTTGGTTATATCCTTCGATGACTCAAATGGTTTTAGGTAATATTTTACGTAATGCGCTGAACTATTCTCAAGGCTCACAAATCGACATTATTCAACAAAAAAACAGCCTGATTATTGCAGATAATGGAATTGGAATTTCTTTACCTAACGATGTAAAGGTGCAAGAGCTAAGCGACACACAACTTTCCTTAAAGGCTAAAGGCCATGGAATTGGTTTGCAATTGGTACAAAAGCTTTGCAAACAACTAGGATGGAGAGTGGAGCTGTTTGATCGACAATATTATTTAACCACTCATCCTGAACTCGATTTGGAGCCAACCACAGGCTTAATTGTTGTGGTCTATTTAAGTTAAGTCGCGGAATCTTCCAAAGCAATTTTTAAACCGACACCTGCCACTGTATGTAATAGCTTTGGGTCAAAAGGTTTATCAACCATTTTTCTTAAGTTATAAATGTGACTGCGTAACGCATCACTTTCAGGCTCTTCATCACCCCATAATTCCATCATCAGTTCTTGCTTGGTCACCACTTTTGGAGACTGGCGCATCAAAATTTTTAATAGTTTAAATTGAATAGGGGGTAACTCGATATTATTTCCGGCACGAACCACGGTTTGAGTTGCGCTATCAAGAATTAAGTCGTGAATTTGAATTTTATGGTGAGTGACTTCGCCAGCTGCTCTTTTTATTAATGCACGAATCCGCATCACTAATTCATTAAAATCAAAAGGTTTTACCAAATAATCATCTGTGCCAGCAGTAAAACCTTTAAGTTTGTCATCTAAAGTATCTCTTGCTGTGAGCATAAGAACGGGAATATCAACGCCTTGTTCGGTACGTAGCCAGTTACATAGGTCATAACCCGAGCCATCGGGCAAATTTATATCAAGCAACAAAAGATGATAATGCTGAGATTTGAGAAAAGTTCGTGCAGCATCTAAATTACGTGCATGATCGACAACATAACCATGCACTTCAAGAAATTCGCAGACTGTTGCTGCAAGTTCAAAATGGTCCTCAACCATGAGGATAAAGTGATTACCCATGAGATTTTATTAAGCCATTAATTTAATAGTTGTTGTTTTAATTTAGCATTAAACGGTTCACTACCAAACCAGATTTTAAAATATTGATTTGCATTCGGATTGTTCAAAGAGCCGAGCAGCTTCTGGTTTAATTTTAATTCTAGTTTTTGATTTTCATGTTGATAGTAGAGACTATAGAGATCTCCACTCTTAATTGGCCTATATAGTTCATTAATATGATTAAGCGGGGATTTCGCATCAAAGCCGCTAACATTTTTCTTCAAAAAGTGGGTTGCTGCGCGTTTAAATGCCCACTCGGGAATATCGCGGTTATAGCTAAAGTCCATTTTGATGCTTTGGCTCTGCCAATTTTTTAGGCAATCTTCAGCAAAGTAACTGACATTTCCCACTTTCTTGCCCGTCACCATTAAAGGAGCTGAACTGCATTTTTTTAGTTCAGCCGCATGCGCTTGAGATACGATTAAGATTCCCAGAAATATCAAGATTTGACTTTTTTGAACGGTAATACCCATTTATATACTCCTCCGAATATGGGTAAAGAACGGTAGAGGCCATTCGCTGGATCCCAATAATCTTGCTGGAAAATAATTTTTTGTTGTTCATTAATCTTAATTTGACTAATTCCATAAGAAGCCATGGTTTTTGAGCGACCTAGCATTTTAAAGTCATAGGTCATGTACCAATGGATGTAGGCTGTATCTTGGTGATGAGTTGCACTAATGAGTTTTACAGTGACATTACTCACTCGGGCATTCATGCCTTCAAAATGCTTAATGAGATCTTTCTTTTGAGAGAACTGTGAGAGTGTATCGTTGATATAGAGCTGATCAGCGTAAAGATTACTGGCATTATTTACAAAAGAAGGGGTGCCGAGCGTATTAAATGCAGCGACAAAACGATTGCCGATATCTAACGCCTGTTGATCATCTAATTCTATACCAGTAATTTTTTGTTCAGCTTTGCCATAGTCACCTGAGTAACTAGGCACACTTTTACACGCCGTTAAACCTACCAAAGTAACCAACCCTAGGGCTATAGTTATAATTTTCATGTCGATATCCAAGCCAACTTTATAAGATCAAATTAAAGAGCTGGTCGTGAATTTTGCGTGAATTCTTATGTTTTATGATTTGGGATTTAATGCTGGTTTCTTTGAGGCAAATAGATCTTCACTAACTTAAAGTTTTTTATAGTAATGCTTTACTTTTTATCAAAGAAATTACAGATCTTTTTTGAAAAAGATAACATCCATATTCATGTAACTAGATGAATTTGTTTTTTCAAAACCAAGTTTATTTAATAGGTTGTGGGCAGGTAAATTATCTTTTTCTGAAAAAGCGATCACATGCTTAAATTTTCGACTTTGCATGTCTTCTAGTAACTTAAGTGAAGCTTCAACAATATAACCTTTATTTCGCTCAGTTTTAATAAGTCTAAAACCTAGTTCAGCTTCTGTCTTGCTATCAACCTCACAAGTTTCAAAACCACAATAACCAATAATTTTATGGGTATCTTTTAAAACGATAGCCATCTTGCCAAAATTATGATTTTTATAGTGCTCCAAAATTTCTAAAAAACGATCAGTTGCTGCCTCAGTTGATAAGGCACCATGAGGTGAAAAAGCCATAAAATCTTTGTCTTGAAACATCTCCAACATAATAGGTAAGTTTTCTTCAAGGAATGGCCGTAAAATTAAACGTTCTGTTTCTAACATAGAGTTCTTATTAAATAGTTTAAAAAATTATAGCTTATAAGATGAATAATAATTCAATAAAGAAAGCAATTTTATTCTAGCTGCGCTTTACCCATAAGAGATATAGATAAATTTTACATAAATAGAAGGATTCAATAATGAAAACAATCGGCTTATTAGGTGGAATGAGTTGGGAATCGACAGCGCTTTATTATCAGAAAATTAATAAAATGGTTCATCATAAATTAGGAAAATTGCACTCAGCTAAGGTCATTATTAATAGTGTTGATTTTGAAGAAATAGCAGCCTTGCAAGCGAAGGGTTTATGGCAAGAAGCTGGCACATATTTAGCTGAGCAAGCACAAAATTTAGAAAAAGCAGGGGCAGATTGTATTTTGGTGTGTACTAACACCATGCATAAAGTTGCTGCACAGATTGAAGATTCAATTACGGTTCCTTTCTTACACATTGCTGATGCAACTGCAAAAGAAATTTTGAGTCAAAACATTGGTAAAGTTGCATTGTTAGGGACTGCTTTTACAATGGAGCAAGATTTTTATAAAGCTCGATTACAAGATCATGGAATTGATGTTGTTATTCCAAATGAAGAAGATCGAAAGACAGTCCATCGCATTATTTATGAAGAACTTTGTTTAGGTGTGATTAACCCCGATTCTCAGCAAAAGTATATTGCTATTGTAGAGAGGCTTATAGCTGAAGGTGCCCAAGGAATTATCTTAGGTTGTACCGAAATTTGTATGTTAATTGGTGAGCTTAAATTCTCGGTTCCTTTATTTGATACGACCACCATTCATGCAAAAGAGGCGGTGAGTTTTAGCTTGAATGAAAATAAGAATTTTCATAGCACCAATTTAAATATATCTGCTGCAATTTCTGGGAATACTGTTTAGCAATATTTGGAATATCCTTTGTCATTAAACGTTAAGCTTGTGTCGTCAAATGTAAAGTGGCCCATATCCTAACTGTTGTAATTTTGGTTATTGCTTTTATAGGCACTCAATAAAAAACCAAAATATGGAATAGGACATGACGTTGACGAAAGCTATACGTTTCTATGGAACAGGAACGCCAGAAGTATTGCGCTATGAAGATGTAGAAGTAGGAGATCCAAAAGCAGGGGAAGTACGCCTACGTCATGTGGCAGTCGGTTTAAATTATGCCGATACATATTTTCGTAATGGAACCTATCAAATTCCAATGCCTAATGGCATGGGCGTCGAAGCATCTGGTGTTATCGAAGCTTTAGGTGAAGGAGTAACTCAGCTTAAAGTAGGTGATCGAGTTACCTATACAGGTTTTTTAAATACGTTAGGTGCATATAGCACCCACCGTTTAATTCCAGCAAATGCTTTAATTAAATTACCCGAAGAAATTTCTTGTGAAACAGCGGCAGCCATGACCATGCGAGGGTTGACCGCTGCTTATCTAATGCGCCGCATTTATGACTTTAAAGCGGGCGATTCAATTTTATTACATGCAGCCGCAGGTGGTGTTGGGCTGATCGTTTCTCAATGGGCTAAATTACTTGGCCTAACTGTTATCGGGACCACATCTTCAGAAGAAAAAGCTGCCGTAGCGCGAGCTCATGGTTGTGATCATGTCATTAACTACAGTCATGAAAATGTTGCTGAGCGTGTACGTGAGTTAACAGGCGGCGTGGGTGTAAATGTCGTTTTCGATAGTGTTGGCCAAGCCACTTTCATGAGTTCATTAGACTCTCTCAAACGCCGTGGTTTGTTGGTCTGCGTGGGAACAGCGTCTGGTCCAATCCCTGCTTTTGATCCGGTATTACTCGCCGTGAAAGGATCATTGTTTGTCACACGTCCAGCTTTGGCAGATTACATTGCAGATCCTGCTGAGAAGAAAGAACTGGCAAATGAATTATTTGATCATGTTCGACATGGGCGAATCAAAATTGAAATTAATCAGCGCTATGAGCTAAAGGATGCCGTGCAAGCTCATCGTGATTTGGAAGCACGTAAAACAATAGGTTCATCAATCTTTGTAATTTGAAGGGATTTCTTATGCAAATTGAACAGTTAACTTGCAATATTGGTGCAGAGCTCAGTGGCGTCAAACTTGCTGATGCGATTTATGATGATGGATTATTTGCTAAAATTCGCACACAACTACTTAAACATCGTGTGTTGTTTTTACGAGATCAGCACTTAACCCGTCAGGATCATGTCGCATTTGCAGAAAAATTTGGACAATTAGAAGATCATCCCGCGGTAGGCAGCCATCCTGATCATCCGGGTTTGGTGCAGATCTATAAACATCCTGAAAGTCCTGTCGATCGTTATGAAAATGCTTGGCACAGCGATGCAAGCTGGCGCAAGGTTCCACCGATGGGATGTGTGCTGCACTGTGTCGAATGCCCACCTGTAGGTGGTGACACCATGTGGACCAATATGGTCATGGCCTATGCGTCTTTACCCGACGATATTAAGGCTAAGATTGCAGACTTACGTGCCTACCACAGCATAGAAGCGAGTTTTGGTGCGGCTATGCCACTTGAAAAACGCTTGGACTTAAAAGCAAAGTTTCCCGATGCTGAGCACCCAGTGGTACGTACTCATCCTGAAACGGGAGAGAAAATTTTATACGTCAACGCGTTCACAACTCACTTCAGTAACTATCACACCAAAGAGCGAGTCAGATTTGGACAAGATGCCAATCCGGGCGCAGCTGAACTACTGCGTTACTTAATTTCTCAAGCCTATATTCCTGAGTTTCAAGTGCGTTGGCGTTGGAAGCCTAACAGCATTGCCATCTGGGATAACCGCAGCACACAACATTATGCAGTCATGGATTATCCACCTTGCCACCGAAAAATGGAACGGGCCGGCATTATTGGTGACGCAACCTATTAAATCTATAGGTTAATAATTTTATCTAAATGAAAATTCTATAAATATATCAGGAGATGCACATGCAATTCTTTGACGACTCAATGCACCCAGAAAATATGGAAAAAGTAGTAATCACGGTTGCACCGTATGGTCCCGAATGGATGCCAGAAGACTTTCCCGAAGATATTCCAGTGACCATGGATGAGCAAATACAAAAAGCGGTTGAGTGCTATGAAGCGGGCGCGACGGTGCTGCATTTACATGTCCGTGAGCTTGATGGCAAAGGCTCTAAACGCTTGTCAAAGTTTAATGAGCTTATCGCAGGTGTTCGTGAGGCTGTGCCTGACATGATTATTCAGGTGGGTGGTTCGATTTCATTTGCACCAGAGAGTGAAGGTGAAGCGGCTCTATGGCTAAGTGATGACACTCGACATATGTTGGCTGAACTCACTCCAAAGCCCGATCAGGTTACGGTGGCAATTAACACCACACAAATGAATATTATGGAATTGCTCTATCCTGAATATTTAGAAGGGACTTCATTGGCACATCCTGCGACTCAGGCAGCATATGCAGAGATGACTGTGCCAGCAGGTCCTGCATGGGTCACTGAACACATCAAGCGCTTATGTAAAAACAATATTCAACCGCACTTTCAGTTAACGGGTATGCATGGCCTTGAGACGTTAGAACGTATGGTACGTAAAGGATTGTACATGGGGCCGTTAAACTTAACTTGGATTGGAATCGGCGGTGGTTTTGATGGTCCAAATCCATTTAATTTCTTTAATTTTATTCATCGTGTACCTGATGGGTGTACTTTGACATCAGAATCTCTACTCAAAAATGTGTTGCCTTTTAACACCATGTCGATGGCAATGGGTTTACATGCGCGTGTAGGTAATGAAGACACGATCATTGATCATCATGGACGTCGTTTTTCATCTGTAGAGCAAATTAAGCAAACCGTTCGAATCGCTCATGAACTAGGCCGTGAAATTGCCTCAGGAAAAGAAGCCCGTGAAATTTATCGTATTGGGGTGCAATACAACAGTATTGAAGAAACCCTAATCGCAAATGGTATGGCACCCAACCGTAAAGCTGGGCAAAAGGGCGTGCCGCAGCGTAAATAATGTGACAGGGTCTAACGGAATTTAGACCTCAATTGTAGTGCAGCTTATTCATTTTGATTTTAAAAGTGCGTTGCTGCACTAGCTAAATAGAAATTATAAAAATACAAGGAGGTCGTATGAATGCACATCAGTATTCAGATCAGATGAGCGATGTTGATACGTCAATCAGTATACCTCGTCGTTATGCATGGCTTGTTTTTGCTTTGACATTTGGTCTGCTCATTTCAGATTACATGTCACGACAAGTCTTAAACGCAGTTTTTCCTTTACTTAAAAATGAGTGGTTGCTCAGCGATAGCCAGTTAGGTTTGCTCAGTGGCATTGTGGCGTTAATGGTGGGTTTATTGACTCTGCCGTTGTCTTTAATGGCAGACCGTTTTGGACGAGTTAAAAGCTTGGCCATTATGGCGACGTTATGGAGTTTAGCGACTTTAGGATGTGCGCTTGCTGAAAATTATGAGCAGATGTTTATTGCTCGTTTTATGGTTGGTGTGGGTGAGGCTGCTTATGGCAGCGTTGGAATAGCAGTGGTTGTGGCTGTTTTTCCACGAGAAATGCGTGCAACACTTGCCAGTGCTTTTATGGCGGGTGGCGTATTTGGCTCGTTTTTGGGTGTGGCTTTAGGTGGTGTACTCGCACAGCATTTCGGTTGGCGTTGGGCTTTTGGAGGCATTGCTTTATTTGGTCTCATTTTGGCTTTTCTATATCCAATTTTAGTGAAAGAAAACAGAATAAACGCAACACCTCAAAATAAAATTCGTAGTAAAACCCAGCACATAAAAAGCCCTTTAAAAACTTTATATTCAAGTCGTTCAGTCATTGCCACTTACATTGGTAGTGGTCTGCAATTATTTGTTGGTGGCACAGTGATTGTCTGGATGCCGAGTTATCTCAATCGCTATTACGGCATGAGTACCGACAAAGCAGGCGTAATGGCAGCGATCATTTTGCTATGTAGTGCAGTAGGCACAATTCTATGCGGCATGTTGTGTGATTATTTGGGCCGTAACTGTCCAGATCGTAAGGTCAGTTTAGCGATTACATACTGCTTGCTCGGTTGTGTTCTTTTATTAATTGCTTTTGCTGCGCCTGCGGGACTTAATCAGTTACTTCTCATCTGCTTAGGAATGTTTATTGCCCTAGGAACCAATGGGCCATCTAGTGCCATGGTGGCCAATCTCACACATAACTCAGTTCATGGCTCTGCATTTGCAACACTCACTTTAGCTAACAATTTTCTTGGTTTAGCGCTTGGTCCTTTGGTGGTTGGCAAAGTATCTGATGTGATTGGTTTACACAGCGCATTTCAACTCATGCCGTTGGTCAGTATTGCAGCTGCAGCCGTATTTTTTTATGCCAAACGCCATTATCACAAAGATATCTCACGCTTTGAGCAGCAAGTAATAACTGAGCTTAAAAATCATTCAGATAACCAAATACAAAAATGCGGGATGAATAACAAATGATGATTCGGCAATTACATATTGATGTATTTTTTGACTTTATTTGTCCTTGGTGTTTGATCGGAAAACGTCAGTTACTGATCGCTATAAATAGATTTTATCAGCTTCACCCCAAAGTCAAAGTTATCGTGCGCTGGCGAGGTGTTCAGCTCATACCCGACTTGGCAATTGAAGGGGTACCTTTTCAAACGTTTTATTTGAAACGGTTAGGTAGCGTGACAGCAGTTCGTATGAGACAAGAACAAGTCAATAAAGCTGCAAATAAAGTTGGGCTTAAGATCGATTTTGATCAAATTAAACGGATGCCAAATACGGCCAAAGCTCATCGCTTATTTGATAAAGCTTTAAAGATAGGAACTCCTGAGCAGTGTAATGCATTGTTAGAACAACTCTTTGCTGCATATTTTTATGATGGGTTAGACATCGGAAATACCACTACTTTATACAAAATCGCGAAACGTTGTGGCTTCTCACCTGAGCTTATCAAAGATTTACTTATTCAAGATCATCAAGATTTTATCTCTGCAAGTACAGGAGGTAATGGCGTGCCTTACTTTATTTTTGATAGGGCTTCTGCCTTAGTGGGCGCGCAGTCAGCAGATGCACTTTATCAAGCGATGCAAGAGGCAATGCTGGCACAAGGAGAGTTGATATGACCAACCGATTTGAAGTGCCTTTTGAAAAAATTCCCAATTCAGGTGAGCGGGCTTTTTTAAAAATTGGAGATAAAACTCTCGCACTATTTAACATTGCGACTCAATTTTATGCGATCGATGACAGCTGTCCTCATCAGGGCGCATCGCTATTTAGTGGACGTCTAGAAGGACGAGTGATTCAGTGCTGTGCCCATGGTCTACGCTTTGATTTAACAAATGGCTGTTTAGTTAATTCTGCTCATCTCAAAGTTGCAACCTATCCCATAGAAGTGATCGAGGACAAAGTATTTATTGTGATGGGTTGTGGGGAAAATCATGAGTAGTTTAGTTTTGAAAAATTTTTCCCAGCGTACAAGAGAATTAGCACCAGGCTTTGTGGTCAGTTCGGTCGTTGCAGCGGCCGCCTGTTTCTTATCAGAGCACTATGGCGCGCCAGTTATGCTATTTGCACTACTGCTCGGCATGAGCGTGAATTTTTTAGCTGCTGAAAGTAAATGTAAGGCAGGTATCGAGTTTACCGCACGTAGTGTGCTGCGGATGGGCATCGCGTTACTCGGCATGCGTATAACTTTAGGACAAATTACCGCACTAGGTTGGCAACCAGTTGCGTTAGTTATCACTTTGGTTGTTGTCACAATTACAGTTTCTGTTATTGCCGCTAAAATTTTAGGCTTCCAAAAACTATTTGGCATGCTCACTGGTGGATCAACGGCAATCTGCGGTGCCTCAGCCGCACTGGCGCTATCGGCTGCTTTTCCAAATCATCCGCAAAAAGAAAAGGCGACTTTGTTTACCGTGATTGGCGTGTCGGCACTTTCAACCTTTGCAATGATTGTCTATCCGATGATTGCGAAGTGGCTAGAGTTATCGCCACAAGCGGCTGGTGTGTTTCTTGGTGCTACGATTCACGATGTGGCGCAAGTGGTCGGCGCTGGTTATAGCATGTCCACTCAAACAGGTGATACAGCGACTGTAGTTAAGCTCATGCGTGTGGCAATGCTGCTTCCAGTAATTGTTTGTGCAGCCATGATTACCCGTATGCAAGGTGCAGATTCAACAGGGGAGCGGCCACCATTGCTGCCTTGGTTTGCCGTTGGCTTTTTACTACTCGCTTGTATTAACAGTACAGGATGGGTACCAGCGATGGTTCAAAATGGAATCAATGATTTATCACGCTGGTTTTTAGTCATTGCAATTAGTGCTTTAGGGATGAAAACTCAGTTAAAAGAATTAGCATCGGTCGGCATTAAACCGATTCTTTTAATGATCGGTGAAAGCATCTTTTTAGTGATATTGGTTCTTGGGCTTATGCGCTTGTGGTTTTAATTTTAAAAATTAGATTTTTAAGGAAGCTGTGGAATGGTTCTCCAGCTTCCTTATATTTTAAATGACTTCATTTGGCTTCACATAAAGAGAAATTAATTGAGCAGGGCTTTATTGTGACTACGCCACATATTCGGTGACATACCAAATTGGCTAATGAACCAACGGGTAAAAGAACTCGGCATTGAGTAACCTAAAATATCAGACACTTGAGCAAGTGAATAATTTAGATTTTTTAAATAACGAAATACGAGATCTTTGCGTACTTCATTCATTAAATCACTAAAACTCGTCTGAGCTTCTTCTAATCGACGCTGTAAAGTCCGCACGTGAATACCATGTGTTTGAGCGACTTGATCAATCGTAGCGCGGCCCATTGGCAAAAGAAGATAAATACTTTTACGAATATCAAAAATCATGGTCGATTCATTACTATTCTGCAAAATATCTAAATAACGCTGTGCATGGTTAGCCATCGCCAGATTTGCTTGAGGGTTTGTTGTATCAAGTTCGGCTGCTGTACAAACAATGCCATTAAAGTCACTGCCAAACTCTAGTGCACAGCCAAAAATCCGCCGATGCAAAGTTAAATCACTAGGCGAGTTATGAGTGAAGTGTACACTTAACGGCCGCCATTTTTGCATCATGAGTGCTGCACAAAAACGATGGGTGATTCCTAAAGCAAGTTCCGTCGCTTGGCGACTATATCCGCAAGTTGTTGTCACAACTTCTTCTCGAATAACTACTGTATCGTCAATTTCTTCTATATATATTTCAAGTGAGTTATTGAGTAAATTCCTATAACGAACAATCGTTTGTAGCGCTTCTCTCAAGGTATATTGGTAGCTTAATAATAAGCTCAGTTCACCAAAATCCGCGATTTCGCGTTGCTCTGCCATATGTAAACCGAAAACATCGCAATTACTCATTTGGGCTGAGTCTTCAAGCAAGGTAATGGCTTTATCTACAGGAATACGTTGTTTAAGATCATTCAATTGAGTTTGGCTAAGCCCAACACGTGATAATAAATGGTAGGGATTTAGATCTAATTGCTGAGCAACTGCCAAATAATTTTTTAAAGAGGCGGTATGCGCAAGAGGCACCATTTTATTATCTCCTGTTCTTAATCAGCCATATTCCTTACAGCTCATATCTAGTTATAACTAAAATATCCACATTACAAAAGCTTTTATTTAAGCGCCTAATCATGATGTCGATTTAATTTTAAAGCTGTTCTCTTAATGCATTTGTAATTACAAAAACTATTTTAATTAATTTACGAAATTTTAAAAAGATGTGTCGTCAAATGAAAAGTCCGTGACGCCTTATGTACACCATTAACTGAAATGAGCCTTTATTGTGAATAGAGTTTTATAAAAATTCTTATGCATCCTAGATGGCAAAATTCACAGGCGTCGAAATGGAAAAAATACAAACCAAAGCAACAATTTTAATTATTCCGGGGTTACGCGATCATGTTCCCGAGCATTGGCAAACGATCTTAGAAACAAAGCTAGCAAAGGTTCGCTCTGTACCACCTGTAGAAACTAATAAACTCAATTGTGAAAATAGAGTTGCTGCTATTCAGGCACAACTCGAACAAATACAAGGGCCTGTCATTTTGGTCGCACACAGCGCTGGTGTGCTGATGACAATACACTGGGCTGCAAAATATCAACGACCAATTCAAGGAGCTCTACTTGTGGCTCCACCTGACTTAAACGAAAGCTGGCCAGAAAATTATCCAAGCCCAACTGTACTTCATCAAGAAGGATGGAGTCCTTTACCAGATCAAGAACTACCTTTTCCCAGCATTTTGGTTGCAAGCACCAATGACCATTTAGCTCGTTATGAAGCTGTCAGTGAAATGGCAGAAAAGTGGGGTAGTCGACTCGTAAATTTAGGTGAAGTGGGACATTTAAACCCTGCATCTGGCTTTGGCTATTGGCCTTTAGCTGAACAATTCATTCAACAGTTAGATCAGGTCGAACAACCAGCCTAGTGCAAAAAAATACCTGCTTATGTAAACCATTTAAAAGCCAATGGATGGCTTTGAGTAATAAGCAATAAATAAAAAAATCATATTTATAGGGAGATAATATGATGGGTCATTACGTCTATTTAAAACAAAGAAATAATCACGTTTTATATATTCAAAAAATAGGTGTTTCATTAAGCCTAATTTTATTTATGTCTAAAGCAAATACAGCCAGTTTTGATATTGATAAAGACTGGAAGGTTAATACAAAAACGACATTAAGCTTAGGAGCCAGTTGGAGTACGCAAGATCCATCCGTTTCATTACTTTATCGGCCAGATACAAACGAAATAGGCAAACAAGGCGCTAGCATTGATGTAAATGGTGATGATGGGCGTATGAATTTTAGTAAATATGATGCCATTTCACAGATCATCAGAGGCATAACTGAAGTTAAGCTAAATGGAAAACAGCAGGGTGCGGTTATTAGCACTAAATACTGGTATGACCATGCCTATGAGACAGGGCAAGGAGACTTTAAACCTTTTAATGATTCAGCGTGGCCAAGGCTCGCAAAGTTCAAAGGTATCGATTTATGGAATGCCTATATATGGAAAGATTGTGAATTAGACGATGGAAAAAGCATCAATTTAAAATTAGGCAAACAGACTTTAAATTGGGGGAAATCTCAGTTTTTTCAAAACGGTTTAAATTCGGTGAGTGCTTTTGATTTTGCTGCAATTAACCGACCGGGTGGTGATGCAAAAGAAAGAATCATTCCAACCGAAATGTTTTCGTTCGACACAAGCATTAATAAAAATTTGAAAATAGAAGGGTTCTATCAATTTAAATTTAGACCTTCAGTTGTTGATGGTAACGGAACTTTTTTTGAGATTTCAGACTTTGTCCCCGAAAACGCAGGTCCAGTTCTGATTGCTGGAGGTGGAGATAAATTATCAGATACCGCAATTCGTTTACGTACCTATATTCCACGTGCAGAAAGTAGAAAAGCAAAGGATAATGGCCAATATGGTATTGCTTTAAAACAGACATTAGCCAGTTTAAATAATGCTGAGTTAGGTATTTACTATGCGAACTACCATAGCCGTAATGCAAACTTTGATGGAACGGCTGTAACAGCAGCAGGACCCGAACATTTTAATAGCGCAAGTTATTTTTCTATCTATCCTGAAAATATCAAAATGTTTGGATTAAGTCTGTCTGGGAAAGTTGGAACAACAACCATTTTTAGTGAATTAACCCACAAACCTAATCAACCTTTGCAGCTAAACGGCACAGACATTGTCTATGCTCAAGTGCTATTGGAAGGAACACCATTTGCGCCGCCGGGAAAAACTGTTGGATTGGGTCAATATATCCAAGGATATGTACGTTTACCCGTAACACAATTTTCGGTTGGAGCAACTGATAGCATATTCAATATTTGGGGCGCGAATTCGATGACATGGTCTACAGAGTTTGCCTTAAACCATATTGCAGATATTGGTAATCATCGGATTGGTCGGACTGGTGCATTTGGCCGTAGTGAGCTTTCAACAGGTGCTTATAATCCTGAAACAGGCGACTTTAAATGTACGCCGTATGGTACAGCCCATCTTACCAATGCAGAAATAGACAATTTAAATGAACGCTTTTGTAATAAAAACGGTTTTTTTAATGAATGGTCATTTGGCTACCGATTACGTGGAGCATTAAATTACCAAGATATTTTACCTTCTACCGTGATTACGCCAAGTCTTAGTTTTAGACACGATGTTTATGGGTATAGCCAAAACTTTCAAGAAGGGCAAATGAGTGTAACTGCGGCGTTATCTATGACTTATCAGCAAAAATATACAACAGAGATTGCCTATAATAACTTTTTTGGTTCTAATGAATTTAGCACGATAGATGATCGAGATTTTGTATCATTAACATTTAAAGCTAATTTTTAGTTCAATTATTTTATAAAAAATATAGAAAGGCTCGTTATAAATGATATTTATACGTGGAGGATAACTTTGAAATTTAGATCAAAAATTGATTGGTGGCTTTTATTAATATTTGTTGTGATCACTGCCAATATCGTTATGAAAATTTATGAAGCAAATTATCATTATTCTTTAGCTTCAAATTTTCCACACCTCGTCATTTATAGTTTAGTCATTTTGGTTATTTGGCTTCCGGTCTTTAACACGTATTACGTAGTAGAAAACAACACATTAATCATTAAGAGCTTGGTATTTCGATGGAAAATTAATATCAATGATATTACTCAAATAGAACCTACCCATAATCCACTTTCTTCTCCAGCATTATCGCTAGATCGACTTAAAATTTATTATATGAAAGATGGAAGAATGGCTACAGTAATGATCTCGCCCAAAGATAAAGAGAGCTTTTTAAATACTTTAAACAATAGTTCTGGGACCAAGTTCTAATTGATAGTTAATGAAGAAAGTAAATTAAGTGCCTAATAAATACTCAGTTATGTATTAGATTTTTGAAAAATACGGTCTGTAATGCTCAGCACAGTTAAATAAATCAACTATAAGTCTCTCTTCTAAAGCATTAACCTGTATTTATTGCGAATAAATAAAATGGAGATAAAAGATGCTTAACGATTTTTTGAAGCCAACTTTAGGCATTACGGTTGTATGTGTACTTGCAGGATGTGCTTCATCCTCTCAATATCCAATTACTGATAGTTATGGGCCAGACCCAAAACTTCCTGAGCCTAAATCAAGCCTATTACCAACCGTTAATATAGCCCCAGCAGAAGGCTGGCCGAGTGGGGTAATGCCAAAAACAGCAGAAGGTTTAAAGGTCAAAGCATTTGCCAAAGGACTTGAGCATCCGCGTTGGCTTTATGTGTTACCAAATGGCGATGTATTGGTTGCCGAAACAGATGCTCCGCCTAAACCAGAAGACAGCAAAGGTATTAAAGGTAAAATCATGTCTTTTGTGATGAGACGAGCAGGCTCATCTCATCCAAGTGCAAACCGTATTAGCTTATTTCGTGACACTAATGGAGACGGAGTTGCCGATCAGAAAACGGTATTTCTTCAAAACTTAAATTCTCCATTTGGTATGGCATTGGTCGGTAACAACTTATATATCGCTAATACGGATGCACTGGTGCGTTTTCCTTACCAAGAAGGAGAAACTCAAATTACAGCCAGTGGAACCAAAGTATTGGACTTACCGGGTGGTGCCTTAAACCATCATTGGACAAAAAATGTAATTGCTAACCCAGCTGGAACCAAGCTGTACATTACCGTTGGTTCTAACAGTAACGTTGCTGAAAATGGTTTAGATCAAGAAAAAGGTCGAGCACAAATTACGGAGTTTGACATCGCAAGTGGCCAGTCACGCCCATTTGCAACAGGACTGCGTAATCCGAATGGTATGGCTTGGCAACCTCAAAGCGGTAAACTCTGGACGGTTGTTAATGAGCGCGATGAAATTGGTAGTGACCTAGTACCCGATTATATGACATCGGTTCAAGACGGTGCTTTTTATGGTTGGCCTTATAGCTACTATGGTCAACATGTAGATGTGCGAGTAAAACCGCAAAATCCTGAAATGGTTGCTCGTGCAATTAAACCCGACTATGCGCTAGGTAACCATACGGCTTCTTTAGGCCTTGCATTTTATGCAGCCGAACTGATACCACAATTTAGAGGTGGGGCATTGATCGGTCAACATGGTTCTTGGAACCGGAAGCCTCACAGTGGTTATAAAGTCATTTTTGTACCATTTCGAAGTGGTCAGCCCTCTGGTCCACCGCAAGATATTTTGACTGGATTCCTCAGCGACCAAGGTAAAGCGTATGGTCGTCCTGTAGGTGTAGCAATTGATTTCTCAGGTGCCGTGTTAGTTGCAGATGATGTGGGCAATACGATTTGGCGCGTTTCGCCAGTTGCAGAGACGACTTATGAGACTCCATATAAAAAATAAATGGTCTAAATCTCATTTCATGACTTCATTATTTTTATTTTATTTCAACGGTATGAGATAAATAAATATTTTAAAATAACTGACTAATTTGCCCGAGATTTGGTGAATTAGTTAGTTTCCTTTATCTATCTATTTTAGTCTGAATTAAATCTGGTTCTTTTTACAATTTATTATTAAATTTTGATAGCATTCGCGTTATACACAATAAGAACTGTATATGAATTATGACCGATCAATTAAGAGCAAAATTTGAGAATTTAGAACTTAACGCAGGTTTAGGGAAAATTAGCGCCTTTATTTCCATGTCACTCAGCTTACTTTGCTTATTTGGTGCATTATGTTTTTTATTTCCCAGTGTATTAACTACCCCAGAACTCCGTCCTATTTACGCAAAACACTATCATCTTTTTTATTATGGCCTCATCACAGGCATTATTGTTAGTGCAGGTTTTGGAGCTTTTAGTGCCATTATCCGTCAAAACCGATATGGATTTTACGGGCTGTGTTTTTCACTTGTAGCAGCAGTTTTGGGCTGTGGTGTAATTGAAGCACCCGTTTTGCCAAGTGTACCGTTTTATGCAGGTATCGATTATTTTGTACTGACCTTATTCATTTTAGCGTTCATTTTTATTCCGCTTGAAGGCTTTTTTGCTAAAAATCCTGAACAAAAAATATTAAGAGTAGGGTGGGTGACCGATATGAAATATTTCATGGTCAGCCATATTGGAATCCAATTATTCAGTTTTTTAACAGTTATGCCAATTCAATATTGGATTACACATCTACCTGATAATCCAATTGTACCTTATGTACAAGCTCAGCCGATCTGGCTGCAATTTATTGAGTTGCTCATCGTGGTCGACTTTACGGTGTATTGGTTACATCGTGCCATGCATGAGGTTAATTTCTTATGGCGCTTTCACGCGATTCATCATTCAACTGAATATATGGATTGGTTAGCTTCTTCTCGTTTGCATGTCATTGAAGTGCTCATGACTCGCTTTATTGCGACTTTACCGATTTTCCTGTTAGGTTTTCATACTTCAGCTGTTTTTGCTTATTTAATCTTTATTTCGTTTCACGCTATTTTTATTCATTCCAATGTGCGTTTTCGTTTTCCATATTTGCGCTGGATTATCGCTACACCAGAATTCCACCATTGGCATCACTCTTCAGAAAAACCTGCGATTGATAAAAATTACGCAGCTTTTATTCCTCTATATGATGTCATCTTCAAAAGTGTATATATGCCAAATCATCTGGCAAGCGTGTATGGCACGGTGGGTTATAAAATTCCAAATAGTTTTATAAAACAATTTACATGGCCATTTAAAAAATATGTAAAGCGATTTTTAAAACCTTGGCGTGACCAATGAAATAAAAAATAGCCTCTATAGAGGCTATTTTTTTTAGGCTTATTTACTTTTAAAGTTTTTAAAAATCAAAAGAAGGGCAACAAACGATAGTAGGATAATAAAACAAATATAACTATTTGCTGTACTCATTAGCCCAATTTTCCCAACAAAATAGCCAGCTAAAATTGCAGGAATACTAAATGCTAAATAACTTTCAACAAAAAATGCAGCCATAAGACCTGCACGTTCTTCTGGTAAAGCTAGCGGCATTACTGTGCGGATTGCGCCCATAAAAGCTGTACCAAAACCCACACCCGTAATAATAGAACCAAGAAATAAAACTACTGCATTTGTAAGATTAATTGCTAAAAATAAAACAGTTGAACCAATAGCAATTGAAAGAGTACCTATTAATAAAATACGATAATTTGTCGACTTTCTAAGCGTTAATATACCTGCCGCACCTGAGAGTGCTAGCGCCATAAACATAATACCGTTTAGCCATGCAGATGAAGTATGGAAAATTTTTGCCAGTAAAGAAGGCATAAGTGATAGGAAGAAACCACTGACCATCCAAAGCGCAATATTAATAGGACTAATACTCAATAAAGCACTTTTTGTTTGTGGGGGAATAGCCATATTGGGTTTTAAAGAGGCAAGTGCACCTGATCTTTTTTGGGCTGTTTCAGGGGTAAAAAAACTTAAAATGAGTTCACAAATAAGAAGAAGACATAAAAATTCAAAAACAAGCTGTAACGGTTGGGCAGAGAATTGCAAAATAGAACAAGTTAGAAATATACCAACAGCCATGCCGACCATTGGTGCGATACTATTAATAAGCGAACCCTGAAGCTTACTAAAATCTAAAATTGCTGCGCCTATAGCCGAGACAGCAAGCCCTGTTGCGATTCCTTGTAAGCCCCGTGCAATAAATAACATCGAAACATCTGAAGCAAATAAGAAAAAGCTCATCGAAATAATTTGCAGAAAAATGGCTGCAATAATGACAGGACGACGTCCAATATAGTCAGACAAAGAACCAATAATCAGTAATGAACCCAGCAGAGTAAAAGCATAAGTTGCAAAAATTAAAGTCAAAGTGACAGGTGAAAATTGCCAAAGCTGTTGGTATAGACGATAAAGTGGAGTCGGTGCACTAGACGCCGCCATAAAGGTCATGAGCGTGATTGTATTGAGTGTCAATGCACTTGCACTATCTAACTGAAAAACTGATCCAGACCGTTTTGAACTTGAATTGTTCATATAAGATGAATAACATAAAAGCGAATATTTAGCTTTTATACATTATTTTCACACTAAAGCAAATCCTTAGCTTTAGTGTATTTTGTATATAGATATAAATATTTATAAATTTTTTGATCCCTTTACAGAGTTTATAAATGGCAAAAGTTGTTACTGGCTTACGTCCTGGTGGTCGTAGTGAAAGAATTCAAACTGCGGTGCATCAAGCGGTAAAAGAGCTTCAAAAAACCTTAGAGCAGAGCCAAATTACCATACCTATGATCGCTCATGAGGCAGGAGTAACACCTTCGACAATTTACCGCCGTTGGGGCGATATTAATCAGCTATTTTCAGATGTAGCCCTAAATGAACTTAAACCTGATATGGAACCGAAAGATTTAGGTTCATTTCAGCTAGATATCACTGCATGGATTGAACAATATTTTGAGGAGTATTCTTCTGAAGTTGGTCAAACATTATTGCGTGATGTGCTATATACAGCCGACTCTTCAAATGCAAGAAAATGTGAAACCTTAATTATTCAACAACTTGATATTATTCAAGCCAGAGCTAAATCGCGTAATGAACCCACTATAAATAATGAAGAAATTATCGAAGCTGTTATTGCCCCTATGCTATTTCGCATCTTATTCACTGAACGTACCTTAAGCTTAGATTACGTCCACATTTTATTGGAACGGTTATTTAACGCTCCCTAATTTGAATTAATTTATTAAAGCCTATTAGTGAGATTTTTTTAACAAGAACGAGACACTTTATCTTGTTAAAAAATTATATATCAATTTTTCTTATTATTTTTAAACTAAATTTTCATAATTTATAATTTACATGTTTTTTATAAAATCATTTATTTAATAAATGTTGTGCTGGTATAAGACAATTAAACTTCTACAGCCATTTTTGTGCATGTTTTTACTTAAAATATTAAGATTAAATAATGCTTTATAGCGAATTTTGGTTGTTTTTTTATTTTTTAAAACTAGAAAATTAAAATCATTTTATATAATTTATTGAATGATTATTGAATTTGACATTTTTTAAATTTATAACACAGGCCGTTTTTTATTCTTTACAATGGCTTTTCCTTGATAAAGCAGCTTGTGGTGCACGCTTTATATTTTATTTTTTTATCCCCATCGAAAAGGTATTTAGATAATGGATTTCAATACCCTTGACCAAGAAACAGTACAGAAAAAACAGAAGTTTCACCAAATTTTGTATGTACAGGTCATCTTTGCAATTATTTTGGGCATTTTAATTGGTCATTTTTACCCAGAACTTGGCGAAAGTTTAAAACCGCTTGGTGATGCATTCATCAAGATCGTTAAAATGATTATTGCTCCCGTCATCTTTTTAACAGTTGTTACAGGCATTGCCAGTATGACAAACATGAGCCGAGTCGGCCGTGTAACTGGTAAAGCGATGCTTTATTTCCTTACCTTCTCAAGCTTGGCGCTTGTGGTTGGTATGATTGTGGCAAATATTATCCAACCAGGTAAAGGTCTTAATATTGACCCCGCTACCTTAGTCAACGATAAAGTAAATACTTACGTTGAAAAGGCGCATGCAACAAATATTACTGACTTCTTCATGAATATTATCCCGCAAACTCTAGTTAGCCCTCTGGCAGGTGGCGAGATTTTGCAGGTTCTGTTTGTGGCGGTATTATTTGGTATTTCTTTGGCTGCATTGGGTGACCGTGCACGTCCAATTACCGACTTCTTAAATAACTTAACAGCTCCAGTTTTTTACCTTGTTGGTATGTTAATGAAGCTGGCTCCAATCGGTGCTTTTGGTGCAATGGCTTTTACCATCGGTGCGTATGGAATCGAGTCAATTGGTAATTTATTACTATTAATTATGACATTCTATATTACAGCGGTATTGTTTGTCATAGTGATCCTAGGAGCTGTAGCCCGTTACAATGGCTTCTCAATTATTCATTTAATCCGTTATATCAAAGATGAACTTTGGTTGGTTCTAGGAACAAGTTCTTCTGAAGCAGCTTTACCATCTTTAATGGATAAAATGCAAAAAGCAGGTTGTGAAAAATCGGTGGTAGGTTTGGTGATTCCGACAGGTTATTCATTTAACCTTGATGGTACAAATATCTACATGACTATGGCGGCTCTATTCATCGCACAAGCGTGTAATGTTGACTTATCAATTAGTGAACAAATTGCATTGCTTCTTGTGGCAATGGTAAGTTCTAAAGGTGCAGCAGGGGTGACTGGTGCAGGCTTTATTACTCTGGCTGCCACTCTATCGGTTGTACCAGCGGTTCCTGTAGCAGGTATGGCTTTAATTCTTGGTATTGACCGTTTTATGTCGGAGTGCCGTGCATTAACAAATTTAGTTGGTAATGCTTGCGCAACAATTGTTGTAGCACGATGGGATAAAGCTTTAGATAAAGATCTTTTAGATAAAGCTTTAAAGAATCCTAAAGCAGAATAATCTTATAAAAAATCTGTAGCTGAGGGCAATTTGGGAGAGTAGCCCCGCTACAGATTTTTTGTTTAATATCTAACAATATATTTTAATTAAACCATTCTAAAGTTCTGCAATATTACTTATCTTTCAAAAAAGACCATACTGTAATTAAAATCGAGTCGTAAAAAATTATGCTTTTAAGTGATCCTCAAACTCTTCACCTAATTGCATCGCTAATGAATTACCTGCTAAATCACAGGTCACTAAACCATATTCTTTTTTAAAACTAAAAGTAAAACCTTTTCCATCAGCAAGATTTTTAACTGAATACCCTAACTTTTCTAACCAAATACGAAACGCAATCAAATTTTTAGCTTTAACAACCTTTTTCACGTGAGAACTCCTTCTATCCGTGGCATTACATCTTATTTATTAATAGGGTTTTAATTAGATTTTTTAAAGGGGGAAAACTTTGTTTTATTTTGCAACTTGTAAAAAAAGTAAGATAGAGAAAGAACAGTTTTCATTTTTATAAAAATATGGTGGTGTTATGTAACTAAAAAATAAAAACTTTTTACTTAATAGGTTATTTATTGGCGTGTTTTTAAGAAAATATAAATTTGAGGGAATTTTTAAAAAGATGAATAAATATGAAGAAAGTAAATGTAAAAAATAATTACGATCAACGTGCGCTATGCAAAAAGATACAGTTCTTAAAATGAAACTGTATCTCTTAAAAGAAGAAGCTTTAACTTTAAAAGTTATCTTTAAGTGCACGTAAATGAGCAAAGTCTTCAGCACTTTCTGCACGAAGAAAAGGATTGGTGGCTAATTCTAGTTCAATCGTACTCGGAAGAGTGATTGATCCTTGTTTACGTAGCTCACGAACTTTTTCAGCTCGTTCAGATAAGGCATGGTTATGCGGTTCTACCGTTAAGGCAAATTCGGCATTTGAAAGCGTGTATTCATGCGTACAATAAACTTTGGTTTGTGTTGGTAGCGCTGCTAAACGACTAATTGAGTGATACATTTGTTCAGCCGTACCTTCAAATAATCGTCCACATCCCATTGCAAACAAAGTGTCACCGCAGAATACAGCTTCTAACTCTTCAATAAAATACACAATGTGCCCTAAGGTGTGACCTGGGGTCGCGATAATCTCTACTTTTAAATCATTAAATTTTAAATGATCGTCATGTTGTAAGGGGTGAGTAATTCCCGGAATCTTTGTGAGCTCATCACGTGGACCATAGACAGTAATATTCTGAGCTGTTGTCAGATCTGCTACACCACCGATATGGTCTTTATGCCAATGAGTGAGCCAGATTTGTTTTAAAGTGAGTTGATGATTTTGACAAAATTGGGTCACAAGATCAGCTTCTGTTGGATCAACTGCAACAGCCTCTTGGGTTTCAGTATCTTCTAAAATCCAGATATAGTTTTGGAGGGCATTCTGTACATCAATAAAATGAATTCTATAACGCATTGTTTTATCCTAAAACCAAATCCAAAGAGTAAGTAATCACTGTTTTTGATAATAACAGAAAATGGTATTAAGCCACTCACTCAACCTTTTATGAAAATGATGTATATAAAACAAAAAAGCCCCCATTTAGGGAGCTTTTTATATGAGTAATTTAACGGATCTTAGAGAGCCAGTTACCTAGCGTCTGTACAATCTGTACTAAGAGCAATAGAACAATTACTGTTAAAATTACAACGCTTGTATCAAAACGTTGGTAACCATAAGAGATTGCTAAGTCACCAATACCACCTGCGCCAACTGCACCAGCCATTGCTGTTGCACCAATCAAACTGATTGTGGCTGTTGTGAGGTTTAAAATGAGTGAACTGCGTGCTTCTGGCAAAATAAAGCGGTAAATAATTTGCCAAGGTGTAGCACCCATCGCCTGAGCAGATTCAATAATTCCTTCATTTACTTCGAGTAGGGAAGTTTCAATCAAACGTCCCATATATGGACCAACGTAAATTGTTAAAGGGACAATCGCAGCCCATGTACCAATTGAAGTACCTACCAATAACTTGGTAAGAGGAATCACTGCAATAAGTAAAATAATAAATGGGAGAGAGCGTAACGCATTTACAATTGGGTTGAGTAAATGATAGACGAATCTATTTGGCAAAATACCTTCTGGGCGAGTTACAAGCAGGATAACCCCTTGAATGAAACCCCAAATACCACCAAATAAAAGCGCAAAAAACACCATGTGAAATGTTTCTTGTAGAGCTGTTACAAACTGGTCAATTGAAAGAGAACTGTGCCAGAAAGGTTGAGTAAGTTCAGTTAACCACTGTACGATTAAATCTCTCATACTTGATCTCCTGATTGAACTACACTCACTTCATTTTTTTCTAAAAACTCGATAGCCTGCTTAATCAACTGTGGCTCACCTAGAAGCTGTACAAACATTTGACCAATGACAGTACCGTTAATTTCAGTCATGTTGGCGAATAAGATATTTAAACTAATATCATATTGTTTAATAAGTGACTGAATTACAGGTTCTTGAGCAGAACGGCCCAAAAACTGTAAACAGTAGATACTATGGTGATGCTGATTTTCGAGTTGATTTAAAATATTCACAGGCAACTGTTGATGTAACACAGTTTGAATAAAGTTTTTAGTCGTCGGATGTTGAGGATTACTAAAGATATCAATCGTTGAACCTTGTTCAATGACTTTACCAGCTTCCATCACAGCTACATGATCACAAACAGTTTCAATGACATCCATTTCATGGGTTACCATAACGATTGTGATTTTTTGCTCTTGATTGATTTTCTTGAGTAACTCTAAAACAGACTTGGTTGTTTGCGGGTCTAGGGCAGAGGTTGCTTCATCACACAAAAGAATTTTTGGATGATTTGCCAAAGCACGAGCAATACCGACACGTTGCTTTTGGCCGCCAGAAAGTTCATCAGGATAAGCATCTTTTTTATGCTTAAGATCAATGAACTCCAATAACTCATTTAAGCGCTTTTCACGTTCTGCTTTATTGTAATTCAGCAGACGCATTGGCATTTCGATATTTTCAGCAACCGTTTTGGTTTGTAACAAATTGAAGTGCTGAAAAATCATACCAATATTTGCACGTTCCTGACGTAATGAACGCGCATCCAAAGCAGTGAAGTCCTTTTGATTAATGATAACCTGACCTTCATTTGGTCGTTCAAGTAAGTTAATCAGGCGGATTAAAGTACTTTTACCTGCACCACTATAGCCAATAATGCCAAAAATACTCCCTTCAGGAATTTCCAAATTAATTTGGTCCAGAGCTCGTATGGTTTGGCCTTTAAGCTGATAGTGCTTTGAAATGTTTTTAAATTGAATCATGTCGTCAAAAACTATGCTGAAAAGAAAAAACAGGCAAAGAGTTTTTGCCTGTTTCGCGTTGCAGCTATTATATTACTATTTAGCTTCTGAGAGATAGCTGATTGGTTTGTCTACGTCAACTTTTGTTCCACCAAAGTGTTCTTCAATGTATTTTTTAACAGCTGCATTGTGGTAAAGCTTACCAACTTTTTGCAAGACAGGATCATTTTTACGTGATTCAGTAGTTGCTAGAACGTTGACACTAATTTTTGAGATTTGATCAATAGGTTCATAGAACATAGAATCTTTGAGTACGTTTAAACCTCCCTCGAGTGCTATGGTATTATTTAATACAACTGCATCAAATTCATTTTTAAGACGTAATGCAGTTTCCATTTTGATTGGTTTGATGTTGATCTTTTTAGGATTTTCGATAACATCAATTGGACTGCCCTGAATAGGATTAAAGTCAGCTTTAAGCTTGATTAAGCCAGCAGTTTGTAACAAGAGTAGCGCACGAGATTCGCTGGCAGCATCATCCGGGATTGAAATAATTGCACCTTCAGGAAGTTCTTCAATTTTTTTGTATTTACTTGAATAAATCCCCATTGGCTCAATATAAGTGGTAGAAACCGCTGCAATCTTATCCGGGTTTGAATTATTAAATGCAGTAAGATAAGAATAAGCTTGGAATGCGTTCAAATCTACTTCTTTATTTGCAATTGCTGTATTCATTGAAACGGAGTCTGAGAAGTTTTTCACTTCTAACTTTAAGCCAGCAGCTTGGGTTTCAGGTAAAGTTGCGATATAACGCCAAATTTCAGCATCCGAACCTGTAGAGGCAATTACTACCTTTTGTACTTTGGTACTATCATTGTTTTGTTCGGCTTGTTGAGCATTTTCTTGTTTGCTACATGCTGTCAATAATACTACTGACATGCTTAAAAAAAGGCTGATCAGCTTTTTCATTTAAAAAAGTCCTGATTAAGATATAGAACAATAACGATTGATCTATATCAATATGAAAAGAGAGGAGTTGGAATTACAACTAGTCTAAACTCTGTGATCTTTTTCTGGGGTTCCATAATTTGCTTGCATATTTTGGCTATAACAGAGGGTAATTGTTTAATAAACAAAAACTGTTTCCCCAAACAGTTCATCCCCAACAGTAGCCAAACGAGCATTCATAAATTTAGAATATTAAAAAACTCTCTACAGGCATAATTTGTAGAGCAAGTCTTTATGGAAATTATTAAAACAGCAGTGTCTGATGACAGTTACAACTATGTACTAATGATAGCAATAAAAATGTAGTTGATATAGAGGGCTTTTTTCTATTTGTTGATATCTTAATAAATCTTATAAAAAATTTATATTATTTTCTTATGCTGGGGTACAAAATAAAAAAAAGCTTCCTACTTAGGAAGCTTTTTTTATTAACTTTTATTCAGCTTTTTCACGAGCAATTGCGCGATAGCCAATGTCACTACGATATTGCATACCTGTAAAGGTCACTTGTCCGCATACTTCAAGTGCATTAATTTGTGCTTCAAGCACGCTGTCGCCTAGCGCAGTTACACAAAGAACTCGACCACCAGAAGTCACGATGTGACCATCTTCACGAGTTGCAGTGCCTGCGTGGAAAATTTTAGTATCTTCAGGTGATTGTCCAATACCTGAAATTACATCACCTTTGCGTACGCTATCAGGATAGCCTTCGGCTGCAAGTACGATACCGATTGACTTACGCTCATCCCATTCTGCTTCTTTTGGTAAATTGCCAGCAATACCAGCTTCTACCAATTCAACAAGAGATGACTTTAAGCGCATCATGATTGGCTGAGTTTCAGGATCACCAAAACGACAGTTGAACTCGATCACACGTGGTTGACCTTGTTCATCAATCATTAAGCCAGCATATAAGAAACCAGTGTAGACATGTCCGTCAGCAGCCATACCTTCAACAGTTGGACGCATGATTTCGGTCATAACACGTTCGAAAATGTCAGAAGTTACCACCGGAGCAGGAGAGTAAGCACCCATACCACCAGTATTAGGACCTTGGTCACCTTCAAAAATACGCTTGTGATCTTGTGAAGTTGCCATTGGTAAAATGTTTTTACCATCAATCATACAAATGAAAGAAGCTTCTTCACCTGCAAGGAACTGTTCAATTACAACACGTGAACCAGCATCACCAAATTTGTTACCTGCAAGCATGTCATCAATTGCTGCAAAAGCTTCTTCGTTGGTCATTGCAACGATTACACCTTTACCAGCAGCAAGACCGTCTGCCTTAATTACAATTGGTGCACCATTTTTTTCAACATAAGCTTTAGCTGCATCAACTTCCGTAAATACTTCGTAAAAAGCAGTTGGAATGTTATGACGCTTTAAAAAATGTTTAGCAAATGCCTTTGAGCCTTCAAGCTGCGCAGCATATTGAGTTGGTCCCCAAATTTTTAGACCTGCTTCGCGAGCAGCATCTACCACACCATTCACTAAAGGTGCTTCTGGACCAACAATAATAAGTTCAACATTATTTTCTTTAGCAAAAGCGATAATTGCAGGGTTGTCTAAAATATCAAGCTGAACATTAACGCATTTGTCTTCAGTTGCAGTTCCCGCATTTCCCGGTGCAACGAAAACTTGAGTAACTTTGGTATCTTGCGCGATTTTCCATGCCAAAGCATGTTCACGACCACCACTACCTAAAACTAAAATATTCATTTTTAATTTGTTCCTTAACTTTAATCCTTTTCATCCCCCTCTATTCCTCAAGGTGGAGTTTAGCTCCATTATTGTGGAAAACCCTCCTGAATAAAAGGAGGGTTATTAGGGAGGACTAAATTTAAATTAGTGACGGAAATGGCGCATACCAGTGAACACCATTGCAATACCAGCTTCGTCTGCTGCAGCGATTACTTCTTCATCACGCATAGAACCACCTGGTTGAATGATGCATTTAATGCCAGCTTTAGCAGCATTATCAATACCGTCACGGAACGGGAAGAATGCATCAGATGCCATTACAGCACCTTCAACAACCAAACCAGCATGTTCAGCTTTAATGGCAGCAATACGAGCTGAGTTAACGCGACTCATTTGACCTGCACCTACACCAATAGTTTGGCGGTTTTTAGCATAAACAATTGCGTTTGATTTTACGTATTTCGCAACTTTCCAAGCAAAGATAAGATCATCAATTTCTTGCTCAGTTGGCGCACGCTTAGTAACTACTTTAAGATCATCTTTAGTGATCATGCCCAAGTCTTGATCTTGAACAAGTAAGCCACCATTTACGCGTTTATAGTCAAGTTGCGGGGCACGTGCATCAATTGCAGGTAACTCACCACATACTAAAACACGTACATTTTTCTTAGCGCCAGTAACTTCAAGCACGCCATCAGCAATACTTGGAGCAATAATCACTTCAACGAATTGACGCTCTACAATTGCTTTAGCAGTTGCAACATCTAATTCACGGTTGAATGCAATAATACCGCCAAAAGCAGATTCTGGGTCAGTCGCATAAGCTAAATCATAAGCAGCTTTAATACCGTCTAAAGAAACCGCAACACCACAAGGGTTAGCATGTTTCACGATGACACAAGCAGGTTTTGCGAATGATTTAACACATTCAAGTGCAGCATCTGTATCTGCAATGTTGTTATAAGACAATTCTTTGCCTTGCAACTGTTTTGCAGTAGAAACTGATGCTTCTTTTGCATTAGCTTCGACATAGAAAGCAGCCGATTGATGTGGGTTTTCACCGTAACGTAAATCTTGTGCTTTGTTCAATTGAGTATTGAATGTACGAGGGAATAAGTCAGCTTCACCTTCGGTCTTACCAACGCGAGCGCCTAAGTAAGAAGCGATCATGCCGTCGTATTGAGCTGTATGTTCAAATGCTTTAACTGCTAAATCAAAACGTGTTTCATAAGAAAGTGAACCAGCAGTTTTTAATTCATTAATTACAGTATCGTAATCAGAAGCATTAACTACAATACCTACTGAAGCATGGTTTTTAGCAGCTGCACGAACCATTGTAGGACCACCGATGTCGATATTTTCGATTGCATCAGGAAGAGTACAGTCAGGTTTTGCAACGGTTGCAGCAAATGGATAAAGGTTTACAACAACAAGATCAATCGGATCGATGTTGTGTTCTTCCATAACTGCTTCATCTAAACCGCGACGAGCAAGAATACCGCCATGAATTTTTGGATGTAATGTCTTAACACGACCATCCATCATTTCAGGGAAGCCAGTATGTTCAGATACTTCTACAACCGCGATATTATTATCTTTAAGCAACTTATATGTGCCGCCTGTAGATAATAGTTCTACCCCTAGAGCTGCAAGGTTTTGAGCAAATTCGACAATTCCTGTCTTATCAGATACAGAAATCAAAGCACGTTTAATAGTCATGATGTTTAATTCAACAATTTCAAGTCTACGGATTAAAACCAATAAGCATAAAAAAATGCCCACGACGTCGTGAGCATTTTATCATTTATTCACTCATTAAACCGTGAGCTTTTAACTTTTTACGTAAAGTGCCACGGTTGAGTCCAAGAATTTCTGCAGCACGCGTTTGATTACCACGTGTATATTCAAGAACTACAGATAAAAGAGGTTTCTCCATTTCTGCTAGCACCATGTCATATACCTGAGATGGTTGCTCACCTTGCAATTGTGCAAAATAATGGCGAACTGCGCGATCCACGTGGATGCGAAGAGCAACATCAGATTGTGCAGTAAAAATAGGAGATTTGCTATTCATGCGAGTTAATCCGAAAATCAAATACTAGCTTGGGTAAAGTAGTATATAAATGTGGTCTAAAAATACGGAGTCCTGTTTTAGATCCTAAAACAGTGACTCTAAAACATAAGAACAATTAGCTTGCCATATTTCTTCGTATTGAATAAAAAATAAGCGTAACAATAATTAAATATTTGTTACAGCCCCCTCAAAAACAAAAAAAGTTAGGCTATGCGCTTAAAGTAGAAAAGCACACATGCTTAACAGTATTTTTTTTGGATTGAGAGCGAGGAGTATATGAGTCAAAGCTTTCGTGGCGCGTATCATACCATTGTCTAGGAAAAAGTGAGCAAATTAACTGCATTTTTTTTTATTTTTTTTTCACTTTTTTTACATTTTAGGGGTGGACAATTTCTAATCGATAATTTACTAGCCTTTTTTTGCTTTTGTTTAGCTCAAATTGGAATCGGAAAGGAGTGTTTGATGGAATGCGTTGAATACCCCGTAGGTTTTCAACTAAATATTGTTGAGGAGTTAATATGATTTCCTCTGTTTTGTCTGGCTCTGTTGCAAAAATCAACTTTAGATTAGGAAGCTCAATACTTTTATCATTCTGGTTGAGCAATATGCCTGAGAACTGGGTATGGTTCGCATCGATCTTGCGGACTTTTAACTTTTCTATATAGATAAGTTGATAAAGTTCTGCTGATTTGTTGCAGTGTAGTATTTGGCAAACGTAATTAAAAGCATGGCTAACGGTTGGGCTTGCATGCATGAGCTTAGGGTTAAACCAGAGAATTTGAAAAGTAAAAACTAAAATTAAAATAAGGTTGGCAGAGCTCCAGAGCGTATAGTAAAGCCAACTATGCTTTTTATTGTTTTCTTGTTCTTGTGGGGATGCCTGCTCAGCTAAATTAAGGTTTGGTAGAGCATTAATAGGTTCGTTGTGAAAGTAATTTAAGTTGTTGAGATAAGTTAAAAGATCAATATTAGAGTTTTCTACTTTTTGGTCAAAGATATCTAATACATGAGAATGCGTCATATATCTCGTCTGCATTGAGCCATTGGCTAATGTCGTTGAGTTGACCATAACTGGCTGTTCAATATTGATTAGATGGGTTAAGGCATTAAAGCTTGAATTACATTTAGGGCAACAAACCATACCCTGAGCAACAGTCAATTGAGTAAGAGATACTTTATAAACTGTTAAACACTTAGGGCAGCGGGTTTGTTTTTCATTCATGAGTTAAAAATCTCAATTTATTGTTTTACGTTTTCCTGAAATGCGACACCAGTTTTCTTCGCGCTTTTCGACATCTAATATATCAAAAAATTCAGAATAAACACGTGAAACATCAGCAACTTGCTCTTCAATCACACCAGCAAGTGCGAACTCGCCCTCAGATTTGATTAAATTTGCAAATTCAGGCGCAAGCATCATTAAAGGTCCTGCTAAAATGTTTGCAACTAAAACATCGGCTTGTTTAGGTTTGAATTCTTGATCAAACTCTTCAGGAAGACCTACATATAGTCGATCTAATACACCATTGAGCTCTGCATTTTGTTTTGTTGCTAAAACAGCCTGAGGATCAATATCGGTAGCGTATACTTTTTTAGCGCCTAATAATAAAGCTGCTACGCCTAAAATTCCTGAACCACAGCCATAATCAATCACGATTTTATCTTTAACGTCAGTTTTACCCAGCCATTGTAAGCATAGGAAAGTACTTGCGTGGTTACCTGTACCAAATGCAAGACCTGGATCTAACTTAATATTAGTTGCGTCCGCTTCTGGGGGCTCTAGCCATTCAGGCACAATCCAGAACTTTTCCCCAATCTGAATTGGCTCATAGTAATCCATCCACGCGCGTTCCCACACTTGATCTTCAAGTTCTTCATGACGCATAGGAACATCTGGAAGTTGAGCTTTTAAGAAAGCTTCTAAAGTGTCGACATCAATTGGGTCTTGTTCGTCTTGTTGATAGATGCCTGTCACAATAACTTTGTTCCATAAAGGTGTTTCACCCGGTAATGGTTCAAGTAAAGCCTGATCTTCAGCATCATCCAGCGTTACGCTTACCGCACCTAGAGACATTAAAAGTGTTTCTGTGAACTCAACTTGTTCTTGATCAACGGTAATGTGTATTTGTAACCACTTCACGAAAAGGACCTAAAAATTTTATTTAAAGGCGTATTGTAGCGGACTAGACCATTTTAAAAAAGAAAGCGGCCCATCTTTAATGGACCGTCTTTGAAAATACTGATGAGATATAGCGGAAAATAAATGACTTCTTCTATACCTATGTCAAAACAGATTAAGGAGCAGGGGCCTTAAATTGTAACTTGCCATTTTCGTTTGGTTGGCAAGTACCGTTAAAGATTACACCGTTGTGATTGTAAGAAACCCATTCACCTTGCTGTTTTTTTGCACAGACTCGAATTTGTTTTTGCGTTTCGGCTTTGCTCGTGTCAGCAGCATGGGTAAAAGTTACGCCTGAAAAACAAATTAGAGATGCAGTTAAGATTTTTAACATGGTCGTTTTCATTTTGTATTCCTTCTCTTTGCGTTAATTTTAAAGTCATAGAAGTGCTGTACATTTTTTATTCTAAGATGAATTAATTTTAAAAACATTCACTTTGTATTGAATTCATGAAACAAAATGTCAAATCATGTGGCATAGCGTAAATTATGTGAAGACAATTTTGTAATTATGTACATCAATAAGCAGATAATTTTGCTATAATGTTCCGTCTTTTTTTTCTGGTGTTTTTGTACTCATGCACTATCCTAAAGTTTATGATGTTATCGTTATCGGTGGCGGTCACGCAGGTACGGAAGCGGCCCTTGCTGCTGCGCGTATGGGACGACAGACTTTGCTTTTGACCCATAACATTGAGACTTTGGGCCAAATGAGTTGTAACCCAGCAATTGGTGGTATTGGTAAGTCTCACTTAGTACGCGAAATTGATGCACTTGGCGGTGCAATGGCTCTGGCTGCCGATAAAGGTGGTATTCAGTTCCGTATTTTAAATTCGCGTAAAGGTGCAGCTGTGCGTGCAACACGTGCTCAAGCTGACCGCGTGCGTTATAAAGCTGCTATCCGTGATACTTTGGAAAATCAAGCAAATCTTGACATTTTCCAGCAAGCAGCTGATGACCTGATTGTTGAAGGCGATACCGTTAAAGGTGTTGTTACCCAAATGGGTATTCGCTTTGATGCTAAAACTGTTGTGTTGACTACAGGTACATTCTTGGGTGGTGTAATCCACGTTGGTTTAGAAAAATCAAGCGGTGGCCGTGCAGGAGATCCTCCTTCTATTGCACTTGCTCAACGTTTACGTGAATTAAAATTACCAGTGGGACGTTTAAAAACTGGTACTCCGCCACGTATTGATGCACGTTCAGTTGATTTTTCAGTCATGATTCCGCAGCCGGGTGATTTCCCATCTCCAGTGATGTCATTCATGGGTGATGCTTCTATGCACCCTGAGCAAGTAAACTGTTATATCACCCATACAAATGAAAAAACCCACGATATTATTCGTGGTGGTTTAGATCGCTCACCAATGTACACCGGTGTTATTGAAGGTGTAGGTCCGCGTTACTGTCCATCAATCGAAGATAAGATTCACCGTTTCGCTGATAAAGACTCACATCAAGTATTCTTGGAACCAGAAGGTCTAGATACACACGAGCTTTATCCAAACGGTATTTCGACTTCTTTACCGTTTGATGTTCAGTTCGAGCTTGTACGTTCAATTCGTGGTATGGAAAATGCTCATATCTTACGTCCGGGCTATGCAATTGAATATGATTATTTCAATCCGCAAGCTTTGAAATTTACACTTGAAACTAAAGCGATTAATGGCTTGTACTTTGCTGGTCAAATTAATGGTACAACAGGTTATGAAGAAGCTGGTGCCCAAGGTTTACTTGCAGGTTTAAATGCTGCGCGTCGTGCGTGGGAGCAAGAAGAATGGACGCCTAAACGTGACCAAGCTTATATGGGTGTGTTGGTTGATGACCTCATCACGTTAGGTACTAAAGAACCGTACCGTATGTTTACCTCACGTGCTGAATATCGTTTGATGTTGCGTGAAGATAATGCGGATCAGCGCTTAACTTCTATTGGTCGTGAACTTGGTTTGGTTGATGATGTTCGTTGGGCTGCTTATTGCGAAAAAATGGAAGCGGTTGAGCGTGAAACCTCTCGTTTACAACATTTATGGGCAGCACCAAATAACCCTATGGGTAAAAAATTCGTTGAAATGACGGGTGCTGATTTGAGTAAGGAATGTAGTGCGATTGATTTGCTCAAGCGCCCTAATATCACCTTCGGTCAAATTGCTGAACTTACTGGTTCTGAAGTTTCAGAACAAGTGGGGGAGCAAATTGAAATTGCTGTGAAATATGAAGGTTACATTAACCGTCAGCATGAAGATGTTGCTCAATTAAAGCGTCTTGAAGAAACTAAAATTCCTGCCGACTTTGACTATGATGTCGTGTCTGGGTTGTCACGTGAAATCACGCAGAAGTTAAAAACAGTTCTTCCAGAAACTTTAGCTCAAGCAAGCCGTATTCCTGGTGTTACGCCAGCAGCAGTTCAACTCGTAATGATCACAATTCGTAAAAACAATATGATTAAGAAAACAGCTTAATCATTTAAATGTACAAAAAGCCCATTTATTGGGCTTTTTTATTTTCTATTCAAAAAATATATGGAAACTTCCTAAGGAAGAAAAGAGATTTCGCTTCCTTTTTTTATTATTTCACATATTTTAAGCCGCCAGTTATATTGAATTCACGTTCAAACAAGAGGGCTTTAACCATGACAATGAAATCAATTCGCTACAATGGATATGAAATGGCATGCCAATGCTCATGTTCAAAATAGCGCAAAAGAAAGAGTAGATCAGTTTTGGTGGGGGAGAACACATTGGTCTGAAAACAAGTAAAAAATAAGAACAATATAAAATTAAGAAAATTATAATTCAAAATCTAAAGAGAACCTTATGGTTCTCTTTTTTATATCTATTTATTCTCAGTTTCAATTTCTCGCACAGCATTGTGTACTTGTACTGGCTCAATATGCAGTAATTTCTTACCAAAACTACGTAGCCACCATACTAGTTGAGATGTAAAAGGTACGGTCGCTGAAACTTCTACAATATTTTCTTCAAGCGGAGTAATCGTTTGGTCTTTACTTAACTGACTTTCATAAAAGGTTTTCGCAGTTTGCTCTGTCATGGTTAAGGTGAGCTGAATTGATTCAGTTGGTTGGTTATAGTCCACTCTAAAGCCTAAAGCCCCTGAGTCAATATAATGATCAATATCAAAATTAACTGGATGCAGTGCTCGACTGTCTAATACTTTTGCTGATTTAAAACGGTGCAGAGCAAATGTTTGCACTTCAGTTTTGTCATGTCGTGTGCAAATTAAATAAATGACTGCACCTTTTTGTACCAAAGCCAAAGGATTTAAAACATAAGTTCTGTCTTCACCCTGATTGACCCGTGCCCGATAAACACATTCTATTTGCTTGTCTTGGAGCAAGCCTTCATAAATTGCTTGTTGAGCATTTCGGTCAACTACAGGCGGAATTAACGGTTGGCTTGCTGGAACAATACGTACACGGTTAATCCACTGTCTCACATTATTTTGTGTAGAAAGGCTACGTTTGGCCAAATCGAACCATGGTCCCATCTCATCAAGCAGGCTCGGAGGAAGGAGGTGTTTAAGGTGCTCCTCAACCATCATAAAGGTTACCGCTTGAGAACTTGTCATGTGAGGTAAGCTTTGAATAGGTGCATCGGATTGCCACCGCCAGCCTTGAGGTACGGCTTTATTGCTCTCTATCGGAAAACGCTGAGCAATTTGATTTAAGTCACGCTGAATAGTCCTTAAACTAATATCAATACCTTCACGCTCAAGCATTTCTTGCAATTCTCGAGTCCCGATCCATTTGCCGGTCGGTAGGCGAGACAAGATCTGCCATTGGCGATATAAACTATTCGAAGTTTCTTTTTCTATTACAGACATAAGCGTAATACATCTATATCCAATTGCTTTGGTGTCAACACAATAAAAAATCTTTACAGATTTAGCAAGTTTGTCAGATTCAGTTTATAGCCCATTGGGCAAACGATGATAAGATTTAGAAGAAAGTTATAACAATGATGCCGTACAAGTATTACAGATATATAAGTGGCACTGAAATTGCTTATTTAAAAATGAAATATAGATAAATGATAAGACGAGGTGGTTATGTCAGAACAAGAGCATGAATTACATCTAGATAATGATTTTTTTATACAAGAGCAGACAACAACAGCACTCATTAACCCAACCTCTTTTTTAGAACATATTTCTGTGCAAACCAATCTCTTTGAGCAACTTAAATCACAGTTCTTTAATGAGATGCTTGATGATGTAACGTCAAATGGTGCAGCTTCTAAAAAAATTGAACAATGGTTAAGCATCCGTACTTTAGATGAGTTAAAGGAGTTAAATACCCAAGCAAAACAGCATTTTCTTTATCATGGGATTACTTTTAATGTTTATGGTGATAAAGAAGGAACGGAGCGCACTATTCCTTTTGATTTAATTCCAAGAGTTATCGAGAAAAAACAATGGGAAAAAATTGCCTCAGGCTGTGCACAGCGTGTTAAAGCGTTAAATTATTTCCTAGATGATATTTATCATGGACAGCATATTTTAAAAGAACAAATCATTCCCGAAGAACAAATTATGGGAAATGATGCTTTCCAACCTCATATGCTTAAACATTCTTTAAAAGGAAAAATTTATTCACAAATTAGTGGGATCGATATTATCCGTGATGGTGAAGGGGAGTTTTTTGTATTAGAAGATAATTTGAGAACACCATCTGGGGTGTCTTATATGATTGAGAGCCGAAATATTAGCCAGAAATTAATGCCTGAGCTATGTACAGCCAATAATTTACAGGGGATTGAGCATTATCCAAAACTTTTAAAAGAAATATTGCAAGAAAATTCTTCTGCAGATCAACCCTTTATTGTGGTGCTAACACCAGGGCGTTTTAACAGTGCTTATTATGAGCACGCTTTTCTAGCGCGTGAAATGGATGTGCCATTAGTTACAAATCGGGATTTATTTGTAGAAAATGATCAAGTATTTGTCAAAACTATTCGTGGGCGTCAAAAAGTAGACGTAATTTACCGCCGTTTAGATGATGACTTTCTAGATCCTTTAGCATTTCGATCAGACAGTGCTTTAGGTGTAGCAGGTCTTATGTCTGCTTATTTGCAAAAAAATGTTGTGATTGCAAATGCACCTGGAACGGGTGTGGCTGATGATAAATCTATCTATCCTTATGTAGATCAAATGATTCAATATTATTTAGATGAAACACCAATTCTAAAAAATGTACCCACTTATCAGTGCCGTAAAGAAGAACACTTAGATTACGTACTCTCTAATCTTGATCAATTAGTCGTTAAGGAAGCACAAGGTTCGGGCGGATACGGCATGTTGATTGGACCTAAAGCAAGCTCATGCGAAATTGATGACTTTAGAAAAAAATTGATTGCGATGCCTCATATGTATATTGCACAACCTACCTTAGCTTTATCTGTCGCTCCAACTTTAACAACAGGCGGAGTAGCGGAACGTCATATTGATTTGCGTCCATTTGTGTTGAGCTCACCTTATCGTACAGAGATTGTACCTGGTGGTTTAACACGTGTAGCTATGCAAGCTGGCTCTTTGGTCGTAAATTCATCTCAAGGTGGCGGTATAAAAGATACATGGGTTGTTGAAACATTACATTCCTGATTGTGGGTTAAAGAGGAACTTTATGGTTTTACTCAATTCGAGTGCGCATCAAATATATTGGTTGGGTCGATATTTGATGCGAGTTAAATTTGCAGCCTCTCATTTACCCTTTACAGAAGATGAGAAAGCAACAAGATTTGCAGCAGCATTTGGTTTGGTCATAGAAAATGCTGAATTACTAAATCACTATATGTTAGACAAGAAGCAAACATTTTCATTACTGAACCAGCTCATTATTGCTAAAGATAATATTCAGGAACTAAGAGGTATTTTGTCATCACATGCTTATGCAGAATTAAATAATGTGATTAATACGCTTCAAGCTCAACCTGATGCATTGAGTAAAGCAGTCGAACAATGCACACAAATACTAGAAGCGGAACATGAAGATGTTCGTTTATTTTTGCATTTAGGCCAAAAAATAGAGCAATTTGATATAGAACTGCGTTTTGGTGAAGATTTATCTGTTCTCATATCAGAGCTAGATACTGTGGTGCAACAGCTCGCTAATTTGAATTGGGAAAATATAAATGAAAATTGGCAAGCACTCAAGCAGCAACTTACGTGGGACGCTTATTATACTTTTACACAGCAGTTGGAAAATATGTTTGAGGGCTGATTATGAAATTGATGGTTAATCATCAAACGCATTATAGCTATACTGAAACTGCTCGGAACAGCATTCAGTATATTAAAATGATGCCTCAAACATCGCCTCACCAACATGTTATGAATTGGGCAATTAGCGTGCCGGGTGATAAAACAATAAAGAGAGATATATTTAACAATGTATGGATGACGGCTAGTCAGCGTTATCCATACCAACATCTTACATTTATGGCCCAAGGAATTGTTGAGCTTCAAAATGTAGAACTAGGTTGTGTAGATCTCTCTACACCTATAAATTTGTTTTTGCAGATGACAGGTGCAACTCGATGTGATTCGGAAATGTTGGACTTTGCCAAAAATATTGTAGTGGTCAAGGATCGACAGCATATTGCGTTATTAAGCGAATATATCTTGCAAAAAATACTTTATCAGCCTGAAAGTACTTCGGTTCAGACAACTGCGATTGAAGCATTTCATGCGGGTCAAGGTGTATGCCAAGATCATGCTCACATTTTAATTGCGATGTGTCGTGCGCTACAATTACCTGCACGTTATGTCTCTGGTTATCTATTTGATCAAAACTATCCGCACCTGGCCAGTCACGCTTGGGCGGAGGTATTTTTAGAAAATCAGTGGTATTGTTTTGATGTAAGCAATCAGTTGTTTACACCCAAACATCATATCTACCTTGCAGTAGGACGTGACTATCTTGATGTGGCACCTATTCGTGGCGTAAGAGAGCAAGGTGGAGTTGAGAATATGATGTCTGTGGTTCAAGTGTTGGCATGTTGAATGTAAAGAGAATGAAATGACCTATTGTTGTGCGCTAAGATTGGAACAAGGTTTGGTGTTTATTAGTGACACAAGAACCAATGCAGGAGTTGACCATATTTCTGTGTTCCGAAAACTGCATACTTTCGGCGTTACCGGAGAACGTTTTATCGCCTTGCAAACTGCAGGTAACTTAGCAACAACACAAGCTGTTATAGGTCATTTGCAAAATGCCCTGACTTTGCAGCAAGAGCCTAATCTATATAGTGTTAATACGATGTTTGAGGCGGCTGAACTAATTGGCAAAACCTTAAAAACTGTTTTAGAGGATATTAGTTCGGACACCCAAGAACAAATGAATTATGCCTGTAGTATTTTGGTGGGTGGGCAGATTAAGGGTGGTGACATGCAACTTTATAATGTCTATCCACAAGGCAATTTCATTTGCGCAACTACAGATACACCTTATTTTCAAATAGGTGAAAGTAAATATGGAAAGCCTATTCTGGATCGAGCTTTATATTATGCAATGCCACTAGACGACGCATTACGTTGTAGCCTGATTTCTTTTGATTCGACTTTGCGTTCAAATGTTTCTGTTGGCTTACCACTCGATGCATTGGTCTACATTAAAGATAGCTTTGTTATTCCCATGGGAAAACGAATTACCGAAGATGATCCTTATTTCTCACAGATTAGTAAACAATGGTCAGATACTCTTCGTCGGGGATTACAGGAAATGCCAAAGCCTACAGATGATTACTGGCGATAAATTTTGAATGTTTACATAAAAAAATCCAAGCATGCTTGGATTTTTTTATATTTTATTATTTAAGTGCTTTTACGAGTGGGGCGATTACTTAAGCGACAGAGTAATTCATATCCTATCGTTCCGTTAGCATCCGCAACATCATCAACTAAGCGATGTGGACCCCAGAGTTCAACTGGAGTGCCTAATTTTACTTGCTTGCCCGTCACGTCAATTGCAATCATATCCATGCTCACGCGCCCTACAACCGCACAGAGTTGTTTATCGATAGCGACATAGTTTTGTTTAATATAAGCTCGTGGATAACCATCACCGTAACCTATAGAAACAATTGCAATATCCATTGCTTGCTTTGCACAAAAAGTAGACCCATAACCGACATGTTCATTAGTTTGAATATGGTTGAGTGCAATCACTTCTGCTGAAAAAGTCATCACTGGTTTTAAGTCAAGATCATGAACTGTTTGATCTGCAAAAGGCGAGGCGCCGTAAAGCATGATACCTGGACGAACATAATCAAAATGTAACTCTGGCCATTTATAAATAGCAGCAGAGTTACAGCAAGAAGCTAAAACTGGATCACAAGCTTGTTTAACTTGTAGAAATTGTTGTTTTTGTTGCTCGTTAAGTAGATGGTCTACATCTGCATTTGCGAAATGCATCGTAAGTACACAAGTAAATCCTTCAGATTTTAAAGTCTTAATAACTTCAATAATTTCTGGATTTTTAAAACCTAACCGGTTCATCCCACTATTAAGTTTAACCCAGACTTTTAAGCCTTGGCTGATGTATGCTTGTTTGTGTTTAATCAACCATTCAAACTGTTGTTGATGGTGAATGACACATTCAAATTTTTGTTTAATCGCAATTGGCATTTCATCTTCAGAAAATACCCCTTCAATTAAAGTAACAGGTTGTTGAAATCCGAGTTCACGGATTTCCAGACCTTCTTGTAGGCAGGCGACACCAAAGGCATCTGATGCATTTAAGGCTGCTAAACAGTCTTTGATTCCATGTCCATAAGCATTGGCTTTTACCATACTTACAATTTTTGAATTTGTTGCAAGTTGTTTGACACGGTTTAAGTTATATTGAATTGCATTGCGGTCAATATAAACTGTTGCTTGGCGCACCCTCATTTACTCCTTTGGGCTAGAGATAGAGCTTATTCTTCATCATCATATTGGCTGTAATACTCAGGAGAGAGATTACTAAATCGAGTATATTGACCTTCAAAAGCAAGACGAACTGAACCAATTGGACCGTTACGCTGCTTACCAATAATAATTTCTGCAGTGCCGGCTTCTTTTGACTCTTTGTTATAAACCTCATCACGGTAAATAAACATAATTAAGTCGGCATCCTGCTCGATCGCTCCGGATTCACGTAAGTCGGACATTACAGGGCGTTTATTTGGACGGTTTTCCAGACTTCGGTTAAGCTGGGAAAGTGCAATAACAGGACATTGCATCTCTTTCGCTAATGCTTTTAAGCTACGTGAAATTTCCGAGATCTCGCCTACACGGTTATCACCCATGCCCGGGACTTTCATGAGCTGCAAGTAATCGACCATGATGCAACCGATTTTACCATCATGCATTTTGGCAACACGACGAGCACGGGCACGAAGTTCAGTTGGAGGTAGGGCAGATGAGTCATCAATATATAGATGCATTTGCTGAAGCTGCAAAATTGTACCAGTCACCTTGGTCCATTCATCTGCATCTAAATTCCCCGAACGTAAATGTCCTTGATGGACTTTACCCATTGCGGAAATAAGACGCATCGCAATCGAGTCTGCTGGCATCTCCATTGAAAAGACCAGAGCAGGTAACTTATTATATTGCAAAACACTCTCAACCAGATTCATGGCAAAAGTAGTTTTACCCATCGATGGACGTGCAGCAACAATAATTAAGTCACCAGGTTGCATACCAGATGTTTTGTTATCAAGTTCTAAGAAGCCAGTCGTTAAACCTGTAATATTGCCATCTAATTTTGAAAGCTCATCAAGCTTACTAATTACGTCTGCGGTAACAGAGCTAATAGATTTAGGACCAGCATCTTTTTTATTGTTATTGTGCTGTTCTGCTAATGAGAAAATACTTGTTTCAGCTAAGTCTAAAATTTCACTAACACCGCGGCCTTTCGTGTCATAAGCATTTTGTAAAATTTCAGTACTAACTTTAATCATGCTACGAAGCGTAGAAAATTCTTTAATTTTAGTGGCATAAGTTTCTAAGTTATAGAAACTTGAAGGTGAGTCAGCCATGAGCTGCATTAAATATTCTTCGCCACCGATAGCATCAAGTAAATTTTGTTTTAAGAGCCAGTCACTTACTAAGACAGCATCATAGGGTGAGTTTTCTTGTGCTAATTTCTCGATTGCACGAAAAATATATTTATGGCGAGTCGCGTAAAAATCATTTTCTTTGAGTACATCGTTAACTTGTTCGAAAGATTCGGCAACTGTCATCAGGGCTGCTAAAACAGCTTGTTCAATAGCTAAATTGTGTGGGGGAGTGCGAAACTCTTTAAGTTGGCCTGATTCACTCGTTTTATTTTCTGTTGGAGATGAAAGCGCTAAAGAAGTGGCATTCGCCTGAGACATAATTAGACCTGATGATAAAGAAAGGTGTACACAAAGAGGCTGTAAAGCCGAGAACTATCTTAAAACAAAATTAAATAAACTACCTAATTAAAAAACCAATTAAACTGAAGAACTGATCAGGAATTAATATATCTTATTTTAAAATTTGAAACATAAAAAAAGAGCATGCAAAAGCATGCTCTTTTTTTGATGAGAAATTACTCAGATACGATAGTAACGAGAACTTCTGCAACAACATCATGGTGCAATTGGATTGCGATGTTGAATTCACCAGTGTGACGAAGCGCGCCATTTGGTAAACGAACTTCTGCACGGTCAACTGTAAGACCAGCATTCGTTAATGCGTCAGCGATGTCACGAGTACCGATAGAACCGAAGAGTTTACCTTCGTCACCAGCTTTAGCAGTGATAACGATGTTAACTTCATTCAATTGTTCAGCACGTGCTTGAGCAGCAGCTAAAACTTCAGCTTCTTGCTTCTCAAGTTCAGCACGACGAGCTTCAAAAGCAGCAGTGTTAGCTTCAGTAGCTGCAACTGCTTTACCTTGAGGGATAAGGAAGTTACGGCCGTAACCAGCTTTAACTGATACTTTATCGCCTAATTTACCAAGGTTCTTAATGCGTTGTAATAAGATAACGTCCACAGATCACCTCACTTATGGTTGTCAGTGTACGGAATCAAAGACAAATAGCGAGCTTGTTTGATAGCAAGTGCTAATTGGCGTTGATAACGAGCTTTAGTACCAGTGATACGGCTAGGAACAATCTTGCCGTTTTCAGTGATGTACTGTTTTAAAGTGTCGATATCTTTGTAGTCGATGTACGCAACATTCTCAGCTGTAAAGCGGCAGAACTTGCGACGACGGTAAAAACGTGCCATTGATGTTCTCCTTATTCAGCTTCTTGAGCAACTTGCTGTGCTTCTTCGCGTTGAGCTTTACGCGCACGCTTTTCTTCAGCACTCTTAGCAAGCAATGACTCTTCAGTGATTGCGTGTTCACGACGGATGATAAGGTTACGAATGATAGCGTCGTTATAACGGAATAATTCTTCTAACTCATCAAGCGTAGTTTGACCACATTCAACATTCATAAGAATGTAGTGCGCTTTGTGAATTTTGTTAATTGGGTAAGCCAATTGACGACGGCCCCAATCTTCTAAACGGTGAATTTGACCTTCAGCTTCTTTGATCTGAGAGATATAGCGTTCAACCATACCTACAACTTGATCGCTTTGGTCTGGGTGTACCAAAAGTACGATTTCGTAATGACGCATTGTCAGCTCCTTACGGTTTAAACAGCCCCTAATAAAAAAATTAGAAGCAAGGAGTCATAACTTAATAAGTTATGTCGCAAAATTTGCGAAGGCTGAATTATAGGTAAAAGTTCGACTAAAAACAAATCTTTTGATCAGAAAAGTAAAACTTCTTTACTATAAAGAGGAAATCCTCTCTTGTTTAAAAGAGAGGAAGATTTGGAGCAGGGGATTGATAGGTAAAGCTAAAGCTCAAACTTAACAGGGTAATTAATATAACCGAGTAGAGGAAAAAACGTTTAGCCCACAATTGATCATTTTCGGCTTTAAATCCAATAACTGATAAATATAACCAATATGCAGTCAAAGCATTAAAGGTAATTAAAAAGAATACATTGGTATAGCCAAAACAATATAACCCATTCAAAACAGCTGCAAATAATAGGATATAGATTACACATTCAATTTTTGTACGATAAATAGAACGTGCTACAGGCAAAATTGGAATTCCCGCATTTTTGTAATCATCAAAACGATAAATTGCAATTGCCCAAGAGTGAGGCATTTGCCATAAAGCGTATGCTAAAAACAAAAGCAGGGCTGCCACATCAAATTGATGAGTCACTGCTGTATAACCAATAACAGGAGGGCTCGCTCCGGAGATGCTACCAATGACGGTTTGATGGATTGAAGTACGTTTGGTCCACAAACTATAAAAACCGACATAGACAATGAAACCAATCATTGCAAACAAAAATGCATAACCATTTACACCGAACCACAAAATGCTAAAACCAATTACTCCAAGTACTAATGCATATATCAGCGCAACAGTAGGAGAGATTGTTTTTTTAACAAGTGCGCGGTTTTGTGTGCGCTGCATCTTTGTGTCAATATCTTGATCTATAACATTATTAACCACACACCCAGAAGCCACAACTAAAGTTGTTCCAAGTAGGGTGAGAAGTAATAATAAGATGTCTATAGAGCCTTGGGCGGCTAAGAAAAAGCCGCCCAAGGTGGTAATGAAATTACCGAAGAGAATTCCTGGTTTAGTCAGGAATAGATATTTTCTCAACATGACAATCAGTTTAGATCATCATATTGTAGTGAAGGTAATTCATAATCCACACAGAACCGATTAAAAGTACGGCGATACATAGGATTGTGTAGATGAATGCAATCATATTCCAACGTTGTTCAGATGATGTATTCATGTGTAGGAAGTACACAAGCTGTACAAGAACCTGAGCAACCGCAGTGATTGCAATCACTGTAACTAAAAGACCACGACTGAAACCACCCGCCATCACCATCCCGAAAGGGATGATGGTGAGGATAACAGAAAGGATAAATCCAACAGTGTATTGCTTAAAGTTACCGTGTGACGCACCAGCAGCATTATGCTCATGACTACTCATTAGAGAACTCCCAGTAAGTAAACGACGCTGAATACACAGATCCAAACGATGTCAAGGAAGTGCCAGAACAAGCTTAAGCAAGCAAGACGACGTGTATTCGGTAAAGTCAAACCTTTAGTTTTGATTTGATACATTAATACTAGCATCCACACTAAACCAGAAGTTACGTGGATACCGTGTGTACCAACCAAAGTAAAGAACGATGATAAGAATGCACTGTGAGTTGGACCATGACCTTCTTCTACAAGGTGATGGAATTCATAGAGTTCCATACCGATGAAGGTCGCACCAAAAAGGAATGTAATAAATAACCAAGTGATCACTTGATTTACATTCTTTTTATAAGATGCAAGTACAGCAAAACCGAAAGTTACCGATGAAATCAATAAGGCAAATGTTTCAGTTAACACGTAGCCTAATGATTCATGGAATAGGTCATATGCACTTGGAGTCCCTGCTGGAACATGACTGCTTAATACAGCGAACGCAATGAAGAGTGATCCGAAAAGAATCAAGTCACTCATCAAGTATGTCCAGAAACCAAAAACCGTTAAATCAGTATCATCATGTTCATGATGACCGTCATGGCCGTGGTTGTCGTGATGAAGTACTTCAGCCATTTCCTTAGTCCTTCTTCAAGTGTTTTTCAAGTAAAGCATAGCGTTCGTTTTCAATACGCTCAACTTCAGCAGCAGGAACGTAGTAATCAACATTCTTAGTGAATGAGCTTACGATCAAGCTAACAACAGCTGCAACGAATGAAACAACAACGAGCCACCAAATATGCCAGATGAGTGCAAAGCCAAGAAGAGTAATGAACATTGCAATGACAAAACCAGCAGCACGATCAGTCGGCATGTGGATGTCTTCATATTTAGTGTTACGTGCGTATGCTACACCATTTTCTTTGTCAGTCCAGAAACGGTCGATACCGCTTGCATCTGGTTCATGCGCAAAGTTATAGAACGGAGCAGGGGAAGAGGTCGCCCATTCAAGCGTACGAGCATCCCATGGATCGCCAGTAAGGTCCATGTTGTCTTTACGTTGTAAGAAGCCAACGATGATTTGCATTAAGAAACATGCAATACCAATCGCAACAAGAACAGCACCAAATAATGCAATCGCAAGGTACGGATCCCATTCAGGGTTGTCATATGTATTCAAACGACGAGTCATACCCATGAAACCAAGGATATAAAGTGGCATGAATGCAAAATAGAAACCGAAGAACCAGAACCAGAATGCAGCTTTACCCCATGCTTCGTTGAGCTTCCAACCAAACATTTTTGGCCAGTAGTAAATGATGCCGGCAAACATACCAAACACCACACCACCGATAATTACGTTATGGAAGTGAGCAATCAAGAATAATGAGTTGTGTACCAAGAAGTCCGCAGGTGGAACAGCCATAAGAACACCAGTTAAACCACCGATACCGAATGTTACAAGGAAGCCAAGCGTCCATAACATTGGAGTAGTAAAGGTGATGCGACCTTTATACATGGTGAATAACCAAGAGAAGATTTTCACACCAGTAGGAATCGCAATAACCATGGTCATGATACCGAAGAACGCGTTAACGTTCGCACCAGCACCCATGGTGAAGAAGTGGTGAAGCCATACAACAAACGCAAGAACAGTAATCGCGATAGTTGCATACACCATAGACTTGTAACCGAACAACGCTTTACGAGAGAAGGTTGCAACGATTTCTGAGTATAGACCAAATGCTGGTAATACCAAGATATATACTTCAGGGTGACCCCATGTCCAGATCAAGTTCACATAAAGCATTGGGCTACCGCCAAGCTCATTTGTGAAGAAATGGAAGCCGAAGTAACGGTCTAGAGTAAGCATTGCAAGTGTACCTGTTAATACAGGGAATGATGCAATGATTAATACAGCCGTACAAAGTGAAGTCCATGTGAAAATAGGCATGTCCATTAATTTCATGCCAGGTGCACGCATTTTGATGATGGTAACGAAGAAGTTAACACCAGATAAAAGCGTACCTAGACCAGAAACCTGAAGTGCCCAGATATAGTAGTCAACACCTACACCAGGAGAATATTGAATGCCAGATAGAGGAGGGTAAGCCATCCAACCAGTCGCAGCAAATTCACCTAATACAAGTGAAAGCATCATCAAACCAGCAGCACCAGCGAATAGCCAGAAGCTTAAAGAGTTCAATAATGGGAAAGCAACGTCGCGAGCACCAATCTGTAAAGGTACAGAGATGTTCATCATACCTACAACGAGACCCATTGCTACGAAGAAGATCATGATTACACCGTGTGCGGTGAAGATCTGGTCGTAGTGGTCAGGATGTAGATAACCTTCGCCGCCGCCTTTAGCGAGGAAAAGTTGTAAACGCATCATGATCGCATCGGCGAAACCACGCAGAAGCATGACAACAGATACGATGATATACATGATACCAATCTTTTTATGGTCTACCGTAATAAACCACTCATTCCACAAATATCCCCATTTTTTGAAATAGGTGATACCGCCAAGCACTGCAATTGCACCAATTGCCATAAGGACCATGGTGACAAGTACGATTGGCTCTGTCGGGATAGAGTCCCAACCCAGTTTACCAAAAATCATATCCATGTCTTATTCCCCTTGAGCAGCGTGTTCAGCTGCAGCATGAGTGTCAGCTGTTGCGTGTTCAGCAGAGTGGTCAACACCATGATAGTTACTCATATAGTGGTTGATAATTGTTTCAAACAATTTAGGCTCAACAGTAGAGTAATAAGTCACAGGGTGTGGCTTAGTCGGGAACGGTTTCATAGCTTCAGCTTCAGCAACTGCTTTTTCATCACCAGCAGCTTTAGCACGATTTACTAAATGCTCGATCTGATGCTTAGAACGGTTACCATCACGTAAGGTTGCCAATTCAGCTTGGTCAAGCGTAGTTTTTTGAACTGCTTCTGGGTTAATGGTTGAACCATTACCTGCTTTAACCGCTGCTACCCATTCGTTGAATTGTTGCTCTGTAACACTATGCGCCTTGAAACGCATTTGAGAGAAACCGTAACCTGAGTAGTTAGAAGAGAAACCACGATATACACCAGTTTCATTTGCTAACAAATGAAGGTGAGTTTGCATACCTGCCATTGCATAAATCTGGCCGCCTAACTGTGGAATGAAGAATGAGTTCATTGTAAAGTTAGAAGTGATTTTAAAGCTTAACGGAGTTTTTTCAGGGAAACGTACTTCGTTAACTGTTGCAATGTTTTGTTCAGGATAAATAAAGATCCACTTAAACTGTTCAGCAATAACTTGAATAGTTAAAGGTGCTTTATCTGATTCTAAAGGACGGTATGGGTCATACTTGTGGGAACCCCACCAAGTTAACCAAGCTAAAATACCAATAATAATGACAGGGATACCCCATACTACAACTTCAATTGCAGTTGAGTGTGCCCATGTAGGTTTATAGTCTGCATCTTTATTTGACGCGCGATATTTCCAACCAAACCATAATGCCATGATGATTGAAGGAATCACCACAAGTAACATTAAATAGATCGCAGTCATCATAAGGTCACTTTGACCTTGACCAACTGGACCTTTAGAGTTTAGAAGTACCATATCACCACCACACCCAGTCAAAAGTGCAGCAAGCGTTGATAAAGACAATACAGCTAAAATCGTTTGTCTCATTTTACAACCTCGGTGAAGAGTCCCATTCCCTAATTAAATATGGGATAGCGATTAAAGTGTCGCATGATTGAGAACGCTAATCCTTAAATTTAGACTTCTCAATTATATGACACCGCTACGTTGTAGGGCATTATGCCTCATATCGACAAACTAAGCTATACATAAAGTAGGCTGAAATAATTGTTTTAAAACCCGATTTTTTTTGTAGGGTATCTAATTTCAATAGAGCTTTTATTTAAATATCAACTCACTATAGAAAAAAGGAGGCAGGGTGCCTCCTCTTTTTTTAGACATTAAATGAATGAGTCATTCACTATCATTTGATCACTTTTGTTCTTGCAATTTTGTCATGTAAAGCTTGTCGCTTTTGTCCTAATGCAAAAGCATAGTCAATAATTGTACTGATCGGCATAAACAGTAAGTTTAATATGATAAAAACAATACTTCTTAATAAGAAGATGCGAGTTAAATTAACCTTGCTATTGTCCTCAGCATCTACAATTTTAATTCCAACGATTTTCTTACCTATACTCTGACCAAACTTTGTTAAAAGAACGGCTTGAATTGCAAGCATAATTACGACGTAAAGAAGCATTGAATGCCAAGCTTCTATTGGAATTAAAGTAAAAAGTTGTTGTTGCAATTCTGCAGCTTTAGTCGATGCGACTTCTGCAGATTGCATCTGTTTTTGTAACTCGAATAATTGCTTATATTGAGCTTCATTAAAGAAAAAAGAAGGAATTGCAGCGATTGGTAACCAAAGCAATAAATCAATAATTTTTGCTAAAGCCCGAGCCGGAATAGACGCAAGTTCATGAACTTTAGGTTCTACACGAATTTGACGAATAGTTTCATTAGTTGATGTATTCGTATTTATTGTAGGTACAGAATAACCGATAGGTTGATATACAAGTTTACCTTGGGTTAATTCTCCTAAAGCTTTCCATTCTGTCATGCCTTCATGCCAAGCTAAATCAGTTAACAAAATTTGTTGGCTAGCCAACATTTGATTTACTTGTTCTAAAGTATAAGGCCCAGCTTGTTGATTATTACGTGCCAAGTAAATTTGCATAAATAAAAATTCTCTATTCTAAAGATGAAAAAAGACCCACGGATGGGCCTTTTTTTATAACATATTAGATTTGCTTGATTTTTTCTTCAGCAAGGAAGAACCATGTATCTAAAACTGAGTCTGGGTTAAGAGAGACAGATTCGATACCTTGTTCCATTAACCATTTTGCAAGATCTGGATGGTCTGAAGGACCCTGACCACAGATACCTACATATTTACCTGCTTTACGGCAGGCATGGATTGCCATTGAAAGAAGAGCTTTAACAGCTGCATCACGTTCATCAAATAAGTGTGAAACAATACCTGAGTCACGGTCAAGGCCTAACGTTAACTGAGTTAAGTCATTAGAACCAATAGAGAAACCATCGAAGTGCTCTAAGAATTGTTCAGCTAACAGAGCGTTAGTTGGTAATTCACACATCATGATTACTTTTAAGCCGTTCTCACCACGTTTTAAGCCATTTTGTGCAAGTAATTCAATAACACGTTTCGCTTCAGATACTGTGCGTACAAAAGGAATCATGATTTGAATATTGGTTAGACCCATTTCATCACGAACTTTCTTAAGTGCGCGACATTCTAATTCGAAACAATCACGGAAGTTATCAGATACATAACGGCTTGCACCACGGAAACCGAGCATCGGGTTTTCTTCTTCAGGCTCGTATAACTTACCACCAATTAAGTTTGCGTATTCGTTTGACTTGAAGTCAGACATACGAACGATCACTGGCTTGTCACCAAATGCAGCAGCAAGAGTCGCAATACCTTCAACCAATTTTTCAACATAGAAATCTACAGGTGAAGCATAACCCGCTGTACGAGTTAAAACCGCAGCACGAGTTTCACGAGGTAGGCTATCAATGTTGAGTAGGGCTTTAGGGTGCACACCGATCATACGGTTAATGATGAACTCAAGACGAGCAAGGCCAATACCTTCATTTGGAATTTGAGCAAAGTCAAATGCACGGTCAGGGTTACCTACGTTCATCATAATTTTGAACGAAAGCTTAGGCATAGATTCGATTGAGTTGCGTTGAACTTCAAAATCTAAAGCACCTTCGTAAATGAAACCTGTATCACCTTCAGCACAAGAAACAGTTACTTCCTGGCCATCAGTTAATACTTCTGTTGCGTTCCCACAACCAACAATCGCTGGTACACCAAGTTCACGTGCAATAATTGCTGCGTGACATGTACGACCACCACGGTTAGTGATAATTGCAGCAGCACGTTTCATTACCGGTTCCCAGTCAGGATCGGTCATATCTGATACAAGAACGTCGCCTTCTTGAACTTTGTCCATTTCTTTAATTGAGTTAACAATACGGACTTTACCAGAACCAATACGTTGACCAATTGAACGACCTTCACAAAGAACAGTACCTCTTTGTTTGAGAAGGTAGCGTTCCATAGTGCCTACATTTTGGCGGCTTTTTACAGTTTCAGGACGGGCTTGAACAATATAAATTTGACCGTCATCACCGTCTTTTGCCCATTCGATGTCCATTGGCGCACCGTAATGCTGCTCAATGATAAGCGCTTGTTTTGCAAGCTCTTGTAACTCATGGTCATTTAAAGCGAATTGTTGACGGTCTTGTTTTTCAACATCAACAACAACAACAGATTTACCCGCAGAACCTTCTTCACCATAAATCATTTTTTGGTGTTTAGAGCCAAGGTTACGACGTAAAACAGAATGTCTTCCTGCATTTAATAATGGTTTAGATAAGTAAAACTCATCTGGGTTAACGGCACCTTGTACAACCATTTCACCTAAACCGTAAGAGGCAGTGATAAATACAACATCACGGAAACCAGATTCTGTATCAAGTGTAAACATTACACCCGCAGCGCCAGTTTCAGAACGAACCATACGCTGAACACCCGCTGAAAGTGCAACGATGTCATGATCAAAACCTTGATGCACACGGTAAGAAATTGCACGGTCATTATATAAAGAAGCAAATACTTCTTTAATCGCAATAAGTACGTTATCAATACCGCGAATATTCAAGAAAGTTTCTTGTTGACCCGCGAAAGAAGCATCTGGTAAATCTTCAGCAGTTGCAGATGAACGAACGGCAACCGCGATATCAGGGTTGCCGTTAGAAAGTGCTGTAAAAGCGGCGCGAATTTCTTGTTCTAAGGTTGCAGTGAGTGGAGTCTCTACAATCCATTGACGAATTTTAGCGCCTGTTTCTGCAAGAGCATTTACGTCATCGACGTTGAGTTGAGCAAGTTCTGCTTGAATTCGAGCGTTAAGACCACTTTGGTCTAAGAACTCACGATAGGCAGCAGCAGTAGTTGCAAAGCCACCAGGTACCGATACACCAGCATTTGATAAATGGCTGATCATTTCACCCAAAGATGAGTTTTTCCCACCTACGAGTTCGACATCGTGTTTCCCTAATTTTTCTAGACCGATTACGCGCGCTTCCAAAGTTTTCACTCCACTTTTGCAGTATTAATGTCTATCTTGGCATGAAATTATAAAAATAAAGTGCTTAGTTGAGAATTATACTAAGCGACAGTCATGTAAGATCAGTTTACTATAAAGATTATATAGCACTAAGACAAATGTTTAAGGAGAATTTTAATGTCAGAAAGTAAACAATTTAAGCGGAGTGTTTTTTTTATTTCTGATGGAACTGCAATTACTGCCGAGACTCTTGGACATTCGTTATTAGCACAATTTCCCAATGTAGATTTTGATATTCACATCATGCCGTATATTACAACTGAAGAGGCGGCAATGGATGTGGTGGTTGAGATTAATCGATGCCAAACCAAAGATGGTTGCCTACCTTTAGTATTTGATACTTTAGTCGATCCGCATGTGCGAGAGATTATTAATACGGCTAAAGCGGTTAATCTGGATGTGTTTGAAGGTTTAATTAGTAAACTTGAACAAGAGCTTGGAACACCACCAACAACATTGGTCGGGCAGACTCATGCGGTAACCGATTCTGAATATTATAAAGCCCGTATCGATGCTGTTCATTTTGCGCTTGATAATGATGATGGGGCACGTACTCGTCATTATGATAAAGCGGATTTAATCTTAATTGGAGTTTCCCGTTCGGGTAAAACACCGACTTCTATTTACTTATCTCTTCAATTCGGTATTCGTGTTGCAAACTACCCGTTAACTGAAGAAGATTTAGATGACAACCGGTTACCAGCAGTATTAAGAGCTCATCGTAGCAAGTTATTTGGTTTGATGATTGATGCTGAGCGTTTGGTCGCAATTCGTAGTGAACGTAAAGCGAATAGCCGTTATGCAAGTTTTAGCCAATGCCAAATGGAGCTAAGAGCAATTGAAGGGATTTATATTTCAGAAGGCATTAAATATTTAAACGTAACCGAAATGTCGATTGAAGAGATTTCAACTCGTATTTTACAAATGACGGGATTAAAACGCCGTATTGGTTAATTTAATCAAATGTTTATTTTAACCATTCAATTTATATATTTAATAATGAGTAAATTGAATGGTTATAAATAACACAGAAAAGTTTTAAATATAAAACAAAAAGTTATTAAAAGGTTTTTATTAGTTATCAGGCTGTTGAGTTTTTACAAGCCTATTGTGAAATAAAATAACAATATTGAAAAGAAATGTATAAATTTGAAATTGGGCGAAAACTCTAATTATTTAATTTTGCTAACTATTTAGAAAAACTATGTAAAAAAATATTCAATAACTGAAAATGTTAAATAAGTCACACTATTTTTACTTTGTGTGATTGATTTTTTATTTTAATTATAATTTCCCACCTCGATATGGGACTATCCGATTATCAAAATGCTAAAAAAATGTGTTTTTTCATTGGTATATATCTTGCCTCTTAATTTATATGCTGCTCAAGTAGATGAATTGCGAGAGCAAGCTATTCACACTTACAAAACTGGGCAAACTCAACAAGCAATATTGCAATTAGAACAATTGCTAAATAAGTACCCGCATGACCAAAAATTACTAGCTGATTATTTAGTTGTCATGTCAAGTGAAAAAAGAGATTTATTAACCTTTTCTCAGCATTTAGCAAATGTTAATTATGTGAATTTTCCAGAATATGGGCAACTACCATTAATACGTAATTTTCGTGATTTTAAACACTTTAAAGATGCAATTGAGTGGTCGAATAAATTTAATATTCAAAAGACATCTAATGGGCAGATTTTATTAGCTGTTCTATATGCTGAGGCTAAAGACCCTGTAAATGCTAAGGTGCATTTATCTGGTATTAAGAGTAAAAATCTTACAGCTGATCAATTTGTTCAAATTGCTTATGCATATCGACTTATTAATTCACCTGTAGATGCTTTATCTGCAATCGAGCAAGCTTATCAACAGCAACCAAAATCTTTTGCGGTTTTGCAAGAATATAGTTACGACTTGGCGGCTGTAGGCGCTTATAAAAAAGCTCAGCAGTTGCTGACTGCCAGTGATAAAAATGCGCAAACAGAATTGTTACAACACTGGTTACAAGTCAGCGAGTTTTCTCAACGTGTAAATAACGCAATTACCCGCTATAAATATTTGAATCGTGAAGGCATGTCGGACAGTGAAGGCTTTGCCGAGCTTGATGCTGTGTTGAAACAAGGTGAGCAAATACAGCCTTTGATTCAATCGTCAGACCCTAATTATTTAAGATTTCATTATGACTATTTGTATGCTTTGGACTTTCGTGGGCGTAGCCGTACGGTATTAGATGAATTTACTAAATTAAATGTACCGTTAGAAAAGCTACCGGCTTATATTCGTCATGCGATTGCGGATAGTTATTTAGCTGAAAGACAACCTAAGCAGGCTGAACTCGCATTTAAAACCTTACTTACCGAAAAAAACTACTCAGATATGACGGTATATACGGGGCTTTATTATTCTTATATTGAACAAGAAAAATATAAACAAGCTGAACAACTTTTGAATGAAGTTGATCGATTGATTCCTACATATAAATATAGCCAAGCCAAGGGAGTAGATAAATCAAGCCATCCTGATCGTGATGATTATATTGCTTTACAAGGCATGCATTTAGCCTATGCAAATCATTTAGATAAATCAGAAAAGCATTTTCAGAAACAAGTAGATCTTGCACCTGCTAACGAAGGTTTAATTAATAACCTTGCTCGTGTTGAGCGCTGGAGAGATAAACCGTTACAGGCAAAGCAAACAATTGCTCGTTTAAATGGTTTAACACCCGTTGCTAAAGATACGCGTATTAATCAAATGCAAAATGCTCAGGCTTTAGGGAATATTCCTGAATGGCGCAAAAGTACAGAAAGTCTTTTGCAATATTATCCTGAAGATAGCGGTGTAATTAAAAGTCGAAAAGAGTTGGATGATCGTGATAGAGCAACCATCTCGCACTCAACGACTTGGGGCCAGAGTAAAGCAGAAAATAGCGATTCTGTGAGTGGGCAAAATGGCTTAAAAGATCGAGAAATGGAAACTCGTATTAATAGCCCTTGGATTAAAGATAATTATCGTCTATTTGCTTGGCATCAAGATCGTTACGGAGAATACCGTTTTGGTGATGTGCATGACCAACGTTATGGGGTTGGTGCTGAGTGGCAAGCAAACCGTAAGGCATTGTCGGCAATTTTGTCACAAAGTACAGAGGGTGGCCAAGCAGGTGTTCGTCTTGATTGGTCGCAATGGTTAAACGATCATTGGCAGTATCAATTGCAATATGACAGTCGGGCTAATATTCCATTACAAGCAATTGATGCTGGTGAGGATGGACAAGCTTACCGCGCTGCTTTGACATGGCAAAAAGATGAGTCACGCCAAATTGGGGCGAGTTATGGCTTAACCGATATAAGTGACGGTAATAAACAACAAGAGTTTTCGACTTTCTGGCGCGAGCGGTTATTTGATGCGCCTCATCATATTACCTATGGAACGGTTCGTGGATTTTATGGCAGCAATAGTCAGGATCAGACCGCTTACTTTAGCCCAAGTAATCATTACAGTGCTGAGCTGAATTTAAGCCATGACTGGGTCACTTGGCGAGAGTACGAACGCTCATTTAAACAGCATTTTGAAGCTGGAGTTGGACTTTATAAACAAGCAGATTACTCAGCTCGACCAACATATTCTTTGCAATATCAACATCAATGGCAGCTCTCACGGACTTGGCAACTTAATTATGGAATTGGTTGGCAATACCATCCATATGATGGTCATGATGAACAACATACCTACGGTATTTTCGGATTTGAAGGGCGTTTTTAATGAATAACATGATGTCAAAAATGTTGAGCTGTGTGTTTGCCTCAACGTTATTACCCGTACAATTTGCCTATGCCCGCATTGAAACTGAACTACCAAAAAACCATACGGTTTCTTTAACTTTTCATGATGTGCGAGATGACGTACTCAAGGAAGGTGACCGCGATATTTATGCGATTCAGACCAATAATCTGGCACAGTTTCTCGATTGGCTTAGCCAGTCGGACTGGAAACCGATTCGTCTAAAAGACATTGAAGAGGCACGTAAGCAAGGTAAAGAATTACCTCATAACTCTATTCTACTGACCTTTGATGATGGTGCTTTAAGTAGCTATAGCCGAGTATTTCCTTTGCTGAAGCAATATCAGATTCCAGCAGTTTTTGCGCTTCCAACAAGTTGGTTAAATGGTAATACAAAAGCGGGTTATGAAGCCTATGGACAAGGTAACTTGGTGAACTGGGCTCAAGTTCGTGAAATGCAAGCATCTGGGTTAGCCGAGTTTGCAAGCCATAGCGATGATTTACATCATGGGGTATTAGCCAATCCTCAAGGCAATGAGCAACCTGCTGCTACTTCTTATGCCTATTTAAAATCGCAATCACGTTATGAAACCGATGCAGAATATCAACAACGCATTTTGCAGGATTTAAAAAAATCTTATGCAGTTTTAAAAAAAGAAGTAGGGGTTAATCCTAAAGCAATTATTTGGCCATATGGCGCCGTGAATGAACAGTTGGAAAAGCTAGCACAACAGGCGGGTTTCCAGTTTTCATTCAGTTTGGGACGTGATGGTATGAATCGCGTAAGTGACTCAACTTTTAAACGTAGCTTAGTCATTGATAACCCAACAGCTGAACAACTGACAGAGGGCATGTTAAATATTCTGAACTTCGAAGAGTCAGATTTATTTAAGCAACCACGTCATTTTGTGAGTATGGATTTAAAGCAGTTAGCAGCGCAGCACAATACTCAAACTGATGAAAAACTTGGGCAGTTATTATCAAAACTGTATAGCTTAAAAAACAACGCTTTAATCTTAAAGCCTTTAGAAGACAAAGATGGAGATGGGCAATATGATGTCGCTTATTTCCCTACAAATAAAATGTCTGTTCAACAAGATATTTTAAACCGTAGTTTATGGCAGGCTCAAACTCGTGCTGGTCAATCTGTAATATTAGAGTTGCCTGCTTATCCGCAAAAAGATAAACCATTTCTAACTGTAGATTTGGCTAAAGATATTGCGCGTTTTAACAGTAATTTAAGCGGTGTTCAGCTTAATGCTGGATCATCTTTAAATTGCGCAATGCAAAAAATATCTGTGCAAGAAAGCAGTTGTATTGAACAATCAAAACAGTTCGAACAACTGAGTCAATTGACTAAAAAAGCGGTCAAGCCTTATTTAAATATGAGTAATCAGGCACAGTTTAGTTTATTACTTACACCTGATTTAGACCATATCGAAAATCTACCTGAGCTTATAAAAACACTTTTAATGCAACATGACTTAGTCAATTTGAAGTTTGATGTGATTGGTAAGAAAAAACAATTTAATCAGTTGTTAACGCTCTTAAATACACTTGATCAAAATGATAAGCAAAGAATAATGCTGACTTTAGTATTACCAGAAAATTCGCAAAAAAATGCTTGGGAAGAGGTTCAGCAAGGGCTTTTTTCTATTCAGCGAATAGGAATCCAGAAATTCGGTATTGATGGCTATGACTTTGAAAAATCAAAAGATGTGCATCAGTACTTATATAATCCGCTTAGTCTGAATGCTAGCCCTGTGATGTATCAGCCTTTTGCTGGATTGGTAGAGGGGAAAAAGTAATGAGAGTATTACTCGATATTCTGTTTGCTTTTGCCTTTTTATATCCCTTACTGATGGCTTGGACATGGATGGTAGGGGGACTTTGGTTTTTCTTTAAAAGAGAATACCGCGAACAAGCGCTTCCTGAACCTACAGGTGAAGGATGCAGTATCATCATTCCGTGTTTTAACGAAGAAGCGCAAGTACGCCAAACAATTCGTTATGCGCTACAAACCAAATATCCTAATTTTGAAGTCATTGCTGTTAATGACGGAAGTAGTGATAGGACCGCCGAAATTCTAGATGAATTGTCAGCGCAAGATTCACGACTTCGGGTTGTACACTTAGCAGAAAATCAGGGTAAGGCTGTAGCTTTAAGATCGGGAGTACTGGTTAGTAAATACGAATATCTTGTTTGTATCGATGGAGATGCGTTGTTGCATCCGCATGCGGTACTTTGGTTAATGCAACCATTTATTAACTTCCCACGAATTGGTGCTGTAACTGGTAATCCACGAATTTTAAACCGATCTAGTATTTTAGGAAAATTACAAGTTGGTGAGTTTTCTTCGATTATTGGTTTGATTAAACGTGCACAACGTACATATGGTCGTATTTTTACCGTATCTGGTGTGATTGCAGCATTTCGTAAAACTGCACTCGTTCGAGTCGGGTTTTGGTCAGACGATAAAATTACCGAAGATATTGATATTTCATGGAAGTTACAGCTCGACCATTGGGATATTCAGTATATTCCACAAGCACTTTGTTATATCTATATGCCTGAGACATTTAAAGGTCTATGGAAACAGCGTCTTCGCTGGGCGCAAGGTGGGGTAGAGGTTCTTATAGAATATATTCCACAAATGTTCAAACTGCGTGTTCGAAGAATGTGGCCGGTCATGATTGAGGCGCTAGTCAGTATTATCTGGTCTTATGTGATGATCATGATCTTCACGCTATTTTTTGTTGGATTATTTGTTGAACTGCCTCAGCAATGGCAGATCAAAACGCTTATGCCGCAGTGGTACGGTGTAATACTAGGCGGAACATGTTTGATCCAGTTTTTAGTGAGTTTGTGGATTGATCATCGTTATGACCGAGGGCGTTTTTTTAGAAATTACTTTTGGGTGATTTGGTACCCGTTATTTTTCTGGCTACTGACTTTGTTCACGAGTGTCGTTGCGGTACCAAAAACTTTATTTAACACAAAAAAACGTGCCCGTTGGGTAAGTCCAGACCGAGGCTTCCGTGGAGATAACCCATGAAACTTGAGGAAAATAAGGATATAGAGACTTTAGATATCCCTGAATATATTGATCAGCCGGAATATGTCAAAAATAAAACAGCAAACTATACATTACAAACCATTGGCTGGATTTGTTTAATGTGGCTGCTTTTCCCATTGGTTTCACTGTTTTTATGGGTTTTTGAAGGTCACTTAATTTATGATTACGTCTGGGTAGACCACTTATCAGAAGTTAAGACCTTATTACATTTAGCATTAATGATCGGAATTAGCGCGCTTATTTTAATTTTATGGGCAAGTTATAACTGGATTAGGTTTAGTGGTGAGGACCGACGTGCTAAGGCACCTAATAGTTCTGTAGAATTATTAGCGGCCCAATTTTCAGTTACTTCCGACATGCTAAATGATTTGCAAGAAAAACAGCGCATCATTTTGCATTACGATGATCATGGTAATTTGCAAAAATATGAGTAAATAAAAAAGCATGGCCTAAAACCATGCTTTTTTACTTTTATGGGATTGCTCTGATAATAATATCAACAGGTTGTTCTATACCATCCATGCTGTGAACTGATGTATTGGTAATTTTAACAATTGGCCATGTTTGCAATTTACAGTTGGGTTTTTGAAGTGCTGCATAATAACTGTCGGATTTAAAAAATACTTTTTTGGTGGTTGCAGTATTGGGAGTCAAAAGACGCTTAAGCCATGGTTCGTTTACTTGAGTTTCTAGAAAACGTAATGCCAAAATGCTTTTAACACGATTGTTAAATAACCTGCGGTTTTTGATAATAAGTGGGTGAGTAATTAACTTATGTGTACCCATCTGACTATGGGGCAAAATAAAATGAGGGGTGATTTGGAAGACAGTCACAAATTTTGCTTGCTGACAGATTTTTTCAAGGTGAGTCACGCTATCTTGATTTGTACCAATAATCGCGACAGATGAATGTGAAAAGTCAAACTCTTTAATTGATGTTGAGGAAATCACTTGACCAGTAAAATCTTCGAAATCTTGAGAGATATTCTGAAAAATTACTGATTTTGAAGTGTTATTTTTAATATTAATACTCATTTTCCAAAAGTCCTTTTGGTTTTTTAAATCATGATGTTTTTATCGTTTTAATATAAATAACCAAGCAGGAAGTTGGGGTAAAGTCTTTTCAGATAGATGGTCATCCCATACTCGAAATCAATTCAAGTATGGGAGCTTGAAGTAGAATTTTATTATCCTGTTTTTACATTCATGAGTTGTGTAAAGCTTTCTAAACGTTTAGCTGTATCGTATACATCGCATGTAAAAATAAATTCATCAACATCGTATGTCGCTAATAACTTTTGTAAGCCAGAGCGAACCGTATCTACAGAACCAATTTGCGCCATTCCATAGAAGTTTTCGACAGAAAGTTGTTCTGCTGTATTCCATAATCCCTGCATTGATTCAACTGGTGGTTTCAGCTTCAAGCTTTCACCACGGATTAAACCTAATACGCGTTGGTAAGCACTAGTTGCTAAAAATTGTGCTTCTTCATCTGTATCTGCAACGACAACAGGCACACCCATTGAAACATATGGCTTATCTAGGTACTCAGAAGGTTCAAAGTTCTCCCGATAAAGTTGAATCGCTTGGCCTAACATACGTGGGGCAAAATGTGATGCAAATGAGTAAGGAAGTCCAAGTTTTGCCGCGAGTTGTGCACTAAATAGGCTAGATCCAAGTAACCAAACAGGAACATGGGTGCTTTGCCCTGGTGTTGCAATAATTTTTTGTCCTGCTTGAGGTACATCGAAATATTTTAAGATTTCGACAACATCTCTAGGAAACTGATCTTCTGTTTCTTGATGACCACGACGTAAAGCTCGCATGGTGAGTTGATCTGTACCGGGAGCACGGCCTAAACCAAGTTCAATACGATTTGGATATAAAGTAGCAAGCGTCCCGAACTGTTCTGCGACAACTAAAGGGGCATGGTTAGGAAGCATAATTCCCCCTGAACCTAAGCGAATATGTTGTGTATGTGCTGCAATAAAACCAAGTAAGACGGCCGTAGCGGAACTTGCGATACCATCCATGTTGTGATGTTCAGCAAGCCAGAAACGTTCATAACCTAGTTTTTCTGCATGTTGTGCCAATTCTAATGCGTGACGTAATGAGAATTCGATGGTTTTATCATTACGAATAGGAGCAAGTTCCAAAATAGAGAACTTGGTATCTTGAAGTGATCGCATGCGATATTCTCGAATAAGGATATATCGAAATAATACGATATATAGGGTGTGATGTATATCGTTTTTTTTCGATATTAATTTTTAGCTATCAATAAAAAAGCACCCGAAGGTGCTCTTTTGATTTATCTGTGAATTAGCGGTTTTTATACCAACCACGGTGTAAGCCATTGTCATGGCGACGGCTACCACCTTTGTAATAACGACGGTCACCATCGTAATATCTGCGGTCATCACGATCGTAACGATCACGGTCATAACGGTCATCGTAGTTACGATCTTCAGCAACTTTACGACCTAATGCAGAACCACCAGCTGCACCTACTGCTGCACCGATGTATCCACCGTTGGTGCCGCCCATATTTTTGCCGACTGTATAACCAGCACCACCACCTAAAGCACCACCAATTGCAGCTTCTGTACGATTACGACGATCACTTGCTGCTGCTGCACCACCAGCACCACCTAAAGCAGCACCGATTGTTGCACCTGAGGTACCACCAATACTTTTACCAATTGCAGTACCCACTACACTACCTAAAGCAGAGGTTGCAGCAACACGTGTACCATTGTCAGCATGTGCAACTGTTACCATAGAAGATGTTGCAATTAATGCACTAGCCAACCAAATATTCATTTTCATCGTAGAACTCCATGTCCTTTTTACTGGAAGGACAGTTATCTTTATCTTGGGGTAAATGTAATAAAAAATTTCGTGATAATTATGGAGAACCCCAAGGGTGATACAAGTGTTTTGTGTCTGTTTGTAGTGTTTGTATTAATTTGTGGATAAATCATGAGCATACGAAATATGAGGGTATAACTTCATCACAATAAAAAAGCACCCGAAGGTGCTTAAAATTGCTTCATCAGCTTAATTAGTGATGACGACGGTGTTTTTTCTTCCAGTGCTTAGAAGATCTGTCTGCATCACGGTCTTTAGAGATTTTATTACCCAAAGCAGAACCACCCGCAGCACCTAAAGCAGCGCCTACATAACCACCATTTGTACCGCCCATGCTTTTACCAACCGTATAACCAGCACCACCACCTAGAGCACCGCCAATCGCAGATTCAGTACGGTTACGACGATCACTTGCAACAGCTGCACCACCAGCACCACCTAAAGCAGCACCAATTGTTGCGCCAGATGTACCGCCCATGCTTTTACCAATTGCAGTACCTGCTACGCTACCTAAAGCAGAAGCGGCTGCTACATGTGTTGTATTGTCAGCATGTGCCACAGTAACCATTGAAGTTGCTAGAACAGCGCTACATAACCAAGCATTTAATTTCATTTTTGACTCCGTGTCCCTAGTTGCAGGACCCTATATCTTTTGTTACGGCAAATGTAACAAAACACTTCTCCCCAAATATGGAGAACCATCTTTTGATTATTGCAGTTTAGTGTCTGGTTTGTATGTTTTCTATTAAAATAGAATATTTAATACTCATATAGATAAATTAAGCTTTATTTAGTTTTGAAGGGGTTACTCATGATCAGAACATAGAAAATTTATTAAAGCTCTTGTCGCAGACGACATATGTTTATGTTGTGCGTACAGTAAAGAAAAGGGCCGTGTGTGACCTGCATAACCCTCAAGTACGGGCTGCAATTTTCCTTGTCGGATCTTTTCATTAACAATAAAGCTATAACTCTGACATATTCCTAATCCACTTTCAGCAAGAGAAACTACTCCCAAAATATCTTCTTTTACTAAAATCCGATTTGATGGTATCCATTGAATTTCATTATCACCATTTTTAAAAAACCATGGAGTAACCTTACCCGTGCTCGGTAATTCAAAGGCAATACATTGGTGATGGTTTAAGTCTTCCAAAGTTTGAGGAACACCCATACGTTTTAAATAATCGGGTGAAGCAACAAGTTGAAGAGGGGCAAGCTCCAAAGGTCTGGCAATGAGAGTGCTACTAGGAAGCTGACCTTGACGAATAGCTAAATCAAATCCTTCCGCAATTAAATCGACGTTTCGATTAGAAATACTGACTTCAATTTGAATATCTGGATATTGCAAAAGAAATTTTTGTAGTAATTCTGGAAGGCGATAGTGTCCATAGGTAGTGGGTACGCTTAATTTAATTTTGCCGGAAATTTGCAGTTGCTTACCTTGAATAGCACGCTCTGCATGGTCAATTAACTGAAATGCATGTTGCATCTTTTCATAATAAAGTTGACCAGCTTCAGTCAGGCTCAAATGACGAGTTGTTCTTCTAAAAAACTGAATGCCAAGTTTTTTCTCTAGCCGCGTAATTGTTCTACTAATGACTGAAGGAGTTGTTGCTAAATAAATTGCAGCTGCACTAATAGAAAGCTTCTCAGCCACAATTAAAAACACTTCAATATCGGCAAGATGGTCAAATTGACGAGACATTTTGTCCTCAAACGCAAAAAAGATTTGTAAATGTGGTTGTTTTTCTACCTTGCTGGCAAAAATAGAATATATCCATCCCAGTTGTAAATCCAGCACAAGGCTGGAATGAAGGTTAAATAATGAAATCTCTAAATAAAATAATGCTTGCAGTAGTTACCGCTTCAGCAGCATTAAGTGTAAATGCCGCTCATGTATTAGTTGTATTGTCTGATGAGGGGCAGCTAGAGCTAAAAAATGGCCATATTTTTAAAACAGGCTTTTATTTAAATGAGTTAATGCAGCCTACAAAAATGCTTTTAGATGCAGGGCACACAGTAACTTTCGCTACACCAAAAGGGAAAGCCCCGACGTTAGATGAGTCATCAAATAGTGCGATGTATTTTAATCAAGACGAAAAAGCATTAAAGCAATATGCAGATTTATTGCATGATCTAAAATTAACATCTGCTCAAGATTCTCCAGTTGTGAGCCTATCTCGTATTGAACAAATTGGTGTGGGTCAGTTTGATGCTATTTATATTCCAGGTGGGCATGCACCTATGCAAGATCTATTAAAAGATAAACAACTTGGAAAAGTACTTACAGCTTTCCATAAAGCTGGTAAACCTACTGCGTTGGTCTGTCATGGTCCTATTGCATTGATGTCTACTTTACCTAATGCCTCGGAAGTAGTTGGTCAACTCGAACAAGGCAAGCCAGTAAAAACTGGCGAATGGATTTATAAAAATTATCGAATGACGGTGATTAGTAATCAGGAAGAAGAGCAGGCTAAAGCTTTATTAAAAGGTGGAGAAATGAAGTTTTATCCACAAACGGCTTTACAGTCACTTGGCGCTAAGTATCAAAGTAATACCACTGCATGGACTCCAAACGTAGTAGTGGACCGTGAACTTATTACAGGACAAAATCCAGCGTCGGCTGTTTTGGTGGGCAAAACCTTATTAGAAAAATTAAAATAAGTAGGCTGGCAAAGAGGTTTTTTAAACAAAGCCTCTATTGTCATATAGAGGGAAAATATAACTTATTATTTTCTACAGAACAGCCAAATTATAGGCAAGTAATAAATCTTATTCGAAATCATTATATTTATACGCTTCTACTTATTGGGAAAGTTGATGAATTGGCTGATTATATATGTCATTTAAGCAGCATAATCTGTAAACTATGCGCTATTTTTACGATTTTGCTTATCTTCTATACTTACATAGCCTTCGATAAGCTTTTTGGACTTTTGAGATATTTCCTCTTATGAAAGCGTCACTCCGTTTACGACTTGATCAACTCTGTGATCGACATGAAGAACTTACTGCATTGCTTGCAGATGCTGAAGTGATCTCCGATAACAAACGTTTCCGTAAATTGTCTCGTGAACATAGTGATTTATCTGAAATTACCGAAGTTTGGGGCAAATACCGTCAAGCAGAAGAAGACATTGAAACTGCTGAAATGATGAAGTCGGACCCAGACTTTAAAGATATGGCAGAAGAAGAAATTCAAGCCAATAAAACATTGCTTGAAGAATTAGAAAGCCAGCTCAATATTTTGATGATTCCAAAAGATCCAAATGACTCTAATGCGGCTTATTTAGAAATCCGTGCTGGAACAGGTGGTGATGAAGCTGCGATTTTCTCTGGTGATTTGTTCCGTATGTACAGCAAATATGCCGAGACACAAGGCTGGCGTATTGAAGTCCTTTCTGAAAATGAAGGCGAGCATGGTGGCTTTAAAGAAGTTATTTGCCGTGTAGATGGTGATGGCGTTTACGGTCGCTTAAAGTTTGAAAGTGGTGCTCACCGTGTGCAACGTGTTCCAGCCACTGAATCACAAGGTCGTGTGCATACATCAGCGTGTACAGTTGCGATCTTGCCTGAAATTGATGTTGATACCAACGTTGAAATTAATCCGGCAGATTTACGTATTGATACTTACCGTGCATCTGGTGCAGGTGGTCAGCACATTAACAAAACCGATTCAGCGGTGCGTATTACTCACATTCCAACCGGCACAGTGGTTGAGTGCCAAGAAGAACGTTCACAGCATAAAAACAAAGCTAAAGCGATGGCATTGTTAGTATCGCGTTTAGAAAATGCAAAACGTGCAGCAGCCGACGCAGCAACTTCTGAGATGCGCCGTGATTTGGTTGGTTCTGGTGACCGTTCTGAACGTATCCGTACTTATAACTACCCACAAGGCCGTATGACGGATCACCGTATTAACCTAACTTTATATAAGTTAGACGCGATTATGGAAGGTGATTTAACTGAACTACTTGATAGCTTACATCGTGAATATCAGGCAGATCAGCTTGCGATGCTTGCACAGGAAAATGGCGGCTAATGAATATTGCTCAAGCGCTTGCAATTCGTGGTGAGCCTGACAGTTATGAACGGCAAGAAAATGCTTGGTTACTTGAGTATTTTCTAAAAATCAATTCGCTTGAATTAAAGTTTAGACTTGAGCAAGAGTTAACTGCCCAACAAGAGCAAGATTACTTGGCTGGTCTAGAACGTATCCAAAATGGTGAGCCTTTAGCTTATGTGACGGGTTCACAGCCATTTTGGACGCTCGATTTAAAAGTAACGTCTGATACTTTAGTGCCACGTCCAGATACTGAAGTTTTAGTTGAAACCGTTTTAAATCTAAATTTGCCAAATACTGCAAATATTGTTGATTTGGGAACGGGAACAGGTGCAATTGCGCTTGCATTAGCAAGTGAACGTCCAGATTGGCAAGTCACGGCAACTGATATTTATGCGCCTACTTTAGAAGTCGCAAAAGAAAATGCACAAGCACATGATTTGCAACGTGTGAAATTTGCCTGCGGCGCTTGGTTTGACGCACTTGAACCACAAAAGTTTGATTTAATTGTTTCTAATCCGCCGTACATTGACCCTGAAGATGAACACATGCAAGCTTTGGCTACAGAACCACGCCGTGCATTGGTTGCAGATCATCAGGGACTGGCTGATATTGAAATTATTATTGCTCAAGGGAAAAACTGGTTAAAACCGCAAGGCTGGATTGCACTAGAGCATGGTTATGATCAGGGACAAGCAGTTCGAGATATTTTCACAGAGCATGGTTTTAGTGAGATTAAAACCATTCAAGACTATGGCCAAAATGATCGAGTCACTTTAGCATGCTGGATTTAAAATTACTTTTGTAGTGTATCTCGCCAACGTAATAACCAGTTTTCGATAAGTTTCATTAAGGTATCGGTTACTTTACCCAATAGCGCCAATAAAATAATTGCAATGATAACAATATCTGGTCGAGACGTTTCTCGGCCATCACTGAGTAAATAGCCAATCCCTTGAGTGGCTGCAATCAGTTCAGCTGCAATCATAAACATCCAAGACAAACTTAAGCTGTTGCGTAAACCCGTTAAAATGCCCGGAGAGGCTGCTGGTAAAATAATAGATATAATCCGCTGGAAAGCATTGAGCCGATAAACTTTTCCAACCTCAATGAGCTTTCTATCTACATTATGAGTTGCTGCAACTGTATTGGTATAGGTTGGAAAAAATGCTCCGATTGCAATCAATGTAATTTTAGAACCTTCGTCAATTCCTAACCAAAGCAATAACAGGGGAATCCAAGCAAGACTTGGGATCGATTTAATTGCTGAAAAAGTTGGTTCTAAATAAGCTTCTGCTTCTTTACTTAATCCAACCCAAATCGCAAAAATTAAACCTAAACCGCTTCCTATAATAAAGCCCAACAGAACACGCCATGTACTAATATAAATATGGGCAAACAGGTCGCTATGAGCTAAATCTAAAAAAGATTGCCATAAACTAGACGGTGTGGGGAGTAGATAAGCATCGATATAGCCATTTCTGACTAAAAACTCACAAGCCGTTAAAAAGATGAGTGGAATGAGTAGCGCTTTAAACCACCGTGTAAATTTGTGGTTTAGATGCTTTTTCTGAGATTTTAAAGCCTGCTGAGCTAAGAAGTGATTTAGCTCAGCTTTGTTAAGTGAATCACTCATATACTATTTCACGACTTTTTGAGCAAAACGTGGGTCTAGCAACTGATCAACCACTTGATTGACATTAGTGCCTTTTCTAACCAAATCTTCTTCAGTCAAAATTTTCCCAGAACGTTTTAGCGCTTGTGCTTGAGTTGCTGATGGAATGCTTTGATCAAAGTTGGTTCGGCTCAGTTGTAGTTTAGCCACAGGTAGGGGAAGTTTTGATTCTTGAGCTAAAAGTGCTGCCACTTTATCTGGATTGGCTTTTGCCCATTTTCGGGCTTGTTCGTAGGCTTTAATAACGGCTTCTACCGCTTCAGGGCTTTGCTTTGCAAAATCTTCTTTAACGCTCAGTACGCTATAGCTATTAAATCCAACATTACGATAAAGCAATTTTGCACCCGATTGAATTTGAGCTGAAGCCATTAAGGGATCAAGCCCCGCCCAAGCATCTACTTGGCCACGCTCTAATGCAGTTATTCCATCTGGGTGTTGTAGATGAACCAGTTGTACATCGCGTTTACTTAAGCCTACAGTGTCTAGTGCTTGTAGTGTAAATAAGAAAGGATCTGTTCCTTTGGTGGCTGCAATTTTTTTACCTTTTAAATCTTTCAGGCTTTTAATTGGTGAATTTTTTGCGATAACAAGCGCGGTCCATTCCGGTTGGCTTTGTACATAAACCGTTTTAATTGGACTACCATTCGCTCGACTTAATACAGCAGCTAATCCAGCGGTAGAAGCAAAATCGATGCTGTTACTGTTGAGATATTCTAATGAGCGGTTACTACCTTGACTAAAAACCCATTTAATTTGGGTATTTGGCAGTGCTTTTTCGAGAAGTTTTTGATCTTTAACGACTAAACTAGTTGGTGCATAGTAAGCATAATCAAGCTTAAGCGTAGTCGGAATTGCTGCAAAAGCAGATGAAGCAAATACAAACCCCAATGTTGATGCCAACAAAGTCTTTGGTAGAGAAAATTTTGATTTTAAAGACATGATAAAAATAAAACCGAAATGAAATAGGAGATCATCCTTTCACGTGTTTAGAGGCTTATGAACTTAGTTATTTTGATTTATAAATCAGTTTGAAAGATAAAAGTTTGAATAAAATGATAAATCACTGTTTTTATGAATATTATTAAGTTTTAAATAAAGCGTTTATCTGAAATATTGAATTTAAAATACATAAAGATCATAAGCTTAAGTTCTAAGCTTCATTTGATGTATATGTTATTGTTTGTGTCCAGTTAAATTATCTCGATATGCACCTGGGCTGACACCTGTCCATTTTTTAAAAGCACGGTGAAATGCACTTGGGTCATGGAAGCTTAAATCTTCACTAATATCTTGAATTGAGTCATTCGTTTTGCTTAAGCGTTGAACAGCAATATCACAGCGGATTTCATTTTTAATTTGTTGATAGCTTACACCTTCATGTTTCAGTCTACGTTGAACGGTGGCTTCTGAAATATTGAGTTGGTGAGCTACATCTTTAAGTTCGGGCCATTGTGCAGGGTGGAGTTTCAATAAATGGCGACGAATAAGTACACTCAGGGCATTTTCATTTTTAAAGCGAACTAAAAGATTTTGCGGAGTTTGCTCTAAAAAATCATAAAGCGCTTTTTTATCTTTCTTAATTTTAATATCTAAATAGTGGGCATCGAACTCAACTCGATTTATCTCAGCATTAAATTGAATATCTTCACCAAAACGAACTAAATAGTCCTGAATATCGTTTGGTTTAGCACAACGTACCATAATAGTATTTAAACCAATTCGCTGGTCTACCAACCAGCACATAAGTCCATGTACTAATATTAAAAAGGTTGCGTAGGTAAACATACGTTTAGGTTGTTCATGATCATGAATCACTAAATAAGCTTTTTCTTGTTCTCGAATGAGTTCTCCATGCATATCATCTAAAACAAAGTTAAAAAACTTCAAAATATCGTAGAGTGCTTTTTCTAAAGTTTCAGCCGTACTGACGAGTTTAGTCAGTAATTTATAGCTTCCACGCCGCATGGGGTGGCTATCCATCCCAAAAAACTCATCGTTCATGGCATTGGCAAGCTCTATCCACAATTGGGCATAGGTTGTAACAGGCACACGTGCCTTTGGAGACATCAGTAATTCAGCGGGGATGCCTGCTTTATTTAGAATTATTTGTATATTTAGGCCTTTGGCATAAGCCGCACTCAGTGCTTCATGTACTAGTGCAATCGAAATTGTGCCTTTACTTAAAGATGATTGGACAACCATGTCAAAGACTCATATTTTCTTCATATATTTCAAGTGAAATACTGCATATTTAAAATTTGGATTGATCAAAAGCTGCAAACATTTTGAGGCTTTTTGAAATTGTATCGGAAAACAACAACTTTTACTCTCACTACTAAGTTTAAAGAACATTTCTATAGGACATTACATAATGAAAATTCAAGGGAAACATTTTGTCATTACAGGTGGTGGCTCTGGTTTGGGTGCTGCAACAGCTGAGTATTTAGTCCAACAAGGTGCTTCAGTTACCTTGGTAGACATGAATGTAGAAGCAGGTGAGCAACAAGCAAAACAGTTGGGGCCAAAAGCTGACTTTGTAAAACTTGATGTGGCCGATGAAGTTGCTGCTGAACAGTTCTTTAAGGATGTTTTGACAAAACATGGTCATTTGCATGGTTTGGTGAACTGTGCGGGTATTGGCCCTTCTGCGAAAGTAGTGGGTCGTGAAGGTGTACATGATTTGGCATTATTTTCAAAGACTTTAAATATTAATGTTACAGGTACATTTAACATGCTGCGTTTTGCAGCAGATGCAATGAGTAAAAACACGGTTGAAGAAGGTGAAGAAGACCGTGGAGTGATTGTAAACACTGCGTCTGTAGCAGCATTTGATGGTCAAATTGGTCAGGCAGCTTATTCGGCATCAAAAGGCGCTATTGTTGCGATGACATTGCCGATTGCTCGTGAGCTTGCGCGACATGCTATTCGTATTATGACCATTGCGCCGGGAATTATGGAAACCCCAATGCTTAAGGGGATGCCACAAAATGTACAGGATGCTTTGGGACAAATGGTGCCGTACCCATCTCGTTTAGGAAAACCAGAAGAGTTTGCTCGTTTGGTGGCACATATTGCTGAAAACTCTTACTTAAATGGTGAAGTCATCCGTCTAGATGGTGCAATTCGTATGGCAGCAAAATAATAAAAATAAGGATGCTGAAATGATCTTAAATGCTGAACAAAGTATGGTTCAGGAGATGATGCGTAACTATGCGCAAAATCAGTTAAAACCAACTGCTGCACATCGCGATAAAACTCATGAATTTCCAGCTCAGGAACTCAAAGATTTAGGTGCACTAGGCGCTATGGGGATGACCGTGCCCGATGAATGGGGCGGTGCCGGAATGGACTATGTATCTTTGGTACTCGCAATTGAGGAAATTGCCGCAGGAGATGGTGCTATTTCGACAATTGTAAGCGTACAAAACTCTTTGATTTGCGGTATTACACTGGCATACGGTTCAGAGCAGCAAAAACAAACCTATTTGCCAAAATTTGCCTCTGGCGAATGGCTAGGATGCTTTTGTTTAACTGAGCCACATGTCGGTTCCGATGCGAGCGCGATTTTATGTAAAGCTGAGCGCGATGGCGACCATTGGGTGCTCAATGGCGTAAAACAATTTATCACCAGTGGTAAAAATGCCCAAGTGGCTTTGGTGTTTGCGGTCACCGATAAACAAGCGGGCAAAAAAGGAATCTCATGTTTTCTTGTACCGACCAATATACAAGGTTACTTGGTCACTCGTATTGAAGACAAAATGGGCCAACATGCTTCAGATACAGCTACTATTACTTTTGAGGACTGCCGAATTCCTATAGAAAATTTGGTGGGACAAGAGGGTGAAGGTTATAAAATTGCATTATCTAATCTAGCGGCTGGACGTATTGGTATTGCAGCTCAATCGGTTGGAATGGCAAGAGCTGCTTTTGATGCTGCTGTCCAATACGCAAATGAGCGTAAAGCTTTTGGAGTCGAATTAGTTCAGCATCAGGCGGTTGGTTTCCGTTTAGCTGATATGGCGACCCAGATTGAAGCTGCGCATCAGTTGGTTTTGCATGCTGCAACTTTAAAAGATGCTGGGCTGCCTTGTTTAAAAGAAGCCTCAATGGCAAAGCTATTTGCATCTACTATGGCTGAGCGAGTGTGTTCGGATGCAATCCAGATTCATGGTGGTTATGGCTACGTGAGTGATTTCCCTGTAGAGAGAATTTATCGCGATGTTCGTGTAAGTCAGATTTATGAAGGTGCTTCTGATATTCAACGCTTGGTGATTGCTCGTGAAGTGGCTCAAGTTTAAATATTAGATTTTTAAAAAATGTCGTTGACTGCAAAAAAACCGCAATTGTTATGCGGTTTTTTTGCAATTAAATGAATCTCGCTTTTTAATGATTAAATTTGGGCTTTGACTTCTTCACCAATCAAATAAAAAGTTCCACCTGCAATATAGTGCAGGCTGCGAAGTTCTTTTGGTGCATCTTGAAAATGCCAGTGCCCATCTCTAAAAACGCGGCTATCTGCCCATGCACCCACAACAGAACCAATAAATAAATCATGAGCCGACTGATTATGAGGTTCTGGAATAAGTTTACAGACAAGCCATGCAATGCAACCTGATACAAGCGGGCTAGTAAGACCTTCTTGATAAAATAGTTCAACACCACAATGCTCAAGTTTTTGTGGATCATCCAACTTACTAATGGTTCCAAGTTGATGAGTCAGATCAAGCTGTGCATAGCAAGGAACTTGTAGTGTGAAATAGCCACTTTGCTCAACGAGCTGTCGGGTTTTAGTACTTTTGTCGAGAACAACGGAGACTTTGGCTGGTTTGAACTCTAAGGCACATGCCCAAGCGGCAGCCATTACATTACGGTCGTCACCATGTTGTGCAGAAACTAGGACAGTTGGACCATGATTTAACAAACGATAAGCTTTTTCTAACTCTACAGGTGCAATATATGATTGGGTCATATTTAGCCTAAGTAATAAAGAAAATAGATATTTCTATTGTTGCAGAAAGCTTGATAGATGCAATGTTGGCAAATAAGCTTTATTAGAATAAAAAAGTTGTTTCTATTTTATAGCTTTCATAATAACGAACTTAGTCATAAAATCATTTCGCTTCTAAGTGAAAGGATTAACGCGTGACCGAGCTTCAAGATATCGATTTTGTAGAGTTAAGTGATGAAGAAATGCATCTCTATAGCCGTCAGATTTTACTTGATGGATGGGATATTGAAGCTCAGGAAAAACTCAAACTTGCTAATGTACTGATTGTCGGTGCTGGCGGAATAGGATGTAGTAGTGCAGAGCTACTAGCGCGAGCAGGGGTTGGGAAAATTACACTGATTGATGCGGATACGATCGAGATAAGTAACTTACAACGTCAGATCGCATTTGGTCATGAAGATGTTGGTCGCTATAAAGCAGAAATTCTAGCTAAACGGTTACAGAAAATTAACCCTTATATCTGTGTTGAATACTATAACGAACGTTTAGACGAACATAACATTGATAGACTGGTTGAACACCAAGATGTGGTTTTAGATGGCTGTGATAATTTTACAACTCGCTATTTGGTAAACGCAGCTTGTAAGAAACATCAAGTCGCATTAATTAGCGCTTCAGCAATTGGTTTTCAGGCGCAAATGTTCATGGTTGAAGGAGATTCAGCTTGTTATGAATGTCTTTTTCCGAAAGAACAGCATAGCAATGAAGGGCTGCGCTGTGCAGAGTCAGGGGTACTTGCAACTACTCCTGTAATGATAGCGTCATTACAAGCACATCACACTTTGCTATATTTAGGGTTAAATCGTACACCTTTAAAGCAGAAACTATTATTGTGGGATGGTTTAAATATGACACAACGTATTGTTAGTTTTGATAAAGATGTAAATTGCCCACTTTGTCAGGCAAGCTAATCAGTAAATTAAACAAAATTTGCTACACTCAACCTGAATGATTTGGTTTTGAAGAAATATGAAAAAAAATATTTTGTTTGATGGGTTACGCTCCGTCGCCCGCATTGGTGAAACAGCAGTGGTTGCGGCCAAAGCTGGAATTAAATACGCAACTGAAAAACCAAGTAATGCCAAACTCATGCGAGAGACTTTTGAGTCACTTGGTTCAACTTATATTAAGCTTGGTCAGTTTATTGCGAGTACACCATCACTTTTCCCGAGAGAATATGTAGAAGAATTTCAAGGTTGTTTAGACCAGACTCCAACTCTGCCATTTAGCTATATTCAAGGCGTGCTTGCATCTGAGTTTGAAGGGCGTGATTTAAGCCAGATTTTTAGCTATATCGATGAAAAGCCATTAGCTTCTGCATCAATTGCTCAGGTTCACGCAGCTAAACTGACTACAGGTGAAGATGTCGTTATTAAAGTACAAAAGCCTGGCGTTGAAACCATTTTATATACAGACTTAAGTGTGGTGCATTGGGCTGCCAAGCTGCTTGAGCGTGCGGTACCAAAAATCAAATTTGCTGCTCTTTCAGAAATTGTTGATGAAATTAAAAGCCGTATGGTTCGTGAAGTCGATTTCATTGAAGAAGCACAAAACTTAGATGACTTTATTGAATATCTGAATATTTCGCAAAACAAAGCTGCGACTGCACCTAAGGTTTATCATCAGTTTTCTACACGTCGTGTTTTAACCATGCAACGCCTATACGGTGTGTCTTTGACGGACTTTAGTGTTGTAAAACAATATGCTAAAGATCCATCGCAAGTACTGATTACTGCCATGAATACATGGTTCGGTAGCCTCATGCTATGTAAGAGTTTTCATGCGGATTTACATGCTGGGAACCTAATGTTGCTTGAAGATGGTCGAATTGGTTTTATCGATTTCGGTATTGTGGGTCAGTTAAAGCCTGAAGTTTGGACAGCATGTATGGCCTTTATGGATGCCTTACAAAAAACTGATTATCAGGCAATGGCTGAAAACATGCTGAAAATGGGTATGACTCATAATAAAGTTGATGTTGATGTATTAGCACAAGATTTAGAACGCTTATTTAATGGCGTATTAATGTCTGATCCTCAACAAATTCTCGCTTCAAATCCAGCTGATTTAAACGATATCATGATGGATATGGTAGGGGTTGGTGAGCGCCACGGTATTAAATTCCCACGTGATTTTGCCTTGTTATTTAAGCAAATGCTTTATTTCGATCGTTTTATGCGCGTACTCGCACCATATACTGATATTTATGCAGACCAACGTTTGAAAATGGTTCAAAATATGGAACCTGCTTCGTTGTTAAAGCACTAAGGTCAGTTTAAATTTATGGATGCCATTATTATTGAAGGCTTGAAGGTTGAGACAGTGATTGGCTGTTTCAACTGGGAAAGACAAATTATTCAACCTTTAATGTTGGATTTAACCATCCATAATGATTTGAGCCGAGCAGCAGAGTCTGACAAACTTGAGGACACACTCAACTATGCCCAGATTTGTGAGTTATCGGCTCAAACCATTCAACAAGCTAAACCTGAATTAATTGAACATGCAGCACATCTTGTTTTGAAATGTTTGTTTGAAACCTTTCCAACAGTTGAAAAAATTACCATAACCATCCGTAAGCCCGCCATCATTGCAGAAGCTAATGCTGTAGGAATTCGTCTTGAACGCACCAGAAACAATTTTTGCGCTCGCTCTAGCGAGTAATTTAGACGCAGATCAGCACTTTACTTTTGCGTATACGCAATTAGCAACTTTGGGGAAAGTGCAGTTTTCATCTGTTTATCAAATTCCATGCCGAGATGGTATTGGAGATGATTATTGGAATTCAGCATGTCTATTAAAAAGCACTTTATCGTGTGACCAAATTGAATCTTTTTTAAAGCAACTCGAGTCAGATTCTGGGCGTGTTCGTCCATCGCATCATATCTCATTAGATGTAGATTTGATTGCATGGGGAAGTGATCTGGACCATATGCAATTTAATTCTAAAAAATTACCTTTGGCGCTTGATGTAAAAATTCCTTTATATGAACTTTGGTCTTGTGAAACCTTAAAGGCTGATAGCATGCTTTATCCAGTCGTTAATTTTAAAGTTTAAAGGCTTTCACACTAGATTTTACGCAAACTTTACGCGGTCTTTAATTTCCTCAATAGAGAATTTACGGGCATTTTATCCATACTGAAATTCACTAAATTAGTGTTATTTCAGGACAATAAAGATGCTTATAAATTCTCAAATGCGCATCTTGCATCAGTCTGGCATTGTCTTATGCGGACTTAAAACAAATGATATTTCTTCATCTCTCCTTATTTCCAGTTTGGCAAATCAAGCCAAGGGGTATAGAGGAGAATAGCCATGTTAGAACTTATACTTGTTTTATTTATTGCTATTTTTCTAGCATGGTGCCTCGGTAAATATCTATCCAAAGTGATGACAAATCAGCCGATGTGGGGTGATGGATTATTTCGCTGGATTGAAAATCCTGTTTTTCGCTTGTTAGGTATATCTCCACAACAACAAATGAACTGGAAACAATATTCGCTAGCATTTGTTGTTAGCTGTATTTTTCTAGCTGTGGCCGTTTTTGCTATTTTTATGACACAAGCATGGCTACCATTAAATCCAAATCATGCACCAAATATGAGTTGGGATTTAGCATTACACACGGTTATTTCATTTTTAACTAATACCAATCAACAGCATTATTCTGGGCAAGCTCAATTATCTTATTTGTCGCAAATGACAGGTATTGTGGGCTTGCAAGTCATTACTCCAATGATGGGGCTGGCTTTGGTGGTCGCGACCTTAAGAGCTTTCTTTTATCAGCGCCCAAGCCATATTGCAGCCGATGTTGCCGAGCAGCCAGACCAAATTTTAATTGGGAACTATTGGGCAGATGTAATTCGCCCTACAGTCCGATTCTTGCTTCCTCTCTGTTTTGTCTGGTCTTTATTGCTCAATAGCCAAGGCGTACCAGCGACTTTCCAAGGCGGGCCAGAAGTACAGCTGATTGATAAAGCCAATACAGTTCAAACCCAAAAAATTCCTTTAGGCCCAGTTGCACCAATGGTAGCGATTAAGCAATTGGGCAGTAATGGTGGCGGTTGGTATGGTCCAAATAGTAGTGTGCCTTTAGAAAATCCAACACCACTTTCTAATTTATTAGAAATGATTGCGATATTACTCATTCCACTTACCGTGATTTTTATGGTGGGACATTTTACCCAGCGTAAAAAGTTTGCTTACTTTGTGTTTGGCAGCATGCTTTTCATGTCGATTATTTCAGGTGCAGCGGCTGTCTGGTCTGAGAGTATGTCATCGACAGCATCTCAACTTGCCGTAATGGAAGGTAAAGAACAACGTTTTGGACCAGCCGCATCAGCAGTTTGGGCAGCGATCACTACGCAGGTGAATAACGGTTCGGTCAATATGATGCATGATTCTTCTGCACCGCTTACCGGTTTAGTCGAACTCATTAACATGCTGATTAATGCGATTTGGGGTGGTGTGGGCTGTGGTCTGCAACAGTTTATGATTTATCTATTACTTGCAGTATTTATTGCAGGTTTAATGACAGGTCGTACTCCAGAGTTGTTTGGACGCAAGATTGAAGCCGCAGAAATTAAGTTACTCGCGATTATTATTTTGATTCAACCTTTAGTCATTCTTGCATTTACCGCATTAAGCCTCAGCATTCCAGGCATATCTGGAATTAGTAATCCAGGACCACATGGTATTAGCCAAGTGTTCTACGAATATGTCTCTGCATTTGCCAACAATGGTTCAGGTTTTGAAGGTCTTGGAGACAACACTGTATGGTGGAATGTTACTTGTAGTATCGCTCTACTGTTAGGACGTTTTCCAACATTAATTTTGCCATTAATGATTGCAACACGTTTAGCAGCAAAAAGAAAAGCACCCGAAACAGCAGGTAGTCTTCAGGTTGAAACTCCAACCTTTGCTTTAACGCTGATTACGATTGTTGTGTTGCTTACCTTATTACAATTTATGCCAGTTCTTGTCCTTGGGCCTATTGCCGATCAACTTTTGTTGGTTAAAGGCTAAGGAGGCGAGTGAAAATGAATACACAAACTCATGTAAATAGCCATAAACAAACCATGGCAGTGCCAAATTTTGAAGTTTGGAAAAATGCATTTGTGAAACTGCTACCGCAGCATGCAATTAAAAATCCTGTGATGGCAATCGTATGGCTTGGAACAGTGGTTACAGGCATTAGTACAATCTTAGGTTACACCACGCTGTTATTTGGTTTAGTGGTTACAGCAATTCTGTTTATTACCATTTTATTTGCTAACTATGCCGAAGCAGTTGCAGAGGCTAGAGGCCGTGGGCAGGCATCTTCACTACGTGCAGCAAGAGAAAATTTAACGGCTCGAAGACTCAACTCTTTGACAGACCGTCAAGCGACTCAAGTTGCAGCGACCGAACTTCATTTAAATGATTTCATTGAAGTACATGCAGGTGAGCTTGTTCCAGCCGACGGTGAGATTGTAGAAGGCTTTGCAACTATTAATGAATCGGCTGTTACAGGTGAGTCGGCACCTGTGCTACGTGAAGCTGGAACAGACCGTTCAGGTGTTATTGGCGGAACCAAAGTACTTACAGATCGTATTGTTGTGCAAGTGACAGCTGAATCTGGTCAAAGTTTCTTAGACCGTATGATTGCTTTGGTTGAAGGCTCAAATCGCCAGAAAACTCCGAATGAGATTGCGCTTGGCTTCTTGTTAATGGTGATGACAATCACGTTTTTAATTGTCGTGATTAGCTTGCCATTTATTGCCAAGTATTTGCATGTTGAACTTGATCCAGTTGTGCTCGTGGCATTATTGGTCTGCTTGATTCCTACAACCATTGGTGGCTTGTTACCTGCGATTGGGATTGCGGGGATGAACCGTGCACTCAAAGCCAATGTTTTGGCGAAATCAGGTAAAGCTGTAGAGGTCGCGGGTGACATTGATGTGCTCTTACTCGATAAAACAGGAACCATTACTTATGGTGACCGTCAAGCGACCTCTTTTTATCCTTTAACTTCGGTAACCGAGTCTGAGTTGAGAGCTGCTGCTTGGGTAAGTTCACTTGCCGACCCAACACCAGAAGGAAAATCGATTGTTAAGTTAGCAAAAGAGCAAGGTCTAAAACAGCAAGAACCTGAGCAAGCCGAATTTATCTCTTTTAGTGCTTCGACTCGAATTTCCGGTGTGAATTTACCTAATGGTGACCAAATTCGTAAAGGTGCTTTAGATGCGATTTTGAAGTTTGTAGATGAAGATTATTCTCAAGATTTAGAGTTAAAAGCACGTGTTGAACAAGTTGCTAAAAAGGGTGCGACACCATTGGTTGTCGCAAATCAACATCATGTATTGGGTGTGATTGAACTCTCAGATGTGATTAAACATGGCATTAAAGAACGTTTTGCTCGTTTAAGAGAAATGGGCATCAAAACCGTTATGGTCACAGGTGATAACCCATTAACTGCGGCCGCGATTGCTGCTGAAGCTGGTGTAGATGATTATATTGCCGAAGCAAAACCAGAAGACAAATTGGCTTGTATTCGCACCGAACAACAACAAGGTCGTTTAGTTGCGATGGTTGGTGATGGAACCAACGATGCACCAGCACTAGCACAAGCTGATATTGGCTTAGCCATGAATTCAGGCACACAAGCTGCAAAAGAAGCGGGCAACATGGTTGATTTAGACTCTGACCCGACCAAACTTCTTGCTGTGGTTGAGATTGGGAAACAGCAACTAATTACCCGTGGTGCTTTAACAACATTTTCGTTAGCAAACGACGTCTCTAAATACTTTGCCATCTTGCCTGCATTGTTCGCTGCTGCGATTCCACAAATGCAAGTATTGAATGTGATGCACTTAGCAAGTCCAAGCAGCGCGATTTTATCTGCATTAATTTTTAACGCGATTATTATTCCGCTATTAATTCCAATCGCACTCCGAGGCGTGAAATTTAAACCTTCAACTGCAACTCAGTTACTACGTCGAAATATGTTGATTTATGGGGTGGGCGGTGTAGTTCTACCATTCCTTGCCATTAAAGCAATTGATGTAGTGATTTTTCAATTATTTGGTTTGTAATCTGGAGTTTGAAATGAAAACTTATGTACAAAATTCAGAAGCAAATTTGGGTCAGACCTTAAGAGCATCTTTGGGATTATTAATTTTTACCTTAGTTGGCTGTGGCGGTGCTTATAGTGCGATTGCTACAGGTGCTGGGCAGGTGTTATTTAACAATCAAGCGAATGGTAGTTTGGTTGAAATAGATCATAAAGTTTTAGGGTCAAAATTAGTCGCTCAGCCATTTGTGGGAGAGGCTTATTTTCATCCACGTCCTTCAGCAGTCGCTTATGACCCGATGGCGATGGCAGGTACAAACTTAGCGCGTACTAATCCTGAACTACAGCAACAAATTGATGCTCAGATTCTTGCGGTGAAAAAACAAGATCACACAGGTAATACACCGATTCCAAGCGATTTAGTGACTAAATCGGGGAGTGGTATTGATCCGCATATTAGTCCTGAATCTGCTCAGTTACAGGTTGCTCGAGTGGCTCAAGCTCGTCATTTAGACCCTAAGATTGTGGAAGAGCTTTTGCAAAAGTATGTTGAGCCGAAGCAGTTTGGTGTATTGGGGCAAGCTCGTGTTAATGTATTACAGCTCAATATTGCTTTAGATCAATTACAATCTACACATTAACTTAAAAATAAAGTTGTTAGTTTACCGGATGATATCAAGTGCAAAGCAATCGCGAAAATCAGGCTGAGGCCTTATTAAATCATGTCAACAGATATCAAGCCGGTCGACTAACGGTCTTTCTCGGTGCGGCACCAGGTGTAGGAAAAACCTATGCCATGCTCGCCCGCGCCAAAGAATTATTTCAACAGGGCACAGATGTTGTTGTTGGTATTGTTGAAACCCATGGAAGAATAGAAACTCTAAAAATTTTGGAAGGGTTGCCTCAGATTACTAGAAAAGAAATGCAATATCAGGGGCATACTTTAGAAGAAATGGACTTGGATGCTATTTTACTTAGGCATCCGCAAATCGTTTTGGTTGATGAATTGGCTCATCGCAACGTCCCAAATAGTCGTCATGAACGACGCTGGCAAGATGTTAATGAGTTGCTAGACGCTGGTATTGATGTATTTACCACTATAAATATCCAACATTTAGAAAGCCTAAATGATGTGGTCTATCAAATTACAGGCATTCGAGTAAATGAAACGGTACCAGATCGGGTGTTTGACCGTATTCGGGACATTCGCTTAATTGATTTACCCGTTAGTGAGCTTATTGAAAGGCTTCATCAAGGAAAAGTCTATGTACCAGAGCAAGCAAATCTGGCATTACAAGGCTTTTTTAGCATTTCAAATTTAACGGCATTACGTGAACTGGCAATGCAATGCGTTGCTGAGCATGTCGATTCAGACTTAAAAGAGAGTTATGCCTCAAAGGGTTTGAAATCTATATCGTTGCAAAATGAATTGATGATTGCGATAGATGGGCAAGGCTCTTCTGAATATTTAGTGCGAGCAGGCTGTCGTTTAGCAGAACGTAATGGTGCCACATGGACTGTAGTAAATGTTGCTAAAAGTTTGGACTTTGGACAGAGTTCAGTGAGTTCTTATAAAAAAGAATATATTGAGATCGATCGTGCGTTTGAGTTAGCTCGGCAACTCGGTGGTCGAACAGAAGTTTTATATGGCCATCGAGTTGCGTCAGTGTTAATGGATGCCGCGGTTGACCGAGGAATTTCGAATCTAGTCATTGGCAAAAGTATTTCGCCGTGGTGGTTAACGTTATTTAAGAAAAATTTAGCTCAGCAATTATTAAATCAAGAAAACTCGATTGCTTTAACCATTTTGCACCCAGAACAGGGTACTAAAAAGATTAATCAGCTCAAAAAGCCTTCATTTTTATCATTAAAAGAAAGTGTTTTTGTTTTAGCTGTGACGTGCGGTAGCATTTTTCTAGCTCACTTCGCTGAAGTTCTATTTGGTATTGAAGACTTCTCTGTCATTTTTATTATTTCTGTTTTAATTGTAGCAACCAAAACTAGAATGCTCGCTGCTGTAGTGGCAGCCTTAATATGTTTTTTGGCTTATAATTTTTTCTTTATTGCACCGCGTTATACTTTTCAGATTTCAGCACACCAAGGGGTGGTCACCGTTGTTGCTTTTTTTGCAGCAGCTTTAATTGCCGGGCGTTTGGCTTCTCAGTTACGCCAGCAAGTTTTATCTTTAAAAGCTGCCAATGCCTACACCACTGTGATGCAAGATTTGGCACGTAAGCTTTCTAGTGCAGTAAACCTTGAAGAAGTCATGCAAACAGGACATATGACTTTAGAAACACAACTTCAAACTAAAGTGTGGATTTCGATTCGAGATAAAGTAATTTCTTCTGATATTGAGCTAAATGATAAAGAAAAAGTAGCCGCAGAATGGTGTTTGAAACACAAGCAGCCATGTGGGCGTTTTACCGATACGCTGAGTCAATCAAATTGGTGGTTTTTACCACTTTTAGAACAAAAAAATAGCTTAGGTATTGTGGGAATTTACTTTAAGGATGAAGTGGTTTCCTTAAATTTTGAGCAAAAGAAATTGACTGAAAGTGTAATCGAATATATTGCGCAGGCAGTACTTCGAACCCAATTGGTGAATGAGCTTGAACAAGCAAAAGTCACCAGTGAAACAGAGCGCTTACGTTCTGCTTTATTATCTTCGGTATCGCATGATTTACGCTCGCCACTCGCTTCTATTATTGGAGCAGCAGACACACTTGCCAATTTTAAAGCTGAAATGACAGAACAAGACCAACAAGATCTGCTTGAAACAATTCATTTAGAAGGTGAGCGCTTAGACCGTTATATTCAAAACTTGCTTGATATGACCCGTTTGGGACACGAAGGTCTAACTTTAAAAAGGGACTGGATTGGGGTGGATGAATTAATTGGTTCGGCAACCCGCCGTTTAAAGCGTTATAAACCAGATACGCAAGTGGTCGTTCAGTTACCTGAGCAACCGATTAGTTTGTATGTCCACCCAGCACTGGTAGAGCAAGCTATTTTTAATGTTTTAGAAAATGCGGCAAACTTTTCACCTCCAGATGAACCAGTCATGATTCGTACTCATCTTGTGTCAGAAGATGAAGTAAAAATAGAAATTGAAGATAAAGGTGCAGGAATCCCTGAAGACGAAAGACACCGCATTTTCGATATGTTTTATACGATGGAACGAGGAGACCGTGGAAAGTTTGGTACTGGTTTAGGGCTTACAATCGTAAAAGCGATTATTGGTGCTCATATGGGTACAATAGAAGCATTTTCAGGGCGCCAAAATAAAGGTACTTTAATTCAAATCAGATTACCCATTCACCCAGTAAAAGAATAAGTTGTAAATTCATGATAAGTTCCGAAACCTCACCTGTAGAAACACGTATTGTGATTATCGATGATGAGCCTCAAATCCGTAAATTTTTAGACATTGCTTTAAGAACCCAAAAATACAAAACCACGCTCTGCGAAACGGGTTACAAAGGCCTAGAGGCTTTGGCAACCCAAGGGGCTGATTTGGTTATTTTAGACTTAGGCTTACCCGATTTAGATGGAAAAGAAGTGCTTCAGGAATTACGTAGCTGGTCGAATGTTCCCGTTATTGTGTTATCTGTACGTGCTGATGAATATGAAAAAGTTACCTTGCTAGACGCAGGCGCAAATGACTACATGACCAAGCCTTTTAGTGTGCAAGAGCTTTTGGCGCGCATACGTGTCATTTTAAGAAATCAACCGATTCAGCAAGAAGCTCATGTGTATGACGATGGTTATCTCAAGGTTGATGTCATGCAACGTTTAGTTTGGATCGAGCAACAACCAATTACTTTAACTCGAAAAGAGTTTCAACTTTTGACACTATTAATGCGCTATCAAGGGCAGCTTTTAACACAGCCTCAGCTCTTAAAAGAGCTATGGGGACCCACCCATCAGGAAGATACGCACTATTTACGTATTTTAGTGGGCAAGTTACGCAGTAAACTGGGAGATAATGCGATTCAGCCACGTTATATTGCTACTGAACCAGGTGTTGGGTTACGTTTTTTAGCTAAACAGAAAAATCACTAATTAGATATAAAAAAACCTTAGGGTATTTCTCCCTAAGGGTTTGCAAAGTGGTTTATAGTTTTTTTGCTTTTTTTATTTATATATCCCAATGTTGTTCTGCTTCAGTCATTTGACTATAAATGTTTTGATATTCAGCCTGTTTAACCGTGTACCAGTGTTCTACAAAGTCAGCGCCTAAATATCCTTTTAAAATAAGACTTCCTTTAAATATTTTTAAGGCTTCCGGCTGATTGTTGGCTAATAAAATGTGCTCGTCTGGAAATTTTAAAAGATGTGCAGGTTTTGGTAGCGGTAACTTATGAGATAAGCCATAAGACGCGCCCGCTAAAATAGTCGCTGTAACTAGATAGGGGTTACAGTCAGCTCCAGCAACACGATATTCTAAGCGTTGATTTTGTACATCTGAGCATGGAATTCGGATTGCAACATTTCGGTTGTTAGTATCCCAATTGGCTTCTAATGGCACGTGATGACCAATTTTAAAACGTCTATAAGAATTAATATTAGGCGCTAAAATCGCCATAGATGCAGGCATTAACTCAATTAGGCCACTAATCGTGCTCAATAATTTGGCTGAAAGCTCATCTTTTTCTACTTCTGAACTAAATATATTTTTATGGTATTGATTAAGTATGCTCATATGAAAATGCATGCCACTACCAGCCTTTGCCAAGTTTGGTTTCGCCATGAAACAAGCGGTTAAGTCATGCTTTCTTGCCACTTGTTTTACAATTCTTTTTAAAGCATTAATTTGATCGCAGAGCTTTAAAATATCATGGCTGTGTTGAAGATTTAATTCGTATTGTCCAGGGGATGATTCCGCAACAATAGCGGTAATTTCAATAGATTGAAGTAGGGCTGCTTTCTCAACTTCATCTAGGACTTGCTGATAGTTATTCGGTGCATCTATATCGAAACATTGGTTTTCTATGCAGGTTTCAGACTGATGCTGAGGTGAGAAAAGGTAAAACTCTAGCTCGGCAGCCATGACAGGGAAATAATTATTAGCATTTAACTGATTTAATAATTTTTTTAATATATTGCGTGGTTCATAGCGACAGTCTGAACCATCTTCTTCTTGCATTGATAGGTAAAGCTGAGCATTTAATTCTGGGGATAAGGCACTTGGTTGCAAGCTGTCTAAAATGGGCAGGCAAAGTCTATCTGGTTCACCAATATATTTTCCCAAGCCTGTTTCTTCAATCACTTTTCCATCAAGGCTCATGGCATAAACAGAAAGAGGAAAATAACATCCATTAGATAGATTTTTCAGACTCTTAACGTCAATACGTTTACCACGAATATGCCCGTTTAAGTCATGTAGACAAATATCAATGTGTTGAGTGTGTGGATATAAACTTAAATATTCATCAACTTCTTTTAAAAAAAGATCTGATTGGAAAGTACCAGATTGTGTCGGAGGAATAAAATTATCTGATATTTTAAATGCCTTAAAGTGAGGATCTTTTAAGTTTAAATTTGGGTAAATAAGCGTACTCATTATAAAAAACCTTGGTGGTTATTTAGCTAAAATCCTAACGTAGTCTTTGACGTTAATCTCGTAAAAAAAGAGTAAAATGATGAAAGGTTTTTTTATAGGGTTTATTGTTTTTATTTATTAATAATCAATGTCTTGAATCTCATTTTTGCAATCAATTTTTAAAGTAAAATTAGCGTATAAGATCAGTTAGCGCATTATAAAATTCTACTGATTTCTCTTTTTAAAATTAAACAAAGCTAAAAATTTAAGCTTCTCATTTGGTGAGATGGTCAAACTGTTTTAAACTTAAATGCTTATCCAGTTAAACATTTATTTATAAATCTTGAATTGAGCAAGGCTTATATAGCACATGTACTGGAATTTTATTTTTTGCGTTTTTTAAATTTTATTTTTGAGTTTTCTTAATATGAAAAATATCGGTTTAGCCATTTTAGCAATCAGCCTTTCAGGTTGTGCTGCAATGAGCGTAGAAGAATGTAAGACTGCGAATTGGTCATTAGTGGGTGAGAAAGATGGTTCAAAGGGGTCTTCGCCACGTTTAGATCAATATTACAAAGCGTGTGGAAAAGCCAATATTGTTCCAGATCAAAAGTCATATGAACGTGGGTATAAAGAGGGCTTAGGGTATTATTGCCAGCCATCAAATATTTTTTATAATGCTTTAGAGGGTAACGGCAATATTAATGTATGCCCAGTTGAGCAGCGTAATCGTTTAAGACCTTATTATCGAGCAGCCTCAGATTACTACAATGCAAAAGCTGAATATGATCGTTATGACGAGAAGTTTAAGCAATATTCTGATAATGCTTACAACGAAAAATTAAAGCCAGAAGAGCGTGAGCGTTATCGTAAGCTTTTAAGAGAATTACAAATTGATCGTGACCGTATTAACAGAAACTATTGGAATTCAATTCGAGATATCGAACGTTTCAAATATGATCACGGCTTAAAATAATATTTAAAACAGGATTGATCCGAATGAGATCAATCCTTTGGTTTTTAAAGATAATAACTCGTTTTTGTCATTAACTTTGAAATAGCAGTCATCGTAATTTTTACTGCATATGGTAATTCAACACCGCCTGCTTCAAGTGCAGTATGACGGTGATGCAATTCATCTTCATTCATTTGCTCTAAAATTTTACGAGAGCGTTCATCTTGAGCAGGTAACTGGTTTAAATGATCTTGCAAATGCAGACTAACCTGACGCTCAGTTTCAGCAACAAAACCTAAGCTATATTTATCACCTGCAATACCAGCAAGGGCACCCATGCCATATGACAACCCGTACCAGATTGGGTTTAACAAACTTGTATGACTGTTTAATTCTTTTAAACGGTCTTCGCACCAAGCTAAATGATCTTGCTCTTCAATCGCTGCTTGTTGCATTTCTTGGCGTACATTTGGCAATTTCGCCGTTAATGCTTGCCCATGGTAAAGTGCTTGAGCACATACTTCACCACTGTGGTTAACACGCATTAAACCTGCGACATGGCGAGCATCTTCTACACCAAGTTTTGTTTCTACTGTTTCAGCTGGATTTTGACGCTGTGCTGCTGTTGCACCCGGAACAAGACTACGCAATGCCTGATCAAATGAGTTAATAAGTTGATCAATTCCAGTATAGTGGCGCATAAATTAGTCCTCTAAAGAAAGGTGGGCTGTGGCAAGCATTGGTTTTAGTCTAGCGAGAAGCCAGATACTAAAGATTGCACTAAGTACAGCTGTAATAATAAATAGTATTTTAATATCAATTTTTAAAAGACTTAAGATTAAGATTGAAAAAATTGCAGAAGAAACCATAAAAACGGCATTTAAGATGTTATTCGCTGCAACAACTCGTGCACGATGTGAACGTGGTGAATAAGCCTGCATCATGGCATATAGGGGAACAATATAAAAACCGCCACTAATCCCCAATAAAGTCACAGCAATCATGACATGGTAGTAAACCCAGCCTTGGGTGAAAACGTCTTTTAAGGTAAGTAATGCCCCAGTTCTTTCTGGTACAAAAGCTAAACTGGCAGCAAGGTAGAGCGCAAAAACAGTAAGGCCAACTGCACCAATCGGCACCATTTTAATATTAATTTCTGAACCACCAATTTTACGGCAAAGAAGAGAACCCACACCAATACCGACTGAAAAGAAAGTCAGTAACAAGCTAACAACATTTTCTGATGCATGAAGGTTTTGCTGGGTAAGCTGCGGAATTTGAGTTAAATAAGTCGCGCCATAAAACCAGTACCATGAGTTGCCTAGCAAAATTGTGAATACTAACGGTAAGCTTTTAGCATATTTAATGGTCTGGAAACTTGTACGGATAAAATTCCAGTCAATCTTTAAGTCAGGTGCAGCAACTTTTTGCGGCAAAATGAAGCGACTAAATAAATAGCCTATGCAAGCAATAGCCACTACGGTGATACTAATCCACAATAAATTACCATCTGATGAGGCAATTACGGCACCACCTAAGATCATTCCGAACAAGATCGCCATGGATGTGCCGGATTGAAATAGCGCATTACCAGACATTAACTCGTTCGGTTTTAAAATTTCAGGCAAAATTGCGTATTTAATCGGGCCGAAGAACGTCGAATGCGTACCCATCAAAAATAAAGCAAAAAGAAGTAGCCATAAGTTTCCTAACAGGAAACCCGCAGTACCGATGAGCATAATGATGATTTCTAAAATTTTAATACCACGGACGAGTTGAGATCGTTCGTATTTGTCGGCGATTTGTCCAGCTGTGGCTGAAAAAAAGAAATATGGCAGAATAAACAAGAGGGCTGCCAAATTATTAAGAGTACTTACGGGAGCAGATTGTTGCTGAATCCATCCATAAGTAATCACCAATAATAAAGCTTGCTTAAAAACGTTATCATTTAATGCGCCAAAAAACTGGGTAAAAAACATCGGTACAAACCGACGTGAGGTCATCAGGTGCTCATCTTGTTTCATCATGTGCAAACTTCATTGTGTTTTATAAAAAAATGTGACCGAGTGTTAATTTGCATCGAAAACCATGTATGATATTTTTAACGCTTGATTAAATGAAAAATCAATGGTTTTGAGTGAGTTTTACACTCACATTGGTGCGTTTTATTAAAAAATAAGTCTAGAGTTTTCTATGCCTTCTAAAATTAAGTTTAAACAGTCAACTCTCTCACATTCTATGCATTTAATTTTAAAAATGCAGGGCATTCCTAAACTTATTTGTAGCAGCTTGTTGTTAAGCGTTTGCGTAACGCCAAGTTTTGCTCAAACTTCTGTTGAGAATAGTTCATCAACAACTTTAAACCAGACAGTATCTGATGAGTCAACTGAACAATCAGCTCAGGTTAACGAGCAATATACTGCTCCAGTTACAGATATCGCTACACTTGTAACCCAAGCTCAGCAGCAACAAGATAGCTTGGCTATATTGCAACAACAAGAACAATTTCCAAATCAAATTGATGAATTTAAGCCAATTACTCTTGATAATCTTGAAGATTTACCCGATATGCCTGTTGATCAAAACATGGCAAATGAAATTTATAGGGTAGCGGAAGAAGCGAAGAATGAAGCACAGAACTTTCAAAATGGGACTCAGAAACTCCCTGAAGTTACTGTAAGCGATGCAACTCAATCTGAATTAAATCAAATTAATCAGGCACCTGTAAATATTGATCAGCTTATGCAAGAGATTAAGTCTGATAGTAAGATTGTAGTTGAAGCCAATGAGACTGGAAAAACACTGCCTGAATTGACACCAGAGGCCGAAGAACCGCCTGAGCAAGCTGGTTTCTTTAAGCGTATTTTAAATAAAGTACGTCCACCGCGTGCAATTCCGATGGAACAAGTACCGCGTATTAGCGCAGAGGTAGAAGGTGCTTCAGATGTGTTAGCTAAAAATATTAAAGGTAAGTTGTCAACTTTTACTCAAGAATCTTTTGAAGACTTTAATGCTGCTTTACCTCAGCTTAGAACATTAAGTAATCAGGCTGCTCAAGCTGTTGGCTACTATAATGCTGAGTTCCGATTTGAAAAATTAAGTCCGAGTCGTGTTCGTGTCAGAGTGACACCAAATGAACCAGTACGAATTAATGAGCAAAATATTGAGTTTACAGGTCCAGGCGAAAAGCAGCCGCAATTTCAGGTTATTCGCTTAGTTCCTGATCAAGATGTGGGTGATATTTTTAACCACGGTTTATATGAAACCACTAAAACCCGTATTGTCGATGCAGCATCTGATAACGGTTATTTTGATGCTTATTGGCGATTGCATGATGTAAAAGTAAGTCAGCCAGAAAATAAGGCCGATATTAATTTACGCTACGAGACAGGTGAGCGTTATAAATTAGATAAGGTCGAGTTTCGTATGAGCGATCCTTCGAAACCTTTGCCATTAAATCAAAATATCTTAGAAAGTATGGCGCCTTGGAAAGAGGGTGATGACTATGCTTTCTGGCGTGTAAATGTGCTCGCGAATAACCTAACCAACTCACGTTATTTTAATTACACCTTGGTTGATAGCATTAAACCAGACCCAATTGAAAAGCCACTTGAGCTACCACCAGATTTACAAGCTTTGGTCGATGAGCAAAATATTGATGTTGATGAGTCTAATTTACTTTCACCAGAACAACGACAACTTGCAAAAGCTCGTCAATTAGCGACATCCAATAAAGAAGTTACGCAAAACGTAGTCGATGAAAAACAGTTTGCTGGAACACAAAATGCAAAACAGGCAGAGCCTCAAACTGCGATGTTGCAAAGTGCCGCAGCTCAGCATGATGAACAGGAAACTGAACAGGATCGTTTACAAGCTCAAGCACGTGAAACAAAAAGAATTCCAGTTATTGTGACTTTAAATGCTGACAAGCTAAATAGTTTGGAAACTGGTATTGGTTATGGAACCGATACGGGGGCGCGTTTACGTAGTCAATATCGCCGTTCTATCGTAAATAAATATGGTCATTCTTTTGATGCCAACTTAGAAGTTTCTGAAATTCGTCAATCGATTGATGGTCGATATAGTATTCCCTATAAACATCCGTTAAATGACTATTTTAATATCGTTGGCGGTTATGAGCGTGAAACACGGGATGATATCGGTCCGGATGTAAGCCTGTTAACCGAATCTGCTGTTGTGGGCGGGGAGCGCGTAATCAAACGTCCATTAGGTAATTGGCAGCATACTATTGGTGTTCGTTATCGTTTAGACCGTTTGACCCAAAAAGGTAATGTTGATATTTCTGAATTACCAGATGCTTTTAAAACAGCTGCATCTGAGCAAGAAGCATTATTGTTTAGTTATGAAACATCTAAAACTTCAAGTAATACACGTTTAAACCCAACAAAAGCTTTTAAACAAACTTATAAATTAGAATTAGGCAGCGAGAGTTTATTGTCAGATGCCAATATGGCAATTGCGAGTGCAGGCTGGAGATTTATTTATTCTCTAGGTGAAAATGATGATCACCAATTCGTCGGAAGATCTGATCTTAGTTATATTTTTACAGATGATTTTGACAAAGTTCCATACAATCTTAGATTCTTTACGGGTGGTGACCAAACAATTCGTGGATTTGACTATAAAAGTCTTTCACCAGAAGTAGATGGATATAAAATTGGGGGCCAAGCTTTAGCTGTAGGCTCTTTAGAATATAACTATCAGTTCAAAGACGGATGGCGAGCAGCTGTTTTCTCTGACTTTGGTAATGCTTATGATAAAGATTTCAGTAATCCAGCAGCTTATAGCGTTGGTGTCGGAATTCGCTGGAAGTCTCCAATCGGCCCAATCCGTTTAGATGTAGCTTCGGGTATTTCAGATGAGAACCATCCGATTCGTTTACATTTCTTTATAGGCCCACAACTTTAAAAATAAAATTTTATTAGGTTTATTTTATGGCGGAAGTAGAACAGCAGCCCACTTCGGCACCAAGCTCTCCTAAGAAGAAGCGTCGCATTTTGCGTAGCTTCTTACTGACGATATTGATCATATTGTTATTATTGGCTTCTTCGTTAGTCATCATGATGTCAACGGATCGCGGAAGCCGTTTTTTATTAGATCGGGTTTTAGAAGCTCAGAAAATAATTAAATATGAATACGAAGGCGGGAACTTATTGCGGGGCATTATTCTCAAAAATGTGTTGGTGCAATTAAAAGATGTCGATGTTTCATTAGATCGAGCTGATGTAGGCTTAGGATGGCGTTCTTTATTATTAGAAAAAGAAGTACATTTAAGCCATGCAGATGTACGCAACTTACGTATTATTAATAAAACTCCGCCCTCTGGTAAACCGTTTGAATTTAAACCAATCAAATTGCCTTTTGTTTTACGTATAGATGAAGGTGATGTTGATCATTTAGAAATTAAGTTGGCAACCTCAGATGTAAGTTTTCATGACGTTCATTTGCAGGATGCACTTTGGTCAGAGACCAAACTGGAATTTGAAAAATCTAGTATGGATATGGGCTATCTTTCGGTCCACAACGCAACAGGTAAAATGGATTTCAGTGGTAAATATCCATTAGATGCCACAGCAGATTTAAGAATCCCATCTTTAAAAAGTTTAAATATTCAAAATATTAAAGTGGCTGCTCGGGGAAGTTTAGATACTATAAAAGCTGGGGTTGCAACAACCACTCCCGATCTATTAACAGGTTGGGTAATATTGCATCCTGTTCGCGATGAAGTTCCAATGCAAGGTGAACTATTATTAAAAAACTATCATTTACCTTTGCTACAAGAACAAAAACTATTTGCAAAAAATGGTGTGATCAAGTTTCAAGGTGATATTAAACAGCTTAATTTGGCACTTGATACAGATTTAAAGGGTGAGAATTTACCTGAAGGTCAGTACAACGCTTTAATGAATACTGATTTAGTTCATCAGCTTAATATTACCGATTTCAATGGCCAAGTTATGAAAGGTGCCGTTAATCTTAAAGGTCTGGTGAATTGGAAAGATCATGTGACTTGGGACATCAAAGGTCGTTTAGATCGCATTAATCCTAAAGACAAAGCGATTCCACAGGTGGTTCAAGACTTTTTACCACCAAGTTTAGATGCTGCTATTGCTTCAACTGGTTCTTTGGAAAAAGGCACAGAAGTATTTGCTAACGTTGATTTTGACCGTTATGAGTCTTGGAAACTCAAGCTTAATCAGGCGCCTGAAAAGAATAATAAACCTCAACCAATGCTCATGAATGTGGCGTGGGCGAATATAGACCGTGCAATGCCTTATATTGGATGGTTAAGTAGTGATAATGGTCAAGTCGATTTAACATTACGTGACGGTCAACAAGATATTAAGGTTGCTACAAAAGTATATCAGCATGAAAAAACTTTATTGCCAGCAGGACAATATCTAGCCAACCTGAATGTTAAAGATAATATCTTAAATGTGCCTAATTTTAGTTTTGCTGCTGAAAAAGGTAGCTTAACAGGTCAGGCTAAAGTTCTATTGCCTACTGAAAAACGACAGTTGGCTTGGAATGCTTTATTAAATGCAAAAGATTTTAATCCGCAAAGTATTCATGCAGCAGCGCCGGTCAATCTATTAAATGGTTCGATTAAGGCAAATGGTTTCGCTAAACCAAACCAGCAAATTATTCAGTTTGAGAAAATTGATTTAACTGGTCGATTGGCTCAAGCAGGTCAAGAAACTGTAAGTTTAGGTGGAAAAAGTACAGCAGCATTATTATTTCATGATGTTAAAGCTGGGGGCGGTTTTAAAGGCTTTGCGGTTAATTATGACGGGTCTTTAAAAGCCTTAAAACAGGCAAATGGTTTGTTGAAGTTTTCTATAGCGGGCACGCCAGATTTTATTCGAATTAGCCAATTACAACACGATGGTGTGGCTGGAAAAATCTATGCTACTGGTTCTGTCAATTTAAAAGACCGCATTGCATGGGATATTAATAGTTCATTAGTACGCTTTAAACCTCAATATTTTGCCTCAACTGTTAAAGGTGAAATTTCAGGAAATCTGAAAACTCAAGGGGTTTGGTCTGATCACTTGAAGCGAATTAATATTCAACAATTGAATCTTGCAGGCTTTTTAAATAATAAACCTGTTCGGGGTAAGGGTAATCTATCTCTATTGATGGATTCTAATCAAAATGGCTTTTTACCTCAGCAATTTGAAGCGAATAACTTATTTTTAGTGTATGGACAGAACCAGCTACAAGCTACTGGCAATGCACAAAATCTAAAAATTAAGCTGAATGCGCCAGCACTCTACGAGTTATATCCGGGACTGCGCGGTCGAGCTTATGGTGATTTGAATGTTCAATCACAACCACGTTTAAAAGCAACAGCGAATATTGCCGTAGATAATTTTGCTTTTAATACACTTGTAAGTGTGAAGAGATTGAGTATTCAGGGTGAGCTTCCAACATCGGAAACAACACCGACTCAATTAACCGCAAAATTAAATAATCTACGTAGCGGAAATAGAGAAATCCAGTCTGCTGAAGTGAATTTGACAGGAACAAGAAAAGCACATTTATTGAAAGTACTTGGCAATAATAGTGTTTCCAAGTTCTATGTTCAGTTGGCAGGTGGATTTAATCAAAAGAATGATTGGTTAGGTCAAATCCAGAAAGGAAGTTTTGATTCACGACGAATTCGTCTGGCACAAAATCAAAATGCTCCAGTAATTTTTTCTTCGGCGAAATCTGAGCTATATGTGGGCCAACATTGCTGGCAAAGTACCAATAGTCAGCTCTGTTTTGATCAGCCTGTCCGAGTGAGTAAAGCACGAGGTAATATTTCTTTTGTAACTCAGAACATGGATTTAAGCGACTTCGCGGCATTTATGCCAGAAGGCTTAGCGATGACTGGACAATTAAATGGTTACGCTAAGGCATCGTGGGTAAATGGCGGTAATCCAAAACTTGATGCGCGTTTAATTACGCGTAAAGGTGAAATCGGTTTAGCTGCTGAAGATCCACAAGATCCTGCAACGACTTTGGCTTATGATGAGTTAGGGGTAATTGCAAAAAGTGTATCAGAGGGTCTGTTATTCCGTGTTGATGTGAAAACACCAGATATTGGTACGGGCTACGCGAATGTTATTATCAACCCATTCCAGTCATCAATGCCAATGCATGGTGAAGTGGCCTTTAATGATGTTCAATTAAAAGTCTTGAAACCATTTATTCAAGATGTTCGCTCAATGAGTGGGACGTTAGCCTTGGCTGGTAAAGTCAACGGTACATTAACTCAACCTCAATTTACTGGTGAAATGCGCCTGAAAAATGGTGCGATCAGTATGATTTCTTTGCCAGTAAATCTAACTAATGTGCAGGTGTATTCATCAATTCGTCAGGATATGGCAACAATTGATGGAGCATTTAATAGTGGGCAAGGTGTAGGCTTGCTTAAAGGTAGTTTTGAGTGGAAAGATGCGCCACGCCTTCAATTAAATCTTAAAGGTGATAATTTACTGGTACGTCAAGCACCATTAATTACCGCAATTGCCAATCCGAATCTGACACTTGATATGTATCCTTTCGATAAGCGGTTAAGCTTAAAAGGATCTGTAGATGTTCCTCGTGCACGTATTTCAATGCCAGAAACAACTGCTCCAATCATTAATACGTCATCAGATGTTCGCATCGTGCGTCAAGGTCAAGATCCACTTGCAATTTTACGGGCCGCTAAACCTTGGGATATTCGAGCTGACATTTCTGTTAATATTGGAAAACAAGTTATCTTCCAAGGCTTTAACAGTAATATTCCGTTGGTTGGTCGTCTCAACTTAAGCCAACGTGGCTATGAGACTGCAATGAGAGCTAATGGGGCGATTGGTGTTAGCCAAAAAGTGAAAATTGAAGCTTATGGACAAAGTCTAGACTTGAACCGAGCAATTGCCCGTTTTAATGGACCATTAGCTAACCCGACTTTAGATATCGATGCGAACAAAAATGTTCAGGGAAGCATGGTTGGGGTACGTGTTACAGGTACTGCGACATCACCAAACATTCAGGTCTATAACGATGCAGGTCTATCTGAGCAAGAAGCATTAAATGCGCTTGTGACTGGTCGTATTAATGAAGGTTCGAGTGGCTTGAGTAATGCAGAAGGTTTTAAATCTGATGTAAACAACACCATTGCTGCTGCGGGTATTAGTATGGGCTTGGGTGGTACACGTGCTTTAACTAACCAGATTGGACGTACGTTTGGTTTGAGCGGTTTAGCTTTAGATGCACAAGGTACAGGTGATGATACGCAAGTGAGTTTAACGGGTTATATCACACCAGATCTGTTTATTCGCTATGGTGTTGGGGTGTTTACTCCTGTAAACAAACTCACTTTACGTTATCAAATGAATCGACGTTTATATTTAGAAGCAAGTCAATCTCTAGAAAGAGCAATCGATCTTTTCTACAACTGGCGCTTTTAGTTAGTTGAAACTAATAATGAATGAATTAAGAGCTCACTATTGTGGGCTTTTAATTTAATAACGTCTTCATAACATTTAAAAAAGTTTAGTATTTATGATTTAAAGTATCGCTTCTCTTAAGAGTAAAGAAGCCTTGGATAGGTATTGATTAAAGAAAATTCACTTGAAAATTGCTGTTTTATAAATTAGTTTTCAGAAACATTAAATGAAATTAGATTGATATACCTTGTTGATAAATGCAAATAAGGTGGGTTTTTTCAAGGATATAGTAGTGAATATAGATACTTATGTTGAAATTAAAAATGGCAAGGAAAACGATATCAACGTTAAATATCGTGGCCTAATTCAAAAATTAACAGCAACATTGTCATTGACGCTCTTGTCATTTGGATGGTGCTCCACCGTAAATGCTGCACAACAACAAATTGCTTTAGTAGGAACATGGACATCAATTCCTAATGCACCGCTTGCGCAAAAACCAAAACAAGCTAGTGAAGGCTTATACCAGCTTCAAGTGAATAAGGATGGAACTTTAACTCCTGTTAAAGTGCTGAAAATGAAAAGTCCTTCTTGGATTGTGAAATCGAAAGATGGTCGTTTTGCATATACCACTAATGAAGAAAACGAAGGTGCGGTAACCGCATTATCTATTCAAAATGGAAAGGTGGAAGTGTTGAACACAGTGGATAGTCATGGTGGACATCCAACACATGCAACAATTAGTTTAGATGGTAAGTTCCTGTTTGTGTCGAACTATTCAGCGTTCGATAAAGGCCGTGGTGGTGTAGCTGTTTTGCCAATTTTATCAAATGGCCATTTGGGTGAAAAAGTACAAAATATTGTTTTTGAGGAAGGTTCTGGCCACGTCAAAGGCCGCCAAGAAAGTGGACATGCTCATTCCACAACTTTTAGTCCGGATGGTAAGTATTTATATGCTAGTGATCTTGGAAATGACAAAGTCTATGCGTTTCGTTATAACCCGAACAAGGCTCAGCCACTTGAAGCGGATACCAACCGCGATGTAACTTTTACACATGGTTCTGGCCCGCGTCATATGGTCTTTTCACCAAATGGCAAACATGCGTATGTTACCGCAGAAATGCGAAGTGAAATTGTGACATTTAACGTGCAAGATGGTCATTTGAAAAAAGTGGCTGAGCTAAAACTAATCCACGAGGATAAAACACCTGAATTTAAGAGTGCGAGTGGAATTATCCTTAGCCCAAATGGTAAATATGTGATTGCTGCCAATCGAGGTGCAGACAATAAACTTTTAGTATTTAAAATCCAACAGAATGGATTGCTAGCTAAGCCAGTTGTTTATAAAGCGAATGGTATCGAACCACGTGCTTTCTCATTCGATGCAACTGGTAAATACCTATATGTAACCAATGTTTATACTAATAATATTAGTTTATTCCGTTTTGATGCAAAAAATGGCACCTTAAAACCAGCTGGCGATGCAGCAAAAATATCAACACCTACGGATATCAAATTCTTTAATTAATTCAAATCATGAAACAGGCATTTCTAATGCTTAATACAAAAGACCGAGATTTTGTTATCTCGGTTTTTTTATAGCAGTTTTGGCAAAAACGATGATTTTCCGTATGATATGGACAGCAATAATTAGTGTAGTGAAATGATGAAAAAGATTTTATTGATTGCAATGAGTTTGCTCTTTGTTGGTTGTTCGGAAAAGAAACCATTAACACCAGAAGAGCAGTGGCATGGCTTTTGTACTAGCGTAGGAAATGCTGCAAGAAGTATTGTTTTTGATCGTCAGCAAGCAATCGAAAAAACGCAGGCAGTTGAGCATGCAAATAAAATTGAAGATGAGATAACTAAAAAATTCATTCTTAATGTTATTGAAAAAGTTTATGTAATTCCAAAAGAAGAACTGACAAAAGATCCTCAAGCAATTCAAGAAAAAGTTAGAAAGCAAATGATGGATGAATGTTTGGTAACCCCTCATGACAAAATGCCAAAATATAAATCATTCTAATTGTGGTTGAGGTTATTGAATTTTCATCTGGCTGAAGCTCTTTTTGCTTAAAAATAGCTCAATTTCGCCTAATATGCTCATTATTTAAACACAGGTATTTAGATACAAAATAATGGGCATCACGGAGAAACACCCCGCGCTCATTAACTTTTACCTTGAACTCTAGTAAACTTTTGTAGTCCATATTACTTGTGAAGCTTTTAAGAAAGCTGGAATTTGCAAGTAATTTTTCAAAAAAAGAGGAATGAACACCGTGCTAGAAGCTTACCGCCAACACGTTGAAGAACGTGCCGCACTCGGAGTCCCACCGAAGCCACTTGATGACGCTCAAACAGCTCAGCTTGTTGAACTATTAAAAAATCCACCAGCAGGCGAAGAAGCGTTCTTGGTAGATTTGCTTGAAAACCGTGTTCCTGCAGGTGTTGACCAAGCAGCTTACGTAAAGGCAGCATTCTTGGCAGCGATTGCAAAAGGCGAAGCAACTTCACCACTCGTTTCTAAAGAACGTGCAGTTTACTTACTTGGTACTATGCTAGGTGGTTATAACGTAGCACCACTTGTTGAACTTCTTGACAATGCTGAACTTGCAGGTTTAGCTGCTGAAGCATTAAAGAAAACTCTTCTTGTATTTGATGCATTCCATGATGTAGCAGATAAAGCAAAAGCTGGTAATGAAGCTGCTAAAGCTGTTTTACAATCTTGGGCTGAAGCAGAATGGTTCACTAGCCGTCCTGACGTTCCAGAAGAAATCAAAATCACTGTGTTCAAAGTAACTGGTGAAACAAACACTGATGACTTGTCTCCAGCTCAAGATGCTTGGAGCCGTCCAGACATTCCATTACACGCAAATGCAATGTTGAAAAACGAGCGTGATGGTATCAACCCTGAAAAACCAGGTGAAGTTGGTCCATTAAGCCAAATTAAAGAACTTATCGCGAAAGGCAATCAAGTTGCTTACGTAGGTGACGTTGTTGGTACAGGTTCAAGCCGTAAATCTGCAACTAACTCTGTTCTTTGGTTCTTTGGTGATGAACTTCCACACATTCCAAACAAAAAAGACGGTGGTGTGTGCTTAGGTTCTAAGATTGCTCCAATTTTCTTCAATACTATGGAAGATGCAGGTGCATTACCTGTAGAAATCGACGTTGCTAACATGAACATGGGCGACGAAGTAGTATTGAAAATTGACCATGCTGCTGCAAAAGTAACTGCTTTTAAAGATGGTGTACAAATCTCTGAAGCAGATCTTAAAACTCCAGTACTTTTAGACGAAGTACGTGCTGGTGGTCGTATTAACTTGATCATTGGCCGTGGTTTAACTGCTAAAGCACGTGAAGAATTAGGTCTTGCACCTTCTACATTGTTCCGTACTCCAGTACAACCTGCTGACACTGGCAAAGGCTTTACACAAGCTCAAAAAATGGTTGGCCGCGCATGTGGTTTACCAGAAGGTCAAGGTATCCGTCCAGGAACTTACTGTGAACCTAAAATGACTACAGTTGGTTCTCAAGATACAACAGGTCCAATGACTCGTGACGAGTTAAAAGACTTAGCATGCTTGGGCTTCTCATCTGACTTGGTAATGCAGTCTTTCTGTCACACTGCTGCGTATCCAAAACCAGTTGATGTAACAACTCACCATACATTACCTGACTTCATCATGAACCGTGGTGGTGTATCTTTACGTCCAGGTGACGGTATTATCCACTCTTGGTTAAACCGTATGTTACTTCCAGATACAGTAGGTACTGGTGGTGACTCACATACTCGTTTCCCAATCGGTATTTCATTCCCAGCGGGTTCTGGTCTTGTTGCGTTCGCAGCAGCAACTGGTGTTATGCCACTTGATATGCCTGAATCTGTACTTGTTAAGTTTAAAGGTAAAATGCAACCTGGTATCACTTTACGTGACCTTGTACATGCAATTCCTTACTACGCAATTCAAGCGGGTGATTTAACTGTAGAGAAGAAAGGTAAGAAAAATATCTTCTCTGGTCGTATCCTTGAGATCGATTTATCAGAAATGGAAAATGACTTGACTGTTGAGCAAGCATTCGAACTTTCTGATGCGTCAGCTGAACGTTCTGCTGCTGGCTGTTCAATTACACTTTCTGAAGAGAAAGTTGCTGAATACTTACGTTCTAACATCACCATGTTGAAGTGGATGATTGCAGAAGGTTATGGCGATGCACGTACACTTGCTCGTCGTGCTGAAAACATGCAGAAGTGGTTAGATAACCCAAGCTTGTTAAAAGCTGATGCTGATGCTGAATACTTAAAAGTTTACGAAATCGATCTAGCTGACATCAAAGAACCAATTCTTTGCTGCCCGAACGATCCAGATGACGCGAAACTTCTTTCTGAAGTACAAGGCGACAAGATTGATGAAGTATTCATCGGTTCTTGTATGACTAACATCGGTCACTTCCGTGCAGCTGGTCAGTTACTTGACAAAGTACCTGGTGGTTCATTGTCTACTCGTTTATGGTTGGCTCCACCAACTCGTATGGACGAGCACCAATTAATGGAAGAAGGTTTGTACAACATCTATGGCCGTGCTGGTGCACGTACAGAGATGCCGGGCTGTTCATTATGTATGGGTAACCAAGCACGTGTAGCGCCGAACACAACTTGTGTATCGACTTCTACTCGTAACTTCCCGAACCGTTTAGGTCAAGGCGCAAACGTTTACTTGGCGTCTGCTGAGCTTGCATCTGTAGCTGCGGTTCTTGGTAAATTACCAAGCCCAGAAGAATATCAACAGTACGCGTCGCAAATCGACAGCGCTTCTGCTGACATCTACAAATACTTAAACTTCGACAAGATGAGCGAATATACTAAAGAAGCTGATCAAGTTGATACTAAGAAAATCCAAGCTGCTCAATTGACTTAATATGTCGATTTAGTACAAAAAAGGAGCTGATTATTCAGCTCCTTTTTTATTTTAAATGAGACTTTGTACATTATTAGACTTAGAAAATAATAAATAGATCAAATTTTATTTAATGAAAATGTAAAAATAAATATTACTCTAGATATTAAATTGATTTTTGTTTTAAAATATTTGAACGAACTTGAAAATAATTAAAAAAAATATGAGTATTTTATATAGGGAACTTAAGAATGCTAAAGACAATTGTTGAATTTAAATTTGATGATTATCAATTATATGACCAAAAAACTTATGCTGATGAAGGTGGTATTTTAGTTCAAAAAACTGAAGATATTGCACAATATATTTTTAGTATATTAAAGAATAGATATCATTTAAATGTAGAGTTATATAGTGAAAGCTGGGGGTGGGAAATTGAGATTCCCTTAGCTGAAATAACAATGTATCTCGGAATTAGTGTTTATGAAGAATATAGTAATGGATTCGCAATTTTTATTTCTCCAAATACTCCGATTTTAAGAAAATTTCTATTTAGAAAAATTGATATTACTCATCATATTATGGTGTTGCAAAATTATATAAATATTATCTTAAAATCGCATCCAGGCATCTATGATGTGATGTGGTGGGAAGAGAATGAATTTCGATGTGTAGCCACGAATTGATGAAAAAAATTAAGGCTCAAATATTGGGGTAAGTAAAACAAAAATTGTTAGAGACGATATTGGTGAATAGAGGCGATGAGCTTACTATATCTACAATATTAAGTGGTCAGATCAATATGCATAATTCAGCTTGGAAGGGATTACGTAAGTTTTTTTATAATAATCTTCATAACCATGACTATGAAACGACGGTAAGTAAATGCATTAACTATTTTTTAGTTATTTTAATTATTGGTAACGTCGCTGCTGTTTTATTAGAAACAGTAAATGATTTGTACTCAAATTATCGTATTTGGTTTGACTACTTTGAGAATATTTCAATCGCAATTTTTAGTATTGAGTATTTATTAAGGTTGTGGAGTGTTGCAGATCGAGATACGACACAATCCGCATGGAAAACTCGCTTGAATTGGATGAAAAGTGGGGAAGCAATTATTGATTTGATGGCAATTTTGCCAGCTTACCTGAATTTCTTTGTACGAATCGATCTTCGTATGCTTCGGATTTTACGTCTACTTCGTTTATTAAAATTAACACGCTATTTCATCTCACTACAGATATTGTTATGTGTGATTAAACGCGAGAAGGGATCTTTTCAAGCAGTTATCTTTATTTTAATTATCATGATTATTATGACTGCTTCTGGAATTTATGTGGTTGAAAACAAAGCTCAGCCAGAAGCTTTTAGTTCAATACCTAAATCTATGTGGTGGGCAGTGGTTACTTTAACTACAGTAGGGTATGGCGATGTCACTCCTGTAACTAGCCTAGGAAAGTTATTAGGGGCGCTTATTACTATTTTAGGTGTGGGTATTGCAGCATTGCCTGCTGGTATTTTGGCGTCTGGACTTGCAAATGAGCTTAATCAACGGAATCAAAGACTAGAGCAAGAGTTTCGTGAGCTACTTCAAGCACGAGGTATTGATATTTTACATGATGAAGTTGAAATTGAGCGGGTCCGTCAAAAAGTAGGATTGCCAAAAGAGCAAGCGCATAACCTGATTATTCAAATTATGCGTGAAAAAGTATTAGAGGAAGAAGAGTCCGTCCGAGAGAAAAAATGTTATTGCCCACACTGTGGTGGAAAGCTAACTGATTAGAAGTAATAAGTTAGCCTTTTCTTTAATTAAGCTTTTTTGCTGGCTTTTTCTACTGCAAATGCGATAAGTAAAATAACCAGACCGCCAAGGCTTAAAATAAAACCTACCCAGATTGGAGCGATCCAACCCATTTGGTGACTGAGTACCCAGCCCCCTAAAAATGCACCTAATGCATTGGCCATATTAAATGCAGAGTGGTTGAGTGAGGCAGCTAAAGTTTGGGCGTCACCTGCGACATCCATTAGACGAGTCTGTAATGCTCCACCTAACCCCATTACCGTGAGACCAATTAAGAATAAAGATGCGATGGCAGTATAGATATTACTCATTAAAAAACTAGCGACAACAAAAGCGATAGCTGAGCTAATTAATACACCCACTATAGTTTTGTTGAGGTTCTTATCTGCAAGCCATCCTGCTGCTAAACCACCAATAACCATACCAATACCCCAGATAGCTAAAGCGATAGGGACGATTTGGATATTAACTTGTGTGTATTCAGTCAAAATTGGTGAAACATAGCTATAAACTGAAAACATGCCTCCAAAACCGATTGCACCTACTGCTAGTGTTAACCACATGTTGATATTTTTAAGGCCAGCTAATTCAGTTTTTATCCTGGCAGTAGCTTGAACTGGGATATTGGGTACAAAGAAGCCAACAGCAATTAAAGTGACGAAAGCAATAGTTGCTGAAAACTCAAAACCTGCTCTCCAACCAAAGTTTTGGCCTAACCAAGTTGCTAGAGGAACTCCAATTACTGTTGCCACCGTAAGGCCCATCATCATTTGGGCAACTGCAGAAGCTCTTCTTGACGGACCCGCTAGTTCAGCTGCAACTAACGCACCGACTCCAAAATATGCTCCGTGTGGTAAACCTGCAATGAAACGTGAGACTAAAATAGTTTCAGGTGTATGAGCTAAAGCAGTAAAGGCATTCGCAACACCATAAAAAAGCATTAAGCCGAGCAATAAAGTTTTCCTAGCTACTTTAGCTCCAAGAATTGCGATGATAGGAGCACCAATAACTACACCCAATGCATAGGCACTAATAAAGTGACCAGCTTCAGGTACTGTAATATTTAAATTATTTGCAATTTCCTGAATCAATCCCATTGCGACGAATTCAGTGGTTCCAATACAAAAACCACCTACAGCGAGTGAGAAAATTGCTAAAAAGAGAGAGTAATGTTGAGGTGTGGAAAGAGGAGATTGCGGGGACGCCATAATAAGTTAAGGGAAGACACAAAAAAGAGAAGTATAAGGGAAAAGAGAACAGAATAATAAAAAACTAAAATATTGAGGGAATGATTACATATTCAAATGAAGTAAATTTAAATTTTATATAGATTAATTCATCGAAAAACTTTTAAAAATTATATATGATTACCGCGTAATACTTTAAGCATTACAACAATTTGTATAAATATCTAAAAATAGAGATGCTAAAACGTGAGAAAATTATTTATTACCTGCCTTATGGGTGTGGCCATGTTATCTATGTCTGGTTGCGCAGTATTTATGGCGGGTAATCAACCAAGTAAAAAAAATTTAAATGTTCTAAATCCAGGCAGTTCTCGTAATTATGTGATTGCCGAGTTTGGTGCGCCTGTACTTTCAGAATACCGTGATGGAACACGCGTTGAGATCTATACTTTTCAACAAGGTTATTCAAAGTGGGTGAAAGTCGGCAGAGCTTTTGGTCATGGTGTAGCAGATGTGGCTTCAATCGGCCTTTGGGAAGTATTTGGGACTCCGACAGAAGCATATTTTAATGGTAAAGAAACTTCATACGAAGTATCTTACGGACCAGATGATTTAGTAAAAAGCTATAAGCTAATTGATTTCGAGCAAACATTTCCAAAGATGAAGCAGCAATAAAATCAAATTAAATAAGGAAAGACCTTCGGGTCTTTTTTTGTATAAAATTAAATTTATTAATGATAATAAGAATTATTTTTATTTGTGTATACTGTATCCGCTTATATTTTGTCTGAAATTTTTAACTTTGCGTATAACAGGATTTTGTAATAATGAATAGATTTCTAATGACGGGACTTGCATTGATATGTACAACAGGCTTTGCTCACGAACCTTATGTAGCTCCTGTAGCTTATAAAACAGAACAAACCCAAGTACCTGTAATTGCTGGTTATGCTGAAGAAGCATTAAATAGTGAATATGCTTTAAAGGATGCTAAGCTTACTGTAATTACACCTAAAAATGAGCTTAAAACCGTCAACTCAGAAGCTCTGCATAAGTCTGTAACTGTTTTTGATATAGATTTACCTGAAGAAGGCACATACATTGTCCAAACACAGGCAAGTTATCCTTTGAAATATGTATACGACCAAAAAGCATGGTATTTATTTTTTGATATGCCAGCTGATAAAACTCCACCGAAAGCAGAACGTGAATATTTGATTCCGACTGACCTTAAAACAAAAACAATTAAAACAGAACAAGTAACACGTGAGTGGATATTGCAGAGTTATCTTTCTAAAGGAAAAGTTTCAGATATTCAGCTTCCGAATACACCGATTAAAGTTAGTTTCTCTGTACATCCAAACCAGATTAAAGCTGCTCAACCTGTTAAATTAACCATAACTGAAAAAGGACAACCTTTAGCTTATGCTGAAGTGAATTTAAGAGAAAAGGGTGCAACTGACAAGCAAGCGCAGCAGTTTAAGGCAGAAAGCAACGGTCAAGTTGAGCTTACGTTTCCAAAAGCTGGAGAGTATTTAGTAGAAGTAACAGCTCCTCTAAATTTGAAATTAAAACCTAAAGATCAGAGTTATACGATTATTAGCTTAAATGTTTTAGCGCAATAGTTTTTAGTGTTTTATAAAAATAGGTCTTTATTAGGCCTATTTTTAGTTTTCATATTCTTGCTCATTAAAAAAACTTCATTAAAACGTTTAATTTCACTTTAGTTTCAGAGGAAATAAAAATTCATTGCAAGTAAAAGATAATAAAATAAAATTCATGTTGAGACAAACTAACTAATTTTATGTTAAAGTGAATAAAATTCATTAATAAGGATTTGTCGAAATTTTTATGGAAAAGCAAAGATGAGCTTTAACCATTTATAGATAAATCTGTTTTTTAGGCTTGGGCCCATGTTAGAAATACGCCACCTTAAAACTCTAGTTGCTTTACGCGAGCATGGTTCATTAGTTTCGGCAGCAAATGATCTTTGTTTAACGCCATCTGCTATTTCTCATCAATTAAAAGAATTAGATCATTGGTATGGAGTAGAAGTAGTTAATCGTCGAAGTAGACCTGTTAGTTTTTCTAATGTTGGACAGCGCTTATTAAAATTGGCTGATGATGTTTTACCACAAATCCAGATTACACATAGTGATATCACACGTATTGTGCATGGACAGACAGGTAGAATTATTTTTTCATCGGAATGCCATAGTTGCTTTGACTGGTTAATGCCTTTATTAAATCAGTATCGCCAGCAATATCCTGACGTCGATTTAGACTTTGCTTCGGGGTTTGAAGCTAATCCACATGAACTCTTACAAAATGCAGAATTTGATTTATTGATTACAGCTGACCCAATCGCGTTAAAAGGAATTGAGTATTTTCCGATTTTTGAATATGAGTCACGGTTAGTCTTATCAAATACTCACCCTTTGGTGCGGGCTGAAAATATTACAGTTCAAGAGTTGGCCGAAGAAGTTTTAATTACTTATCCGGTAGATAAGCACCGTTTAGATATTATGTCTAAACTTTTCATTCCTGCGAATATCCAGCCTAAACAAATACGGACAACCGATTTAACCCAAATGCTTATTCAACTTGTTGCAAGTGGACGAGGTATTGCTGCTTTACCTGATTGGGTAGTGAATGAGTATGAACAAAAGGGGTGGGTTACTAGTCGTCGTTTAGATTGTGTTTCTCCTACAGGTTTAAGACGAACTTTATATGCGGGCTACCGAACTGAAGAAAAAGAGAAAAGTTATTTTGAAGGCTTTTTAAAGCAGTTAGAAAAGTTCTCTCTAAAGCGAAACGCCTATTATTCTGGCTAAAAAATAATTTAGCCTAGTCTTAAAAAGGTGCTTTATTGCACCTTTTTCATGTTGATTTTTTATTTGCCAATAAATAAAGAGAGTAAGCCTGCTGCAATTAGAGGACCGACTGGTACACCACGGAGTAAGGCGACGCCAGCAACTGTACCAATTAGTAAACCTGCAACCACGTCAGGTTGGCTCGACATTAGTTTTACTCCGCGACCACCTAGCCAGGCGACTAACAGGCCAATTGCGATAGCCATAATAGACTTAACACTAATAAAGGATTTTAAAATACTCTCTCCACTGAGTTTCCCACTGGCAATTGGAGTGAGTACGCCAATGGTTAAAATAAGAATTCCTAAATTAAGACCATGAGCTTGAATATAAGGGAAAAACTCATTTAATGGTGTGATTTTAACGACAATCAACACACCTGCTGCAATAGTTACAGCTGCATTTTGACTTAATAAGCCGCAGACAAGCAGAACGAGTAGAACAATTAAATTAACATCAAATTGGGCAAGCATGGCGAGCGGAGGGCATTATAAATAAATGGAATTGTATAATATTTAAGAGTTGGAATGTGAAAGCTTTAAAAGATACAGCTGATTTCGGCTCTTCTTAATTAAAAATTGAGTGTATATCTCTCAATGATAAGGAGTTTTAATTTTTAGTTACGCATGGACACAATGTTATATAAATTAACAAGTTAAAAATTATCGTATTTAAAAATTATGATATAAAAATAATCATTACTCATGAGTACGGGATATTTTTATGGACATTATAGATATCAAGATCAAAGATCAGTTTGATAAGATTCATGATGCAAAAGCACAACTAAAGAAAAATTTAGTGGAACATGAAAATGAATCTTTAAAACTAAGCCAACGAATTGAGCATATTATTGTTGATAATGAAATTATTTTGCCTACTACAGAATTATTATTTGAAAGCGAACAGAACGAAAATATTTATCGAGTCGTTGAAGATTAAGGGTGCGAACTAGTTCAAGTAGATGAAAACAGTAGCGAGTAGTGTTTAGTAAAAAATGGAAACTACGTTAAAATAACAGCTTAGTTCTAATGAGAAAACTTCATGCTGCTGGAAAAAATTTTACAATCACAAGGGTTTGGTTCTCGTAAATATTGTCAGCAGTTAATAAAAAACGGATCTGTAAGTGTTGATGGAGAGGTTGTAAGTGACCTTAAAAAGCAATTCTCTCCAGAAAATTTAGAGTTTTCTCTTTTTGGGGAAACTTATCAATATCGAGAAAAAGTTTACCTTGCGTTAAAGAAACCGAAAGGTTTTGAGTGTTCACACCAGCCCCATCATCATCAAAGCGTATTTAGCCTTTTACCCGAAATTATGATTCAACGTGGTGTGCAAGCCATTGGCCGTCTAGATCAAGATACAACTGGCTTACTTTTGCTTACCGATGATGGTAAATATCTTCAAGCTTTAACTCATCCCCGTAAGCATGTTCCAAAGGTTTATCATGTTACGACCATAGATCCGGTTACACCTGAGCAAATTGAAATGCTGAGCCAAGGTGTGAGTCTACATCAAGAAAAAGGCGTTTTCGCTGCAACGGATGTAGCGATATTAGAAACGCATCAATTAACCATGACGATTCATCAAGGTGTTTATCATCAAGTAAAAAGAATGATTGCAGCTGTGGGAAATAAAGTAGAAGCATTACATCGCCATCAAGTCGGGCAATTGGTTTTACCTGAACTTGAAGATGGTGAGTGGGTTTATTTATCTGAACAACAAAAACAGCTCGCTCAAAATATCATTTGAGAAAACAATGAAAAGTTTGGAACTCACTATCTCGAATAAATCCCATTTGTTCATATAAGCGATGAGATTCATGATTGTTGCTTTGAGTTTCCAAACTAATCCGCAAAGCATTCTCTTGCTTTGCAAATAAGATTGCTGTATCGATTAGCTGTTTAGCAGAACCTTGACGACGAAAAACAGGCGTAACATAGACATCATCTAAGATATAGTAAGTTGAACAAGCAACTGAAGAAAAACCTAAATAGAGTAAAATAAAACCCGTAATTTTATCGTCTTTAATATGAATGAAGAACACACTTTCTCTATTCTCAAAACGTTGTTTTAGGAAGTGAAGTGATTCATTAAAATTAGAAGAGGCCCCATAAAATTGGCGGTATTCATCAAATAAAACGGCGAGTTGCTCTAAATCTTCAAAAGTCGCTCGTCTAACGATCATTTGGCACTCCTTGTAACTTATCATTATGTTTTTACAAAGAGAGCATAACGAAAAAAAGAGCTTTTTGACGTTAAAACTTGTTTATAAATGCAACAGTGTTAAGTTTTGTCGCTTTCACCAAGAAGGGCATTCAACTCTTCAAATAAATCTTCATGGTCATCATCTTCAGCTATAGTTGATGAGTTTTGGTTTAATGAAGATGCTTTTGCTTTTCTCAGTTTTAATAATTGTTCCATATTAATATTCTGATTTTCGATAGCAAAAGGAATAGATTTAGTTAATACGACCTGTTTAAAAAAAAGTCGTACTGCTTGGGCAGGGGTAATTCCCAGTTGTTTAAAAACAGCAAAAGCCTGCTTTTTTTCTTGGGAGTCAAGTCGAACCTGATAAACTTCTGTTTTTCGCATGAATAACAAAACCAAATGATTTTAATTTTTAGGAATTTATTTTAAACCATCGCAATGTAATTTCAATGCTTTTTGGCATAAAAAATAATCTTTTTGTCATTACGGTTACATTACAATGTCAATTCAAACTCGGAATTAAAAGACATTCCCTCTTTTGTGAGGGGGTCTGTAAATGAAATATGCTTCGCCAGAAGCTGTAATGGTTCCGAGAAGTCATCCTCAGCTTTGTGCTGAACTACTGGATAAAATGGATCATTTTTAATCGGAATTTCTAGGTAATTAAGATGCACTCGAAGTTGGTGCTGTTTCCCAGTTGTTGGGGTTAAGCGATATTTTGCCCAAATCTGATTGTGCTCGATAAGCTCAATATAAGTCTGAGTATTGGCTTTCACATTTTCTATAACCTGCATGGTGTAAAAAGGATGACCTTTATCTAAATGCAAATGTAAGGTTTGAGGAAAAGTTAAATCTTTTTTATAAGGTGCAACAGCGTGATAAATTTTATTGACTTGGCGCTCTGCGAATAATTGTTGGTAAAGACCGCGCGACTCAACCCGTTTGCAAAATAGAACCACGCCAGCAGTTTCACGGTCTAAGCGATGAATAGGGGTTAAAAATTCATTGTCTGTTTGTTTTTTTAGTCGGACTAAAAGTGTTTCTTGAACATATTGTCCAGTGGGGCTAATCGTTAAAAAATGAGGTTTATCGACCACCAGTAAATCATCATTCTCAAATAAAATCCGATGTTCAAATGGAACGTGGACTTCATAAGCAAGAAATCGATAATAAAAAATATGCGTATTACTTTGGTATGGACTATCTAATGTTAGTTTTTGTCCATTTGCCCCATAAATAAGCCCGTCTTCAAATCTTTGTTTCCACTCATCTGTTCTAATATGTGCAAAGTGACCACATAGATACTCATAAATCGTTTGAGTGTCTTTTTGTGGAGGAAGATAAACTTGGCTTGCGCTTACACCATCAATCATAGGTGGCAAAAAATCGTTCGGACTAGACATAAAAAAGTGTAAATATGTAAGAAAATTGATATAAAAAAAGCCAACTTCTAGGGCTTAAGTAGGCTTTTAAGGCAGGGCAATGTTATCATAACGATTATTTCGAATCATGTTATGTGTGCTATGTCGTATTCATTGAAATTGGTCTTAAATCATGAAGAAGATACTGAGCGTTTAGCTCAAGCTTTGGCGCAGCATGTTCAGTCGGGTGTAATTTATTTAATTGGAGATCTAGGTGCGGGTAAAACCACACTTACGCGCTATTTCTTACAGGCTTTGGGTCATAAAGGTTCTGTTAAAAGTCCAACTTATACGCTTGTTGAGCCGTATAAAATTAATGATAAAGAAATTTTTCATTTTGATTTATATCGTTTGAATGACCCCTACGAACTTGAATTAATGGGAATCCGTGATTATTTAGATATCACAGATGCATTATTTTTATTTGAATGGCCTTCTAAAGGTGGTGATGAAATTCCACAAGCGGATATTATCATTGACATTCAAAAGTCAGATGATGAGTTGACTCGTTTAGTAACGTTAACTTTACCAACAGAAAATTTGTACCAGACTTTGCAGGAACAGCTTCATGACTGATGAAAAGCTAACACAACGTCGTATTCATACATTAGACGCAGCGTTAGCGAACCAGATTGCAGCAGGTGAGGTGATTGAGCGTCCTTCTTCTGTGGTCAAAGAATTATTAGAAAACTCAATTGATGCAGGTGCAACTGAGCTGATTGTACGGATTGCTCAAGGTGGTTCGACTTTAATCGAAATCATTGATAATGGGCATGGTATTCATCCGGATGATTTGGCACTTGCTGTCATGCGTCATGCCACAAGTAAGATTAAAACTGCTGAAGATTTACATGCGATTGTGAGTTTGGGGTTCCGTGGGGAAGCCTTAGCTTCGATTGCTGCGGTTTCAAGATTGACTTTGACCAGTAGCCAAGATGAAAGTGGTATTGGTCATCAAGTTGAAGTAAACGGTACAGCATTTGATCATCAAGAAGTACAAGCTGTTGCTGCTCAAAAGGGAACTCATATACGTGTTCAGGACTTATTTTTTAATGTTCCTGCGCGCCGTAAATTCTTAAAAAAACCTACTACAGAATTTGGTCATATTGAAGAGATTGTTCGTCGTCTGGCTCTAACGCATTTCGATATACGTTTTGTGCTTGAACATAATGATAATATAAGAATTAATTTACCTATAGCGGATAGCGGAGAGCTACGTTTTCAGCGAGTTCAGCAATTATTAGGCTCACAATTTGTTCAAAATGCATATTGGATGGATGCTGAAAGTATTAGTATGCGTTTATCAGGTTGGCTTGGTCATCCTTCAGATGCACGTGCACAGGCTGATATGCAATATGTCTATGTAAATGGTCGTATTGTCAAAGATAAAACGATTTCGCATGCGCTACGCATGGCCTATGACGGTATTTTGCATGGTCATCAACATTCATCTTATTTACTTTTTTTAGAGGTTGACCCTGAAAATATTGATGTCAATGTTCATCCGACCAAACATGAGATTCGATTTTTAAATCAAAGAGAAGTGCATGAGTTTGTAAGGCATTACGCAAAAGAAACTCTATCCCAATTTCAGACAGCGAGTGCTGATTTAGCTCAAGCGATGAAAGTAGATGAACAATCAGATTATTCAGTACAGCCGCAGCCTAAATATCAAGAACAATTTTCATTGCACCGCGCAAATGAAACTTTAAATGCAGATAGTGAGCCACAGACTCAGCACACACCAACAGAGTTATTAACCGATTTTAATGCCAGTCGTCCGCAAGCTATTCACTATGCAGATCAAACACCAAAATATAATGGTTCTGCTCAATTAAATAATGCTTTAAAAACTTATTTAGCCCCACTTCGCGACCAACCGGCTAGTTTTTCGGTAAATGAGGATGTTGAGCCAGTTGCTAAAGTAGATGAATTTCCATTAGGTATCGCAATTGCTCAACTGCATGGAATTTATATTTTAGCGCAGAATACCGAAGGGCTTATTATTGTTGATATGCATGCGGCACATGAACGTATTTTATTACAGCAAATGAAAAATGCTTGGGATAAACCTGAATTTTGGACATCTCAGCAGTTGCTTATACCTAAGGTAATTTCCATTAGCCGTATGCAAGCCGTTAGGGTCGAAGAATTAAAACCTCAGCTTGAGCGTTTAGGTTTGGAAATTGATTTATATGGTGATGAGCAAGTTATTGTTCGTGGTGTGCCCGCCATATTACAAAAAGCTGATTTTGAAAATCTTATTCTAGAGCTTTTAAATGATTTAGATCCAAATGATGAAGCACAAGGATTACTTCAAAAAAGAGATGAGTTGTTAGCGGGAATGGCATGTCATGGAGCAGTGCGTGCGCATCGACAACTCAGTCTTTCAGAAATGAATGCTTTACTTCGTCAAATGGAACAAACCGAATTTGCGAGCCAATGTAACCATGGGCGGCCAACTTGGCGTGCATTCCCATTATCTCAATTAGATAAATTATTTGCTCGAGGAGAGTAGTTTTACATGTCAAATCAATTGCCCGTCATCAATTTAATGGGACCAACTGCGAGCGGAAAAACCGCTTTGGCATGTGAATTATACGAGCGTGGAAATTTTGAGCTAATTTCTGTTGATTCCGCTCTTGTCTATAAAGATATGGATATTGGCACGGCTAAACCAACGCGTGAAGAGCAAGAACTCTATCCTCATCATCTTATTGATATTATTACTCCTCTGGAAGTCTATTCAGCTGCTCAGTTTGTTGAAGATGCATGTAAATTGATTGATGAAATGCATTCACGTGGCAAAACTCCTATTTTAGTAGGAGGGACAATGTTATATTTCAAGGCACTGTTAGAAGGGTTATCTGGTAATTTACCAAGTGCTAATGCTCAAGTTCGGGCAGCCATTGAAGAAAAAGCTCTAAATGAAGGATGGCAAGCAGTTTATGATGAGTTGGTTTCTGTAGACCCTGCCGCCGCTATAAAGTTTAATGTAACTGATAAGCAAAGAATTATTCGGGCACTGGAAGTTTATAAAATTACGGGTGAACCAATTACTAAATTGCAGGCAGAACAACCAAAAAACGTACCATATCGATACATATTTCATAACTACGCTTTACTTCCAGATCGGGTAGAATTACATCAACGCATTGAGCAAAGATTAAGCAAAATGTGGGATATCGGTTTTTTGAGTGAAGTTGAAGCTCTAATTGAAAAATACGATTTAGATGAAAATTTACCCTCAATGCGTTCGGTGGGTTATCGACAAGCACTAGAATTTCTATTAAAAAGTGACTTAAGTCTCAAAAGTAAACGTGAAATGGAGGATAAAGCTTTATTTGCAACACGACAACTTGCCAAACGTCAATATACGTGGTTACGTTCTTTGCAAGAAATACACGATTTTAAAACTTACTTGACGATAAAGCAGGCGAAAGAAGACTTGCGAAACTCTTATGGATAAAGCAAAATTTGCACACTGTCTTTTTATAATTTTTAGTTGAAAAATAAAGATAGTTTTTTTGCGCTGATTTAAAAATTTTTTTTGGAGTTAAAAATGTCTAAAGGTCAAACTTTACAAGATCCGTTCTTAAATTCTCTCCGTAAAGAACGTATCCCTGTTTCTATTTTCCTTGTGAACGGTATTAAATTACAGGGTCATATTGAATCTTTTGACCAATATGTTGTTCTATTAAAAAATACTGTAAGTCAAATGGTTTACAAGCACGCGATTTCAACTGTTGTTCCAGCACGTAATCCACGTCCAGCAGGCGCACAAGGTACAGGCTTCCCAGCACAAGGCGGCACTCAAGGCGGTTTTGGTGGTCAAGGTAGCGGCTTTGGCGGCGCTCAAGGTGGCTTCGGTGGCGCTCAAGGCGGCTTCGGTGGCGCTCAAGGTGGTTTCGGTGGTCAAGGTGGTTTCGGTGGTCAAGGCGGTGGCTTTGGTGGTCAAGGCGGTGGCTTTGGTGGTCAAGGTGGCTTCGGCGGCCAAGGCGGCTTCGGCGGTCATCAAGGTGGTTTTGACAACGATTCTAAATTTGAAGATGGTCAAGACGACGAAAATAATCGTTAATTGAAATCTAAAAAAGAAGCCAGTCAGATAATGACTGGTTTTTTTATGTGTATTTAAAAGTTAATCCAAAGCATTTAAACGGTCATGGATAGCGATTTGGCCATGATAACTAATATATTTAAATAGATAGGGCTTTAATTAATGATATTAATATTAGCTGCTGCTTTGAGCAGTGTCTTGGTGTCTATCCTATTAAAAAATTTAAAGAAAAAAGGTTATCAGCCATTACAGATGATTGCATGGAACTATGCAAGTGCTAGTCTTCTTTGCTTTTTGTGGTTTCAGCCCAATATCCAACATGTTTCAATAGTGCATACTCCATGGTGGTTAATCCTTGCCTTGGGGGTAATTTTACCTAGTATTTTTTTATGTCTTGCTAAATCACTAGAATATGCAGGAATTGTTAAAACTGAACTTGCACAGCGCCTTTCAGTTGTTCTTTCTTTGCTCGCAGCATATTTCTTTTTTCATGAGCAATTTAATCCATTAAAACTATGGGGAATAGGTTTAGGAATTCTTGCAGTTTTACTTGTTTTATTTGGACAAATGAACTCTTTTTCCAATCATCAATCTAGAAAAGCGATCTTTGCTCTTTTAAGTGTATGGTGTGGTTATGCGGCAGTAGATATTCTTTTAAAATATACAAGTAGTTTAGGTCTGCAGTTTACACTTACTTTAAATCTTATTTTTATTACTGCTTTTATATTGTCGATTTCATATTTATTGCTACAGAAGACTCAAAAGTGGCAGTTTAAAAGTACGATAGCTGGGTTAATATTAGGAATACTCAATTTTTCAAATATTGCTTTATATGTAAAAGCTCATATTCTTTTAAAAGATTCACCTGCAATTGTTTTTGCGAGCATGAATATTCTTGTTGTGTTATTGGGAATTTTAAGCGGAGTGATTTTATATAAAGAAAAATTAAAATGGCCTACTATTTTGGGGATCCTTTTAGGAATAAGTGGGGTAGTTTGTTTAGCTATCGCAATGGCTTGATAGTTCAAGAGAATAGAATCTCTTGAACTATAGAGATTTTTATAAATATGTGAAAATCACTTCATCTGGCAGACGTGATTTAGGAAGCTTAGCATTAAAGTCATTTTCACTGCGATAGCCTAGAGAAACAATCACAGAGCTTCGTAAACCTTTTTCAGTTAACCCGAGCTCAGTATTTAGAACTTCTTCATCAAAGCCACCCATTGGAGTTGCATCAATGCCTTCTAAGCCCGCAGCAAACAGTAACTGTCCTAAAGCAATGAATGTTTGATTTTCCATCCACCCGAATAAATTTTTCTGTTCATTTCGGTAGAACTCGACGTAGCCATGGCGAGTATCTTTTTGGCCTAATTTTGCTTTTTCATCTTTAAAACGGCCACTTAAATCATCTTGCTCAAGTAGTTGATTTAAATATTCAGATGAAATATCTGTTTTTGTACAGAATACAAGTGTATGTGATGACTCAAGCACTTTAGGAGCATTGTAAGCATACTTTCCTGTTAATGCTTTTGTGATTCGTTCTTTAGCTGCAAGATTATCTGCAACTACAAAGTGCCAAGGCTGAATATTTACTGAAGAAGGGGTGAAACGTAAAATTTCTAATAATTTATTGAATTTTTCTTGAGAGATTTTCTTTTCAGGATCATATGCTTTTGTTGTGTAGCGACTTTTAACCGTATTTAATAAATCCATACTTTACTCCATATCAATCTTATTGCAATTGAGAGACTTTAATCTTTGGCATCATACGCTATTTTATTCAAAAACATTTCGTATGTAGTTTGATAAAGAAATATAATGTTTATATAAAGTTTTAATAATCTATTGAAAATGATTGATTTAATGCCAACAGATGCAAAGAGTAAGCTGCGAGAATTTAGAATCGTGAAAGCCTTTATCATTTTTGCATTTATTTTGAGTCTTTTGATTTTATACATTGAGTATCACAATCATGCACATATAAGCTGGAAATTTGTATTTATTGCCAGTATGTGTGCGATTTACAATTTTGATTTAAATAACAAAATTAAAGAATTGAAAGTTCAAATAAAAAGTAACTAATTTTTAGTTAATAATTCCAGATAATCAATTCAAGCTGTTGCGTATTTGAAGATGGATCAATTTCCAAAATATAAGCTTGGTCTTCACGCCAATCGCCAAGAACAATTCGTTGTTTAGCTTCTACCTTATGAAGTGAAGGGCGATGGGTATGCCCATGAATCAGTATATCTGCATCTTTTAAAGCAGAAATAACAGCTTGTTCATTCACATCCATAATTTCATAGCTTTTTTGCTGTTTATCAGCGGAGCTTCTTTTTCGAAAGCCATTAACCAGTTTGGTGCGAAAACTCAGGGGTGTACGGCGTAAAAAAGCCACTAAAAGTGGATTTCGAATAATTTTTCTAAATCTTTGATAGGAAATGTCATCTGTACATAGTGCATCACCGTGTTCTAGGCGGTACTGATGTCCAGCAATATTAAGATAATAAATGTCAGGTAGTAATACACCGTTAAATTTATTGAGGAAAATCTGATTTAAAGCAAAATCACGGTTACCTACTTGGAAGTAAACCCGATTTCCTTTTTTGTTAAAGTCTTTTAATGCCTCAATAATTTCATCGAGCCATGGTGCTGAGTAATCATCGCCAATCCAAGCGTTAAACCAGTCACCTAAAATATAAAGCTGTGTTTGTTTATTTTGATAATGCACCAATAAATCTAAAAACCCTCGAACAAGTCGAGGGTGTTCAGGTGACAAGTGTAAATCAGAGATAAACAGATAAGTCACAGCTTATTCCTAAAATTATTCAGAAATAATTTTAGCAGATTCGATTACAACGTTTTCTAAAGGAACGTCAGCGTGGTAACCACGGTTGCCAGTGCGAACGCCTTTGATCGCTTCAACAACATCCATACCTTCAACAACTTTACCAAATACAGCATAACCCCAACCTTGAGCAGTTTTAGAGGTATGGTTTAAGAAAGAGTTGTTTTTTACGTTAATGAAGAACTGTGCAGAAGCAGAGTGAGGTGCTTGAGTACGTGCCATAGCAATCGTACCAACATCATTGCTTAAACCGTTGTCAGCTTCGTTTTCGATAGAATCACGAGTTGCTTTTTCTTTGAAGTTTTCATCCATCCCGCCACCTTGGATCATGAAACCATCAATGACACGGTGGAAAATAACGCCGTCATAAAAACCGTCACGTACATATTCTAAAAAGTTTGCTACTGTTTTTGGTGCTTTTTCAGTATTTAGTTCAAGAACAATACGACCTTTATTGGTGTTTAATTCGACTTGAGGAAAACTCATTACATTAATCTCCTAAACATGGGCTTATGACCATGGGTTTTTGGTTGAGAGAAGCATAAGCAAACTGTAAACTACAAGGCAAGTAAAAAACGTTAAAATCTTTGTGAAAAATGAAGATAGCGTTTAAATTTTTCGAAATTTATCTACAAAGAAGTGATTGATACACTATGAAGCCTAATGATGTTGTCTCGAGCCTGCCTAATAACCCGACACCGAATACTCATGCCTCTGTCGATTCTGCGCAGCAAGAACAACAGGCTGGCTTAGATTTTGTTCGCCAAGTCATTACTGATGATTTGGCTACGGGACGTGCAAAGCAGATCGTAACGCGTTTTCCACCAGAACCAAATGGTTATTTACATATTGGCCATGTAAAAGCGATTTGCTTGAACTTTGGTGTGGCTGAAGAGTTTGATGGTTTGTGTAATTTGCGTTTTGACGATACAAACCCTGATGCTGAAGAACAAGAGTATGTTGACGGTATTGCGAATGATGTGAAATGGCTTGGTTTTAACTGGAATGGTGAACCACGCTATGCATCAGGTTATTTTGATCAATTATATGCATGGGCAGTTCAACTTATTGAACAAGGCGATGCATATGTAGATTTACAATCTCCAGAAGAAATTAAGTTAAACCGCGGTAGCTTTGTTGAGCCAGGTAAAAACTCTCCATACCGTGATGCATCTATTGAAGAGAATCTTGCTCGCTTTGAAAAAATGCGTAGCGGTGAGTTTAAAGAGGGTGAAGCGGTTTTACGTGCCAAGATTGATATGGCAAGTACAAATGTACATATGCGTGATCCGATTTTATATCGCGTATTGCATTCAGAGCATCACCAAACTGGCGATAAATGGAAAATCTATCCAATGTATGACTATGCTCATCCATTGTCTGATGCGATTGAAGGGATTACCCATTCGCTTTGTACATTAGAATTCCAAGATCACCGTCCGTTTTATGACTGGATTGTTGAAAAAGTAAAATCTAAAGCTGTTCCACATCAGTACGAATCTTCACGTTTAAACGTGGATTACACCATTACGTCAAAACGTAAATTACGTAAATTGGTGGAAGGTGCGTATGTAAATGGTTGGGATGACCCACGTATGCCAACCGTAGTCGGTATGCGCCGTCGTGGCTTTACTCCTGAAGGCTTACGTGATTTCTGTAAACGTGTAGGCGTGTCAAAAACTGACGGTATTGTTGATGTTGCAATGCTTGAGTTCTGTATTCGTCAATCTTTAGAAAATACTGCTGCGCGTGGTATGGCTGTCTTAAGTCCACTTAAAGTGACTTTAACTAATTTACCTGAAGATATGGATCTTACGCATGCTCGCCATCCTAATGTTGATATGGGTGATCGTATGATTCCTTTAACTAAGGAAATCTATATTGATCGTAAAGATTTTGAAGAAGTACCGCCAAAAGGCTTTAAACGTTTAATTCCTGACGGTGAAGTGCGTTTACGCCATGCTTACGTGATTAAATGTGATGAAGTCATTAAAGATGCAAATGGTGAAGTGATTGAACTGAAATGTTCAATTGACCCTGAAACTCTAGGAAAGAATCCGGAAGGCCGTAAGGTTAAAGGCGTGATTCACTGGGTATCTGCGACTAAAGGGATTCCTGCTGAAGTGCGTATTTACGATCGTTTATTTACCGAAGCCGCACCTGATGCAGACGATGACTTCTTGGCAAATCTTAATCCTGAATCATTGAGAGTGGTACAAGCTGTCATTGAGCCAGCTTTGGCACAAGCGAATCCTGAAGATCGTTTCCAATTTGAGCGTGAAGGCTATTTTGTCGCTGATCAATATGATCATTCATCAGAGAAACCGGTTTTCAACCGTATTCTTGATTTGAAAGATAGCTTCAAGCCTGAGAAAAAGTAAGAGAAATAAAAAGCCCAACTCAGTTGGGCTTTTTATTTAGGTTGATATTTACTTTTAAAGATTACTTTTGTGTATGGCTAAGTAGGATTAATCACATAAAAATAAATAACTGTTGTTAGAAGAAGAATAGACGCTAGCGATAAATAGGTATTCACCGTATTAAAGCTTTTGATAAATTTCAGGATTTCCATAATGATTTAACTATTTATATTTGTGAGTAAAAGTAGCGTGAAGCATTAGACTTAATTTAATATAAAATGTTCCAAAAGATAGATTTTTACTCTACCTTTTGGTTAATAAAAAAGCATTTGAACTTATTTATAGTAGTAAAAAGCGATTAACCACTATATCCAATGCGTTTTAGAAATTTTTGAATTACTTCAAATGCAGCATGTTCGAGTGCTTGGGCATATTGCAAGTTTTCTTCGCGAAGTTTCTGAATCGAAATCTTGGCATTACGAAGTTCACATGTATGGCCAATTAACCATTTCTCAAAATTTTCTTCTGTTGTTTCAATATGAAACTGCAACGCGAGAATATTATTTCCAACTTCAAATGCTTGATTGGTATAAATCTCTGAACTAGCTAATAACACCGCGTTTTCAGGGAGGTCGAAAGTATCGCCATGCCAATGTAGAACATGGACATTATTAAGCAAAGGAGATAACACCTGATTGGCACGTAGGCTTAAGCTCAGTGGTCCCCAACCAATTTCTTTCTGATGCCCCGCATATACTTTTGCGCCAAGCGCATGGGCAATAAGCTGTGCACCCAAACAAATACCAAGTGTAGGTTTATCTGCTGCTAGACGTTGTTTAAGTAAAGCAATTTCGTCTTTTAAAAATGGATAATCTTCAGTTTCATAAACTCCGATTGGGCCACCTAAAATAATAGTTAATCCATCGTGTGCAAAAGCAGCAGTTAAATCGTCAACACCCGCTTCAAAATAACGGACGCGAAATCCAAGTTGATAAAAGACATCTTCTAATGAACCTAAGTCTTCGAAAGCAAGATGCTGAATGGCATAAATAGTTTTAGGGAAGGCGTTTGTTGTGTTCATACAAATGATTCATAGAAGATCAATAGGTGGAGTATAGCGATAAATATAAAGAAGAAAATATCTGTATAAATCGTCAATACCTGAAAATTGATATTTTTCGTTAAGATAATATCGTTATGCAAGGGATTATCTATTTTCCAATAAATCTCTTTGCATATTCCATTGCTTAAAATAATAGCTTTTGAGTTTCTTCAAAATCTATATTTGAAAGTTGATGCTCATCTTTTAGATTAACTCCTGAGAAACCAAGTTGTTTGGATTTTTTCATTAAAGCGATTAAACGTTGTACTGCAACTGGAATACTTAAACCTGCTGAGCGAACATTAGAAATACAATTACGTTTGGCATCGAGGCAGCCTGAATATGCATTCCATGTGTAGTAAATTCCCATACTATCAGGAGAGCTTAAACCAGGACGCTCACCGATCAGCATCACAAGCATGGGTGCCTTAAAGATTTCTGCGACTTCATCACCAAAAGCAACACGACTGCCTGTCGCAATTGCAATTGGTGCAAGGCGCCAGTTTTCTTGCTGAATTTGTTCATTCAGCATTGTAATGAATGAGATAGCATTCGCTTCAATCGCTCTTGCGGAGAGACCGTCACCGACCACAATACAAACATCATACTGTTGCGTGTTTTCTGCATACTTCTTAATTAAGGCTTCTTTTGATGGGTTTGAAAGCTGACGACCTAAATCTGGACGTTTAAGATAAATTTCTTTATTAGGTGCATTACTTTGTACATGAAGACTTTGCAGCTGCCGTTGTGTTAATTGCTCCGAGAGGTAGGAAACATCCATCTCTTGATAAACCGCATCTTTTGCTTGCGCATGCGACAACTGGAACTCAAGTAAGGCACGTGTTGGAATGCTACAACCCGCACGGCCCAGAGCAATACGGGCATCAGTAAACTGTTTAAGTTTTTCCCACTGATCTTGATGGGTAGAAGATGGATATTGAATATCACGGTTCAGTTTCATGGGGTTCTCCCTAGTTCATGAGCAGACGAGAGAATTGGTCGGGCATGTGGTCTGCCCAACAGATTTGAGAGTTTTGTTGTTTAAAAATACCTTGCTGTTCAAGCCAAGCTGAAAACTCAGGAGCGGGTTTTAAACCGAGGAGTTGTCTTAAATAGAGGGCATCATGGAATGATGTTGTTTGATAGTTGAGCATGACATCGTCTGAACCCGGAATCCCCATTATAAAGTTAATGCCAGCGGCACCAAATAGAGTAAGGAGAACATCCATATCATTTTGGTCAGCATCGGCATGGTTGGTATAGCAAATGTCGCAGCCCATTGGTACTCCGAGTAACTTGCCGCAGAAGTGGTCTTCTAGACCTGCACGTATAATTTGTTTGCCATTAAAAAGATATTCGGGACCAATAAAGCCAACGACTGTATTCACTAAAAGCGGATTGTATTTACGGGCGACTGCATAAGCACGCGTTTCTAATGTTTGCTGGTCAACGCCGTGATGTGCATTACTGGATAATGCACTGCCTTGACCCGTTTCAAAGTACATGACGTTTTGTCCAATGGTTCCGCGCTTGAGTGCGAGTGTGGCTTGATATCCTTCTTGTAGTAAATCGAGCGATATTCCAAAGCCTTCGTTAGCCAGTTGTGTACCAGCGATTGATTGGAACATTAAATCAATTGGCACATTTTTTTCAGCAAGTTGAATGCCTGAGCTGATATGTGTGAGAACACAAGATTGTGTTGGAATCTGATATTCCTGAATGACATGATCAAGTAATTTTAGTAGCTCTGACAAATTATGAAGATTATCTGTGGCGGGGTTAATGCCAATCACAGCATCGCCATTGCCATACATTAAACCATCTAAAATACTGGCAGAAATACCGAGCACATCATCGGTCGGGTGGTTCGGTTGTAAACGGGTAGAAAGATGGCCTTTTAAACCAATCGTGTTGCGAAACTGGGTGACCACTTCACATTTGCTGGCGACATAAATTAAATCTTGATTGCGCATAATTTTGCTGACAGCAGCTACCATTTCTGGAGTTAAACCTGATGCTAAGACTTTTAAACTTTGAGCAGTGGCTTCTTCTCCAAGTAACCAATTTCGAAAATCACCTACTGTAAAGTGTGAAATAGGGGCAAAGGCTGCCAGATCATGTTCATCAATAATTAAACGGGTAATTTCATCAGTTTCGTAATCGACCACAACCTCATTCAAAAAAGTTTTAAGTGGTACATCGGCCAAAGTCATTTGTGCCGCAACATGTTCGGTTGCATCTCTGGCCGCTACACCTGCTAATTCATCACCTGAACGTAACGGCGTTGCTTTTGCCATCAAGGTCTTCAAGTCAGCAAAGTGATACTGTTGATTGGCGACAATATTGCGATAACTCATAGTTGAATCCTTTTTTATAGTTCTTGTTCTGCGGCTTTAATATTTGCAAACTCTTCTTCTGGTGTACCTTTAACTAAATGATAACGGCTATAGAGTAAAAAGTAAGCAATAAATACAACATAAATAGCGGCAGCAATAAACCAAACTTTCGGATTAACAACAAAGCCTGCAACCACAGCAGCGATTGCTAGAACTAAGGCAATACTTGAAGTAACGATTCCTCCGGGAGTTTTATAAGGACGAGGCATATCGGGTTTAGATAGGCGTAGTTTGATGTGAGATAAAAGAATCAACACATAGGAAATGGTGGCACCAAAAACCGCGATTAAAATCAGTGAATCACCTTCTTTGGTAAGTGAAAGCAAGAACCCAATAATGCCCGGAATAATAATTGCGAGATAAGGGGCTTTATTTTTATTGGTTAAAGAGAGTGAAGTAGGTAAGTAGCCAGCACGAGAGAGTGCAAAAATTTGACGTGAATAGGCATAGATAATTGAAAAGAAACTTGCGATTAAACCTGCTAATCCAACAAAGTTAACAAAAGTTGCAAGCCAAGTGTTGGTGCCATAAACTTTAACCAGAGCATCGACGAGGGGAGCTCCTGAGTTTTGTAAAGTACTTGCACCTGCTGCACCCGCACCCAAGAATAGAATGAGCATTGCAAACGCCGTTAAGATGAGCATTGCTCCGATTAAACCGCGTGGCAGGGATTTTGCTGGATCTTTTGCTTCTTCGGCGGCTAATGGCACACCTTCAACTGCAAGGAAAAACCAGATTGCAAAAGGAACAGCGGCCCAAATGCCTAAATAGCCATGAGGTAGAAAACGACTTGCACCAACACCTGTACCAACTGGAATATCAAATAAATTTTGTGTATTAAAATATGGAACCATTGCGACAATGAACACAACCAGAGCAACAGCTGCGACAAGTGTAATCGCAAACATAATTTTTAAGGCTTCGCCGGCACCTTTGAGGTGTATACCCATAAAAATGGCGTAACAGGCGAGGTAAATCATCCAGCCATTAATGCCAAATAAAGATTCGCAATAACCGCCAATAAACACGGCAATCGCCGCTGGTGCAATTGCGTATTCAATTAAAATGGCTGTTCCTGTTAAATAGCCCCCAAAAGGACCAAAGGCAGCACGTGCAAAACTATAACCGCCACCTGCTGTCGGCATCATGGTGGACATTTCTGACATAGAAAGACACAGGCACAGATACATGATTGCAGCAAGGGCAGTGGCAATAAACATACCACCCCAGCCGCCTTGGGCTATGCCGAAGTTCCAGCCAGCAAAATCACCTGATATCACATAAGCTACGCCTAAACCAATCAGGAGTAACCAACCAACGGTACCTTGTTTAAGTTGACGCTGAGCAAAATATTCTGCTGACGAGACTTCTGTCTTTGAGGAAATAACGGAAGCTGTTTCTGGTTGATTCATACAATACTCCTGCGAGTTAGTTTGTATGAATTAATGCAAAAGCAATGCCTAAATAAATTGCTTTAAATATTAGCTGACGCTTTTTATTCTAGATAGTAAAAACTTGAGAACTAACAGTACAAAATAAAGAAGCCAGCAATCTAAATTACTGGCTTCTTGTATCATGAATGACCTTACTTCTTTCTAGTGTTGATAGTTTGGTATCAACTTGGTGCGAAATTTAGAAGAAGCCCATTGGTTTAGTTGAATAACTCACTAACAAGTTTTTAGTTTGTTGATAATGATCTAGCATCATTTTATGGTTTTCACGGCCAATACCTGACTTCTTGTAACCACCAAATGCAGCATGTGCAGGGTAGATGTTGTAGCAGTTTGTCCAGACACGACCCGCCTCAATAGCACGACCAGCACGATAAGAAATGTGAGCTGAACGTGACCATACACCTGCACCTAAACCATACATGGTGTCATTGGCAATTCTAATTGCATCGTCAAAGTCTTTGAACGTTGTCACAGCAAGTACAGGTCCAAAAATTTCCTCTTGGAAAACTTGCATGCTGTTGTGACCTTTAAAAATAGTCGGATCGACATAGTAACCATCGCCTACTTCTTTACGGCCGCTACCGCCAAGTAAGAGTTCTGCACCTTCTTCACGACCCGTGTTAATACAACGTAAGATTTTCTCTTGCTGTTGTAGAGATGCTTGAGCACCAATCATCGTTTCAGTATCAAGTGGATGACCAGTTTTAATACGTTTTACACGTTCGACAGCCATCTCTAAGAACTGATCAGCAATGCTTTCTTGTACTAAAGCACGAGAAGGGCAAGTACATACTTCACCTTGGTTTAAGGCAAACATAGCAAAACCTTCAAGTGTTTTTTCTAAGAAGTCATCTTCTTTATCCATGATATCTTCGAAGAAAAGGTTCGGTGACTTACCGCCAAGTTCTAAGGTGACTGGAATAATATTTTCGGTCGCATATTGCATCACCATTTGTCCAGTTTGAGTTGAACCTGTGAATGCGATTTTTGCAATACGTGGGTTTGTCGCTAACGGACGGCCAACTTCTGAACCGAAACCATTGACAATATTAAGGACGCCCGGCGGTAAGATATCTTGGATGAGTTCAGCCACCAACAAAATACCCACTGGCGTTTGTTCAGCCGGTTTAATCACGACACAGTTACCAGCTGCTAAAGCAGGTGCAAGTTTCCATGCAGCCATTAAAATCGGGAAGTTCCATGGAATAATTTGACCAACTACACCTAGCGGTTCGTGGAAATGATAAGCAATGGTATCTTCATCAATTTCAGAGATTCCGCCTTCTTGAGCACGTATACATCCAGCGAAATAACGGAAATGGTCAATCGCAAGCGGAAGGTCAGCTGCTAAAGTTTCACGAACTGCTTTACCATTATCCCAAGTTTCGGCAACCGCAAGCATTTCAAGATTTGCTTCTAAACGATCGGCGATTTTTAAAAGTATATTTGAGCGTACTGTTGGTGATGCTTTATTCCATGTTGCTTTCGCTTTGTGTGCTGCATCTAGAGCGAGTTCAATATCTTCGGCACTAGAGCGTGGAATACGTGTGAAAGCTTTTCCATCAACAGGAGATACATTATCAAAATATGCACCCTTTATAGGTGCCACCCATTCACCGCCAATAAAATTTTCGTATTGTGATTTAAATTGAACTTTTGAGCCTGGTTGATTTGGATCGATATAGCGCATATAAATATTCCTTTGCTTTTTAGGACTAAAGACTAACAAGAACCCTGTCAGTAGGTACTTTCGTACTTTGTATAATTAGGATATAAAGAAGAAGGTTGGAGAAAGGTTGGAATAGAAATGTGGATATATAAGGAATTTACAAATGTTCACAAAAAAGGATTTATTGCAGCAACGGACGTTGATTGATCAACTGCGCACGCAAAATAGTCTCTCTCCTCAGAACGCTGCCAAACTCGGCCAAAGTATTGCAAGCTCGTGGGAACGATCGGCTTCTGCCGCGATTCCTAAAGAGCGTTTTGCTGCTCCATTAGTCGAGAAAAAAACTGCTTCACAAAATGCTTTAGATATGGCTTTAAGCCAATGTGCCGACGACTTACGTCATATTGCAGAGCAATCTTCAATGGTAATTGCTGTCGGTGATATCGGCAGTACGATTATCTGGACGGCACCAAGTGCACAAATGCAAAGTGCTGCTGAGCGTGTACATTTTGTACAAGGTGGTCAATGGCGTGAAGAATTTGTTGGTACGAATGCCTTGGCTTTATCTTTAAAAACTCAACAATCAAGCTGTGTTTTTTCAAACGAACATTACATGGAGTCGATTCATGATTGGGTGTGTTATGCCGCACCGATTATCGATCCATACTCAAAACAAACGCTAGGTGTTGTTGATTTATCAACCACATGGAAGAACCATAATAGTTTAGGAATCCTGGCGGCTGAACGTTGTGCATCCATTATTCAATCCGCTTTGCTAGAGCAGCAGCGCCAGCAATTACATATTCGTGCATTTTCGACGCCGCAAGTTAAATTTAACGGTAAAAGTTTGCTATTAACGCCGCGTCAAATTGAAATTTTAACAATATTGGCACTATGTCCGCATGGTTTAACTTTAGAGCATCTTTATCAGGCGCTGTATGGTGAACGTAAAGTCAGTATGGGTACGCTTAAAGCTGAAATGTCTCAACTGCGAGATATTTTAGGCGGTTTACTTGGTTCACGTCCATATCGTCTGCTGGTGCATGTTGAAGCCGATTTTTTACAAGCTGAACAAGCGCTCGATGCGGGATATGCAGCCTCGGCTTTGCAGCTTTACACAGGTGTATTTCTGGCAAAAACTGAAAGTCCGTTTTTATGTGCATGGCGCGACTGCCTTGAGTCACGCTTGAGCGATGCAATTTTTAAAACCCAAGAAACAGATTTACTATTAAAGCATCTAGCTCATTTCCCTGAAGCAATTGATGCGGTAGAACGCCTTATGGAGCTCTTACCAAGTGAACATCCTGCGCATCAACTGCTGGTGAAATACCTTGACTCACCTAAGCTTAGTTAAGTAATTTTTTGATCCAGCCAATGGAACAATTGTTGATAGACTTGTTCTCGTACTGGCTGGGCCGAAAGGACTAAGTCATGCAATCCATTGTGAATAGAGACAACTGAAACATCGCCTTTAATTTTTTTACCATGTTTCTCAATGTCTTTAACATCTAAAATTACGTCACTTTGAGTCGCATCTATTCCCCATTTTTTTGGGTTTTTAGTTTGATGTGAATGCATAATCAGTGTGGGAACGTTCAGTTTAACCCCACGGTGAATCTCTTTTTGTGCCGTATGAATCGCATGTACAAAGCTGAGTTGAACTGTAGGGGCAGAGGTTGGTTTCCAGTCAAGGTTAAACTCCCATTCACCTTTGAGCTGCTTGTGAAGACTGGTGGTGTACCATTTGTTTAATTGGCTTGGGAATTTAACTTTTGGTAGATATTTTCCTACTCGACTGAGCATTGGAATACCAAACTTCTTTTCGACTAGACTTAAATTAAAGTCGTAAAACGGACTATTTGCCCATAGCGCTTTAATAAGAGGATGATCTGGATGATGGGCAGCATAAAGTGTTGCTGTCAAACCACCAGTTGAATGCCCTGCGAGTAAAACCTGAGTGTGTTGCTCTTTGCCAATAATCTCTAATGCTTGAGTAATTTCGGCGTCGTATTCATTTAAATCAAGCACATTATAAAAAATTTGATGAGGCAGCTTTGAGCGGCCATATTTTCTTAAATCAAGTGCATAGAAGTCGTAACCATGAGCATTGAATTGCTCAGCCATTTCGGTTTGAAAGAAATAATCTAAAAAACCATGAATATATAGTACGGCTTTTTGAGTAGATTGAGCGGCTTTTTTACGCACTAAGGTGGCTACAACTTTCCCTTCATAATCATCAGGAAAACTAAGTGTGAGCTGTTCGTAACCCGTGCCTAAAATATCTGGAACATAAGTTTGATTAGCTAAAGATGTATTCATTTTTATCGAGCTATTGTAATTAAGACATGCAGAGTATCCTTCAATGAAATGGGCGAATTGTCAATCAGGTTTGGAAAAGGTTGGAGTATAGGTTCTAAAAAAAGGGAATACCGCTGGAGCTAAGTATTCCCCAAAAAAGTAAGTCAATGGTCGGAGGGATTTGACTTACTAGAGGGATATGCCATTACAACAGTATTAAAGTGCTGCTTTGAAAATCTCCACAACTTGTGCATGATTTGCTTTACGAGGGTTGGTGAGCATACATGCATCTTTTTGAGCATTATCTGCCATCACCGCAAGGTCTTCAGTTTTTACACCAAGCTCGGTTAAACCAGATGGAATACCAATTGATGAAGACAGTTTACGAATGGCATCAATTGCAGCATAGGCAGCTTCTGTTACGGTGAGTCCGTGAGTTTTTACACCCATTAACTCTGCGATTTTAGCGTAGCGATCTGGGCAAGCAATTAAGTTAAATTCACAAACGTGTGGTAACAAGATTGCATTACATACGCCGTGAGGTAGGTTGTAGAAACCGCCTAACTGGTGCGCCATTGCGTGAACATAACCTAAAGATGCGTTGTTAAACGCCATGCCAGCCAAGTATTGTGCATAGCTCATTGCATCACGCGCTTCGATGTTTTCACCATTTGCGACAGCAGGTTGTAACCACTGGCTAATCATCGTAATCGCTTTTTCTGCACACGCATCAGTAATCGGGTTCGCCGCCGTAGAAACATATGCTTCAACTGCATGGGTTAATGCATCCATACCTGTTGCAGCCGTTAAACCTGCCGGTTTTGCAATCATGAGTTTCGGGTCATCAATCGCAATAAGTGGGGTACAGCGCCAGTCAACGATTGCCATTTTTACGTGAGTGTCTGTATTGGTGATAATACAGAAACGAGTCATTTCAGATGCAGTACCAGCCGTTGTATTGACTGCAATCAATGGCGTCATCGGTACTTTACTTTTATCGATACCTTCGTAGTCACGAATATGGCCGCCACCCGCAGTGACTAAACCAATCCCTTTTGCACAGTCGTGAGATGAACCGCCACCTAGAGAGACAATAAAGTCACAGCCATTTTCGTTATAGGCATTAACACCATTATGAACATTAATATCGGTTGGGTTAGGTTCTGCGCCTGGGAATATATGGCTTGCAACGCCTGCTTCAGTTAAATAGTTCGCGATAAGATCTGCAACACCAAATTTAAATAAGCCTTCATCGGTCACAATTAATGCTTTCTTTGCGCCGAGGTTTTGTGCCTTTGTACCAATTTCTTTAGCACATCCTGGTCCAAAGAGTGATACGCATGGAATATAAAAACCGTTTGTTTGATCTGCAATATTTTTAAAAGCCATGGAGTGATTCCTTCTTCCATAAATCCATTGTTTGTTATTACAGGTGAGCCTCACCATGGGCTTAGTATTGTGATCTGAAGATTATTTTCCTACCTACCAAAAACCTACCAAATATTACTTGGGATTTAATTATTGATTTTTAATGACTTTATATAAAATTTGGCACATTCATTTAATTTTTTCGGGAAAATCGTTAAGCTATGGGCTGTTGAAGATGTACACATGAGATTATGAAACAGGAAACTGCGCTTAAACTGCTCAAAGCAGGTGAAAATGTTTTTTTAACCGGTTCGGCTGGTGCAGGGAAAACCTATACACTCAATCAGTACATCCAATACCTAAAAGCACGTAAAGTGCCTGTAGCTATTACGGCGTCTACAGGTATTGCGGCAACGCATATGAACGGTATGACCATTCATACATGGGCTGGCATTGGCATTAAAGATCTGTTAACTGACGACGATCTAAAACGCATGAAAGAGCGTAAATATCTCAAGGAACACCTTGAAAATGCGCAAGTTCTTGTGATTGATGAAATCTCAATGCTACATGCGAAACAGCTTAATCTGGTCAATCAAGTTCTAAAATATTTTAAAGAAAGCGATGAAGCATTCGGCGGTATTCAAGTCATTGTGGCTGGAGATTTCTTCCAGTTACCGCCTGTAGGACGTAATGGTGAAGCCAACCGTGATAAGTTCTGTTTTATGTCAGATGCATGGGTCGAAGCCAAATTCCGCGTATGTTATTTAACAGAACAACACCGTCAAGATGATGAAATTCTGAATCAGATTTTAAACGCTATTCGCGCGCAAAATATTCAACCCGATCATTTGCAAGCACTGCGTCAATCACGCGCGCACGATATTGGTGAGACCTTTACTCGTCTTTATACACACAATATGGATGTCGACAATATCAATTATCAGCACTTAAATGAAATTGATAATGAAGGGCATCAATTCAATGCTGTTTTAGATGGTAATGAAAAATTATTAGAAACTTTAAAATCTTCAGTACGTGCGCCAGAAGAACTCACACTTAAAAAGCATGCCAAAGTCATGTTTGTAAAAAATAACTTTGATATGGGCTATATCAACGGAAGTTTGGGTGAAGTCATCGGCTTTGAGGAAGATGACGAAAATGGCTTACTGCCGAAAGTAAAACTGACTGATGGCACGACTTTGCTGGTTGCTCCTGAAACGTGGTCCGTTGAAAATGAAGCAGGCAAAGTGATTGCAAGTTTTCAGCAAATTCCGCTTCGTTTAGCGTGGGCGATTACCATTCATAAAAGCCAAGGGATGACTTTAGAAGCGGCTGAAATTAACCTCATGAACACCTTTGAAAAAGGTCAGGGTTATGTTGCATTGTCACGCTTAAAATCTTTAACTGGTCTAAAATTATTAGGTATTAACGAGCAAGCTTTAGAGCTAGACAGTTTAGCTGTAAAAGCGGATCGTCGTTTCCAAGAACTTTCAAAAGAGGCCGAAGACAACTTTGCAGATGTAGATTTAACGGCTCAGCATAAAGCGTTTATTCGTCACTGTGGTGGCACCTTGAATGAAACTGAGATTTCTCGTAATGAGAAGAAACTCGCAAAAGGTGGAAAGCAAAATTATGCTACGGCAACTTTAGATGAGACACGTGTGCTGTTTGAAGAAGGCTATGAGATTGAAGACATCGCGCATGAACGTGGTTTAACCCCAGCGACGATTATTAATCACTTGGCTCGACTTCATAAAGAGCAAAAGCTAGATATTTCGGTTGCCCATCCGGGTGAAGAGGTGGTCGAAGAAATTCGTAAAATTTATAAGAAGCTGAAAAAGCGCCAAAATCCAGATCATTTTTCTGATGATGGTTCGATCAAACTAAGACCAATTGTTGAAGCAACCAGTCCTCGAATGGGATATGATCAAGTTCGATTAGCTTTATTATTTATTGAGTAAAGTTTAATTAGCTTAATGACTTATTATATAAATTGAGGTGGCTATGCCGCACGTTGTAGTTGATTATTCAGAAAACTTAACTGGATTAAACGCAAAACAATTACTTGAAGAAATTAATACCACATTGATTGAGACAGAGCTATTTAGTCCAGAAGACATTAAAAGCCGTGCGCGTAAAGATGATGTTTTCCTCATTGGCTTGGGAGCTGATCAAGCCTATATTCATGTAAAAGCCTACATTTTGTCGGGAAGAACGGCTGAACAAAAACAGCTTATGGGTGAGCAGTTATTAGCGGCGCTTAGTAATAAAAAATATCTACAACAAGAGTTTAATAAAGAAATTCAATTGTGCGTTGAGCTTGTCGATATGCCAAGAGAAGATTATTTCAAGCAAGTTGTATAACACTAAAAAGCGCAATTTCGATCAAGAATAGCGATTAGCACTATGTAAAAGTAGTGCTATCGAATGAACAGAAATCTACTTACTTTTAAAGTGAGTCTAGCGTGATACAGGTATAACCTAGATTATGCCTGTATCTCTAAAAGCTTAATATCTGCATATTGCTCAATCAAGTTGTCATCTAGCATGTGGATGTAATCCATAAAGATGGTGCTAAAACTTCCCATAGTTTGCGCTTGATTTGCAGCAAGTTTACCCGCAATCGCAAAATGAACATGAGCAGAAAGAGCAGCAATTGTTGGTGTCGTCACAGCACTATATGCTGCGATTAGCGCACCCAAAGCACAACCAGTTGCTGTGATTTTGGGCTGTAAAGGACTTCCGCCGTTTACTTGAATCACAATGTCTAATTCTTTAGACAAAATATAATCTGACTCACCTGAAATAGCGATACAGTCCGTATGTGCTAATAGTGCATAAGCCTGTTGATAGGCTTGATCACTGCTTAAAGTACTATCCACACCTTTAGATTGAACTTGGTTGCCTGCAAGTGTACTAATTTCTGAAGCATTACCACGAATAATGCTTGGCTTGAACTGTAAAAGCTCGTCTGTCATTTGACTACGCCAAGCTAAAATTGGTCCATAGCCGACTGGATCAAGCACCCATGGAATGCCATTGAGCTGTGCAGTCTTGGCAGATATTTGCAGGGCTTGCATTTGCTCTGAAGTCGGGGTGCCTAAATTGATGCTTAAAGCCGATGAAATTTTGGTAAAACTTTCTGCTTCATAAGGATTATCGATCATGGCAGGTGAAGCACCAGAAGCAAGTAAAACATTGGCTGTATAGTTGGCCGCGACGCTATTGGTAATGCATTGCACAAGAGGCGTCTTTGCCTGCATGTTTTGCCAAGCGTCAATTACCTGCTCAATCAAAGTCGATGCTGATGTCATGTTATTATCCTTATTAAGCCAAAGTAATTGTAGATTTAGTGAGTAAAATAATGATCTTGATGCTTACATCTTTGGCAAATTAAAGAAACATAATCTGCCGCATCATAATCAACACTTAAATCGTTTGAACCACAATGCATACAACGTTTAACTGAATAAAAGTTTAATCGCGGTTCAATTTTTCGCCATGCTTTCCAGACAGGTTGTACAAAGATTTGTTCGTCGTAACCTAAGAAGCGGTTAAGTAAAATATAACTCATTTTACTGTAGGGAATATTGTGAGGACGAGGCAACATTGAGGTTTCCCACTTTTCAGCTAAGGCTCTCTCGCGATATTGTTCTAAGGTTTTCTTTAACAAATTCGTGTTAATAAATTTTTCATTACGCGGCTGTAGGGCTTTCTGTTTATAAAGGTACTCAAGTGCGGTTTGAATTAAATAATAAATCTGACCAATTGCCAATGAATCCATTAAGCGATAGCAAAAAGTTTGAAAATTAGAGCTTCCTGCAATTTGAATGCCCCAAGTTCGGCAATAGAACTGCATAAACTGAATAATCTCTTGATAGAGCACCTGAAAAAGTACGTCTTTTACTTCATCGGCACTACGAAACGGAATACCAAGACTTAAATTTTCATAAAACCAGTGGCGTAGTTGCTGAGCTACACTAAATAAACTTGGGTCACTATAACCGTCCAAGCGAATGTTTAAATAAAAGCACTGAGGTTCATCAGCTTGATCTTGGGCGTTTAAAATTCCATCTTTATGGAGTTGCTTAATCAGATAGTTTTGAAAAATCCAGTTCGGGGTAATAGAGTGATATTTAATTTGGTCCCAGTGAATGTATTCGTCATGAGCAACATCGTCACGTGCATAGTCATCAAGCAGGCTGAGTAAAAAAAGTTTATGCAAAAAACTGAGCTGTTCCAGACTACGTTGAGGTTGCTCTTTTGACTTAAACTGGCGTTGTTCTTGTAGGCGTGTTTGCTGTAAAAGCTTTTTCCGTTGTTTTGTGCATGTTTCACAATGGCAAGTCATTTTCGTGTCTTTAAAAACACGGTGCTGACAATGACTGCATTCATGAAACTGAATGTCTTGTTCAAATTGCTCGGCATCTACCCAGTACATTGAAGCTTGGCAGAGAGGACAATGGCTACTTTCATCTAGCTGTTTCTGTAGAATTTGTAAGACCATTTTGCTCCGAACGTTTAAAACTATCATGATTGACTTATTATACACAGCCGCATTGCCGATAGCTGAGATTGTATTTTTGTTTGGTGCAAAAATAGAAAACCTAAAGTCTTTGTCTTAACTTTAGGTTTTCATAAGGGGTTAAAATTTAAAATTAAACAGGGCACGGCAAGCTCTCATCATTCTGTCCAAGCTTTTTGGCATTGATAAGTGCCTGCACTTTTTTACTTGGTAATTTTACTTTACCTAAAGCATCATAAGTATTAACGATAGAGGTCACCTCCTGAGCTGTAATAGAAATACCTTCCGCAGATAAAAACACTGCAATCACATGGTGGTCGAGTCCTGCTGCATCTAGATCATGAATTGCTTTGATATTTTCTAAACGATGAAAATGTGCTTTTAATTCCATACTGACACCTCTTGTTCTGATTGAAATATTTATATTGGTGTATTAATGAAGGCAAGAACCATGCCCAAAATGTAAGCTGACTCTAAAAAATGTTAAAAGCTGAAGTTGTTTTATTTTTATTGTATAGATTGATTATATAAGCAACGATTATCGTAAATTTGGTCTAATCTGTGCTAATAAAAGACGATTGTAATTTGAAATGTATAAATGAAGTCCCATTAATTTTATAAAGGTAAACAAATACGGTATGTATGAATGTGTATGACCAAGTTCATAAAATTCGTACTACGGTTTCCGAAAAGTATATAAGGAATAAAGATGAATATTGCGGCACAGCCTCCAGTTCAGGCAGATCAAACAATTTATTTAAAAGATTATCAAAAACCTTCATTCTTGGTTGAATCTATTAATCTTGATATTCAAGTATATGATGACAAAACAATTGTTGATTCAACATTAGTCATGAAGCGTCAAACTGCTGGAGACTTGGTGTTATTGGGCCGTGATCTTGAGTTGCAATCTATTCAGCTCAATGGTCAAGATCTTACTCTTGCACAATATTCACTCGACAGTGAACAACTGGTGATCACTGATGCACCAGATGAAGTCATTTTACAGACTCAAGTGATTATTCATCCTGAAACCAACACTCAGCTTGAAGGTTTGTATAAAGCAGATGAGTTGTTTGTAACCCAGAATGAACCTGAAGGTTTCCGCAAAATCACGTTCTATCCAGACCGTCCAGATGTAATTTCAGTCTTTACGACACGCGTAGAAGCAGACAAAAAATATCCAGTGTTACTTGCCAATGGTAATTTGCTTGAAACAGGTGAGGTAGGTGAAAACCGCCACTTTGCGATCTGGCAAGACCCGACTAAAAAACCAAGCTATTTGTTTGCTTGTGTTATTGGTGATCTAGCTGTTCTTAAAGATCGTTATACGACTTCGGAAGGGCGTGATGTTGCTTTAGAAATCTATGCAATCGAGAAAGACATTCCAAAATGCCATATCGCGATGGAAGCATTAAAGCATTCAATGCGTTGGGATGAAGAACACTACGGCCGTGCTTATGACCTCGACAACTATATGATTGTTGCGGTGAGCCAGTTCAACATGGGTGCAATGGAAAATAAAGGTTTAAACATCTTTAATACTTCATGCGTACTTGCCGATGAAGAATACACAACTGACGCAGCGATTATGCGTGTACAGTCTGTGATTGCCCATGAATATTTCCATAACTGGACAGGGAACCGCATTACTTGCCGTGACTGGTTCCAGCTGTGCTTAAAAGAAGGCTTAACCGTATTCCGTGACCAGTCTTTCTCTGAAGATTTACAATCTGCTGCGGTTCAACGTATTGATGATGTCGCTGTACTTAAATCGCATCAATTCCCTGAAGATGCTGGTCCATTGTCGCATCCACCACGTCCAGATCACTTTGTAGAAATTAATAACTTCTACACAGCGACAGTCTATGAAAAAGGTGCGGAAATTAACCGCATGATGTCGACTTTGTTAGGCAAAGAAAAATACCGTCAAGGAACCGATGAATACTTCCGCCGTCATGATGGACAAGCCGTAACAGTAGAAGACTGGGTTGCTGCATTATCTGCAGGTTCAGGTGTCGATTTATCTGCATTTTTAACTTGGTACAACCAACCAGGTACGCCAAAGCTTGAAGCAAAAGGTGAATATGATGCAGCGACGCAAACTTACCGTTTAAGTTTTAAACAAAGCCTAAAAGCACATCCTAAATATCCAAATTTAAAAGCTGTTCCAATTCCTGTTGCTTTAGCGCTTTTTAACGCTAAAACAGGGGAGCAATATACATTGCACAGTAACAGTCTATTCGTAAATGATGTTAAAGATGGTATGTACTTGTTTGATCAAGACGAAGCAACCATTGAATTCACAGGTGTGACTGAACAGCCAGTTGTGTCGTTACTCCGTAATTTCTCTGCGCCTGTAAATCTTGTATTTGACTATACCGATGCTGAATTAGCATTCTTAATTCAACACGAAACCAACGGCTTTAACCAATGGCAAGCAACGCAAACCTTGCTTGAGCGTATTTTGCTAGAAGACCATTCTGCAGATGCGTATATTCAAGCTATTCAGAGCACTTTGCCTGATTTGGTTGGTCGTGACCCGCTTTTAGCATCACGTTTGTTTGATGTACCAAGTGAAGGTTATTTGGGTAGTCGTATTGATCAGAACTATGCACCAGCAGATATTCATGTAAAACGTGAAGCCTTGCTTAATCGTTTAGCACAAGAGTTGGGTTCATTCTGGAAAGATACTTACCTTACCCTTGACCCAGACTTGCAAAAAGAATTCTCGTTAGCCATGGGCGTTCGTGCATTAAAAAATATCATGTTGATGATGATGGCTCGTCAGGACGACCAAAGTGCATTTGAATTAGCACATGTCCAATATCAAAACACAGGCAATATGTCTGAACGTTTAGGTGCGTTACGTGTATTAGTTTGGCAAAATGCACCTCAAGCTCAAGCTGCCCTAGCTGATTTCTATGACCGTTTTAAAGATGAAGCATTGTCTTTAGATCAATGGTTTATGATTCAGGCAGCAAATCCAAATGCCACTGTTGAGACGATTGAATATCTTACTCAGCATCCTGATTATGACCTCACGACGCCAAACCGTATTCGTGCGGTAAGTGGTGGCTTGTCAAATAATCCAGAAAATACTTGGGGCTTTGGTGTAGCTCACTTTATTAACCTTGCAGAATATCTTGACGAGAAAAACCCAATTTTAGGTTCACGCCTATTACAGGTGTTATCTCGCTGGTATACGCTTGCAGAGCCTCAGCGTACTCAACTACAACAAGCTTTACAAGCACTGCAGCCTAAAGTGAAATCGAAAAATGTTTCTGAAACTTTAAATAGCATGCTGAGCGTTTAATTATTTAAAATTACTAAATAAAGGTCTCTAAAGAGGCCTTTATTTTTTTATATCTCATAGCTATTCAATATTTAAAATAAACAAAACTATCTTTGTCATAGTTCATCTGTAGATCAAGCTTTATCATTTTATTTTTATATAAATTATAATCTTTAATAGTTTTTTGAAGATGCACTTTTAAGAAATAATATAAAATAAAAATTAAAGGGATAAATAATATAAAAAATAAATTGGCTCTAGAAAATTATCTAATTTTTTAAAGTTAGCTAAATTTTGAAATATTTATTTAAATTTATCTTAATATTTTTTCTAGTGTTTTTATTAAAATTATTTAAATCAAATATTTATATTTTGTAAATATTGTTTTTTTGTATCCGTAAGATAGGTTTAGGTAAATTTGTTTTATTGATTAGAAATTAAAATAATAACGTGAACATGCATTTTATTTATTTTTATGTATTATGTTGGAAAGTAGGATAAAAAAATAAGCTTTAAAAGAGCAGTCAAATAAAAATGATTGTAAGAATAAGGGTTAAATTTTTTATATCTATTAATTCGACAATTTAGTTTAAAAGGTTTTGGCCATGAAAAAGACTTTTATTTATTTATCAGCAGTTGTTGCAGGAGTATTTTCTCTCAATGCGGCAAATGCAGCTACAGCAACAGGTACATTAACTGTTAGAGCAACAGTAACGAATAGTTGTGTATTGAATACCTCTGCAACTGGCACGACAACAAATGCCGTTTTAGATTTTGGTACATTAAGTTCACTTGCTGGTAATGTTGATGCAGATACCACAACGACTGGTGGTACCTCAATTAAAGTCCTTTGTAATAATACTGTGCCATGGACTTTGTCATTTGATGGTGGTCAGAATGTTTTATCAACCCAACGTCGCATGATCGGCGGGGCGACTAGCAACGAATATATTCCTTACAACCTTTTCTCTGACACAGGACGTGCCACAGCAATTGGTATTGCAACGACTGCCTACAGTGGAACCGGAACGGGTAATGTTCAAACTGTAAATGTATATGGTCGTATTCCTGCAGGAACAACTTTACCAAGTGCAGGTAGCTATGTTGACAGTGTGACTGTAACGGTAACTTATTAATTTGCATAAATTAGAATTACGTTAGCCCTTTTGAAAGGGCTAATACATTAAAAAAGTTATATTTGAGCAAATCATGAAAAAAAATATTTTTATTATTACGGGATTATTCTTATCTTTATCTAGCTCTATTAACGCCGCAACAATCCGTCTTTCACCTGTAAATGTAGAAATATTAAGTAATCAAAATGCTGCTTCAATTAGTTTATATAACCAGTCAAATGAAAGCGCTGATTTGCAGGTGCGTGTATTTGAGTGGAGACAAAATGCTGGGCAAGATCAATTAATCCCTACGGATGAGATTGTAGTTAGTCCACCATTTTTAAAACTACAACCTAGTGACTCTTATAACTTACGTGTAGTTAGAATTAACCCAGAACCTATTTCTGGTGAAAAAACTTATCGTATTATTATTGATGAGTTACCAAAACCAATTGATAGCCGTAAAGCAGCTCAGGGAGTAAATGTATTACTTCGCTCATCATTACCTGTATTTGTAGTAAATAAAGATGCGATTACCAAACTGAGTTGGAAAATTGATGTTAACCAGAACACACCTTCTTTAAATATTAGCAATATAGGTAACCGACATGCGCTGTTAAATAGTCTAATGCTTGTTGATACAACTGCCAATAAAAGTTATCCGATTAAAGTAAATACTGTGAATGGTTATATTCTTGCGGAGAAGTCGAAAAGTTACTCGATTAGTAACTTTACCTACCAACCAAATCATAAATACAGCGTATCTCTAACAGTTAATGGTAAGAAAACCACACTTTAAGAGGCTTATATGAAATACATTATAGGTGTCTTATGTGTTGCGTATTTTCCTGCATATTCTTTTGCCGAACAGTTACTAGATTATACGAATACTGCAGTTCCGAGTGTTCCTAAATCTGTTGGTAACGATAATAAATATAAACACGTAGGAACGAATGAGCAGGAGCAAAATATTGATTTAATTAATCTATTTTTAAATATTTCGATTAACTCAAATGCTTCTGAAGATTTGGTTGCTGTAAAGCAATCTAAGGATGGGAAACTATATATTCGATCTAGCACTTTAAAAACTTTAAGACTAAAAATGGATGAATATATCCCAGATA